>CAYZSW010000001.1:0-91060 GCA_964481135.1 uncultured Candidatus Saccharibacteria bacterium
TTCAAACTTTCCTTAAAGGTTACCCTGTGGCAGAGACCACAGGGAATAGCAAGTTAAATATTATTAAAGCTTATTTTGATAGCAGTCCCTCTATTTGGGGCTCGACCACTGCTAAAAATAAGCTGATTATTGTTGTAATTATTCCTCCTTGATTAAATTATATTTAAAAATTAATATTTTTTTTATTAAAATTTAAATAGTAACTAGTATTTTTTCTGGTTTGCACCCACCTAAAATTATAACTAAATACATTATACAACATTCAAATTGGTTTTTATAGTGGTCAAGTTGTGGATAAGTCCGTCGGAGACGGACACTTAAAAACTAATAAACTAAAGAACTTATGAGCAACAATCAATTAATTTCCTTTCTTACGATTATCTTTTCTTACTTTAGCAGATAAAGATCTTAATTGTTTATAAATGTTTTCTGCTTTATTTAAGAATCTATCATGCTCATTATAATTGAAATAATTATCGTCTAATGCTGCATCTAAACAAGCAACGACCTCACTAGTAGATGCAACAGCATTATTTAAAAATCTAGAAAAATCAATATCTGAGTATTTTTCTGTTCCTTCAGCAATATTTAACAAAATTGAATCTAAAGCTCTCCAAAGCTGTGAACGCAGAACATAATCTTCCTCTTTGGGAAATTTGTTTTTTGATAAATTTTTTAATAGGATTCTAAACTCTCTAACATCTTTATATACTGTAAAATCTCTAAATCTAAACATATTATTTTATTTCTCAAATAATTACTATTTTAATTTTTGTTCTTCCGTTCTTAAGTTCTTAAGTTCTTCCGTTCTTAAATTCTTAAGTTCTTCCGTTCTTAAGTTCTTAAGTTCTTAAGTTCTTAAGCATCCACCTTACTTTCTCGCTACTGTCTTTGTATTTTTTAGGAATTTTGGATAAATATGGAATTATTTCTTGTTCTTTATAACCTAATTGTTTTAGCGCATCGATGATTTCTTCTGTTGCCGAATCAGAAAAATTAATATTCCCATTATCAGAAAGTTTGTTTTTAAGTTCAATAATAATTTTACCAGCAATCTTTTTTCCAACTCCACCAACTGCAGTTAAAAGTTTAATATCTCCTTTTATTATGGTCTGTTTTAATTGATCTAGATTAGTTTTTGACAAGATGTTTATTGCCATTTTTGGCCCCACTCCATTAACTTTTAAAAGACTTTCAAAAAATGTAAGCTCCTCTTGCTTTTCAAATCCGTAAAGTTCATGACGATCTTCTCTAATATGATTAAAAATCCATAAACAGCTTGTAGCTTGTAGTTTGTAGCTTGTAGTACTAGATACAAAAATTTTGTATCCGATATCGTGTACATCTAAGATAATGTAATTTACGCCCTGATATTTAATTTTGCCTTTTAGATATGCTATCATAATTTTATAGCTTATAACTCAAAATTTATAACTAATATCTACAACTTATAACTTAAATCAAATTTTTAGTTAAAAAGTTTTTAGTTATAGTTATTAGTTTTGATATATTAGTTTTTAGTTTCTGTTATAATAGTATCAGTATGCAAAATAATAAGCAAAAATTAAAACTTGATGCAAAACAAATTATTGACGCAGGACTTAAAGCATTAAACCCAAAAGATATTGTAAAAAATATTGATTTTTCTAAATTTAATTTTAAAAAATATGAAAATATTTATTTAGTTGGTTCTGGAAAAGGCTCTTCCGCAATAGCATCAGAAATTATCAAAAAATTACCACAAATTAAAGAAGGTTTAGTGATTGATATAAAAGATTTTACCAAAAAACCCACCCCGCGGGTGGGATTTTCTAGGTTAAAAATTATGATTGGAACTCATCCCTTGCCTTCAGAAAAAAATATTTTAGCTACCAAACAAATTGAAAAAATCTGCCAAAATGCTGGAAAAATCCCTCCTCTCACGAGAGGAGGGAAAAACGACTTAGTAATTGCAATAATTTGTGGGGGAACTTCTGCTCTTTTAGTTGATCCTGTTAATTCACTTATAAAAACTCGGGAAATTTATGATAAAATGCTTAAATCAGGTGCTTCAATTAATGAAATAAATACTGTCAGACGACATATTGATAAAATTAAAAATGGAGGATTAGCAGAATTAATTAAACCTGCAAATATTTTATCCTTGTATGTTTCTGATGTTCCTGACAGCAATTTTTCTATTTTTGGTTCTGGTCCTACATATCCTGATAAAACTACTAATTTAGACGCTCAAAAAATTTTAAAAAAATACAGCATTGATGGAAAAATTGAGTTTGCCAAAGAATCAAATTATAATCCAAAAAATGATATTAATTTGATAATTGCTAAAAATACTCTTGCGCTTTCAGCGATGCAAAAAAAAGCTAAAACACTCGGTTATAAAACAATCATTGGTAAAAATAATTATAATGAAAATATTAGTTTAATTTTAAATGATTTAATTAAAAAATCTAAACCAAGCTCAGCTTTAATTGCAGCAGGAGAAGCAAATGTTAATGTTGCCAAAGATCATGGAACTGGCGGAAGAAATACCCACATGTCTGCACTTGCTTTAAAAAAAATCGACTCAAATACTGTTTTTGCTTCTATCGCATCTGACGGGCACGATAATGCACCTTGCTCTGGCGCAATTGTAAATAAAAGTACTTTGGAAAAAATTAAAAAAGAAAATTTGGATTTAGAAAAATATATCGAAAAATTTGACACTTACACATTATTTAAAAAAACTGATGATTTAATAATTACCGGAAAATTACCGGTTAATGTTAGTGATATATATTTGGTATTGAGAAACAAATCCTAAACACAAAATCTTTTTAAAATTAACCTAATTGTTCTAATTAACCTTTATTAGAATTGACCTAATTTCTAATTGATCTAATTAATCTAAACAAGCACCAAGCTCCAATTTCTAATTGGGGTTTAGATCATTGTGATTTATTTAGAAATTAGAGTAATTAAAGCAATTAGAAATTAATTTAAGTACTACTTTATTAAACCCTTTTGGACCGATTTCGGAAATTCTATTAATTTTATCTGATTTAATACTAGCATCAACCCATTCGACAAGCTCAGGGCAGGTTGGTTTTTTTGGATTTGAAACTAAATATCCTTGATCACAAATTCCTAAAAATTCTAAATCATTTTTTGAATCACCAAAACCAATAGTTTTTATATTTTGATATTTTTTCTTAAATAATTTTGATAACAACTTGACAGCCAATCCTTTATCCTGTCTTCCCATAATATGAGCATATCTACCACCTTTGGTGTAATTTAGTCCTTTTTCTAGGATCATTTTTTCAATTTTCTGGTATAAATTCGGATCGTCTGGATCGATACGAAATGGCTCATCAAATTCTCGAGTTTTAGCTGATTTAGCATCTTCTAGTTTTAATCCGCATTCATTTGATAATTGCTTAGCTGTTAAATCGTTAAAACCGATAATTTTTGCATCAATATTTTTTTCAATCTTTTTTAAAATTTTTACTAAATCTTGATAATTTACATCGCTAATTTTAATTTCTTTAAATTTACCTCTGTTTTTGACCTGATAACTAATTTCTTTGGCAATATTAAAATTAAAATAATTCTTTGGCACATAAATAGCACTGCCATTTTCACAAATAAAAGGGTGATTAAATTTAAGCCCATCTTGATTTAGTTCATCAATAATTTTTAGCATTTCAGCAGATGTTTTACTGCTAACTAAAATAAGAGGTATTTTTTGATCAGAAATTTTTTTTAAAGCATTTTTAGCATCAGTATAAGAATAAGTTTTATGATCGAGTAAAGTACCATCTAAATCTGAAAAAATAATTATTTTCTTTTTGGAGTTTTCCATTTTGGTTTACGATTTTTAAATTTTTCTTTATATTCTGGAATTTTATAAATAGGTTGCCTTTGAGATTCAATTACTATCATTTTACTAAAATTATATCTACCTTCTTGAAATTTTGGTTCTTGCAAAAGTTTTACTTTGCCATGAAGATGAAGACGATTAATAACTGCCTGCATAATTCCAAAAGAAAGTTTTGATAAAACATGCAAAGGATTATTTCTATGTACTCTAACCAAAAGATCTGATTGACCAATAACATCAAGTCCGTATTTGGTATATATATCAATAAGCATACAGGTTTCAAGAGCATAATTTGTTGTTAGAGGAATTTTTTCAGCAAGCTCTCTTCTAATTGCCATTTCGCCAGAAAGAGGTTGTAAAATTTGAGAAAGATCAGGATAAAAAGTATTTATTAAAGGTCTGGCTGTTAGTTCTGTTACTCTGCCACCACCTGTAGGTTGAAGTTTATTATCAACTTTTAGCGGACGACGATAAAATGCTTTTACAAAACCCAAGTGATCATTTTCTAACATTGGTCCAACAAGACCGTAAATAAACCTAGGGTGAATGTTTTCTATATCAGTATCAACCCATAAAATAATATCTGTATTAAGCGCATAAATGCTTTTCCACAAGTTTTCACCTTTTCCCCACATATCTGTTGGAATTTGATAACTTGGCAAAATATTATTGACAGAAAAAACATCAATTCCTTCTTTTTGTGCAATTTTTACAGTATTATCTTCTGAACAAGAATCAATAAGAATTATTTCATCTAGAAGTTTAAACTTATCTTTAAGGGGTTTTAGGGTTTTTACAACTTTGCCAATAGTTGCCTCTTCGTTTTTTGCAGGCAAACATAGTCCGATTGTTAATTGCTTTTTATTTTTAATTCTAACGAGTTTTTTTATATCTTCAAAATCTTTACAATAAAAAGTATTTTTTTTAAACCATTCCTCAACTACTGGTCTAATTCCCTTCCATCGTCTAAAAAGATACTTTCTGTTTTTAATAAAACTATTGGTGGTTTTATCTAAATATTTATCTAGATCTGATTCTGATAAAGATTTTACTTCTAAAATATAAGAAGCAACTCGAGCATAATAAAGTATCATAAAAGCATCTAGAAGATTTTTTTTCTGAATAGAACCATGAACATATTCACTTGCAAAGTCATAAACAAGTCGAGTCCATAAATCTATTGGAAAATAAAAATTATTTTTTTCTTGTTGAGATATTTGATCCAGTTGATCTAGCTCTTCTTGATAAAGTATAAATTCATAAATATTCCTCGAATATTTATACTTCTTTTTAAATTCACCTATTAATGCATCTATATCTACTTTAACTTTTGGTGCTTTTTCGCTAATAATGTTGGCTGTTTTTAAAATTGGAATCTGCTTAATTTGGGTTTTATTTTTCCATACACCTTCGTATTCTTTCATAAGATCAAAAATTGTTGAAGATACTTGCACAAACATTGGACCAAGACCACGCGGATCCTTTGGATCGTGAATTTTTACACCTAAATTAGCTGCACCGACTTTAAAATTTTCTGCGACTGCAACAGTTGTCATAAAGATATCAATGCCAAACTTTACAACATCTGTGTCCCAAATATTTTTTGTTAAGAATTTTTTGGCAAGAGGAGTTGAAAAACCAAAATCTCCACCAATTGGCTGTGGAACATTGTAATTATAAAGTGCTGCAATCATTGGATGAGCTAAATTTTTGGTAATTGTACCATCAAATCTATCGCGTGAATAAATTGGTGTTACTAAATCAAGCTTTTTTGACATTATTGGATCAAGCAATGATTTTACCCACTCCGGACTAATACTTCTTAAATCAGAATCAACAACCATTGAAGAATGCGACTGGTATTGAACCACATATTCAAAAACTTTGTGCAAAGACATACCTTTACCCGATATAACAGAATATCTTTTAGATTCCAGATAAATGTTTTTAGGAGTTTTAATCGACAAAAAAACTTTCCGGGTATCATCTGTAGAACCACCATCAACATTTAATATGAGAGCTGAATTTTTTGGATAATATTTTTTCAATCCTAAAATTACCTGATCGCGCACAAAACCAATAGTTTTTTCATTGTTATAAGAAGGAATTCCAATAATGAAATCGTATTTTTGTTTTTTCATAAAAGTTTTTACTATCATATTATATTTCCTTTGGTAATGTATTAATAACCTTAATTATGAATACCCAATTTATATCATTATAAATATTTTATAAATATTTTCGATGGAACTACAAAATACTCTTAAATTTATTCTAACAAATTTTTAATCTTATTTTGATAAATATTTATTAAACTATAATCTCTAATTTGCCGTCTAAATGCACGAGATGTTGGAATACTTTCAAGAAATTTAATAATATTTTTTGCTGTCTTTTTAGGATCTTCATTGATTTTAAAATATAAACTATCTTTTTGTGCTGTTTCCTTAAAAGGACCAATATCAGAACAAACAACAGGAGTTTTAGTGATACCTGCCTCTACAATCTGCCTTCCAAAACCTTCGATTTTTGATGGGAAAATTAGGAAATCTGCCAAATAATATAATTCAGATACTTTTAAATTTCTTAAATTAATCTGCTCTCCGTTTTTTGGTTTATATTGATTTAAAAATATTACATCTTTTTTCAAATTATTTTTTTCAACAAGTTTTTGAATTTTTTGATAATAATCAGCTGATTGAGGATTTTGATAATCATAAATTCCAGTTAAAATAAATTTTATCTTAATTCCCATTTTTTTTAATTCATAAACAATATTTATTGCCTGCTCAATATTTTTTCGTGGTAAAATTCTATTGGGCAAAACTGTTATTAAATCCTGATTTAGAAGATCGTAATCTTTTACTAAAGATTGTGTATATTTTGACAAATTATAAAATTTTGCTACATCTATACCATTTGGTATAAACTCAAATTGTTTAGTTGAACATCCAAATAATTGAGCAAGTTGTTTTTGTCGAGTACTAGAAATTACAACGTATTTAATATTTGTGTGTTTTACAGACAATAATTTCCAAGGAAATATTTTTTTAAATTTAGCAAATTTTTTTGTATAATTTTCGTCTAAAAAAGTTGAATCGTGCGTCCAAACAATAAATTTTATTTTTTTATGTAAATCTTTAGTTAATTTTACTAGAGCATAAGTTAGGGCTAAATTAAAATGCATAGAGAGCGCTTGGTGGACTATGCATATATCGATATTTTGTAAAGCTTTTTTGAGCTTTTTATATATTTTTTCAGAAAATTGCTCAAATTCTTTTGGGCATTCACCTTTATCTAAGAATTTGGCAATTTTCTGATATTCTTGATTTCGTGAATTAATTTGAGATATTTTTAAAAAGTTTATATCCTGTCTATACCGCCTACCTTCACCAGAAATTAATTTTATTTTATATCCATCATTAATAAACAATTGGATCTGTTCCTTCATCATTAGTTCAACTCCAGCAATAATTGGTGGACTTGTATAATGTATTATAGCAATTTTTTTATTTTTTTGTATCATTATTCAACCTTATAAGTAACTGATGTAGTTTTACCTCACCATCAACAAATAATTTTTTCTGTGCTTTTTTCATTATACTACTGCAAGAACTATTATACAATAAGCTTTCAACCTGATTGACAATAAATTTTTTTGAAGATTCATTTGTTAATGACTCACATAATTTAGCTTTAACAAATGCTTCAATCTCAAATGCCGGCGAATGATATTGCGTTTTTGGCACTTTAGGCACAAAACAAATCGCAGGTATTTGAGATCTTATTGCTTTTGGCAAATTACCTAATCCATGATGTTGAACAATTAAATCACATGAAGATAATGTAAGTTCAAATTCTTCAATAGTTTTAAACCATTCAACAGTTTCAAGCCACTCGTAATGATTGTATTTATTAATTCCATTACCAGCATATATCACTCTAGCTTTTATTTTATCTTTATTAATAATATCAATAGCTTGAAAAAAATTATCAATATATTTGCTACCGTATTTCTCAAAAGTCAATCCCCGTCCAAAATAACAAAATATAAGTTTTTCATTAGATTTTTGATATTTTTTTCGCATTGCTTGTTTCTTCTTTTCAGAATAATCATGGCCTGATGGGATGAAGCCAACAGTTGTAATCTTATTTAAAATTTCTTTAGGAAGATTGTAATGACCGCCATTTTCTTTTAATCCAGCTTGAAAAACTTTTTTAGGCATTACTGTAACATAACTACTAACAAATTCAATAACAGGAAATGGGCTTTTTTCTGGAACAAATAGCCAGTTTGAATCTAAAGTTAAAATATTATCAGCTTTAGGTTTTTTGGTTATTAAATCATAAACTGTTTTAGAATTGCATAAAAATAAATAGCTAGGATTAATTTTACTGATTATTTCATCAGCGTTATTTTCTATTAACTGATAATTAAAATTATCTGATTTAACTGCTTTTTCTAATTGAGTAGGAACAATAAATAAACTCTCAATCTTTTGTTTTTCAAGGTACAAAGCAAATGAACTTGCCTGAGCATATTCACCCATACCACTTACCAAAAATAATACTGGTTTTTTCAAGATTAAGTCCTCCTCTTAATAATATTTTACCTATTATTTTTCCTGTCCTTCCCAAACTTTGGTTTTCTTGGTTTTATCTTTCAAATAATAAGCTGTTTGTTCTGGACTAACTACATTAATAACATTGCCTGAACCCATTTCATAACCACCATAACCTGTAACTCTAGGGGCAATTTCAATATGCCAATGGTAATAATCTGAATTAGTAATAGTATTTGGCGTAGTATGAAAAAAGAAATTTACAGGTGGATCATTTAAAGTTGAATCTAGCTTACCAAAAACATCTATTAGGCATTCTGAAAGACTCAGATATAAACTTTTAGTTTCATTTTCAAATTTTGAAGCATGGTTTTTTGGCAATATCCAGATCTCAAAAGGAAAACGGGCCGCATAAAATGTAAAAGCAATAAAATTTGAATTTTCAAAAATAATTCTTTTTTTAAATTTTTGTTCATGTTTAATGAGATCGCAAAAAGCACAACTTCCATTGTGTTCAAAATATTTCTCCGTATGGTGAACTTCTTTTGAAATTAAATTGGGAATTATATTTGAGGCAAAAATTTGAGCATGTGGATGCTCAATAGATGCACCTGCCGCCTGATTGTGATTGTAAATTGGCATTGTATATGCAACATTACAATTTTCATCAAAATATTTATATCTAGCACTAAATGTAAGTAAAAGCTCATACCAGATTTGTCTAGTAAATTTTGGCATATCTATATCGTGATCTTTTATAACAACTACATCATGACCACCCGTAGAAGGACGAGCTCTATAAAAATCATTCTCGACTTTATAAGACCTAATAATATCTTTTGCCGCAACTTCAATAAATGCTGGGTATTTATTTTCAATAACCCAAATATTTTTTGTATCGAATCGCTTGATTCTTCTTTTGTATTCACTTTTATCAATACAGAATGGGCAAGTGCCTTTGTTTTGAGTTTTAATAGTATCTGAAGTAATAAAATCGCTTGGTCGCTTCGCGCGCTCTGGAGCAATAACCACCCAATCACCAGTTATTATATTTTGTCTTAGTTCAGGCACAATTTCCTCCAAAATTTCGAATTTCGAATATCGAAGTTCGAAACAATTTTCAAAAATTAAATAATTTATTATTTGACCATTCAAATTTGTTTCGGTTTTCGGATTTCGTTTTTTCGAATTTAATACTTATTTGTTTGTAAGTGGGTAAGGCCTATAGCTATAGCATCTGTCGTATCGTCTTGTTTGGAAAAATGTCCGCACGGTAAATGAAACTTGACCATTTTTTGAATTTGATCTTTTGTCGCTTTACCATATCCTACCACTGCCTGTTTTACTTGTAAAGGAGTATATTCTGATACTCCTAATTTATGATTTTTTGCACAAACAATAATTACTCCACGAGCTTGTGAAACATTCATGGCAGTTTTCTGATTTTTAAACCAAAAAAGAGACTCTATTGCAAGTTCTGTAGGTTTATACTTTTTAATTAAATATTCAACTGCTTTATAAATTTCTGTTAATCTGTCTGGCAAATTTTTTCTTTTTTCTGTTTCAATTAAACCACAATCTCTTAGTTCAATCTCAAAATTCGAGTCTCGATATTCAAAACAATAATCTAAATCCAAATTTTTTAATTTTTTAAACTGTTTTTTGTTTTTGTCATTATAATTTTGAACATTCGAATTTGTTTCGTGCTTCGGATTTCGCCCCTCGACCGACTCGGGACGATCTGAACCTGTTGAAGATCGGGCTTTAGATTTTACTGGCTTTACAAGGATTGCCCAACCGCATCTTCCATAACCCGGATCTATTGCAAGAATGCGTTGAAGAGATGTTGAGCTATTCACCTTATTCGCTCGTTGAAGTTGTTGAAATTGTTTTTTTGTAATTTTCATAATTAAATTTCATTTTATTCTTAATATCTTTACAATTTTAATAAACAAAGCGATCCAATAAGTTCAACAAACGGAGTGATTCAACATTTTCAACATCTAAAGATCTGCATTTGTATAAACTTCACTAACATCATCGAGTTCTTCTAAAGATGTAAGTAATTTAATTACACTTTCTTTTTTGTTTTCATCAAGATTTATATAACTTTTAGGACACATCTGTAATTTAGCAGAATCAATTTTTAATGATTTGAATTCAAGTGCTTTTTTTATTTCTGACAATTTTTTAGGTTCTGTATAAACATAAATTATACCATCGTCGATTGAATAATTTTTGGCACCCGAGTCAATGATAATCATTTCTAAATCATCACCAGCAACAGTTTGACCATCTTTTTTAAATTGAACAACTCCTTCTTGGTCAAACAAATAACTGACCGCTCCAGAACTAGCAAGTTTGCCATTATATTTATTTAAAACTGATTTAATTTCCGATAAAGATCTGTTTTTATTATCAGTTAAAACATCGATAATTATTCCTATACCTCCAGGACCATATGACTCGTAACTCATTGAGTTTATTTCTTCACCGCCTAATTCTCCAAGACCTCTTTGAAGAGCTCTTTCAATATTTTCTTTAGGCATATTTGCTTTTTTCGCTTGTTCGATAGCCAAATCTAAATTTTTACTCTCTTTAGCGGCAATTGTTATTGCTCGAGCAAGTTTAGTAAATTGATTAGATCTTTTTGAGTCTGCAACACCTTTTTTGCGTTTAATTGTTGACCACTTACTATGTCCTGACATAAAATATCCTTATATATAAATTTTCTAATTGCACCCTGCCTCGACGGCAGGCGGGTAATTGACCTAATTATTCTAAATAAATTTCAATGACTTAAATCCTAATTAGACATTAGAACTCGGTTCTTGTTTAGGTTAATTAGAATAATTAGGAACTAATTAGGTTAATTAAGAGTATCTTTAGAATATATTATATTTTATTTTCGGGTTTTAGTCCAATATGATTGTCCGTCAGAAATAATTTTAATAGTTGAATTTGCATCGGTTCTTAAAATTTTACTTCCCTGTTTTGTTAAATTATCTAATAAAATTTGATGCGGGTGACCAAATCTATTTTTATCACCTACGCAAATTATTGAAATTTCCGGATTTATAATGTTGATAAATTCTTCTAATACCCCATTTTTTGATCCATGATGTGCAACTTTGTAAATTTCTGAATCTAATTCATCTTTAAAAAGTTCGATAATCTCTTTCTGTGCCTCATCTTCAGCGTCTCCCGAAAACAATACATCAAAATCGTAATAACTTAATTTACCAACAATCGAAGTGTTATTCAAGTTAGTAACACTTTTATCTTTATATGACGAATTGGGCCAAAAAACTTTAAACTTGGTATGATTATCTAGGTGAATTTCATCGCCACTTCTTACAATTTTTGTTGGGATATTTTTTTGGTTTATAATTGTTAGAAATTCTAAATAATCTTTAGATGAAGATGTTGCGTCTGTTAAAATTACTTGACCAACATCAAATCTTTTAATTACTTCTATCAGCCCACTTACATGGTCAGAATGAGGATGTGTTAATAAAATAAAATCAATTTTTCTATCATAAAAAGGCATTGCGTTTGCTAGCTCATATATTACTTTCGAACCAGGTCCTCCGTCTATCAACATATCTATATTATTAATTGTACGAATGTATATTGAATCTCCTTGTCCGACATCTAAAAAATAAATGTTTAAATTATTGTCCGGCTTTTCAAATACTAAAGCCCAAACCAAAATAGCAAAAATAAGTAAAAATCCTAATATATATTTAGTAATAATATTTTTTTTATTTTTAAATTTATTTTTAATCATACAAATATTTTTGTTTTAATTTATATTTCTTTTGGAAAAAGTAAATAATAAGTACTAAAATTATATAATAGAAACTAATTGCTTGCCACGATGAGAGCGCTATGTTTATTTTTGATATTTGCAACTTAGAAAATTCATTTGTTATATATATAATATATTTTAATATAATCCAAACTAAGATTGATATACATTTTGCTATCGTGAAATTTATAAAAGAAAAAATAAGCATCAAAAAGCTCAAAGGAATTACTATTGGTAAAGCAGGTAATATTAACAAATTTACAACAGGAGAGATAATACTTATTTGGCCAAAATTTAATATAATAATTGGCATTGTAGCAATCTGAGCTGAAAATGTAGCGGACAATATATCTCGTAATATTTTTGGAACAAAGTTTAAGTACTTATTAAATAATAAATTAAATAATGGGCTTAGATAAACAATACCAAGAACTGCTAAAAATGAGAGTTGAAAACCAATATCATAGTGCAAGATAAGTGGATTTTGTAAGACCATCAAAAAAGCAATAAAAACTAAGACATTGACAACGCTAGCTTTTCTACCAATTTGTCTTGCAAAAAGAAAAGAACCGGCCAAAATTGAAGCCCTAACAACTGAAGACCTTAACCCAGTCAGAATACAATAAAAAGATAATCCAGCAATACCTAAAATAAAAACCATTTTTTGGGGCCATCTTTTTGTAAAAATTTGATAATATTTCACTAAAATCGCAATATGTAATCCAGAAATTGCAATAATATGGGAAGTACCGGTAGCATTAAATGCATCAAGAATATTTTGCGGGATACCTCGTCTTAAACCCAAAATTAAACCATTTAAAAATGAAGCAAATGGTTCTGGAAGCAATCTCCTAATATTATTCGCAGACCTCGCCTTTATCTTATATATATTATTTAGTAATAAATTACCTCTGTTAATATCTATTAAGCTGGCTTTTGCATTTTTGACAATATAAAAAATATTATATCTGCTTAAATAATTTTTATAGTCGAAATCTTCAAATTTTTGAGGTTCCTCTATTTCCCCCTTAAATTGGATTATGTCACCATACTTATATTGAGGATATTTTTCTAAAGTTACTAAAACATTTCTACTAATAATATTATCATTCGCCTCAATTGCATTTGTGATATTAACTTTTAATTGCGTTTTTGTCTCTTTTTCGTCTGGCTCTTCATAGATAATACCTTCTAATTCAACTTCGCTACCTAACTCAATTTTTGGCGGTGTAATTTTTATTCTAAACCAATTGTAATATAACAAGCCACTAAAAAAAATTATCCCGCACACAAAAATTATTGTTAGTTCCTTTTGATAAAACGAAAATATTAAAAAAACAAATATTAAAATTATACTAAAGACGTAAATTACATCAGTATTATCAATTATTATATATTTACCAAAAAATATTCCTGCAATTAAAATTAATTCAAAAACAATAAATATTTGCGATTTTGTTATTTTTGATAATTGCTTAAACATTGATTTTATTGTATCATATGATTGATTTTGTCAAATAAATCAAAGACATTTAATCTAGAGTAATCTCTAGAGTTAAGATCGTGCAACTTGCTACAAGCAATTCAACCAAACAATCTTGCCCAATAAAACTTTAGTAAAAAGAAATAAAACAATATTTACGAAAAATAAAGATATTTAATCATTTATTAAAAATTAAAGAGGATTTTATGAAAAAGAAAAATCAAATAAATCATAGTGACGAAGAATTAAAAAAACTGAATATGAGAATCGAAGAACTTGAAAACGGATGGAAAAGAACTCAAGCTGATTTTGTAAATTTTCAAAAAAGAACCGAAAAAGAAAAAATGGGTTTAATTAAATATGCAAATAAAGAATTGATTTTAGAGCTTTTACCTATCTTAGATAATTTTTCGCGTGCTTTAAATTCTACAAAAATACAAAAGTCAGACGAATTAAACACATACTCTGAAGGAATAAAACAGATAAAAGAGCAGCTCGAAAGAGTATTGCAAAATAATGGACTAAAAGAAATTCCAGTAAACACTGGAGATGAATTTAACCCAGAAATTCATGAAGCTGTAATGACTGAGGAATCTGATAAATTTGAAACTGATAAAATAATTGAAATTATGGAGAACGGCTACAAGCTTGGCGATGAGCTAATAAGACCTGTTAAAGTTAAAGTTGCCAAATAAATCAGCCATTGAACAACAGGTCTCGCAATATTAATTAAAATAGTTAAAAAATACTATCTATTTGTATTTAGTAAATTGAAAGATTAATAAACCTTTAATAAACTACCTCCCAGCAAGCTACGAGATATAAATTGAAATAATTTATACGAAGCAACCTGCCTGCCTGTCTGCTGATAAGGCAGGCAAGGCAGGGCTTCGGGGAATTCACCCACTTGTCCGCCTTTGGCGGATTAAATTTATTTTTTATAAACACAATGTAAAGTTAACTTGACATTTTTTTTACAGTATTTTATAATACAATTACAAATAAAAATATTAATGATGCTAGTCTGCAAATTATACATAAATGATCTGAACAAATGATCACAACACGGATATAAAAAATATGATTTAAATATATTCGTGGCAATCAAATAATAATTAGCAGCTTTCGCATTATATTAAGGAGTTTTTATGTCTAAAGTTATTGGAATTGATTTAGGAACAACTAATTCAGTTGTAGCCGTCATGGAAGGTGGAAAGGCTAAAGTAATCCCAACTGCAGAAGGAGCTAACACTTGTCCTTCTATTGTTGCAGTTAATAAAAAAGGTGAAAGATTGGTTGGACAGGTAGCAAAAAGGCAATCTATAACAAACCCGGAAAATACAATCTTTTCAGTTAAAAGATTTATCGGGCGAAAATTTGATGATGCTGAGTCAAAAAAAGATGAAGAACTTATGCCGTATAAGATGGTAGAGGCTAATGATGGTTCAATTAAAGTTAAAATGGGAGAAAAAGATTATACTCCACAAGAAATATCTGCTTTTATCTTACAAAAACTTAAAACTGACGCTGAAAGCTATTTAGGAGAAACGATTACCGATGCAGTTATCACAGTTCCTGCATATTTTAATGATTCTCAAAGAAAAGCTACAAAAGATGCTGGAAAAATTGCCGGACTTGAAGTTAAAAGAATTATTAATGAACCAACTGCAGCAGCACTTGCTTATGGGCTTGATAAGAAAAAAGAAGGTAAAATTGCAGTGTTCGACTTAGGTGGTGGAACATTTGATATTACAATTTTAGAAATTGGCGACGGAGTTTTTGAGGTTAAATCAACAAACGGAGACACTCACCTTGGAGGTGATGATTTTGATCAAAAAATTATGGACTATATTATTGATGAATTTAAAAAATCCGAAGCTATTGATTTAAAGAATGATAAAATGGCAATACAAAGAGTTAAAGAAGCAGCAGAAAAAGCAAAAGTAGAACTTTCAAGCGCACAAGAAACTGATATTAATTTACCATTTATTACAGCTGATGCGAATGGTCCAAAACATCTAAATATTAAATTAACTCGTCCAAAGTTGGAACAGCTTGTTGAAGATTTAGTCCAAAAAACCCGTAAACCGTGCGAAAAAGCAATTGATGATGCAAAAATTGATAAAAATGAAATTGTGGAAGTAATACTGGTAGGCGGGATGACAAGGATGCCTTTAGTACAACAAACCGTTAAAGACATCTTTGGAAAAGAACCTTCTAAAGGAGTAAACCCTGATGAAGTCGTAGCGCTCGGTGCCGCAATTCAAGGTGGAGTTCTTTCAGGCGAAGTAAAAGATTTACTTTTACTTGATGTAACACCTTTGTCACTTGGTATTGAAACTCTTGGTGGAATTTGCACAAAATTAATTGAAAAAAATACAACAATTCCTGCAAATAAAAAACAAATTTTTTCCACAGCAGCAGATAACCAAACTTCGGTTGAAATTCATGTTTTGCAGGGTGAAAGAGAAATGGCACAAGACAATAAAACTTTGGGTAGGTTTATGTTAGACGGAATACCTCCAGCTCCTAGAGGGGTACCGCAAATTGAAGTAAGTTTTGATATAGATGCAAACGGAATATTAAATGTTAAAGCTCAAGATAAAGCCACAGGCAAAGAACAAAAAATTACTATTACTGCATCAAGCGGACTGTCAGATGAAGAAGTTGAAAAAATGAAAAAAGATGCTGACGCACATCAAGAAGAAGATAAAAAGAAAAAAGAACAAATTGAAACTAAGAATAAAGCTGAAAACTTAATTTATACTGCACAAAAAACTTTAAAAGATGCTGGTGATAAAGCTAATCCTGAAGACAAAAGAAAAGTTGAAGATATTATTATGCAACTGAAAAATGAAATGGAAAAAGACAATATTGAAGAAATCACGAAAAAAACTGACGAGCTTTCAACTGCAATACAAGAAATTGGAACTAAAATGTATCAATCTGCAAATAAAGATAAAAAAGAAAACAACAAAAAAGAAAATGAATCAGAAAATAAGGAAAAAGAAAAAGAAGAAAAAAAAGATAGTGAAAAAAAATAATTCAAGAATTAACTAATATTAAATTTTGAATTGTATAAAATACTAAATTTGTGATATAGTAATAGTAGCATAAAAAATTTGCTGCTATTACTTTATTATTAGGGATTTGTTTTAATAATACTGATAAAAACCAATTAAATAATGTAGGGAGGAACTGTGGATAAAAAATTTTTGTTAATTGGAATTATAATAAGTTTATTTTTAATTGTTCCTGGGTGTAATAAAAAAACTGACGAACCAGAACCAATTCCAGCTGAAGAAGCAGTGATAAATCCTGATTTAAATCTAGCAGTATCTAATTTAACTATAATTGATCCGGTAACTATTGATACTGTTACTAAACAAAATTATAATTTAGCCCAAGTAAAAGCTCAAGAATGGCAACCAGATGCTGTTTTAGTTTCCTTTTCAATTAAATTTCCTCAAAATTTAGCTGTTGGACAATCAGACGAAACATTTATTTTTGGATCAGCAAATGATACAAAAAACTGGTGGAGTTTTTCTATATCGGAAGAAACATCGCGCTACATTAGGGCAATTATTCCTAAAGAAGATTATTTAGGAGTAGATATTAAACCAATTGATAAAAAATTCTGGCAACTAAATTATGCTCAAGCATTTCAATTGGCAGAATTAAATGGAGGACAACAATTTAGACAAACTAATCCTAATACATCAATTACGGCTACTTTACATAACACTCAACCAAGAGAATGGTTATGGTGGGTTATTGAATACAAATCAGGTGTTAACAAATATGTAATAAAGGTTAATCCATTTGATTCCCAAGTTGTAGATGAAAGTGGCAACCCTCTTTCTGCAGGAACAACAACTCAAGATTTTAATACTAGCACAACAGATATGCAACAACCGCAAACATATCAAGGACAAACTACCTATTAGTTTTTTCTATAAATATTATTCGTTCTAAATTATTAAAAAACTTGTCAAAGTAACTATTTTAAGGTATAATACTATTAAAAATTTAAGGAATTAATGAGCAAAGATTATTATCAAATTTTAGGCGTAAATAAAAACTCGTCTGCCGAAGAAATTAAAAAAGCTTATCGAAAACTTGCTTTAAAACATCACCCTGATAAAGGTGGGAATCAAGAAAAATTTAAAGAAATTAACGAAGCATATCAAATACTTTCTAATACTCAAAAACGCGCGCAATACGATCAATTCGGATCAGCTGGATTTGAACAAGGTGCGGGTTCTCAAGGCAGTGGTTTTCATCAAGGTTATTATTCTGGCAACATGGATGATATTTTTAGTAATTTTGGAGGTTTTGGCAGAACTAGTGATATTTTTGAAGATTTTTTTGGACAAGCTTTTTCGCAAATTCAAGTAGAAATTCCTATTAAACTAACTCAAGCAATATTAGGTACTAAAATACAATTTCAGATAGAAAATGGTGAAACAATTGTTCTTGAAATTCCTCCAGGAACCCAAGATGGACAATCATTTAAAATGAGGGGCAAAGGTAGAAAACATCGAAAAGGAAAAGGAGATTTAATCGCAACCATAAGAGTTGAAATTCCAAAAAAAATTACTCAAGAAGAAAAAAAATTATACGAAAAAATTCGTGAAATTGAAGAAAAGAAAAAATCTTGGAAATTTTGGTAAAAATAATACAATTATTATATTCATATAAATGCACTTAATTGTTTTTATGTTTAATCGACATGTGATATAATATAAATGTTTTAAAAAAATAAACAAATTTCTAATTAGGGAGGGATATGACTGTTTTACCAACATGGGACCTTTTTATAACATTATTTTTTGTTATAGGTATCGCTTACGGGCTAATACTTCAAAAAGATAAAACAATTTTAACAATTATATCAACTTATGCTGCTCTTATAGTAGTAAATGCAATTGCTCCAACAATTCAAAGCTATATGGTAGGCGAACAAAATATCATGGGGCAAGTATTTATAAAAAGTAATACTAATCTATTTACCATTAAGTCAGTAATATTTATCCTAATAATTGCACTAGTTTCCACAAAAAGTGGACTTTCTGGTAAAGACACTGGCGGCGTACTCTCTCCAATAGAGCTTTTTGCTTATAGTTTTTTTAGTACAATGCTAGTAATTGCCTCTATCTTCAGTTTTATGACTGTTGAAACGCGTACTGGTTTTGCTGCAAGTTCGAAAATTGCTTCGCTTATTATGCAGTACGAAGTCTGGTGGGTTGTACTACCCGTAGTCTTGCTGATAATCACAGGATTTATGCATAAAAGTGAATAATTAATTTTTAAATTAATAAAATAAAAAACTTGAGATAATCTCAAGTTTTTTATATAAATAAGTAATAATATTTTATCTTAATTGATTAAATTCTGCTTGGATATCAGATTCTAATTTATTGAATGTTTCTAATTCTTGCTGAGAAATAATTTTTTCTTGCAAAGAATCCATCTCTTTTTGAAATGTATCGTTTGCTTTATTGATTTTATCTTCAAATTCTTTTTCTTTAATTACATCTGATTTTTTAACATCAATGGCAGTAATAACTGAATTTAAAAATTCAATATAAAAAGTTGACATATCTATTAATGCTTGTTTTGATTTAGTAAACATAGCATCCATATCTTTTTCTTTTAAATCATCTAAAATTTTTTGTTGTTCATTTTTTGCATTTTCAAATTTAACTTTTGTTGCAGATAAATCTTTAGAAAAATCAGTTGGCAAAGATTTAGTTGAATCCTCTAAACTTTTTGCGATTTTTTCAGTTATATCAATAAATTCAAATAAATTATTAATTTTAATAATTAACTCACCAATTTTAGCGTAATAATCAAGTAAATTCTGATTTAAATTCTGTGCTTTTTGTGGAGCTTTTAGAGATTCTAATTCTAGTTTTGCATTTTTCGCTTTAGTTGATAGATCTGATCCATTTTGAATTTTTTGAGAAGCAGAGACAGCCTCATTATTTAAAATATTGCCATAACTATCTGCCAAACTATAAACCTCGTTAAATTTTGGTTCAGTCTTTTGCACATAATTTTTAGCTGTCATTGAAAAACAACCACTTAAAAACACAATTAGCAAAAAAGCAATAGATAATTTTATTTTATGCATTTTATCTTCTCCTTTATTTTTTATTTAAATACTAATTAAGTTTAATGCAAATAGAATTAAAACAGTTAAAATTACTATTAATAAACTAACAACAAATATTATTATTTGGGTAAAATCGCTTGGTGGTTTATTAATATTTTTTTTCATAGATATTTTACTTTTTAATTTGAAAACTAAACATTGTAAGTGAAATTCCAAATATTAAAGCATAAACGCCAATCACCCAAACAATAAATTCTAAACTAATAATTGGGAAAAATAAAATTGTTATACCAACAATTAAAGATATCGCTCCGACAGTACTTAAAAGCCATTTGCCGATAACCTCTCCTTTTGTGGAAAAACCAACTATTAATTCCATAATTCCTGCAATAACTGCCCATATTGCAACAAAATAAATTAGTGTTAATACTGTAATAGCTGGCCAAACAAAAATTAATACTCCAATTATAATCCCTAAAATACCATTTAATAAGTAAATCCACCACTTTTCATGATGATCCTTTGCTGAAAAAGATCCGATGATCATAATGATACCACTTAAAGAAGCATAGATTGCAAACAATACTACAATTGTTTTAATAGTAAGTCCTGTCCAAAAAAGTGCTATTAATCCAAATAAAATCGCTAAAATTCCCCTAAATAAAATTACTCCAGAATACTTTGACAAATAATTTTTATTCATATTAATCCTTTCATAATTTTAATTATAACAAAAATTATAAAAGTTGTATAATTATTGACCAAAAAAAATATATCTGTTATAATCATTTTTGACCTCATCAAATTGTAAAAAGAAAATTATTAATCATGCACTCAGGAAGGGCCTGTAGCTCAGTGGTAGAGCAGGAGCCTTTTAAGCTCTGTGTCATGGGTTCAATCCCCATCAGGCCCTCCAGATACAAGCCCTTCCTGAGTGCATATATAAATAAATTAAGCCTTTTAAAGTCCGGCGGGGATAACTGTGCCAATCTGTATCATAGTTTCGACCTCGTGCCGTATACCACGATTCTGTAATAACAGGATGTAATCCGTTTTACAGAAAGCTGTGCCCAGTATACGACGATTCTGTCATATTAGAACATAATTCAATTGACAGAAAGGAGTTTTACCGGGGAGTTATGCTGGTATTCCCATATGACCCTCCAAAAAATCACCAGAAATTTGGTGATTTTTTTATTGTATATATTGCCATATAAAAAATATAATTAACATTTTGTCTAGTATTCTTCAACAGCTTTTCAAGCTCTTTCATATGCGATTTCAAAATCTACTTGCACTTTTTTAACTTCTTCTTTTGAGATTTTATTTCTTTCATTCCATTGATTACCTTTTACTAACCTCCGGGGTTAGTAAAAGGTTTGAACCTGCAAATCTTTTGCAAACCCCGGAGGTTAGTAAAATCAGGTGATAATTTTAGTATTAGCAAATTTTTGAAGTAACTCATAGCATATTAGGTTTTTGCAAAAAAATATAATTACAAAAAAAATAAAAGACAGAATTTACTGTCTCTTTTTTTATAACCTATTTTAAAAAGTAATGTATAATATACTTAATAATAAAAATCAAAGGAGGTAAATTATGGATAAGTGTTTTTGCAAAACATGGTGGGGAATTTTGTTAATGATAATAATTACAGGATTATTGATTTATTTTTTTATGAACATATCAAAAAATAAAAATAGTGATGATAATATTGATGCAAATGTATTACCGCCTAAATATTTGTCTCAAATGGAAAAATGCGAAATTTTTGGCGGAACAATTGAAAAACAAGATGAAAGCGTGGACTCGTGGCAACAACTAAATAAGTGGCGATGTGTTTGCCAAGAAGAAAAAATATTCGATACACAAAGCCAATTGATGTGTAACAAGTGGTACGAACCAGAAATATAATATCAAAAAATTATCAAAATATTTTAGGTACCTTGTTGCCAAGAATTAAGATATTTAATTTGTTCTTGAGTTAGTTTATCTATTTTTATATCCAAAGCTTTAAGTTGAAGTTTAGAGATTTTTTCATCAAACTCATCCGGTAAAAGATAAACTTTATTTTCTAATTTATTTTGATTATCAACCAAATATTTACAAGCAAAAAATTGATTACAAAAACTCATTGCCATAATAGTTGAAGGGTGGCCTTCCGCAGCTGCTAAATTACATAATCTGCCCTGTGCAACTAAATATAAACTTTTTTTACCTGTAGTGTATTTGTCTAAATAAGGACGAATAAATTCTTTTCTATTAGAAATTTTTTCTAAACCATTAACATTAATTTCCACATCAAAATGTCCAGAATTTGCTAAAATTGCTCCATCTTTCATAATTTTCATATGAGGAGCGTCAATAACATGAATATTACCAGTCAGTGTAATAAATATATCCCCTATTTTTGCTGCTTGGTTTAAAGGCATAACTCTATAACCTTCCATTATCGCTTGTAAAGCACAAAAAGGATCAACTTCAGTAACAATTACATTGGCTCCGAGTCCACTGGCTCTGCGGGCAACACCTTTGCCGCAATTTCCAAATCCAATAATTACAACTACTTTACCAGCAAATAAAGTATTTGTTGCGCGCAAGATACCGTCAATAGTAGATTGACCAGTTCCAATATAATTATCCATTAAATGTTTAGTTTTAGAATCATTTACAGCAATAACTGGGTATTGCAGAGCTTTTTCTTTTTCCATTGATTTAAGTCGAATAATACCTGTTGTAGTTTCTTCTGCGCCTCCAATTATATACTTAAGCAATTCTCTGTGTCGTGTATGAATTTCAAACACCAGATCACAGCCATCATCAATTGTAATTAATTTCATCTTTTTTTGTGCCATATCTTTCATAAAATTAATTACAGATTTAATATTTTGATAATATTCTTTTTTACTTTCACCTTTATGCGCAAAAACTGCAACACCTTCTTTGGCTAAAGCAGCAGCTACATCATCTTGAGATGAAAGCGGATTACAGCTAGCAATTGCAACTTGAGCCCCTGCATGTTTTAAAGTTCTTACTAAAACTGCGGTTTCTTTTGTAACATGTAATGCCATACCAATCGCAATGTTTTTTAGTGGTTTGGTTTTTTTAAATTCTTGTTGAACTTCAATTAAAGCACCCATTTGATTTTCTGCCCAAGTAATATTTTTTTGTCCTTGCGGGGCAAGTTTAATGTCTTTTACAGAATATTTCATTTAAAACTCCCTTATTTTATTAAATATATTATATCTTTCTTGAATATCTTTAAAGCTAATATTTGTTAATTTATTAATAGAAAAATCTTCTGTACAAAAAGAAGCAATCGAAGATCCATAAATAATTGCTCTTCTAATGTTTGATTCTGACGCATCGGAAGTTTTTGCTAAATAACCAATAAGAGAACCTGCAAAAGAATCACCTGCTCCAGTAGGATCAACCAAATCTTCTAAAGGATAAGCTGGTGCAGAAAAAAAACCGCGGTGAGAAAAAAGTAAAGACCCATGTTCTCCTTTTTTTATAATTACAAATTCTGGACCCATTTGTAAAGCTAAATGACCAGCTTTAATTAGATTTGGTGTTTTGTAAAGTTGTCTGGCCTCTTGCTCATTTAAAAGTAAAATATTACTTTTATTAATAACCTTTACAAGCGAAGTATATTTTTTATCAATCCAATAGTTCATCGTGTCAATTAAAACAACTTTAGGTAAGGTGAATTGTTTTAATACTTTTAATTGCAAATCTGGATCGTTGTTGGCTAAAAATACATATTCTGAGTTTTTATGTTGCTCTGAAATATTTGGATTAAATGCTTCTAAACAATTTAAACAAGTTTTAATGGTCTGTGCCTCGTTCATATCATATTTATACTCACCCTGCCAACGAAAAGTTTTACCATTTTTTGTTAAATTGGAAATATCAATATTTTTTTTCTTAAGTGTTTGAAAATATTTTTCAGGAAAATC
Source organism: uncultured Candidatus Saccharibacteria bacterium (assembly GCA_964481135.1). Taxonomy (GTDB): domain Bacteria; phylum Patescibacteriota; class UBA1384; order JAMDBS01; family DAOVQR01; genus CAYZSW01. The sequence continues at coordinate 23,796 of CAYZSW010000001.1, forward strand.
TTCACCAACCGCACTAACTAAAGCAATTGAAAAATTACTTGCAAAATATGATGCGCAAATTGATGCATAAATAGCACTTCCGCCTAAAACATTTTTTTGTCTACCAAAAGGTGTTTTAATATCATCAATACCAATTGATCCAAAAATTACTAACTTTTTCATAATAATGATTAATACCTAATATTATCTGTTTTATTATAGCACTACTCTGTATTTTTCCAAACTTTTAATGAACTTCCCTGTGGCTTAAAGACCACAGGGTTTTCCCCGGCCTCGCTCCGCGAAGCGGGGCGGGCTGGCGAAGGGTGATAAACTACCTCACGGCAAGCTTCGCGGAATTCATCCACTTGTCCGCCTTGAGCAAATTAAATTTTTAAAAGTTACTCTTTACAAATCACAAAAAAAACAGATAATATAAATAACATCTAATTGTATTTTAAAAATTAAAAGGAGGAAGTGTTATGAAAAAGCTAGAACCGCTTTATATTGGAGATTTGGAGATAAAAACACCTATCATCCAAGGAGCAATGGGAGTGCAAATCTCAACTGCGCCACTTGCGGGTGCAGTCGCTGATTGTGGCGGAGCAGGCACTATTGCCAGTGTGGGTTTGGGGTATGGAACTAAAGAAAATGAAATGAATTTTGTTCAAGCTTCAAGAGATGGATTGATAAATCAATATCATAATGTAAGATTGATCACAAAAGGAATCGTTGGTGTTAATATAATGGTTGCTTTAAGTAATTATCGCGACTTAATACAAACTGCAGATTCTTTAGGATTTGATTTTATTGTTTCAGGAGCAGGATTACCTCTAGATTTACCAAGTATTGCTAAAAATACAAAAACATTAATACCCATAGTTTCTTCTGCACGAGCTGCGAAAATAATAATCCAAAAATGGATGAAACAAAATCATCCACCTGATGCGATAATCGTAGAAGGTCCCCTGGCAGGCGGACATCTGGGTTTCAAATCTGAATTTCTCAGGACCGATCTTAACGATGTTCTGGAGGAAATTGTCGGTGAGATCATAAAAGTTGCTCATCAGGCAGAGGAAGAAAACGGAATTCATCTTCCGGTTATCGCTGCAGGCGGAGTTTTTGACGGCAAAGACATAGCCCGTTTTATAAAAATGGGAGCCAGCGGGGTACAGATTGCTACCCGGTTTGTTGCTACACGCGAATGCTCAGTGGCTGATGAGTTCAAACAGATATACCTTTCCGCATCCAACAGTGATGTTTTAATTATCGACAGCCCTGTGGGCATGCCGGGAAGAGCTATCAGAACATCTTTCATCGATAAAGTTACAGGCGGTGAAAGAATTCCCTTCAAATGTAATTACAGATGCCTGAAAACCTGCAACCCTCATACAGCTCCATATTGCATTGCAAAGGCGCTTTTCGCTGCTGTTCGTGGCGACATGAACAATGCAGTGGTCTTTGCAGGAAGCAATGTCTCAAGGATAGATAAAATTGTATCTGTAAAAGAGCTGATGAATGAACTCATTCAGGAAGCTAACAAAGAGTTATCAGCTGGTTAAAAATCCAAACCACTTAAATAAAAATTAAGTGGTTTTTTATTTTTGCACTAAACAAACCTATTAAATTGTAGTAATATATAAGCATGTCGAAAAAAATTTCTGATCAGGAATTAGCTGAAAAATGTTTGAAAAATTCTGAGTATTTTAATCAATTAGTAGATAGATATGCAGACAAGATTCGTAGATATATTGCTAGAATTACAGGAAACTGGACGGAATCAGAAGATATCACCCAAGATGTTTTTTTCAAAGCATATAAAAACATTGCCTCGTTTAATCCCCAAATGAGTTTTTCAGCATGGCTGTATAGAATCGCCCATAATGAATCTGTTAATTTTATAAAAAAACATTATAGATTTAAAAATGTAGAATTCAATGATGAAATTAAAAATAAATTAACAGAAGACAACGAGGCACTTAAAAAAATATTTTCTCTTGAAAATGTTGAAACAGTACAAAACGGACTGAAAAAATTAAATCAAAAGGATAGAGAAATATTGGAATTAGTTTTCTTTGAAGAAAAATCTTATATTGAAATTGCAGATATTTTACAAATGCATATTAATTCAGTTGGGCCAACAATAAAAAGAGCAAAAAATAAATTAAAAACAATAATTAAACAATAATTTTAATAAAATGAAAAATTTAAAAGATAAAATTAAAGAAAAAATTAAAAAAGAAAAGCCAAATCCAAAATGGCAATATACCACTAATGAAATTTTAAAAAATTTAATTTTAATAATACTCTGGATATCAATTGTCATAGGCATTGGAGCATTTACTTACATATTAATCCATTACAACCCGTGGACTAAAGTTCCATACGCTTTCAAATATTTTTGGAATAATTTGTTCGGATTGCCGTGGGAATTTATGATAATTCTAGGTATTTTAATAATTATTTCCTACTATTTAGTTAAAAAAATTCATTTTATATATCGATTAAACAGATGGTTAATTGTAGGAATTATTCTTTTATCATTAATACTCGGTTACTTTATCGCAGAAAAAATTGGAATAAATCAAAAAATTGCCAATATTGAGCTAATCAGAAAAATATATCAAAGTCAAGGCAAATTAATTCAAACAAAGAGAACTGCAATTGTAATCGGATTAATTACGGAAATTGATAAAGAGAAATTAACCATCAAAGACACCGCTGGATACAATTGGAGCGTAGTAATTGATAAAAACACAATTTTTCCACAAGGTAGTAAATTTTTCCTAGGAGAAATAGTTAAAATTCAAGGAATAACCAACAAAAATTCAATAAATGCAATTATTATGCAACCACTCAATATTAAGTTAAGAGGTTATCGCAAGATAAATTATAACCCAAACTGTAATGATTTAAAATTATAATGTACGAAAATTTTTATAATGTTGTAGTATTTTATGCAAGTCTGGGCAACAATGTTTAAAAATTAATAAAAAAACAAAAGGATTTTTATGTCTAAAACAAGTACAATTATTACAGGAGCAGTTATTGCTGTAGTATTGACCGCTGGCGTATCTGCGTATGTAAAAGCAGAAAACAATAATACACTCGCAAATCGTCAAGAAATAATACAAGAAGCTGTAGATGAAGGAATTATTGATCAAAAGTCAGCTAATAAATTATCAGAATACACTCGGGCAAAAAGAAACCAAATGACGAAAGAAAGAATACAAGAAAAAATTAATAACGCATTAGAAAACGGAACAATTACACAAGAAGAAGCACAGCAAATTATTGATTGGCATAATTCAAAACCAGAAGCTATGAAAAAAATTGGTGGTAGAAAAATGAATAGAGAAAATAGAATGAACAATCATACAACCTGCCCGTACGAGGAAACAGAACAAAACTAATATACAAAATTTACATGTACTAAAATAAAAAATACGATGTAACACTATATGAAGATAAAGATTGAAAAATTAATTAACTTACAAAAAAACAGCCATTTCCCTCCAATGGCTGTTTTTTAATTGATCTATCTTAAACTATTTAAAGTTATCCACTAGCGTTATTAATTATTTGTATGATATAATACTAATTGAGGTGAATATTAATTAATAAGTAAGTTAATTATTTCCTATTTTAAAATAGGAAATCCCATAATTATGGGATACGGAGGAAAAAATGGATTACGATTACACGACTACCTATTCGGGCGATTTAAGTCCAGCAGCAGCATTAGGTATTTTCAGCGCAATTATGATTCCGCTTTTGATAGTTGGACTTGTGCTGTATATTTATTCTTCGTGGGCACTGATGACAATTGCTAAAAAAACTAATACTCCAAATGCATGGCTTGCATGGATTCCAATTGCAAATTTGTATCTTATGACACAAATTGCCCAGGTTCCATGGTGGACATTTTTGTTAGTATTTTTAGCTTGGATTCCTGTCGTAGGTTCATTGGGAATACTTGCTCTAATGATTTGGTGGTGGTGGAAAATCTGTGAGAGAAGAAACAGACCTGGTTGGTGGAGTTTATTAATCGGTTTAGTCCCGATTCTAAATTTAGTTATGATTGGATTATTGGCATGGACCGAAGCTGAATCTTCTTCAAAACCAGCAAAACAAGCATAAAAATATTATCAATTATAAAAAACAATCCTTTGACTCAGGTCAGGATTGTTTTTTAATATCATTTTTATTTCCTATGTACAACCTAAAAATGAAAATTTTAATATTTCAATAACTTAATAAAAACATCGGAAGGAATATCTACTTTCCCGAGCTTTTTCATTTTCTGCTTACCTTTTGCCTGTTTTTCCCAAAGCTTTCTTTTACGAGTAATATCCCCACCATAAAGATGACCAGTAACATCTTTTTTCATAGCAGAAATATCTTCTCTGGCTAAAATTTTTCCTCCAACTGCTGCTTGGACTGTTATCTGAAACATTTGTTTTGGAATTAAATCTTTTAATCTTTTAGTGATTTCATGTGCTTTTGAATTTAATTCTAATCTATGTACTATTTGAGAAAGAACATCGATTTTTTCACCAGCAATTAGAATATCCATTTTTACTAGGTCTTCGTAGCGATAGTCTATGAGCTCATAATTCATTGAGGCATATCCACTAGAAATACTTTTGAGTTTATCATAAAAATTAATAATTATTGATGCAAGCGGAGCCTCGTATTTCAAAATTACTCTATCTGAAATATATTCTGTAGAAATATATTTTGCACGCGATTTTTGGGCTAAATCCATTACAGACCCAATAAATTGCCCAGGACAAACTATTTCAAGCGCGACCCATGGTTCTTTATAACTCAATTTCCCATCTAAATTTTGAACTATATAATCAACTTGTGGGGTAGTCACAATTAAATCTAAATCATATTCTCTTTCTAAACGCTCCTTCACTATCTCCATATGAAGTAAACCCAAAAAACCACATTTAAATCCAAAACCAAACGCTCTAGAGCTTTCTGGCTCAAAAGATAGGGAAGAATCATTTAATTTTAATTTATTTAATGCTTCGCGAAGCTTATTAATATTTCCTTCCTGAGAATAAAGACTCGCAAAAATCATTGGTCTAATTTTTTTATAACCTGGCAGGGGAGAGAGTCCGATTTGATTTTTCAAATCGTTAATTTTCGAATTTCGAATTTCGAATTTCGAATTATCTACAGTAAGAGTATCTCCAACTTGACACAAAGAAATATTTTTTAATCCTGTCACAACATATCCAATATCCCCTACTTCTAGTTTTTCTTTTTTAGTATAATTTGGAGAAAAAATACCAACGTCTAACGCATCGTCTTCGGCGCGGGTTTGCATGAGGCTAATCTTATCTCCAGAATAAATCTGACCATCAACAACTCGAATATATGCTATTACCCCCCTATATGAATCATAAACTGAATCAAAAATTAAAGCTCTTGTTGGACTTAAATCTCCTTTTGGAGGCTTAACTCTTTTAATTACCGCTTCCAAAATTTGCTCTACACCTTCTCCTGTCTTTGCTGATGTATATAAAATTTGAGATCTGTCAATTTTTAGTAATTCGACAATTTCACTGACAACTTTTTCTTTGTCTGCCGCCGGAAGATCAATTTTATTTATTACTGGAATAATATCTAAATTTTGTTTTTGAGCATAATAAAGATTTGCAAGAGTTTGTGCTTGAATTCCTTGGGTTGCATCAATTAACAATATTGCGCCTTCTACAGCAGCAAGAGATCGAGAAACTTCATACGAAAAATCTACATGGCCGGGAGTATCAATTAAATTTAACTGGTAGTTATTAAAATTAATTGTAACAGGTTGTAATTTGATTGTTATCCCTCGCTCTCTCTCAAGATCCATTTTATCTAAATACTGTTCTCGCATATTTCTATCTTCTACTGTTTTTGTAATTTCTAAAAAACGATCAGCGAGCGTTGATTTGCCGTGATCTACATGAGCAATAATGCAAAAATTGCGAATATTTTCTTTTGTTACCATATTTGTTCCTATTTTATGTGATTTTAACACAAATAATAAATCATTTCCAGGTTGAAAGCTTAAAAAGATAATCGATTTAAGCTATAATATAATAAATGAATAAACAAGAACAACAAAAACCAATAGACCAAACTTGGGGTGATGATAGTTTTGATCAAAATAAAACTATAGACACCCAGACACAAATTCCCATATCAACAAAACCGCAAAAAAAACAAAAAAGCGAACAAATTGTCGATATGTATAAAAATGACAAACCAGAAAATGAAAACAAAACAACTCTACCTCCAGAAGATCAACTAGATAAGCCCAAGAAAAAATCGATTTTTTTTCAGATACTAAAAGCAATTGGTATCTTTGTCGGGGTGTTTATTTTTGTATATCTGTTTTTAACCTTTCCTGCTCAATATGCAAAAATTAAATACTGGGTAGATAATTTAGGAAAAAAAGAAGAAGTTACAACAATTGAAGTCCCTCAGGTAATAGACGATTCTTCAGATTTATTTTTATCTACAATAAAAACTGCGTTAGAAAGTGAAAAACCAGACATACCACAAACACAAAGCTCTGTATCTCAAAGACATTCCCTTGATTTATCAGATCTAAAAAATAATCATTTACTTATTCCAAAACTAAATATAAATGTTCCGATAATTTGGAATTCGCCACCAGATGAAGACATTATGATGAAAAATTTGCAGAATGGTGTAGTACATTACAATGGAACAGGACTCCCAAACGAAACAACTGGAAATGTTTTTATATCTGGACACAGTTCTTACTGGTGGTGGGACAAAGGAAAATATAAAACTGTATTTGCAAATTTAAATAAACTTGAAAATGATGATGAGTTTGCTATTGCTTATGAAGAAAAGGTATATATTTATAAAGTTTATGAAAAATTTGAAGTTAAACCTGAAGAAGTTGGAGTTTTGGATTCAGTGGGAAAACCAATAGTGAGCTTAATGACATGTGTACCAGTTGGTACTAATCTAAGGAGATTAATAGTTCGAGCCGAAAGAATAGTCAGTGGTGCAAACCAAGACCAAACCAAGCAACAAGAACCAGAAATCAAAGACGACACTGAGCCATCGCCACTACCCACAAAATTACCCGAGTTAAATCCAATAAATATAATTAATTTACTACCCTGGAGAAGATAATCAACTTCTTGAAAAATAAAATTTATTCGATAATTTTTCTTTGGCTAAATTTATTTTTACAATATTTCAGAATCTAAAAACAATATAAATAAGGATAAAACCGTGAATCAATTACTAAACAATCAAAAAGAAAAATATCCACAAGATTCTAAGTATCAAAATGAATCTCAAAATAATTTTATTTTACAAATTGAAAAAAATATTGAAGATGGAAATTTGAATGAAATAAAAAAAATTATTGATGATTTTAAAAAAGAGAAAAAAAATTTAGATTTTAAAAAAATATTTTTGGATTTTTTTGTAAAACATATAAAACAACAATCCCATCAAACAATTGACCAATTAAAAAATATTTCTAATATTGTTAATGAAATAAAAATTGATGTTGATTTAAAACCTTTTTATATAAGTGCTTTGTTAGTAAATATTGGTTCAGCTTCTACGGGGACAATCATTAGTATTATCGCACTTGCCAAAGAAAATAATCTAGACGATATTTTAAATTCAGATATTATCAAAAAAGCTTTTATGGAAAAAATATCTTGGATGCTAAAGGACAATCAAACCAATAAAGCCGAAGAATTAATAGACATTATTATAAAATATAACATTTTAAATAAAAAAGAGATCCAAACATCATTTTACACGGGAATATCTAAAGCGCTCGCAAATAATAATTTAAAAAAGATTGCAGATGTATTAAACTTAACAAAATTAAACGATTTAGAACTATATGATTTTTTTACAAGTCAAGAATTTAAAAACGAAATGCAAAATAATAGTTTTTTAAATAATTTTTTAATAATTAATGAAAAAAATGATATTCGTACACTTCAGGGTTTAATTAATTTTATTAATAAAGCAGAAATTAAAAATGAACTAGGAAAATGCTTTAACGAAAAAAGGCAAATAAATTTTTAGTGCTCATTGAAACCAGAAATATTATCATCTGGTTTATTTTTTGATGAAGATAATTTAAAACGAGTTAAAATAATTTTTTTAATTTCACTAAATTCCTCACATCTTAACAGCCAAGTCAATACAAAATAAACCAATGAACCCAAAAGCGAACTTATTAAAAGTTGCGAAAAAACTCCCCACCCGCGAGTCATATCAATATATGGTTCAATGTTTATTTTAGTAATTTGAATAACAAACGCCATAATTAAACTAGATAATAATACTTTTAAAAAAAATATTGTTCCTGAGTATTCAAAACTTGTTAATATTTTTACTTGCTTTCTTAAAAATAAATACAAAAGTATTGCATTAACAAAGCTTCCTACAGAAAAAGAAATTGCAAGACCCAAAACTCCCCATTTAGCAATCAAAAAATAGGCAGTTAAAATACTTATAATAATTGAAACAATACTAATTATTGTAGGTGTCTTAGTGTTATGTAGCGCGTAAAAAGATCTGGCAAAGAGTGGGATCATGCCTTGCACCACAAGAGAAATTGCAAAAAAACCAAGTGTGTTAGCAGTAGTTATGGTTTGCTCCCATCCAAAATAACCTGATCCTAAAATTACTCTTACTATTTGGGCTCTTAATAAAATAATTAATACTGAAATTGGTATTAAAATATAAATTATAGTTCTAATACCTCGCCAGACATAACTAGAAAAATCTGAAAACTTTTTAAGAGAAATTTGTTCTGATAAAGTTGGAAAAATTGCCGTAGCTATTGAAGTTGCAAAAACAACAGTTGGCATTGTCTGAATATTATCTGCTAAATTAAAAACTGCAACTGCGCCAGAGGAAACAGTTGAAGCTAGTGCAGTATAAATCATAAGCATTATTTGCATTGATCCTAGCCCAACAGCTCTTGGCAACATCAGTAGACCAATTTTTCTTACAGCTTTATTATGCCAATCAAACAAAAAACAATATCTGTAACCTAATTTTAAAACAACTGGGAGTTGGATTATCATATGAAAAAATGCTCCGCAAATCACACCAATAGCAACACCATAAACACTAAAACGAGAGGTTAGAAATAAGGTAGCAAGAATAATTGAAAGGTTATAAATTAATGGCGCTAAAGAATAAACAAGAAATCTTTTAAATGAATTTAATATTCCGCCGAAAATATAAGAGATACTAAAAAAAATTGGTGAAATTAAAAACATCCTTGCTAAATTAACAGTCATTTGCTGTTTTTCTAAATTAAAGTCAGGAACTAATTTCGAAATAGCCCAAGGCATAATAAAAAACAAGATTATTAAAAAAACAATTAATAGTGTTAAGATTATATTTAAAAATGAATTAGTAACCTTCCAGGCCTCTTGAAGTTTATTTTTACTTATAAAGCCAGTAAATACTGGAATAAAAGCAGCAGAAATTGCACCTAATACTAAAATATTAAAAACTAAATCAGGAATTCTAAAGGCCGCATAATAAGTATCTAATAAATCAGTTGGTATTCTTTGAGCTAAAAAACGATCTCTTAATAGACCTAAAAAATTTGAAGCAATTAGTGTTATTACCAAAATAAAAGTTGCAGACTTAACAGTATTTTGAGAATTAATGATTTTCTTTATTTTTTCCATAAAAAACTTTAGTTTTTGTTTTTAGAATGTTATTTGAAAATATAGTTTTTATTTTTTATTAAAAGAATTAACAGTTTTTTCCACTAAAGGTGAAAAATTATTTACAAATTTGTTAGGAATACGAGTTACAAATTGATAAAACTCATTTCCAGCATAAATATAATAATCTTTGCCCGAAATTAAGTCATATTCATCATAATCTTCTACAACAGTCCACTTGCCGTCGATTGCAGAACTCTTAGTGACATTTTTTAATTTATAATTTTTCGAAAGTTGTTCATGACTTACAAAATCATTGACTTTAGATTTAATGTAATCTAACCAATCATCTAAAGATTTAATTACAGAACTATCTTCTAAAACAAATCTAAGCAGTTTAATACTTGTAGTTGCTGTATTAGGATCGTCTTTGTTGATTTCAGAATTATTGATATAAAAAAATCCAATATTTTCACGCATGAGCGGTTCTGTAACTTTTTTTTCTCCTCCAAGATCTACTTGCTGCCAACTTGCGGGATATTGCATGCTGATATTATGATCTTTGTTGTAAAAATCTTTCATATCTGACAAATCATCGCTACTAGCAATTTCAGCAGGATCAATATTATCAATAGTTGCCTCAATAATATCTTTTTGCTCTTGTGAGCTAATTTCTGAAAATTTGTCAATATTATTTACGCTTTTGTTTTTATTTTGGTTAAAATAATAAAAACCTAGACCAGCCAAAACAATTACTAATACAACAATTAAAATATAAATTTGTTTTTTTTCGTTCGACATTATTCCTCCGCTTAAAAATTACTTAATTTTTTTATTGCTAAATTAATTCGTTTAATTGATTCTTCTTTTCCTAAAACCCAAAGTAATTCTTTGGGTGAAGGACTTTTTTCTAAACCAGAAAGTGCTACCCTTACCGGCCAAAAGACATCTCCATTGGATAGTTTTTCATGATTTACAACATCTATCAAATTTTTATTAATACTTTCAATTTTTTTCCATTTTGAATTATCAATTTTATCTAAAGTTTCAAGTGTTGATTTTAGACCACGCAATGTAAGATTTCTATTTGATTTTTTAAATATTAGCATGTTTGTTTTATATTTATCAAGACAATAAAAATAGCTAGTTGTAGCAAAAAAATCCTGCAAATTATTAGCACGACTTTTCGTAACTGAAATAATTTTTAATGTAAAAGATTTATTTTTTTTAATTTTTAAAAATGCATTTTTATCTTTATAATCAATTTTTTCATTTATTAACAAATCGTAAATTTTTTTGTCTTGAAGTTGACGCAAATAATAATTATTGAACCAATTCAATTTTTCTACATCAAATATTGCTCCTGATCTATTTATTTTTGTCAAACTAAATTCTTTTATTAACTCCTGGAGTGAAAAAATTTCTTTTTCAGTTTTTGAATTCCAACCTAAAAAAGCCATATAATTTAACATTGCTTCTGGTAGATAACCTTTTGAACGAAAATCATTACTAATAGAAACTGGGTTTTTGCGCTTACTCATTTTTGTTTTATCTTGATTCAAAATTAAGGGTATATGAGCGAATTTTGGCATTCTAAACCCCAATAGTTTATACAACATAATTTGCTGAGGAGTACTATTTATATGGTCATCTCCTCTAATTATATGAGTTAGACCCATTTCATAATCATCTACCACGGCAGCAAACATATAAAGAGGTACCCCATCAGATTTAATAATTACAAAATCATTAAAATTATCTCTCTTAAATGTTAGTTCGCCCATTATTAAATCATTATATTTAATAATTGTTTGTGGATAGGAATTGATTTTAAACCATACAGCACCATCTTTTATGTAAGCATTTTTGTTTTGTATAAGTTTTTTGGCATAGTTTGAATATATATTTTTTCTTTGACTTTGATAAAAAATTTTCCCGTCGTGTTTGATGCCAAGCCATTTCATTCCTTCAATGATATCTATCTCGTATTCCTTTTTAGATCTTTTTAAATCAGTATCTTCTATTCTTAGAATAAATTTACCTTGGTTTTTCTTTGCAAATAAATAATTAAAAAGAGCGGTACGCGCTGTACCAATATGTAAAAAACCTGTCGGAGAAGGTGCTACCCGAGTTACAATTGTGTTTTTTTTCATATGCTTATTGTAGCTTAATAAAACATGTTTGACAAATCCTTTGCTCTAAAAAAAAGAGAAATTACACAACAACACATTCGTTAAATATAAATGGGTTATTTTGTAAGCTATTTATGGATTTGGCAAATTGTCACTACCGGTTGGGGTTACTGCAGGGCTTGCTACTGGACTAGTTGTTGTCTGTGCAGGAGTAGTTGGGGTTGCAACTGCTGTTGGAGAAGTAGTTGCCCTCTGAGTTGCGGTTGGAGTAACTTGGATATTAATTTCTTCTTGGACAAAAACAAAAGAAGAAGCGTAAAAATAACCACCAAAAGCGCCAAGTGCCAAACATACTACGGCGATTACTACAACCCAAACTGCCGGTAGACCAGCTTTTGTCTCTTGAGGTGCTTGTGAGGGTTGAGGCATTTGATTATTTGACATTTGTTGATTTTGCATACCCTGACCCTGATCGGGCATCATTTGATCTTGCATTTTCCTCCTAATTTTTCTGTGGTTATTTGTATAACAAAAATTTTTGTTATTAAAAAAACCACAGGGTTTATAAAATATTTTTATATCTTGTTATAGTTGATATTAATTAAAATAATCAATATTTTTTTTATTATATCACAATAATAAACAAAAATGTATTTAAAAAAATAATAAAACCAATTATTTACCCTCAACTGCATTAACTAAATGATTAATTTTGAAATTATTATCAACAATATTAATTGCAATTACATCTATTCTAATTGATTTATTTGGGTATTTTTGTTGTATAATTTGAGACAATAATCGAAGTTTTTTTTGTTTAAAAAAATCTACCATTTCTTCTGCACTACCTTGCGTAAACTGTTTTTTTGTTTTAACCTCTATTAAAACAATATAATCGCCATCACTAGCGATTATATCAATTTCTCCAAATTTTAACTCGACATTTCTATCTAAAATTTTATAATTTTTTTTAATAAGATAACTAACCGCGATATCCTCCCCACTACTCCCCAGTTTTTTTCTCTGATGAATCATTTTCCTTCTTATTAAGATTAGTATCTTTTTTTGATTCCTCTTTCCCTCTTACAGATTCGAATTTTTTCTCTAGTTCTTCCTGTTTCTTTATTTTTTCCTCTTCTTTAGCTTTTGCTTCTGCTTCTTTTCGTGCTTTTTCTTTTTCCTCTTCTTCTTTGCCTTTTGCCTCTTCCCAAACAATAAATTCTTTAAACTCACCTTTTCTTTTAATCTGTTTATCTGTCAATTCTCTTAAATAATATAATTTTGATTTTTGAACATTTATTCTTTTTGTTTTTTCAATTTTTACAATCAATGGAGAGTGTAAAGCAAAAGTAATTTCAACTCCTACTCCGAAAGATTTTCTTCTAACTGTAAATGTAGCATCTAACGATTTGCCGCCCGATTTTTTAATAACTATTCCATCAAAAATTTGAATTCTGGATTTATTACCTTCTTTAATTTTTTGATGAACTCTAATAACATCTCCTGTCATAAGGTCAGGAATATTTTTCTTAAGATATTTTTTTTGTGTTTGCTTAATTAATTGCATAGTTTATTTCACACTCCCAGAAGATTCAACTTCAACAAAAGTTGTGTTTACTAATTTACCATCATATTTTTTAATTTTTTTCTTATAAAACCTAACTTTCCCATCGCAAGTAGCAAAAATCGTATAATCTTTGCCATATCTAACATTTTCACCAGCCCTAAACTTGCTACCTCTTTGCCGAATAATTATATTACCCGACTTAACAATTTGACTTCCAAATTTTTTTACACCTAATCTTTTTGATTGCGATTCACGACCAAGCTTAGATGTTCCTTTCGCCTTTGTATGGGCCATATTTTACTCCACGATATAAATTATAAATAAACATAAAAACAGAAAAACTAATGAGTTTATTGTTTTTACATATATTATTTCTTATGCTCTTAAGCAAATATACCTAAAATTTTTCTTTTTGTCAATTCTTAGTTTATAATAGGTTTAGAAATTAGTAATTAGGAATTAGTATTTTATGAGTAAAACAAAATTTATCCACTTGCATGTTCATAGTCATTATTCATTATTAGACGGCTTGTCAAAAATTCCTGAACTTGTATCAAAAGCAAAAGAATTTAACATGCCTGCCCTGGCATTAACTGATCACGGTAATATGTATGGAGCGATAGAATTTTATGAAGAGTGCCAAAAACAAGCAATAAAACCAATTATTGGTTGTGAAGTCTATATTGCTCCTAGAAATATGCAAGACAAACAAGCCAAAATTGACACACGACCTTACCACCTAGTATTACTGGCAAAAAACCTAGAAGGATATAAAAATTTAATTTATTTGGTGAGCCAAGCACATCTAACCGGATATTATTATAAACCAAGAATAGACAAAAAAATATTAAAAGAACACACTAAAGGGTTAATTGCTACTAGCGCTTGTCTTAATGGTGAAATTCCTCGATTAATTTTATCTGATAAACCAGATGTTGCTGAACAAACAATTAAATTTTATAAAAATATTTTTGGTGATGATAATTTTTATTTAGAAATTCAATATCACCCCAAACTCATTGAACAAAATATTGTTAATAAAAAAATATTAGAATTATCAAAAAAAACTAAAACAAAAGTAATTTTAACAAACGATTCACACTATTTAGAAAAAGAAGACCAAAAAGCCCATGAGGTGCTACTTTCAGTACAAACAGGTAAAGATTTTGACGACAAAGCGCGTCTTTCAATGGTTGATATTGATGCTTCTTTTTACTCGCCAGAATATGCACAAAAAATCTTATCCGACCATCCAGAAGTTATTGAAAACACTTTAGAAATTGCACAAAAATGTAATCTAAAATTAGATTTGGGAAAAAATATTTTACCTGAATTTGAAATACCAAAAAACGAACAAGATTCTTTTTCATATTTAAAAAAACTTACCCTAAATGGATTTAAATATAAATACCTACAAAAAGACAATGTAGCAAAAAAAAGATTAGATTACGAACTACAAATAATCAAGAAAACTGGATTTGCTGATTATTTTTTAATTGTGTCTGATTTTATAAACTGGGCTAAAAATCAAGGCATTATTGTTGGCCCTGGTCGTGGTTCAGCTGCGGGATCTATTGTGTCTTATTGCCTTGGAATCACTGATCTTGAGCCACTGTCACAAAACTTAATTTTTGAAAGATTTCTAAACCCAGAAAGAATATCTATGCCTGATATCGATATTGATTTTGCAGACGACAGGCGTGGAGAGGTTATTAAATATGTTCAAAATAAATACGGTGAAAACCATGTAGCACAAATAATCACTTTTGGAACCATGGCTGCAAGAGGATCTATAAGAGATACTGCGAGATCTTTAGGATTTTCTTATGATCAAGGAGATAAAATCGCAAAACTAGTTCCTTTTGGTATGAGTTTAAACCAATCTATGCAGGAGGTTGCCGAATTAAAAGATTTATACAATCAAGATGTTAATACTAAAGAAATTATTGATTACGCAAAAAAATTAGAAGGAGTAGCAAGGCATGCTGGAACACATGCCTGTGGAGTAGTAATTTCGAAAAAACCTCTTATTGAATATTGCCCATTACAAACTGCCGCAAAAGGTGAAACAAATATTACTACTCAGTATTCAATGAAATATATTGAAGATATCGGATTATTAAAAATTGATTTTCTAGGATTATCTAATCTTACAGTAATTAAAAATGCTTTAAAAATTATTAATAAAATTCACAATACTAAAATTGAGATTGATAAAATCCCAATAAATGATAAACCTACATTTACATTGCTTTCCAGGGCACAAACTACGGGCATATTTCAATTGGAATCAAACGGTATGAAAAGATATCTTAAACAACTAAAACCAAACTGTTTTGATGATATTATTGCCATGGTTGCACTTTACAGGCCAGGACCAATAGAACTAATTCCAGACTTTATCGATAGAAAACACGGCAAAAAACAAATTAAATACTTACATCCAAAATTAGAACCGATCTTAAAAAATACTTATGGTATAGCTGTATATCAAGAACAAATCATGCAAACTGCAAGAGAATTGGCAGGTTTTAGTATGAGTGAGGCAGATGTTTTAAGAAAAGCTGTAGGTAAAAAAATTAAATCCTTACTTCAAAAACAAAAGTCAAAACTAATAAATGGTATGGTAAAAAATAAAATACCTCAATCGGTAGCAATAAAAATTTGGCAATACATTGAGCCTTTTGCAAAATACGGTTTTAATAAATCACATGCCGCCTGCTATGCATTAATTGCATATCAAACCGCATATTTAAAAGCCCATTATCCAAAAGAATTTATGGCGGCACTTCTAACTTCTGATTTTGGCAATTTAGATAGGGTGGCTATTGAAATCGAAGAATGCACCAGATTAGGAATTCAAGTAATCCCGCCTGATGTTAACACCTCGTTTGAAAAATTTGGAGTAATTCCAGATAAAAATAATATATCATTTGGGTTAGAAGCAATTAAAGGAGTTGGTCAAAAAGTAGCACAGTTAATCGTGGAAGAAAGAAAGAAAAATGGAAAATACGAATCATTAGAAGATTTTTGTTCTAGATTAGGCCCTGAAGTAATTAATAAAAAAACTATTGAATCTTTGGCAAAATCAGGTGCATTAGATAAAATTGGTGAAAGAAACCAAATAATAGGTTCTGTTGACATAATTTGTAAATTTGCCAACCAATTATCTAAAAATAAAATTGCCAATCAAGCAAGTTTATTTGCTGACAACACTCAAAAAAATCAATTAATTAAGCTTTCTTTGAACTCAATTGACAAAGCATCAAAAAACCAAAGATTGTCTTGGGAAAGAGAATTTTTAGGAATATACTTAAGTGATCATCCACTTTTAGAATATAAAGAAATAATGCGACAATTTAACAGTAAAGATATTAATTTACTTAGATCCAATGAACAAAATATTAGAATTGCTGGAGTTATTACTTCTATAAAGAAAATTACTACCAAAAAGGGTGAACCTATGATATTTGCTAATATTGAAGATTTTAGCGGGAAAATTGAAGCTTTAGTTTTTCCGAAAATTCTTAAAGACAATGATTTAATATGGAAAGTTGATAATATTTTAGCAATTAAAGGTAAGGTTAATAGTAAAGATGGAAACTTAAAATTAATTGTTGAAAAATGCAAAGAATTAACTGAAATAAAAAAACAACACACTGTTAATAAAGAAAGAAAACTTGTCATATCTTTATTACAAAATGCCAACCTTAAAACACTTCAAGAAATTAAAAATATTCTAAAAGAATTTCCCGGAAAAGAAACTGTAATTTTAAAAATTATTCAAAATCATGAGGAAAAAATTGTCATTCCAAAAATTAAGATAAATATTACAAAACAATTAATTAGCGAGCTTGATAAAATTCAAAATATTAAAAGTAATCAATTGTAATAATTTGTTTTTTTGCAAAAAAAAATTTTTTTGTAGTTTGGATTAGTAATAAGCATATCTGGCAACAGATAAGCAAACACTTACGAAATGAAACTAGATGATTTGTTAACTATCTAATTAAATAATTTTTTGATTTTTTGGGTGCATTTTTGGACGGATTTTTTTTCTGATTTTTTAGCTTGATAATATATTCCTGAATTTTATATGGATCTGAAATATTTTTAAGTAATATTTCTTGAGAAGAATCTGCTATTCTTAACCCCACATTACCAAAATTTAGCATATGCTGTATAAAACCTTTTATTTCGTAATCGGTGCTTAAGATTTTATTAAAATTTAACTCTGTAACTTTTCTATCAAAAAAATTTTTTTGGTATATACAAATTACTCTTTTATTGGTAATTAGATAAACTCTATTTTTCCAAATAAAATATTCTTTATAAATAACATAGATTGCAACTGATAAGCATAATATAAATATAATTATTGATAAATTTCCAAATCCAAAAATCAAAATAAAAATTATTAAAAACAGCAAGATTACTAAAACCTTGGAAAATGGCATAAAAAAATAAGAAAAATGAGTTCTTATTGCGATTTTAATAAACTCGTCTTTGTCTTCTGCAGGTAAGTCAAAATCTTGTAGCTCATCTTGCATTAATACCTCCCTTTATCTAAGCAAGGCAAAAGGAACTATCATGCCTATCACAAAAACAACAAGTATAATAATAAAAACAATTTTAACCCACTTTGGTTTTTCTTCACCCATAATTTACCTTTTGAATTTAGTCTATAGATTAAGGTTAGGATACCGGTTTGGTTTAGAGGTTAGGTTATAGGTTTTTGCTACTTCTAACTTTACCCTTTAACCATACTGGCTTCATTACCTTTACCAAAATTACCTATTATTTTGCTTATATTTTTTGATAAATAAAACTATACTTAAAATAATCATAGCTATTAAAAGCCACACTAAAGCTTTAACTTTTCCTTGTGTTTCGCTTTCTAGTGCTATTATACCAAAACCAGCGCAAATCGCATAAATAATAATTACGGTTTGTTTTGTTGTAAACCCAGCTTCCAAAAACTTATGATGAAGGTGATTTTTATCTGCATAAAAAGGAGATTTTTTACTTAATATCCTCCTAATAATAACCCAACAAGCGTCGATAATTGGAACTCCTAAAACTAGGGCAGCTGTCGCAAGTTTTGCCCCAGAAATTATTGAAAAAACACCAATCATAAGTCCTAAAAACATACTACCAGAATCACCTAAAAATATTTTTGCTGGCGACCAATTGTAAGGTAAAAAACCTAAAACTGAACCTGCCAAAATTATACAAAGCAATGCTGTAGCAGGCTGATTGACTTGTGGATTTATTGAAAGAATAAATAAAATTATTAATGCTATTGTTGATACTCCTGGCGTCAAACCATCAATGCCATCAAACCAATTTAAAGCATTCATAATAAGCACAATCCAAACTGGTACTAAAAAATAATTCCAATCACCAATTATAAAAGCTCCGCCTGTAATAGGATTTGAAAGCCACCAAATTTTTATTCCGAAAATGACAATAATTAAACCGCAAATAAATTGCCAAAAAAGTTTACTAAAAGGATTCATGCCCTTTAAATCATCGTATAATCCTACTACTATCCAAACCAAACCAGCCGAAAGAAGTCCAAAAAGATTTTCATCAATACCGAGAATTTTATAATCTACAAAACTTAATTTTTCTGGGCTGATTAAATATAAAATTAAAACATTAAAATAAAAAACAATAAAAAGGACAACACCGCCTAAACGAGGAATTGGTTTTACTTTCTTTTCTCTAGACCGTAAACCGATATTATGTTTTAGAGCATAATTTCTAACCAAAGGAGTACAGATTAAAGATAAAATAAATGATGATAAAAAAAGAATAATATAATTCATAATTAAAATCCGAAATACTAAACCCGAAATTTCTGCCCGCCGCTCAATCTCATCGAGAAATAGGTGATTATTCCCCTTCTCGATATATGTTTCACCTCGGCAGGTGGGCAAAACAATATTGAAGCTCCGCGGGTTAAAAACCGCGGATTCCACTTAGGCGGAGCTGAAATCCGCCGTAGCGAAATCTTACCTTGCTTCATCCCCGGGCTAAAGCCCTGGAATTTCGCGAAGGCTGGATTAAAATTCTAATATACAATGTTCAAAACAAATGTTTAGGATTTTGTATTTTGTTCATTGAAATTTGTTTAAGATTTCAAAATTCGAAATTCAGATTTGAATGATTTACAATCGTTCGTCTACTGCGTAAATTGCTTCCCAATCAATTTTCTTGTAAGAAAAGATTTCTGCGGATTTAAAAAATCTTTTTATTTCAATTTTTGCTTGTTTTGCATCCTCTGAAGCATGAACAACATTATGAGAAATACTAGAAGAATAGTCGCCTCTTATGGTTCCAGGAGGAGCAGTATAACCACTGGTTGGCCCCGCCATAGCTCTTACAACACTAACAGCGTGATTACCCTCCAAAATCATAATTACAGTTGGAGAAAGTTGCATAAAATCTTTTAGATCTTTAAAAAACGGCTTATCTTTATGGTGAAAATAATGCTCTTCTAAAATTTTATCATCTAATTTAACCATCTTTAAAGCAGCCAATTTTAAACCCTTTCTTTCAAATCTATGAATTATTTCACCAATTATACCTCTATTGATTCCGTCTGGCTTAATTAAAACTAAAGTTTGTTCTTGTTGTGCCATAATGACTCCAAAATATTATCCTACTGGATTTTTTATTAGTAATTTAATTTATTTTTAATAATAACTTATAAAAATATATTAACTTTTTACATACCCATATTACCAAGCATTGACAATTTTTTCAAACCTATTGTTATCTTTAAATGGACCTAGAATTGTTAAATTTAATGAATTTAATTTTATAAATTCATTTGCGAGTTTTTTAAGATCTTGATTTTGTAAAGAAAAAATTTTCTTTAAATGTTCTTCTGGCTGTGTAATCTCATCATACAACAATTCCTGTTCTGCTAAATAATCTGCTATCGAAGAAGAACTTTCTAAATCAATGTATGTCCTGCCTTTAATATTGTCTTTAGATCTTTTTATTTCTTCTTGCAGTAGACCTTTAGAAATTATTTTTTGATATTCTGAAAGAATAACTTTTATCGCTTCGTCAATTCTTTTGTTATCAACTCCTGCATAAGCAAAATGCATACCTGTATCTGCAAACTCTGCAATACTAGAACCAATATAATAAGCTAAACCTCTTTTTTCTCTTATTTCGGTGAATAATCTCGAACTCATATTTGCTCCAAAAATATTATTAAGTAATTTAAGAGGATATCTTCTCTTGTCTAATCTCGAAAAAGTAGGAAAACCTAGAACAAGATGTGACTGATCGGTTTTTTTATAATAGGTATTTATCACCGGGCTATTTTGTATTTTAATATTTTTTTGTGGCTTTGCAACTTCACCTTGAGTAATTTTTGATAATTTCTGTTTAATTGCAGATTCCCAGTTTAATTTTTCTTGATTACCGGCTACAACAACCAAAGTATTTTTAGCACAATAATTTTTTTTAAAAACATCAATAAAATCTTTTCTACTAAAACTAGAAACAGTTTGAGATGTTCCTAAAGTTGATCTACCCAAAGGAGTATTGCCAAACATTTGCTTTTTGGCTAACTCCATCACATATCTTTGAGGCAAATCCTTATACATATTTATTTCCTCTAAAATAACTCCTTTTTCTTTTTCAATTTCTGGGCTGGGAAACATAGAATTTAAAAAAATATCAGACAATATATCTAAAGATAAATTAAATTTGTCTGATGCTGATGTAATATAAAATCCGGTATATTCTTCGGAAGTAAAAGCATTAAAATCTGCACCGATTCCGTCTAACTGACGAGATATATCTATAGCTCTAGGTCTTTTTTTGGTGCCTTTAAAAATCATATGTTCCATAAAATGAAAAATGCCATTTTGTTTCTGGCTTTCATGTCTACTGCCCGCTTTAACTAAAAATAAAATTGTAACTGCTTTAGTTTCCTTCATCGGCGCAGTAATAATTCTTAAGCCACTATCTAAAACCGTTTTATAAAAATTAATCATAATAAAAAATTAATTAATGTTTAATAAAAATTGAAACATTTAACACTCCGACACTGACCAATGTAACAACAGCTCCCGCAATTAGAACTCCAAGGAAAATTAAAGGTAATGCTTTTTTATAAGGTATTCCAAATAAAAATGCTGCTAAACTTCCTGTCCATGCACCTGTTAACGGAAGAGGAATTGCTACTAAAATAACTAGTGCCAATTCTCGATATATTTCCATTTTTTTAGCATGTCTTTTTCTATTATAATCAAATAGCCAAGTAAAAAACTTATTAAAAAATTTAAAGTTTTTCATAAGCCATTTTGAAACTGGATCTAAAAACCATAAAATAAAAAAAACAGGAATCATATTTCCAACAACAGCGATAACAAATGCCTGCCACCATGGCATATTATAGATACCAATAGCAACAGGAATCGCTCCACGAAGTTCAGAGATAGGCATTGCAGAAAGTAAAAGTGTTTGTATTATTCCATTCATGCTAACCTTATAAATTTGGCTATTTTTAAAATTGGTTCTGCCAAATATAACTGTATGTATTTATCTAAATAATGCAATAAGTATGCGCCCAGAAAACCAAGCATCAAACCACACACTACATCTAGTGGATAATGAATCCCAGAGATTACTCTAGAAAATCCTACTAAAAACGAACCGATAATAATTAAAATACCAATTTTTTTGTATTTAAGCAAATAAAAGTATGTTCCTAGCGCCATTAAAAAAGTAGCATGATCTGAAGGAAAAGAATAGCTTGGTAAATGGAAAAATAATTCTTTTGTTTGACCCAATTCGACAAATGGTCGCGGTCTATACCAAAAATAAGCTATGATTCTTGTTGGAACCTGCCAAACAAAAACTGAAACTAATGTTGTTTTAATCATAGCTATTCTGTCTTGATTAGAATTATAGATGAACCAAGATACAAGCAATCCAATAGGAACAAAATATACAAGATATTTGCCAATAAATAGAATTATGTAATCAAGTATTTGATTAAATCCTAAAATTGAATGGAACCAATAAAAAAGAGATTGATCGAATTGTAATAATTGATTAATCATAAGCTAATTTTAGCATATTAACAAATGGAATAAAAGTTAAAAATGTCGTACAATATAAATAGAATACTAATTGCTAATTCAACAAATTACAAATAATATTAAAAACATTATGGATAATTTAATATATCCAGAATTAAGCTATAAGATAGTGGGTTTGCTTTTTGAAGTATATAATAAATTAGGATATGGTTTGAGAGAAAAAGATTATCAAAAAGCGATATCAATTTTCTTGAGTGAAAATAATATTATATTTCAAGAACAAGTATCCGCAAATCTTAAAATTAATAATCAGAATATAAGAAAATATTATTTGGATTTTATAATTGATAATAAAATTGTTTTGGGATTAAAAACTGAAAATAGATTTAATAAAAATAATATTGCTCAAATATACAGTTATTTAAAATCAACTAACAAAAAATTAGGAATTATAGCAAACTTTTCAAAATATGGAGTTAAATTTAAAAGAATTGTAAATATTAAATAATATTAGCAACCAGTTGAATTCGTAATAGGTATTAATATGGATAAGTATATTAAAGATTTTTTAGGTTATTGTGAAATAGAAAAAGGACACTCTGACCATACAATTAAAAATTATGATCATTATTTAACACGCTTTAATAATTGGGCAAGAGCTAATAAAATTATTAAACCAGAACAAATTGATCTTGAAGTTTTAAAAAAATACCGCTTATATTTAAATCGCTTAAAAGTTTTGAATAAAAAAACTCAGGGCTTTCATATTATTGCACTCCGTTCATTTTTAAAGTATTTAGCACAACACGATGTAAAAACTCTGGCAGCTGAAAAAATCGAGTTACCAGATATTCCAGATAGACAAATAACATTTATGGAAGAAAATGAATTAGATAAATTACTTTCCCAACCCCATACTACAAAAATCACCGACTTAAGAGACAAAGCGATTTTAGAAGTTTTATTCTCCACTGGATTGCGTGTTTCAGAACTTGTTAAATTAAACCGTGATGAAATTAACTTAAATAAAAATGAATTTTCAGTTGTTGGTAAAGGTGGTAAAAACAGAATAGTGTTTTTGTCAAAAAGTGCGCTTGATGCGTTAAAAAACTATTTAGCAAAAAGATTTGATAAAGATAAAGCGCTATTTATTTCACATCAAAATATTGGAAGAGACTTCAAAACTAAAGAACTTAAGAACCAAGAAACAAAAGAAAAACAAAATAATAATAAATCAGACGACAATATTGAAAAAAGAACAAAAGA
Organism: uncultured Candidatus Saccharibacteria bacterium; assembly: GCA_964481135.1. Classification (GTDB taxonomy): domain Bacteria; phylum Patescibacteriota; class UBA1384; order JAMDBS01; family DAOVQR01; genus CAYZSW01. The sequence goes on from CAYZSW010000001.1 coordinate 47,509, forward strand.
AAATTCGCAATTGCGCTTAACGACGCGCTCGGTTCAAAGAATCGTAAAAAAATACGCAATCGCTGCAGGATTAAATAAAAAAATTACACCCCATACTTTACGGCACTCTTTTGGTACTGATTTGCTGCGTTCTGGTGCAGATTTGCGTGCTGTTCAACAGCTTCTGGGACATTCTTCAATAACTACTACTCAGATATACACACATGTCACTGACGAGCATCTAAAAGAAGTACACGATGCCTTTCATGGACAAAGAAGAGAAGATCTAAACACTAAAAAAAATAAATAGTAAGTTATCGTTTTTTCCTACCATATTCCACTTACGGAGTGGAATATGGTTGGTGAATGTCAATAATATAACGCTTAAAAAAATCGGGTATTAAAAAACTGCCCTAAGTTCTAAGGCAGTTTTTTATTTTCATTTAGGTAGATTCAAGAATAATTGGGTTTGGCTTCATTCTCCCTCCGTTAAATAATTGATTAGGTTATTTTTTCTCCCAAATATCTTTTCTAAATATTAAGTATGCAAATCCGCCAGTCAATAAAATCGCAAGTAAAATATTAAACCAAAGCGCTGACCCCGTAGAAACTAAAGTACCTAAGCTAGAGCCATCTTTAATGCTTGTTGTAATTGAACAAGATTCTGTTGATACTTTTACTTCATCAGACTTCATAGATTTTTCACCTGCAGCATTATGAGCAATCACATAATAGCAGATTTCTACATCACAATTTAAACCAGTAAATACATAACCGGTATCAGATGTTGATGTAATATATTTTCCAGTACAATCGAAAATATCATATCCTACGGCACCATCTACAGCATCCCATGTTAAAGTAGCCATACCTCCACCGTTATAAACAAGCTCAATGTTTTCAGGTTTTTTGTCAGAAATATCCTGACCAGTTGAACACTTACCAGTGTTAACACTGGCTGTATTGCTAGGATTAGATTCCAATTCCTCATAACCAGCTGTTACATAATAACCGTAATTTGTTTCACAATTAAGTCCATCGATTACAAAACTCAAAGTATTCATATCAACTTGTGCTATCAACACTCCGCTTTCCGCGTTATAAATTCTATAATAACCAACACTGCTTCCTTCTAGTTTGTTCCATGCCAATTTTATTGAACTATTGGAAATCGGGGTGGCGGTTAGATTAATAGGTGATGGAGGGGGTGTCGGTGATACAGTTGGACTGGCCGTTGGACTAGATGTTGGGGTTAAAGTTGGAGAAGGTGTTGGGGTTATGCCACAATAAGTTTGCATACATTCTGTTCCATCTCCATATTGCGTACAATCAATTCTATATGCCCATTTAAAATAAACTGGTCCACCTGGAGTATCAGTAGTCGCATCACACCCATAAACCTTTGTTCCTTCACATTTAAATTGACCTGATTCACATTCTGAGGGTGGAGTAACTGTTGGTGTCGGTGTTGGTGACGAAGTTGGTGTCTCTGCTGGACAATTTAAATTTTGTGCTATCATTTCATTTGAATCGGCATATCTACCAGCACCAGTAGAGTTAACATATTTTGTCTGAATTTTATAGGAAACATTATCATAACTTGGATAAAATTCTTCATGGGTTAGTGTAGATTCTTTATAAATAGTTGAATTGGTCGCAGACCACTGATTATTAGTTACAGATGATTTTACATAAGGCTGATAATAGTAAAAAGTGTATCCAGAGTAAGGAGTACCTTTTTGCCAACTGAGAGTATTTCTTTGTCTTCCAACTGTTGGATATCCACTAACACAAGTGGATTGAATTTTATTTAGAACAGGACTTTCATTGGCAGGAGTAGGAACTGGCGTAACACTTCCACATGAATTAGCGTAAGTTTCATAACTTCTATATGTTTTTCCATCGGCTTTATTTTTTACATATACTCGATAAGTGTAATTTGTAGATCCATCACTAAATGTATCTGTATGAGAACATTGTCCAGAAGAATTACATGGCCAAGTGGAAGTAATCGGTCTTTGATTAATTTGTGGACTACCAAGTGTAAATGTGCCACTCCCTGTTCTTCTCTGAACTGTTACCCATTCGTATTTATCCCAAGGATTTGATCCTAAATTCCAAGTAAGTTGATTAGTTTTATTATTACAATTTTGATTTAAATTTAATGTAAAAGCATTTATACATACATTTGGGTCAGTTGATGAAGTTGTACAGGTTGTACTTGGAGTTGTAGTAGGAGCGGGAGAAGTTGTAGGACTAACAGAACAAGATGCGACCTGAACTGGACCATGTCTTTGACCTCCAGTACAATTACATTGAGCTGAAAAACTTCTTGAAAGAGAGTCTGCTGGTCCCCAGACACATTGTTGATCTCTTAATAAATTTTGGCATTGACTAATAGTTGACCATTCTGCGGAATTACCTAAACGAGTATAATAAGTACACTTACAGGCAGAAATCCCAATACCGGGGTTAACTCTTAATGTGTCTGTTTGCATTCCGTTTGCACAAGTCGTTACAGCAGTCAAATTATTATTAGTAACAGTTCTAGTGGTACTCGCCCATAAACTAATTTTTCCTGTTTGATTGGCCCAAACTAGCGTTGCAAGTGAAAGAAAAAATATTCCTAAAACTATTACTAAGTAAGTCTTGCTCTTTTTAGTAGCAAATAATGGCTGATGCCAAATTGATTTTTTTTCTGACATTTTATCCCTCCCTATTGATAGAAGCAGAATTACGCAGATAGTGACGCAGAAGTACGCGGAACTTTACTGCGAGCTTTATCATAAACTCTGCGTATTATTTCTAACTTTTCCGCTCCAAAATTTATTAATAATCCTAATTTATATTTTGAACCTTTTAAATATAACCAAAATTGTCGCTTATCTTCTTTAGTTATAAATGGTTTGCATTTAAGTTCTAAAAGAATTTTATCATTTATTATTTTATCTGGTTGATATATTCCAACCTTTTTATTATTGAAATAAATATTAATTTTTACTTGATTTTTTACTTTAAGATTTTTGTTTTCTAGAGCAATAGTTAATGCCCTGTCAACAATTTTTTCTTTAAATGCTCCACCAAAGCATTTCCATACTTCAAAACATGCTCCTCTGACCTTGTAAGTTATATCTTTATAAAGTAATTTGTCTTGATTCATATGCTTCTGCATTATTCTGCGTAATTATCTGCGTTTATCGGCTTCTACAATTTATTAAATCAAAAATATTAATATTTCACAAGTGGATAACTATTTATTTTTTTTCCAAATATCATCTCTAAACATTAAATAACCTATAGCCGAGGCCAGTAAAACTGCAAGTATAAGATTAAACCATAAAGAAGAACCTGTAGAAACTAGGGTTTTTAAATTATTTAAACCAATCTCGCCTGAACTTATAGCATTAATATCGTCTTCGTTGTTGCTTTGATTCACACTAGTAATAACCTTTCCACCTGCCATATAAGTTCCGTCATCTAAAAAACTATCATCCGACGAACCTTCTTTGCTCGTTTCAAAACCTAAATTATCCATAACCTTGTAATTAACTCTAATATCACAACCATTTAAAAATGGAGTTAACCTGTTCGGAGAAAGGGTTTGTCCTAGCATGATTCCATCAAAATAATCTATTGGAGTAAATTCAATCACCGAATATGCTCCGGGCTGATTAGTACCTGCGTAATAAATATCACCATATTGTTGACAGTGTGCGTCGAGATCTAAATCTGGAATTTGATCAAAATCAAAACCTCTAGGTTTATTTTGAATTACTCCATAATATGTATCGTATCTACCAGCATTATCTTGTTTATCCCCTTCTTTAGGAGTTGGAGCGTTGTGATAATTTACATCTGGCAAACGCCGATTCCCGATTTTTGTTTTTATATTTTTAAAGTTTTTTGGATCATAAAAGTTTGGACTAATTCCTGCAAATATAAAATTCGGCAAGACATCAAGAGATGCGTTAATATAATCCCATTTTCCGTTTTGTATACATTTTAAATATGGCGCCTTATAAACTAAATCCCCATCTATTTGGTGATAATCGAAATCTCCCATAGTGTAAGTAACGGTATATGGTTGATTTTTTTCTAAATAAACAATTTCAGGTATTTCGACTACATCTTTTGCTAAATCAAAAAAACATTTTTCTGTAATCTTTTTGTTGTCTACTATCATCTTTCCACTAATACATAAAGTACCTGGTGATTTATTTAAGCTAGCACTAATTTGTAGCAAATTTTTATGATTTAAATAAATTAAAACTGCAAAAAAAATTAATATTATTGATATCAAAACAAAACTAATAGTTTTAATTTTTTTATTTATTGGATTACTCACAATCAATCCTCCTGAATTATAAACCTCAAAATAATTATTATATTATTACTTTTTTCTTTTTTTCCAAATATCTTCTCTAAACATCAAATAGCCAATTGCCAGAGCAAGTAACACCGCAAGTACAAGATTAAACCACAAAGATGCGCCTGTAGAAATTAAAACAGCTGGATTTTTATGATAATCTGTTGGAAAATACAACTCTTCGTTTTCTAAATCCATTGGATCTGAGTATATGGTTGGATAAGATATTGGGGAAATCTGTAGACAACAACAAGATTTACCCGCACCAAGAATTTGATCGTCTAAATAGCAATCTTCTGTTTGCCCAATAGATATTTCCCCTTCTAGACAAATTTGCGGATCTTCTATAATTGGGTATTCTCTGCAAATTCCTGTTTCGTATCCCCTACTTAGACATTTTTCTTGACAAGTGTCGATAATAACAGTTGGCTGTGGAACTGGTGGGCTTGGGGTTGGAGTTTCCATAATAGGCACATACACATCAGCGGCAATTTTTAACTTTTGATTTGACCCATACCAAATAATTACAGCTAAAAAAATTAAAAAAACACCTATTATAAAAAGCCAGGTCGTTTTAGTGTTATTTGAAAGTTTATTTTTCAATTTTCCCCTCCCAGGTAGTAGAAATTTGATCGCTTTCTTAAAAATTTTCTATTCCTAATATTAATATTATAATATATTTATTCTTTGATGTTTTAATTTTATTATCAGATGCCAGAAAGCTTAAATTTTTATCAAATTTTCACTATCTGGCTCCGCTTGATCAATAATTGATACCATTTATATTATCTGATATTATTAATTTGATGTCAAATATATTATTATCAAAGTTTTATTTATTTTTGTAAAAAATTTATGCTAGCAAATATTAAATATTGTATTAATGCGGAGGAATTATGAAATATCAAGAACATCGGGTAGGCATTTTTATTGATGTGCAAAATGTTTTTTATTCTGCAAAAAACTTATACGGTGCGTATCCTGATTATGGAAAAATATTAAATAAAGTTGTTGAAGGTAGAAAGCTGATTTGTGCATTTGCTTATGCCGTAAGAGCATATTTGCCAAAACAAGAAGATTTTTTTTCAGCACTAGAAAGTGTTGGATTTGAGGTCAAAACCAAAGATTTGCAGGTTTTCCCGGGTGGTATTAAAAAAGGAAATTGGGATGTTGGAATTGCAGTTGACATACTCCGTTTTTCTAAAAGAGTTGATGCAATAATTTTAGTTTCAGGTGATGGTGATTTCGCAGATCTTTTAAATTTTTTAAAACACGAGGGAGTTAAAACAGAAGTTGCTGCTTTTGGTAAAACATGTAGCGCAAAATTAAAAGAAGAAGCAGATGAATTTTTAGATTTAGACGAAAATCCAAAAAATTATTTAATAAAAAAATATTCAAAGTATAAATTTAAAAAATAAATTATTTTTGTCAAATTAAAAAACGCTTTAGTTAAATATAAGCGTTTTTTAATTTTAGATTTATCTAGTTACTGAAATTGTAACGCCTAATTCTGCTCCGGGAGCGTTTACAGTAAGACGACCATTACCGTCTTGACAGACAGTATAGTCGGTTCCACTTGGATCAGATGGCATCGAAGAAACATAAGTTGGCACTGTGGCATTTGACATATTTGCTGCGGCAGTTGTTGCAGGACAAGTAGCTATAGCATTGCCCGCATTGTCAGTTGGCAAGTTACCATTATTGTCAACAGCATTTTGATGAATAGCATTTAAAATAGTATTTGTGTCATTGCTGCGTTGAGAATTTCTTGATTGAGCAAATTGTCTTGCTGGATTAACTGCAATTAAAACTATTACAGCTAATATTGCAATAATTCCAATTACAACTAAAAGTTCGATTAGTGTGAACCCTTTTGTTTGAACAAAAGACAGATTTTTTTTCATTTTCCCTCCTAAATACGCAAATCGTATAACACGAAAATGCATAAATTATTTTTACTATTGTTTATCTAATTTTAATTTTACTTCATCTAATCCTTTTATGTCAATGAAAGAATCTGAGCCGATGTTTTCTGGCGCTTTATTATATTTACTAACAAACATACTTAAAGAATATAAAAAATACATAAAAATAAAAAGTCCCGATAATATTGTTATTACCAAAATTAATTTTACCTTTCGCTGATCTTTATCTGAATTATCAATCAAAATATACCTCCGTTAAAATCTCCGCTTTGACATTATCTTTTATATTACCCGAATCGCTAATTTTTATTGCCTTTATCGTAACTAGAATATTTCTGTGATTAGATAAATTATTAATGAAACTCATAACATTTTCGGTATAACCAGAAACAGTAAACCTAGCAGTAATTTTGTGACCTGAAATCTCGGATTCAAATTTTGTTGATAAATCAACTTTGTTATCTTTCGCCATAGCTTCGATTCTTGAAATAATATTTATTGCTTCATCCTGATTTGGCAATAATTGATTAATATATTCCACATCGTTAGATATTTCTTGATAATCTTTTTGAAGTTTGTCTAAGTTTGCTATTCTGTCCCTAAGGGCAATTTCTTGTTTTTGTTTTTCTTTATAATTTTCTATCTGCTGATTAACCATTAAATTTCCTTGCATAAGAAGAAGGGTTGTAATTAATATAAAGAACACTAACAATAAAATTGATTGGCTGAATTTGATTGAAATTTTTTTGAATTTGTATTTTGGCATAAGTATTAATAATTATTTTTATAAAAACTATTTTAATGTTGTGGATAACTCAAAATCTACATCCTCATTTTTTTCTAAAGCAGTGATGGGTAAATTAATTTGGTTCATGAAATTTAATTTGTTTAAATTATCTTTGAAAATAATTAGATCATTTCTACTTTTAGCGACACCTTTAATTTTTACATTTTTGTTACTTTCAATATTTATTTCTTTTAATGAAATATTTGAATCTGCGGAATCCATAATTTCTTCAATAAAATTTGGGTTGAGTGAATTTTCTAAAGGAATTGATTTGATTGTTGCAATTTTTGAATTAAATTTTTTTATTTGCGCCTCAAGCTCTTCTTGTTTTGAACTGGTCTCAATATTTTGCAATTGAGCATATTCTTTACTTAAATTTAAATTATCGTAATAAATTTTTCCCCAGATAAACACATACGACAAAGCCAAAAAAATTACAAACAATATAAAATAATTTACAATACTAGAAAGTTTATAATTAATATTTTCATTTTTTGCATTTTCGCGAACTTCTGTTGGAGATAAACTAAGGTCTTCTAGCGAGAGGTTGAGTCCTAGATTGTCTATATAAGAAATATATTCCTGTTTAATATTTCTAATAATTTTAATATCGCTAGAATCACCTATCTTAATATTTTTTCCAATAGTGCTAATAATTTTTTGTTCAATATCAGAAAGATTTGGCGGACCAAAAATTAAAATTTGTGCAATATCTTCATTAAGATATTTTTTATTGTAATAATTAACTGTTTCTCCTATTATTCTCTCTAATCCTTTATAATTTGAGTCAATATAGCGTGATGTACTAAAATGAACATCTTTATTTTTTGCAATAACTATTGAAATATTGTTTGTTCTTGATAAATCAACTATTGCTATCAATTTATCTGAACTAGACAGCAAACCAGCAAGTCCAGCAGAAGGGAAGGTAATAACCAAAGGTTTACATTTAGCTAAAACCAATGATTCAAAAAAACTATCTACAATCTTTTTTTCACAAGCTGCGATAAGAACTATTAGTGCATTAGCTTTAGTGCCAATTATTTTCCAGTTGAAATATACTTCTTGAAGTTTAAAAGGAATTACTGATTCAATTTGATAAGTAATGGCAGAATCTACCTTGCTTACAGGCATCTTTGGAATCTCAATTGTTTTCAAAAAAACTTTTTCTTCTGGCAGTGCAGCAATAACTTCTGATTGAGTGATTTTTTTAGGTTTAGCTTTTGATTTTAATTCAACAATAAGATCAGAAAAAATTTTAATTCTTTCGATTTTTCCTGCATTAACAACCCCTGCCGGTATATTGGCAGAAGCCACAGAATCAATATTTTTGCCAGTAATTTTACACAAACGAATCACATTGTTTGAATATGTTAGTGTAAAAAAATTGCGTTTCATTGTCGGATGCCCCTCCCTGCACAGAACTACACAAATATGAACACGGATTATACACTAAAATTGATAGTTTCATCACAAGAGCAACTAATCAGTGTATTATTTTGTGTTCCCGCCTGTGTGAATTTTGTGTGTTCTAATATATTTCTTCGATATTATTAATAATCAGAATTCCGCTTGCATTAAAAGTAGCTAAAGCTTCAACTTTACAGATGTATCTATTGTTATTAACACGGCTTACAATGTTTATGTTTTTTGGGTTATCCCCAGTTATATCTATTATAACACTTCCGTCATCAAAAATTAAGTTTGTGCCAGCAAAAGATGGATCCCGCATAATTCTCAAAATGGATTCATCTATTGCTGATATTGCATTGTTGTAGGCCTCGTCAGATTTTTTTAAATTAAAACTCATATCAGTATCAATTAAAACATTTTGTAAAACAACAGTTACTGCCAACAAAGCAACGGCTAAAATTACCATAACAGCTACCATGGCAGAACCCTTTTCACATACAGAACCACACAAAAATGAACACATATTTACACTCTTCTTATGTAACTTTAATTTATTTATTGATGGTAATTGATGTGTCATTTTGTGTTCCTATTTGTGTTGATTTGTGTTACTTAAGGTAGTATGTTGTTTCAAATTCCTGCGAAATATCACGCTTACCCTCAACCTCTCCAATAAAATTAATATTTATTTTAATTTGTATACTAGGCCTGCCTCCGACATTGGCAATTTTACGAAATTCTAAACTTTCTACTTTAACTTGGTTTGAGGTAACATTATCAAAATCACCGCTTTCTGATCGAATTAATGTACCCGATATCAAACCATAACTCACATCTCCAGCTATTAAATTATTTGTTGGGTTGTTATCGTTTGGCACATCGACACTACTTGCATTTTGCAAATCACGAATAATTAACTCTGTGACAAACCTACCATTTTTTTGAATTTCAAGTCGTGCAGTTTCTTCTTGAGAAAAATAACTGGCAGTAATTAATAAGTTTGTAATTATTAAAAGAATTATCGATAAAAGCCCCATATATATAATGGTTTCTATGAGGGTGAAACCACCTTCAAATTTTTTTCCACTTTTATATTTTTTCATAATTAAATAAAATTTCTAATTTTTCTAATTGATCTAATTATTCTAAACAAATACCAAACTATAATTTCTAATGTCTAAATGTATTTTCTCTTTTTTGTTATTGGTGTTTGGGTCATTTTTTAGGTTAATTACCTGCCCGCCATTAGCTATCGCTTCAAGCGATTAGCAGGCGGGGAAATTAGGTTAATTAGGTTAATTTCTACTCGCTATGGTGAATAATTCACCGACACATCGTAAACAACCGGTGTTTTGCTATTCTCAAGTGTTGTTAAATATATTTTATATTTTATATATCTTCCTAAAGAATGTGAAAGAGGAATTGCTTCTCCATCTGGATTGGTAAATCGCGTTGCTTCTGTTCCGTCTGGTCCTACAAAATTCCATGTTGCATTATCAGTATTAGTAGCAATTTGGAATTCTACATTTGTTACTCCGGGATCGATCAATTCTGTCCAAAAAATCCGATTAAATGAAACTTCATCACCTGCATCAAAAGTACTTGATATATATTGCCCAGACGGAAAGTAACCAGTTTCTGCGATAGCTGAAAGTCGAAACATTGTATCTTGATTATTAAATACATTCCAATTTGTACCGGCATTATTGCTTTCTGTATATCTTGCATCTAAACCCAGATAATTAATATCATTGTCTGGGCTTCGGTCTAAATTTTCTGCGTGTTCTATGTGATATGATCGATTATGTGCAGTTCCAGGTGATTTTAGATAAAATCTATATTGCCTTCCTTCTATAAAAGCAATTTTTGGGTCAAGTGAAATTTCATGTAGTTGATAATCCATAGTAATATCTGTTCTTGTAACAAAAATTTCGTTAAATAAAATAGTATTGGTTGTCATATCTTCAATAACTAAATATAAATCATCTTGAGGCTGAGCACCAACACTTTTTTTAACATAAATTGCCATTCTATTAAAAAACTCTGTACCCTCTTTGTAAGTAAAAATTTCTCCTTTATAAAAATTTCCGTAAACATCTTTGTCTCGTGCTTCATGATATGGATTTCCTTCGGCTTCTGGGTTGCTATCAGTAAATAATAAAATATAAACAGGCGTATTATTAACATCTGACCAGTTTGCGCCACCATTACTAGTCCAGCGGATCATAAGATTTAAATCATCTGCACTAGTTAAAGGCACAACCAAGTTTAAAGGATTTAAAGTTCTAAATATAATTGATCTTCCGGCATTTATTTGACCTGAATTATGCTCTATTACTAGGTGATAAATATTACCAGCTGTAATAGAAACATTTTCATTTAAATTAAGTTCATGCCAGCCAGTGTTATTAGTTTGAAAATCTTTATAACCCTCATTATTACCTCCCAACCAATTACCACTTGGACTACCGTTATTATCTGATTGCAGTCCATATCTATATGTAGGAGTTTGATTTTGATGAGTAGAAGAAATGTAAATTCTAAGCGCTCTTACCTCTTTTGTATTTTGAGCAGTAAAACGAAAAGAAACTTTTTTACTTGAATTATCTAATGCATCTGTTTGGCTAGTACCAAAAACAGAGAATCTGTTACCAACTTGCTTGCCTTCACCTTGTCCATAAGCAAGCTTAATTTCACCACCTTGATCGTTTGTAACTTCTGTATCATTTACAGTCCCATCTATAAAATCATTATAAGTTGTTTCAATCCAATTAGCATTGTTTTGATAACGAGTCAGATATATTTCCTTAGATATAGATAAATTACGGGGTTTTTGCCAAGAAACAGAAATAATAAATTTTTTTGTCGATGGGTCCTCAATTCCACTTTCTGATATTTCTCCGCTAACCGCATTACGGTAAACTGATTCGATAGAGATGCTTCTAGTAAAATTATCATCGATATTTTCTACACCATCTGCTAAATTCCACACTCCGTTATTATTTATAATACGAGCGGGATATGTATGATAAACTAAGTCATTCCACGACCGCTCGTGTATTGAATAAAGAGCATTAACTGCTTCTTGAACATATTCTTCTGCTTGAGTTTGTTTTAATGAATTAAACTGAGCTTGTGAAATATCTACAAAAAGACCAATAACTGAACTAATTATTACACTAGCAATAGCAGTAGCAATAATAAGCTCAATTAGAATTTGACCTTTATTTGACACAGAATTACACAAATTGGAACACAAATTACCACACCTATTAAGTTGATGTGTATTTCTGTGTTCTGTTTTGTGTTTTTCTGTGTTAATTAACATCAATTACTCCCAACTTATTAATTGTAAAATTTCTAGTTTCGCCGGAGCTTAACTCAGATAATGAAAAATTTTTATTTTGCTCATCGTAATTCCTTACATTACCAAAAACTTTCTCAAAGACAATTGTCGAATTATCTGGTAAATTTGAATCTAATGATAAATTGTCTGGTAAATTTACATTGATATTATAATTATCACTCGGGTTATAAATAATTCCCCGATATAAAACAATTTTATTTTCAACTGAATCAAAATATATGCTAAAATTTTCGCCCGACTCAGCTGTATCGCAATTTTGGGTACACATTCTACTCATTGCCTGATTCTGTGCCTGATATATAGTAGATAATATTTGAGTCGAAAAAGAATCCAAACTGTTGGTTCGTTGAAAATTTAAATAAGAAACCCACGATCCAGCTAAAATAATACCAAAAATTCCTATCGTCACTAATAGTTCAATTAAAGTAAAACCTTTTTTAACTTGTAGCTGGTAGCTTTTTAGCTTATTAGACAATGCCCCTCCGTTTACTAGCTTATTAGTTTGTAGCCTTTTAACTTATTAGAGAAAAATATCTAAGAAGCTAATTAGCTAATTCCTAAGAAGCTATTTTAAATGCTCTTTAATCTTTTCTACAACTTGATTTGGTGTAAGGTTTGCTTTTACTAAATAATCATTTGCGCCAAGTTTTTTTGCTCTATCAATATCAGTTTGCTGGCCAAGATTAGAAAATACTACTACTGGTTTTTTGGCGTTCGGCCAACTACTGGCACGAAGTTTTTCTAATATTTCAAATCCATCTACTTTTGGAAGCATCAGGTCTAAAAGTATAATACTATAATCATTTTTCTCTAATTTTTCTAAAGCTTGTTGTCCATCAAGAGCATTATCAACTTCAAAACCTTCCATTGAACATTTTGTTGAATACATTTTTACTAGTAATTCATCGTCTTCTATAATTAATAATTTACCACCATTTTTTTCCAATTGTGCTGATTGATTAGCTGTATTGTCTGCTGGCTGTGGTTGACCCTGAGGTTGAACTGGTATTTGTTGATTTTGCATAATTATACTCCTTTCTTTCACACAGAACTACACAAATAGGAATACAAATTTACACTTTAGTTAAAAACGGTTTTCTATCATTGGTGTAAATGATTCTTTTGACATATAGTTTTAGTGTAGAAAAATTTACTAAATAACCTATTTCATATTTACTATTTCTTAAATAATGATAAAGTTGTATTTCGTCTTGTTTAGTAGTGAATCTTGACGATTTCAATTCTATAATAATTTTATTATCGATAATTACATCTGGTTTATAACTTCCTACTTTTTTACCAGTCTGATTAGAATAAATACTAATTAATTTTTCTTTTTCAATTTTTATTTGTTTATTTGTTAAATATTCAATCAATAAATTCTGATAAATTGATTCTTTGTGACCAGGTCCGTATTCCTTTCTTATTTCGAAAAAACATCCTTGAACAATATAGCTTAATTCCTTGTAAAGGAACAGCTTCTTATCTGGTGCGTTCATTTGTGTTCCTGTTTGTGTTGTTTTGTGTTGTAACCAACGGTAATGTAAAGCTAAAATTGGAGCCATGCCCTTCGCGACTCTCTACCCATATTTTACCACCACATCCTTCAACTATCAATCGGGAAATGTAAAGGCCTAAACCTAATCCTGACCCTGACCTTCGATAACTTTTTTAGTTCCACCAGATACTTGATAATACTTAGTAAATAATGCCTCTTGTTTTTCTTCGGAAATACCTTGTCCAGAATCAGAAATAGAAAACTGGGCGAATTTATCTTTTAATTGTATATCAAATTTAACCCAACCACTTTTAGTATATTTTATAGCGTTATCTATTAGATTAGTAAGAACTTGCTGAATTTTATCAGAATCAGTATAAACAAAAAGTTGCTCAGGAATTTCCTCAAGCTTAAATTCAAGACCTTTTTTCTCGGCTATTGGAGATATCTGTTTAATTAAAGTTTTTACAATGGGAATAATATCTATATTTTTTGGCTGAATAGTAATTTTCCCTTTTTCTATACGAGATGAAGTTAAAAAATCATTAACCATGCGAATTAATCTTTCGGAAGCAGATTGAGTTTCTTTAAGTGGTTCGCGTAAAGTTTCTGGAATTTGCCCAAAGTCACCATTTAAAATCATATCATTATATCCCTTAATGGCTGTCATTGGAGTTCTTAGATCGTGTGCGGCAATATTTAAAAATTCATCTTTCATTTTTGCAAGTTCTCTTTCTTTTGAAACATCATGAAACACTACCACGCAACCTATAATTTTATTGTTATTATCTCGTAGAGGAGAAGCACTATCTGCAACTGGAATTTTTTTATTATATTTTGTAAGTAGGTAAGTATGATTTGTCATATAGGTAATCGTGCCACTAGTCATAGCGTCTCGGACAAATTTATCATTTATTGAATTGTCTTTTTCTAAATAAAATTTAAGTATATCTTTGTATACTTTGCCAACTGCTTCTTCTTTAGTATATCCAGAAATTTTTTCTGCAATAGAGTTAAACATAATTATCTTTTCATCTAGTCCAATTACAAATACAGCATCTCCAATAGAAGAAAGTATTGCTTGAATTTTATTTCGTTCGTGTTCAGTTTTTAGTTTTTCCTCATTTACATCTTCTAAAATATTTAAAATTGCCTTTTGTTGATTTTGCATTTTTTGATCGTTTAGTTTAATCTCTTTTGTTTGCTCTTCTACTTTTTTATCAATTTCGGCACGAGATACTTTAATAGCACTAGTTAAATTATCAATTTCTCTTGATAGGTCTCCGATTTCATCTTTAGAATTATTACCAACCTTGTAATCCAAATCTCCTTTTTGAATAATTTTTATGCCTTTATGCAAATTTTCAATTGGTTTAGAAAGAATGCGAGCAACAAATAGAGCTACCGCAAAAGAAAATAATAAATAAACTAAACTAATAACTATCAAAATATTTATTTCATGATTAATTGGCGCAAAAACTTCCTTTTGATCAATCTTAACAACTAGTCCCCAGCCGGTGTGGTCAATATAACGAGACGCAGAAAAAACTTTTTCGTTACGATAATCAGCTAAATCTGTAAAGTAATCTTCGTTATTTAAAAGTGCCTGAACAAGTGGTATGTGTGTATCTAATTTAGTTACTTTTACACCGGGTGGATAAGGATGTCTGGTTTCTAAAAAATACTCAACATCATTGTTTTCATCTAACCTAGCAATTATTGTTTCTCCTGTTTCACCCAACCCAGAGTAATCATTCATAATATTAATTATTTCTTCTGGACTTGTTTGAACAATAGACACACCTAACACATTTTCATCTTTTTGTATTGGGCCGGCAAGATAAAACCAATTTTCTTTATTTTCTTCGTCTTTTACAAATGTAATATAATTTTTTTCCTTGCCAAATTCAAAATATTCTTCGCTAGAAAAATTTTTGTTTTCTTGATCTTTTTCACTTGAAGCAATAACTTTACCATCTTTATCTGTTATCCAAAGAGCGTTATAATCTGTACTTGATTTTTTAGCATCTTCTAATCGTCGCGAGAGGTCATCTTTGTCTATTGAATCAGGATTGTTATAATAATCCTGCATTAAATCAATAACCCCCACTCTTGAAGTAAAAATTTTAATTCGTTCTAAATTAATATTAATAAGATTTTCAACTCTTGATTCTTGTAAATCTGCTATTACATTTAATTTTTCCTCGGTATTATCTAAAGCATTTTTTCGCATCTCAAAATAACCATAAAAAATGGATATCAAAAAAGAGAAAAATGCTATACAAACTATGCTAATAATAATTCTTGTTCTGATTTTCATAATAATTATATTGGTAACGCGTAATGGGTAATAAGTAACGCGTAATTAATATTATCTAATATTTTTTCTTGCCGCATACATTCTTTCAGCTAAACCACCATTTTGTAAAAAATCTTTTTCTAAACTCTGAAGCTGGCGATCTAATAGATAGTTAGCTTGGTGAATTAAACAAATTATTGAATTTGCTGCAGATTCTGGATCTGACATATAGGTCATATAAGTCTCATAAGACCTATTCGACCTATAAGATAATTTTCTAATTTCCTGAATTCGTGAATCTTCTTTGTTCCAAAGTTTTAATTTTTTCTGACGCAAAAAATCCAAATAATCTTCTAAAAGTTCTTCTAAACTTGCCCTAGCCACACCAATAAGTTTTATTTCAGATTTTTTTGATGTACCTGAAACTTGACTTCCTTCAACAATATTTTGCTTTCCACTTCTTGCGGCTTGGACCATTTGATCACGCGTCCTAGAAAATTTACTAACATATTTATTACAAAATTGGTCTGTCAAATCGTAAACTATAACCGAATTTTGATAGGATTTTAACTTTTTGTATCCTCCATGAATAGATATAAAATTTGACATTTAATTTTTCCTTAAATTTTATTTATTCTACTATCTTACCTACTTGCCTACAGGTCTTACTATTTATCTACCATCCTACTGGCCTACTTTCTACTAGCCTACTTGTCTAATTTCTCCACTAACTTCATAATTTCTTCTTGGTGTTTTTTTACTACTTCCTGATTTCTAAATTTTTTGGCAAACTGGGCTAATTCTCTTAGGGAATTTATGATTGATTCTTTGGTTGGATTTTCAAAATCCCCTCCGGAATCAACGAATGCTTTTTTAACAATTTCTACACAGTATTCTTTTTCCATAGATTCCTGATTAGAAACTCCTGCATCGCTACAATGTGCCTGGCTAAAACATTCGCTTATTGCATCGCGCACCATAAGTGGTGTAATTTTTTCATTTAAATCAACTCCGTAAATTTTTGTCATAATTTTCCTTTCTAATGGCCTACTAGCCTATCTTTCTACTAATCCAAAGGCCTAGCGTTTATCTAAATTAATTATTCTTAAAATTTCCTCGCAAATTTTCATATGTTCAATTTCTTCGTCACGGATTTTTTCCACAACTTCTCTTTTTTGAGGATCTTTTAAAGTAAGCAAATAATTAGAATACAAATCCTTTGCTTGTTTTTCTATAAAATACAAATCATAAAACATTTCCCTTAATGTATCGTGACTATTTTCCTTGTTCATATTTTATAAGCTCCTTAAATTTATTTTCATGATCTATACTCTCCTCGACTAAGTGATTTAATCTGTTAATTATTTGCTGTTTTTTTTCATTATCTAAATCAGAATGCTCTACTTTTAGTAAATAATATGATTTTAATTTTTGAATTACACTTTCTTCGACATCTATTGCTATTTGAAATTTTTCTTCCCAGGTTTCTGAATCTTCTGTTTTATATTCTTTATTTTTTCTTAATTTGCTAATTTGTTCTTTCAGTTCAATCATTCTGATTTCTCTGCCGACTAACACTTCATTAATTTTTTCTAATTCCTTAGTTCTTTGGGCAACTTTTCCTTCAATATTTGTTTTTTCTTCTTTAAGCTTGTTAGTCATTTGATTGATATTTTCACTAAGTAATCCTATTTCATCTCGTGATTTAATTTCTAATTTTTTATCTAAATCTCCATCAATAATCTTTTGTGAAATATCCTGAATCTGTCTAACTGGGTTTAAAATTGATCTAATAAAGATAAAATAAATTATTATTAGAAAAATAATAAAAATTATTATAAAAACAATATACAAATAAATTTGATAGTTGATTGATTTTTTTAAATTTTCATTTGATTGACTTAATTTTTTGGTGGATAAATCTATAGCTTCATCGTATGCCGTATTGCGTTTAGTTAAATATTGATCTAGACCAGATTTATAAATTTCTTTTTGTTTCCAATACTCACTGCTTTCCAATATTTTTTGCGCCTCATCTTTATTGCCTTCATCAACTAATTTTATTGCCTCTTCTTCCATTGCAACAAGTGCAAGATTGGCTTCATCTACATTGGAAAATGCTTGTTTATCTTCATCGTCTCCTTTTTCTATAGCTTGATTTATTCTTAGCTCGAGTTTAGGCACAAATTCTTCATATCTAGTTTTCCACTTTTTATCTCCTGTAAAAGCATAATTTCTAGCCGATTGGGTTAATACTTCATCGTCATAGCGAATAAGCTCAGCTATACCATCAAGATATGAAGTTTCATTTAAATCATTAACTAATTCGGTAAAATCAGTTTCTAAATAATTAATATTTTTACTTTCTTCAGAAATAATAAAATACCCGACTGAAATTGTCAGCATCATTAACGCAATCAAGATTAATAATATTTTTGTTCTGATTTTCACATTTGCTCCGCAAAACTTATAACTAATATTTCATAACTCATAACCATATCTAATAACTTAAAACTATTTTTTGCCTTTTAAAGTCAATAAACTAGAAGCAAGCATTTTGGTTATTTGTTGACATTCGTCTAATAACGGTTCTGCCTCTTTTTTCTGAATTAATTTTGAATCTTTCAATAAACTTAGCCAATACAATGTTTCATTGGCAGATTTTAAAGAAATATCATAATATTTAATAAATTCTTTTTTTGAACTAGATGATTTTGCTTCTACAATATTTGCTCCAATAGATGTTGATGATCTTAAAAGTTGATCTGAAACTATCCAATACATTTTTTTATTAGGCAAGCTATTTATAAACTTGATAATGGATAATGAAAAATTATACGCTCTAATTTTTACATTAGAAGATTTAACATTTGAGTTATGATTATGAGTTATGAGTTTTAACATATGAATTATTTTCCTTTCAACCTTTCAATCTCTTTTTTAAGCTCTATCATTTTAAGTTCGCGACCCACCATAAGATTATTCATTTTTTCTGTAAATTGCGTTTGTTTTTTTAATTTTTCTTGCGCTTCCATTTCTTTTGAAATATCAAAAATAAATCCTTCTAGGTGTTTAATATTTCCCTTATTATCTTTTATTGCAAGTCCCTTTTCATGAACCCAAATATTTTTTTCATCTTTACTTATGATACGATAATCAATTTCCCAGTATCTATTTTCTTTTACTGCCTTGGAAATTCCTTCTGATACTAGACTTCTATCTTGTTTGTAAATTACACTTTCATAAGTTCTAATTTTATTTTCTACAAAATCACTTGCCTTATATCCACACAACTGCTCAATATAATTACTTACAAACATCATGGTCCAATTTTTATCAAACTTACATTTGTAAATAATTCCCGGGATATTATTAACTAAATTTGAAAATTCTTTTTGAAACTGCTCAAGCTTAATTTTATTTAGCTTATTTTCATTAATATCTCTATCTATTCCTCTATATCCGGTGGATCCATCTTGTTTTTTTACTGGTAGACCATAACTTAAAATCCAAAATATTTTTCCATTTTTATCTAAAAGACGATTTTCTAAATTGATTGTCTTTTTACCTTCTTTAATAAAAGCTAAGCCAATTTTTTTAATTTCTTCTTTGTCTGGAGACAAATCATAAAAATGTTTTTTGCCAATGACCTCTTCTGGCTTATATCCCAAAACTTGTTCTATAGAAGGACTTACATATGTATACAAACCATTTTCATCAACTTCCCAAATAAAAGATTTGCTTTCACTAACTAAACTTTCGTATGCCTTATTTAATTCAAGAATTTTTTGTTCGTTTTTAATTCTATTGGTAATATCGTGAGCTAAACTTAAAATTGCTTTTTTGCCATGAAAGTCAATAACTTGGGAATTAATTTCTACTGGAATTTCCCTGCCATTACTTGTAACATGAGCCGAACGAAATACTAACTTTCCTTTGGATTTTAACTCCTGGATTCTTTGGGGCACCATTTTAGCATATTTAGGTGAATCAATTTTCTGTGGGCCAATTTCTAATAACTGTTCTTTGGTGTATCCTAACCGACTGCAAGCTTCTTTATTGACATCTAAAAAATTACCCTCTAAGTCGTGGATAAATACAGCTTCATTTAAATTTTCGAATATTATTTGATATTTATCATCCATTTTTGCTTTCATTTTTGAAAAAAATTTTAATTTTCTTAATGTTATCTGTTGGAAAAATTACCAACTAAACCATATATCGGGCTAATAATTGTTAAAACTAAAGCAGCTACAATTATTCCCACTATTAACATTAATACTGGTTCAATAAGATCAGACAGTGTTTTCAGCATAATATCAACCTGCTCGTCATAATACTCCCCTAGTTCACTCAAAACCTCATCCATCTTGCCTGATTTCTCACCAACTTTAGTAATTTTAATCAACATATTTGGAATTACTTTTGAATGAGACGCAAAAGATTGAGACAATGATTTACCACCCCTGACTAATTTTTCTGAATCAATAATTGCATTTTTTAAATTTATATCAAAAATACCTTCTGAAACGATTTTCAAAGAATCTGTCATTGGAACACCTGCATGTAATAAAAGTGATAAAGTAGAAGTTATTCTAGACATATCGTATGCCTGAGTAAGTTTTGAAACATAAGGAATCTTTCTTAAAAAAAAGGAATTGGTATTTTTTCCTGCAGAAGAACGAAAAAAAACAATAACAAAAATAATAATTATAAAAAGAATTGGAAAACTTAAATACCAAAAATTTATAAAAATCGTTGTTAGAAACTGTAGAATTTTTAAAGTAAAAGGTAAATCTATTTGCATTCTGGCAAAAACTTCTAATATTTTTGGCACAACTAAAATTAACATTACAAAACCCATAATAGCTAAAGCAACAAGCACAACAATTGGATAAGTAAAAGCAGAAACTACTTTTGTTTTCATACGAACAGTTTTTGAAAGTTGTTTATAAATACTAGCCAAAACTTCTGAAATTTTTCCACTAACTTCTCCTGCCGAAACCAAAGAAATAAAGGTTTTGTCAAAAATTTCAGGATATTTTGCTAATGCTTGGGAAAGTGGACGGCCACTTTCAATATCATATTTTATTTCAATTAGAATTTTATTAAATTTTTTTGATTTTGTATCTTGAGATATCACTTCAATAGAATCGGCAATTGGCATACCAGATTTAAGCATTGTAGAAAGATTTCTAGCAAATGTTGCCTTGTCATTAATACTTACTCCGCCAGAAAACATCTCGGCAATCGAAAATTTGGAAAATGCAGAATCTTCTTTTTTTTGAATTGTAATTATCGTATATTTTTGAAGTTTTAAAAAACTAGCGATTTCATCTTCGCTTGAAGCGACTTTTTCGCCTTTGATTATTTCATTATTTGAACCCATTGCTTCATAATAAAAATTCATTATCAACCGTTCTAAATGTTGAATATGTTCTATCTCTTTATTTGTTCAAATTGCTACAATTACAACACTTTGAACAATTAGAACATTTTGAACATTTTTTAAGCTTTTGTTACCCTCAGAACTTCTTCAATTGTTGTTACTCCTTCTCTAACTTTTTTAATCCCATCTTGATGAATAAAAACCATACCTTCTTTTTGTGCTTGTTTTTTAACTTCTTCTATTGTTGGGTTTTTATTAATGATTTCTGAAATAGTTGGAGTAACATCTAAAATTTCATAAATTCCAATCCTACCTTTATACCCTGAATTATTACATTGTTTACAACCTTTGCCTCGATAAAATTTAATATTTTCTGTTTCTTTCATTCCCAAAGAATCTAAAATACTTTTACTCGGTTCATAGCTTTCAATACAATTAGCACAAATTTTTCTAACTAGTCGCTGAGCAATAATCACATTTAGTGTTGAAGCTAAAAGAAAAGGTTGTATTTTTAAATCAATAAATCTAAAAATAGCAGAAATAGAATCATTAGTATGAAGTGTAGAAAGCATAAGGTGTCCAGTTAGAGCAGAATGAACAGCAATTTCTGCAGTTTCAGTATCTCGAATTTCACCCACCATAATTATGTCTGGGTCATGACGCAAAAAAGCTCTAAGCCCGGATGCGAAAGTAAGTTTAATCTCTGGTTTTACTTGAGTTTGCTCTATACCTTCAATGCCATATTCTATAGGATCTTCAATAGTACAAATTTTAATATTTGAGGTATTTAAAATATTTAAAATCGAATACAAAGTAGTTGTTTTACCCGAACCTGTTGGACCTGTTACTAAAATCATTCCAAAAGGTTTAGCAATAGATTTTTTTACCAGTTCTAAATTTTTGCCATCAAGGCCTAGCTCGTTCAAAGTTAAAACTCTTTGTGATTCTTTTAAAATTCTCAACACAACATCTTCACCATAAAACGAAGGCACGATTGAAACTCTAAGAGAAACAAATTCTTTTTTTCCTTTAGAAAATTTAAAACGACCATCTTGAGGCAGACGAGTTTCATCTATTTTTAAGCGTGCCAAAATTTTTATTCTAGCCACTAGTGCATCATCGATTTCTTTTGGAAGATCAATAACATTTTGTAGTACACCATCAACTCTAAATCTAATTCTTGTTTTATCTTCCCATTTTTCAATATGTATATCTGAAGCATCTTGCGATAGCGCATGGTCTAAAATTGTATCAATAATTTTTACAACCGGTACATCTTGAGCAACTTTTTGAATACCTTGAATTTCTTCTTCAGGTACTGAAACCTTTGATTTTTCAACATTTTCATTAATAATTTTTGCAAAATCTTTTTGAATATCTGCTTTGTATTTACCCAGTGCTTCATCTATATCTCTTGCGCTTGCTAGATACGGTTTAACACTATACCCAGTTTTTTTTCGAATAAAGTCAATTACTTCAAAATCAGAAGGATTCTCCATTGCCAAGTGAATTAAACTATTCTCTTTATTGAATGCTACGATTCTGTATTCTCTTGCTGTTTCTTCTGGAATAAGACTTAAAACTTGCTCTGAAATTTTTTGGGAACTTAAATCAATATAATCAACACCCAAAACTTCTGCAATAGTTTTAGTTAGATATTCTTCGGAAATTAAACCTTCTTCTACTAAAATATTGCCCAGACTTTTATCTTGGCCTTTTGTTTTTTCAAATGCTTTTTCTAAATCTTCTAGTTTAACTAAGTTTGATTTAGCAACTATTTCTTTTAATTGATCATCAGAAATTTGCATGCCCCTCCCTGTAAACAAATATACACAAATCAGAATACAAACCAACACGCTGAAATTGATATTTTGATCAGTAAAATAATATTACTAGTGTGTTATTTTATTTTCGCATCTGCGTATATTTGTATTATAGAGTCTATTTCATTATATCAAAAATTAGGATATTTAGATATTGTTAATTGTCTAATAATATTATTTTATTTTAACTTTTTTACCGAATCTTGGGATCCAAATGCTTTGATGAATTTTTTGGCACCGATATAGGACTTTTGTTTAAGAGCTTTTAGCGTGTCTGTTTTGAGATCTTTGTTTATTTCGTCATAAAATTCTCTAATTGCATATTTTGAATTTTTGCCAAAAATTTCTTCTTTTGATTTCTTACTATCTTGATAATTTGTAAGTGTCCAATTATAAATTTTTTTATAAAGTTTTGGTTCAAATTTACGAAATACTTCCCAAACAATATTGCGCCAAAAAGTGCCGACATTACCTTTTAAAATATCACTCTTTGGAAATTTATTTTTAATTATTGGAAGGGGAGTACCAGTAATTCCATGTTGCGCAATGCGAGTTTCAAATCCAGCATCTTTTATTGCCTTAGCTACTTTTTTTGTTTGTGCAATATTTATTGCAGATTGGGGAACTTCCTTGCCGTCTTTGTAAATGTTTCCATGAGCTGAGCCATTGGCAATTGCAAGCAAATGCGGGTTAATATTATTTTTATCTAATTCCTGTAAATATGTAACGGCTTCCTCTGGGGTGGTTAAGACCATTCCGTTTTCATCTTTTTTGCCAATCTCCCCCACTTCAACCTCTAAACCAAATTGATTATTTTTATAGTGTTTTTTAATAAAGTTTGCCAATCTTATAGTTATATCAGTATTATTTTTTAGTTTTTCTTTTTCTGTTTTTGCATTTAAATCGTAAAGAAAAGATGCATCAATAGCAAAAGAAGTATAGCCCACATCAATTTGAGCCTTAATTAATTTTTCTACAGCTCTAATTTTATCTTCTGATAATGATTTTATTGTAAGATGGTCTGCATGTAAAACCCAATAATCAAACTTAACCTTACCGGCAGTTTCAAAACAAGCATTGGCAAAATCTTTTGGCATTAAACCAGTATAACCACCCTCTAGATTACACTCAGATTTAGCAAGTTCTAAAATAATTGGACTTTGTAAATCTTTTGCTGCTTGCATAATTCCTTCTAAAATTCCAGGGATTATTTGTACATTAGCAGCCATAATAATCAGTTTCTCATCACGCAAGGCATTATACATTTTAGCACCATCCATAGGAACAAAATGCTGTTTTTGATTCATAAATATCCTTTTGTTTAAATTCAAATTACAAATTCTAAATTTCAAACAATATTTTGATATTTGATTATTGATAATTATTTGTATTTTGTTATTTGTGATTTTGCAATCTGTGTTCTGCTTCAATAAATCTAATTGTTTTAGATGTATTTCTCATAACAACAGAGTGGGTAATTACTTTATTTTTTGATTTGTAACGAACCCCGCGAAGCATCGGGCCATCAATGATTCCTGTTGCTACAAAAGAAACTTGATCGCCTTTAATAAAATCATTCATTTTTAAAAGTTTATCAATCTTTTTAATTCCCCATTTTTTAACTATTTTTTCTTCCTCTTTATTTTTTGGCCAAAGACGACCTTGAATTTCTCCGTCCAAACATTTAAGTGCAGATGCTGCCAAAACTGCTTCAGCTGAAGCACCAATTCCCAAAAGCATATCAATGCCAGAATCAGGTAGTGCTGTTGCAATTGCGCCCGCAACATCTCCATCTGTAATTAGCGTAACTCGTGCTCCAGCATTTCTAATTTCTTTGATTAGCTCCTCGTGACGGGGTCTATCTAAAACAATAACCATTAAATCGCCAATTGGTTTTTTAAGCGCTTCGGATAATGATTTAAGATTTTTTTTCACAGGCCAATCAAGATTAATTTTACCTTTTGCTTCTGGCCCGACGGCAATTTTTTGCATATACATATCTGGCGCAGAGAACATACTGCTTTTTTCTGCAAGAGCAATTACTGATGTTGCATTGGGTCTGCCCCAAGCAACTGAATCAGTGCATTCAAGTGGATCTACAGCAATATCAAAAATTGGACTTTGGCACAAACCAAGTTTTTCACCACTATATAATTCTGGGGCTTCATCTTTACTGCCTTCACCAATAATTACTTTAGCACAAAAATTCATTTGATTGAGCCTAGCGCGCATTTCATCTACCGCAGCTTTGTCTGCTTTCTTCTTATTCCCTTTTCCAATCCAGGAGCTAGCTGCAATTGCAGCCGACTCGGTTGCGCGCACAAATTCTAACGCTAAATTTCTATCCATATTTAATACCTATATTTTTAGTATACCACAGCATATTTTTATCACAAATATAAATACAACCAAACTGACACCTCGTAGGTGTCAGTGGGAAATCTGCTGATGCATTAATGAAATCTTCATTTGATAAAATATCAAATTAGTTATATTATATTATTTGAAGTAATCAAAAAGGGGTGAGTTATTTGAAAAACAATAATCACGAAAAACGCTTATCCAGTAAGGATGATGGATTTTTTGTACTATACAATAAAATACTAAAAGAAATCGAAAAAAATTTACAAGACCCGCAGTTTTTACACAACATTCAAATGCAAATTGTGAACAATCCTAATTCTAAAAAACTAATAAAAAAAATAACTACAAACTAAAATCTTAAATCAATTAATACATCAACACCGCTGAAAATCAATCAGCGGTTTTTTTATTAGTTTCAAAAATAATTTAATTATTTAATTTAAGATCAAATGATATAATCGCTGTATCAGACATTCCGGGTTTATCTGAATATTGTTTATAACTCACTAGATCGCTTACATATTCAGAACCAATATGAGTTCCCCTGCCACCTAAATGCATTAAATTTTTTAAATAATCATCTGTAATATTATCTAAATCAATGTTTTTGTTTGCTTTTACCTCTTTATCAAAATTTTCTGCTTGTTGTTGTATTTCCTCGTATTTAAAAAAAATATTATCTGGATTTTTTATTTCTAATGAAATTTTATTATTGTCTTTTTTAATTTTTAAATTAAAAGTTTTATTTGGTTTATTGATAATTTCTCCATCATCAGGTGCTGGCTCACCCAGCTGACAACCATGCTCAAGTACATTATTTATTTTTTCATTAACTGTTAAACAAATCCCATATTTTTTGTCTTCAGACATTTTTTCATCTAAATTTTCAAAAATAGAATCAAAAGCATTTCTAATAATTGATGCTGATTTCCAAATAGCAGGTACTTGAAAATCTATTTCTGCTTTTTCTGACAAAAACAAATTATTTAATTTATCTGGAAATTCTTTTTCAAAATTATTTGATACTAATTCAATTTCAGATTCTGAATCTATGGTTGGCGCTTCAATTGACATAAAGTGTCCTTGTAAAAAAATTATTTTTCTATTGTGCTTGTTGGACGAGGAGGTTCTTGCGGTTTTTGTTTTCTTTGAAGTTTCGGCTTAGGAGGTTCACCATATGCTTCTTTAATTTTATTATTCCAATAATATTTTGGATCAACATTGGTCTGGTATCCTTCTTCTTCTCTATAAGAAATGTATTTGTTAAAATCATTTAATTTATTACCAAACTCGTTTCTAAATTTTATGCTTAAATCAGTTTTTGCTTTTTCATATTCACTAGTACCTTTTTGACCTTTAATTTTATTAGATTTTTCTAAAAATAATAAATATAAATCAATTACTCTATTTGAAGGATCCTCATCTTGTAATTTTACTTTTTCAATAATTGGTTTATTTTTATCTTTTTGCAACCAAATTTTAAATTCCTCAATAAATAAATCATCTGTGTTTTTTTCTTTTTCCGAAAAAACACCTTTTATTTGTGACCACAAACCCTGACTACCTTCTCCTTCAGACATATTACCTCCTTTTTTAATATTTAATACTTATAACATAAGAATAATAAAAAATTCAATAAATATCAATTATTTAAAGTGTTTTATTACCAGGATTTAATATTTATATATCAATTTAGGTTGATATAATTATTATTTATGTTATTATAAATTTATGAAAAAAAATAATAAGTTATTTTCTCAAATAAATGATTTTCTTAAGGTTATTGCGGATCAAAATAGATTACTTATTTTAAAATTTTTGGCAACAGATGAAAAATGCGTCTGTGAAATTTGGCAATACCTTGGTTTACCGCAAAACTTAGTTTCACATCATTTGAAGATTTTAAAAGAAGAAAATCTTATCTCTTCAAAAAAAAATGGGCTTAAAGTAATTTATAAATTAAATGAAAAAAAATTAAAAGGAAATCTTAAATTATTTAATAAATTTTTATCTTCAAAAGGAGAATAATTATGGAAATTAGGATCTTGGGTTCGGGTTGCCCAACTTGTAAAAAATTATTTGAACTAACAAAAGAAGTAGTTGATGAATTAAAGCTTGATAGTCAAGTAAAATATGTAACTGATATTGAAGAAATTGTAAAAATGGGCGTGATGTCTAGCCCAGTTTTAGCAATAGATGACAAAGCAGTTATTTCAGGGCGCTTGCCGGAAAAAGAAGAAATTGTAAAAGAAATTCAAAAGCATAGTAAATAATTTTTTAAAAGGGATTGAAAAATGTTAAAAAAATTATTCTTATTTGGTTTAATAATTTTAATTTCTGTTTCAGTGACAGGATGTAGAAATTATCAAAATGAATATGACAACACTAATTATTCAACGACAAATACTCAAAATTCAAATCAAAATCAACCCGCAGAACAAATTGAAATAGTGCATTTTCACGGAACAAATCAGTGCTGGTCTTGTATTATAGTAGGAGAATATGCTCTGAAAACTATTAAAGAAAAGTTTTCAGAAGAATACGAAAACGGTAAAATAGTATTTAAGGAAATTAATGGCGATTTACCAGAAAATGCTGAAATTGTTAATAAATACAAGGCTCGTGGATCAAGTTTATTTATAAACTCAATTATTGATGGAAAAGATAACATTAAAGAAGATGTTGATGTTTGGAGACAAATTTCTAATGAAAGTAAATTTAGTCAGTATTTCGAAAATAAACTAAACTCAATTTTAGGAAAATAATATGGATTATATAAATTTTTTGATTGATAATTACAATATTCCCATACTAAGCGCGTTTTTACTTGGAATAATTACCTCCATAAGTCCATGCCCACTAGCAACAAATATTACTGCTATTGCCTATATTTCTAAAGATGTGAAATCTCCTAAACAAACGCTTTTTAACGGACTTTTTTATACTTTAGGCAGAGGTGTTAGTTATACGATTTTAGCAATACTGATTTACTTTGGTTTGTCTTCATTTCAAATTGCTAATATTTTTCAAGGATGGGGTGAGAAAATATTAGGCCCAATTCTTATAATAATCGGACTTGTAATGTTTGGGGTCATAAAAATAAATCTTGATAAAGGTGGCAAAAAAACTGAAAAAATAAAAGAATGGCTTTCTAAAAAAGGCTATATCGGATCTTTTTTATTAGGAATGCTTTTTGCTCTAGCTTTTTGCCCATATAGCGGAGTATTATTTTTTGGCGCACTTATTCCACTTATTCTAAAATCTACAGGCGGAATACTTCTAGCGCCGATATTTGCCCTCGGCACAGGAATTCCAGTGATTATATTTTCATTTATTATTGCTTTTTCAATGCAGAAACTTGGAAAAGCATTCCACATAATGCAAAAAATTGAAAAATTTATGCGCTATAGCGTTGCTATAATTTTTATATTAACCGGAATTTATTATCTTAAATATTTAATTAAATAATTTTTGGAGGTTTTATGAAAAAAATATTTACAAGTTTAATATTAATACTAGTGGTTTTTTCACTTTTTTTTACATTTAAAAATAGTGTTCAAGCCCAAGAAAATCAAACTAATGAAAATGAAAAAATTACAATTCATTTTTTTTGGGGCAAAGGTTGTCCGCATTGTGATAAGCAAAAAGAATTTTTAGAAGAATTGGAAAAAAAATATAGTGATATTGAAATAATTGACTACGAAGTTTGGTCTAATCAAGAAAATTTAAATTTATTTAAAAAAGCTGGAGAAAAGCTCAACGCTAATATTTCAGGCGTTCCATTTACAGTGATTGGTGAAAATTATCTTTCTGGCTGGTTAGACGAAAAAACAAGTGGAGCAAAGATTGAAGAATATCTAAATTGTGCTAGGGAAAATAAATGCGAAGATGTAGTATCAAAAATTGGAATTATTGAAGAAAATGGTTATTCAAAAGAAGAAACATCGGCAGTACCAGAAGAAATTACTCTACCAATTATTGGAACCATAAATATTAAAAATTTTTCACTTCCAGCTCTTTCAGTAATTATTGGTGTGCTTGATGGTTTTAATCCTTGCGCCATGTGGGTACTTTTATTTTTAATAAGCTTTCTTATTGGCATGAAAGACCGAAAAAAAATGTGGATATTTGGATTTACATTTATTTTAGCTTCGGCTTTTGTTTACTTTATTTTTATGACAGCTTGGCTTAACCTTATTATGTTTTTAGGATTTATTAATTGGGTTAGAATAATTATCGGGCTTATCGCTCTCGGTGGTGGAATATATAATTTTCGTGAATATTTTGTAAATCAAGGAGCGGTTTGTAAAGTAGCAGATACAGAAAAAAAAGAAAAAATTATTGAAAAAATGAAAAAATATACTCATGAAAAAAGTTTTTGGCTGGCAATTGGTGGACTAATATTGCTTGCCTTTTCAGTAAATTTAGTAGAAGCAGTTTGTTCTGCTGGTCTCCCAGTAATATTTACCCAAATTTTAACTCTTTCTGACTTACCAATTTGGCAGTATTATATGTATATTTTGATTTATGTATTTTTCTTTATGCTTGATGATTTGATTGTATTTTTCTTGGCAATGCTTACTCTAAAAGCAACTGGCTTTACCACCAAATATACTCGCTTTTCACATCTTATTGGAGGAATATTGATGCTACTTATTGGACTAGCTTTAATCTTTAAACCAGAATGGCTAATGTTTGGTTAATAATTTTAATTAAACCAACAGGATAAAATATGTTTAATTTATTTTATGATTTTGCCCAGTGGTTAGTAAATGGTGTATTCGGATTAGCAAGCGAAACACACCTATCACATTCCTTAGTATTTTTTATTTATGATTTTTTAAAAATTCTAACTTTAATTATTATTATTACTCACCTTATGAGCTTACTCAGATATTACTTGCCGATAGAAAAAATTAGGGATTTTTTAACCAAAAAAAAACTTTACGGACTAGAATATTTATTTGCCACAATTTTTGGGGCTGTTACTCCTTTTTGCTCTTGCTCATCAATCCCTTTATTTATTGGATTTTTAGAAGCAGGCATTCCACTTGGAGTAACTTTTTCTTTTATTATTACTTCTCCTCTTATTAATCAAGTATCTATTGCCATATTTATCGCAATATTTGGCTGGAAATTGACTCTGACTTATGTAACTGCTGGAATTCTAGTCGGCATAGTAGGGGGACTAATTATCGAAAAATTAAACATGCAAAAATATGTTGAGGAATTTGTTTGGAAGCTAAAAAGTAAAAATGAACTAAATAAAACCAATGAAAAACTAAAACTAAAAGAAATATTTAAAATAATTTCTCGTGAGGCAATGCAAGTAACAAAAAAAATATTACCATATTTACTCATAGGTATTGGACTTGGTGCATTTATTCATGGATTTGTACCAGAAGGATTTTTTGAAATTTATTTGGAAAAAGCAGGAATTTTTGGTGTGCCAATTGCCACAATCTTATCTGTTCCACTTTATGCAGATGCCACCAGCATAATACCTGTAATGCAAGCACTTGTTGAAAAAGGCGTGCCGATTGGTACTGCTATGGCATTTATGATGGGAACCATTGGGCTTTCACTACCTGCTGCACTTATTTTAAAGCGAGTGCTTAAATGGCAGCTACTTGGCGTATTTTTCGGGATCGTAACCATTGGTATCATTATCATCGGCTATACAATCAATATTTTGTTTTAAAATAAATAATTTAAGAACCAAAATCCCAGATTTTGGTTTGCATTTGTTGCTATAAATATGATTATAAGATACAATAACAAAACAAAATAAATACTTTTAAACTAAAACCTAAAAAAATATAGCAGGTTATATAATTCTAGAAAATTAATATTAATAAATTATTTATTAATTATGCAAGCAAAAACAGATGACAAAAAACTAATTTATTCATTTATTATATTAGATATAATTATTATATTGCTTCATTTGATATTCGCTAGAAATTATACATTTTTTAATCTTGGTAAAGAAAATAATTTACCCACATATTATATGGGTATGAAATTGATTTTCACGGCGGGGTTAATATTCTATTATTGTCAAAAAACAAAATGGTATTTGAGCTCAATTTATGTGCTTGTAATGTTTATATATGCAGGTTTTGATGAAGTTTTGGAACTTCATGAAAAAGCAGCTCAGAAATACCATTATTTAGTGGAAGATATTTTTTATAGCCAAGATCGATTTTCATGGCTTTTTTTATTTGCTCCAATTTTATTTGTCTCACTAATAATTGCTATCAAATTTATAAATAGATTAAAAGAAAACAAGAAATGGTTTTATATTGGTATTTTAATTTTATCATTAGCCATAGGGCTAGAAGTTGTGGAGTCAATTCATTATAATAGTCCATATATTTATATCTCAATATTTTTTGAAGAATTATTTGAAATTACTTCTATCACATTTTTCATTTACGCAATTTATAAATCCTTGCCAAATACTAAAAATATTAAATAGTAAAATTATTGGACTTGACGAATTAATAAATAAATTTGACACGACTCACACAATTACTGTTCGAGTGAAACGACCTTAAGGAGTGAAATCGACAAACCTTCGAAAATACTCAGAGCAAGCTATTGTAAGTTAAACTTCTCAACTCACTTCGTTCACTCAAAAAATAATTAAGTTGTGCGTAAGTCGTGAATTTATCAAACTTTTTAAAATCTAAAACATTAAAGAAACCCAAAATCCCACCCGCGGGGTGGGATTTTGGTTGATTTGTTTAAAATAATATATTATTTCTTTTTATTATAAAATAATTCAGTTAGGGCAAAAAGTATAAATCCTATACCAAGGCCAGCAAACATACCGCCAGGTACATTATTGATAAAGAATCCTACTCCCATACCTCCCAATACTCCAGCGGCTACAAATAAAGCTCCTGGCTTATCTTCTTCTTCCTTATTTTTTACATTATCCTTGCATTTTTCACATGGAATAAATCCTAGGAAAAAAAGAAAGAAAAGAAAAAACAAATAATAAAGTGGAGGGTTTATCATGCCTAAAAACCCTAAAAATCCAGCCCACCCTAAATTTCCTAATTTATTAAAATTTGTCATGTTTACCTTTCTATTTAAATTAATTATTTTAAATTAATTATTTTATTTCACTGTCATAATATCATAAAAGTCGACTTATTTCTACCCAAACTCACCAAGTGTAAAGTATATCAAAATTACCAAAATCCCACCCCGCGGGTGGGATTTTGGGTTCTAGTGTCATAATATCAATAAATAAAATAATAAAATTTAAATTATTACTTAGACACAATTGCTTGCATATATAGAGAACAGTTTTCGCAAAAATCTGAATATTTATTGAGTTCAAATTTATTGTCTTCATATGTCGCATAATATGTAGAATGAGTATAATTGTAATTATTATTTTTTGTGTATACTAGAGGTAGTTTACTACGCTCTGAATTTTCAAAACCAATTCCAACAACAATCACTTCTCCTTTTTTGAAAAAAATATTTTCTTGAAAATCTAATATGTGATACCCGGCATATTCAACTTCGAATTCTTTAGAAAATAACACTTCGCTATCTACAGAATTTTTATAAACATTTACAGTGACTTTTTCATCTGGGTTACTAGTAAATATTCCAATTGCTTTTAAAGTTTCATTATTTTTTAGTTCAAATTCTGCAAACCCCCAAGAATTTTTATCCTTAAACCCATTAAGAAGATAATTATAATTTCCCAATTCAATTAAACTATCTTCTTCGTAATCATCACTATCACTTTCGGAAAGACCGCCCGAATGTGTCTGATAAAAGGAAGGATGTTTGTAAGATTGATTTTTACTAGCAATTATTCCCGAAGCGAAATATGTTAATAATACTTGATCGTCATATGCAACCCAGAAATACCCATTATCATACGCTTTTTGTCCCATGGAATCTTTTATGAGCCATGCCCCGGTTGTCTTATGTCCATCAATCTCAATTTTTCGATTGTCGTCCCAGCCGGCAATCGCAACTGCGTGAGTATATAAGGAGGTACATAAATTATCAGTGGTGTATGTATAGAGATTATAATTTTGCTTATCCATAAAACGATGGCCAGTGTAAGTAGCTCCGTTACATACTTCTTTTTCAATACCTTCTGTATCTATAACTTCAAGATGAATAAAAGATTGAATCGCACCATGTTTAAGAATATATTTTTTAATACTATCATAGTATTCGTTTTTATTATCAAAATCATCTCTAAATAATATCTGCATACTATCAATAATATATTGTTTTCCTAAATCTGGCTCGGGTTTTGCAAGAGTTCTTTTAGCATTCATATCGCTATAAGGCATAGGTGAATCTTTCCATAATGGAAGTTTTTTTCCACTAATAAGATAGTCAGCCACCCAGGAAGATCCTGCACCTCCCCAGCTAGAAGTATCGAAAGAATAATATCCAAATGATGTAGAGGGTTCAGCATTTGGAATAATGTTTGAGTTATGTTCATAACAAGGGCTATTATATCCGATATAATTTCCTAGATACCAAGGTGAAAAATTAACTTCTGAATTTTCTGGAGATTTTACAATATTTTGCTTGAGCATATTACTTTCAAGAGAACTCAAGGAAGCAAATGACCAACACAATCCCACAGTAGTGCCAAGATCAGTAGAGCCATCTGGTTTTTGACCATTTTGTTCTTTTACCGGTGTAATAAGATTATAATCTCGCAAGTCATATTGATCTGGTATTTCGTCGTGTAAAACCACTTTTTCATTTTGCTCAAAATCTGATTTATATAAATTAGAAGCAAAAAATATCGTAAAACCAACAATTAAAATTACTATAACAATCCAAAAATACCTAACCGAGCTTCTATTTTTGTCTAGTGAAACCATGAGTCTCCTTTGTAATTAGATTTAGATTTTTAAATATATGAGTATTTAAGTAGCTTACTTACCTAAATTTATTATATCACAGTCCCAATTCCAACACTATTAATATTATTTATAAAAATAGAACCCACACTAAAAGTACACCCCGCGCGTGGAATTTTGGTTCTGTTTGTTTTACAAACCTGTTTTTTGGTGGTAGAATTTGGATATTATGAGTTTATCAATCGGAATAGTTGGCTTACCCAACGTTGGTAAGTCAACATTATTTAATGCATTAGTTAAGCAAAGGCAAGCAACTGCCTCTAATTTTGCATTTTGTACGATTGATCCTAATGTTGGAATTGTAAATGTTCCAGATGAACGATTGCAACTATTATACGATATAATCGTCAGTAACATGCAACAAGTGACAAGTAACAAGGATGATAAAAGAAAGGGATTACCAAAAATTATTCCTGCGACGGTTGAATTTATTGATATTGCCGGACTTGTCAAAGAAGCACATAAAGGCGAAGGATTAGGAAATAAGTTTTTAAGTCATATTCGTGAAACGGACGCAATATGTATGGTACTTCGTTGTTTTGAGGATGAAAACATAATGCATGTTGCTGGAAAAATAAATCCGAAGGAAGATTTTGAAACTATAATAACTGAACTTGAATTAGCTGATTTGAGCACAAAAGAAAAAATTGAAAAAAAAGCTAAAAAGGGTGGGGTTGATGAATCTACAATAAAGTATCTATCTAAAAAACCATTGATATTTGCAGCAAATGTTGCTGAAAAAGATGCCAATAACTCGCCTGAAGAAATTATAAAAAAATATAATTTGGACTTTATTGATGATCCTAAAAAACTTATTGTCATATCTGCAAGAGTTGAGCAGGATTTGATTGATCTAGATGAAAATGAACAAAAGGAGTATTTGGAAAGCTTGGGACTTGAAAAATCTGGACTTGATAGATTGATTCAAGTCGCCTATCATACTTTAAATCTTCAAAGCTATTTAACAGCAGGGCCCAAGGAAGTTCGTGCTTGGACTATACCAATAGGCGCAACTGCTCCAAAAGCAGCAGCAGCAATTCATACAGATTTCGAGCGTGGATTTATTAAGGCTGAGGTAATTAGTTTTAATGATTATATAAAATATAATGGTGAAGCTGGTGCAAAAGATGCAGGAAAATTGAGGCAAGAGGGCAAGGAT
This sequence comes from uncultured Candidatus Saccharibacteria bacterium, assembly GCA_964481135.1. GTDB lineage: Bacteria > Patescibacteriota > UBA1384 > JAMDBS01 > DAOVQR01 > CAYZSW01. Next base: position 82,799 of record CAYZSW010000001.1, read on the forward strand.
TATATTGTAAAAGACGGGGATATAATAGAGTTTAAATTTAATGTTTAAAAAAACACTATGAAAACTATTATTTCAAAAATTCGCTCAGATCTTCAAGAAAATACAGAGCTCAAATATAAACAAGGTGCTGAAAGATATTTTAAAGAACCAGTTATTTATTATGGTGTTAGAACTGCAACAGTTATTAAAATCGGAAAAAGATATTGGAAAGAAATTAAAACTTGGCCAAAAGAAAAAATATTTGAGATCTCCGAAGAATTGTTAAAGTCGGATTATTCAGAAGAGGCCTATATTGTAAGTCAGTGGGGAAGAAACTTTAATAAATTTACGATTGTTGATGATTTAAAAGTATTTGAAAAATGGATTGAAAAATACTTAAATAATTGGGCAAAGATTGATAGCTTTTGCACACATACAATGGGAGATTTTTTTACCAAATTCCCTACCGAAACTAAAGTATTACTCAAATGGACAAAAAGTAAAAACCGCTGGGTTCGTAGAGCTTCAGCAGTAAGTTTAATAGTTCCTGCCTCAAAAGGAAAATTCCTAGATCTCATATTTGATATTTGCGACATTCTACTTTTAGATAAAGATGATCTAGTGCAAAAAGGTTATGGATGGCTCCTGAAGGTTTCCACAAACCATCATCAAAAAGAAGTGTTTAATTATGTAATGATGAAAAAAGATAGAATGCCTCGAACAGCGTTAAGATACGCCATAGAAAAGATGCCCCAAGATTTAAAGAAAAAAGCTATGGATAAATAAAATGAATTAACAGAAAGATTTTTTAACTGATGCACAATATACAATTTTTATTAAAAATAATATGGATTTTTTTGTTTTCTTTTATTTTAATATATTTTTATATTAAACAAAGAAAAAATAATAGAAAGCCTTTTAATATCTTAAATAATAGTATTTTAAATAATTTTTTAAATGCCTTGCCAATAATTTTATTCTCTGTAATTATAATAATTATTGCTTTTAAAATAGACCTGAAAAGCTATAAATTATTTTCTTTGAATAATTATTTTCAAATATTACTGCTAATAATAAATTATTTAATGCTGGGTTTTCTATTTGTAAGTTATAAAAGCTTAGGTGAAAGTTGGAGATATAACTACGAAAATGATAATTTTAAATTAGTTACAAGTGGTGTATACTCTTACACTAGAAATCCGGTGTTCATTTTTTATAATTTTTCAGCATTGATTTGGTTTTTATTAACAGGCAATTTATGGGCACTTATGTGTTTAATTTTCATGATAATCTTTTTACACAGAAAAGTGTTAATAGAAGAAAAATATTTATTTAAAAAATTTGGAAAAGAATATCAATTATACGCAAAAAAAGTACCAAGATATTTTTAGTAATTATCTAAAAAAATTGACAAGTACCAGTAAATAATATAATATATAAATAGTTTCTTATTCCTCCCTGCAAATGCTAGGGGGGTTATCCAAAATTGGATAAGCCACAGAAAGATTTTTTTTATTACTTCAAAAATTATAAATATGAAAGGAAAATTTCTATATGTACGAAATTACATTTATTACAAAGGAAGCCCCGAAGTCACCTGGGGGTGATTCGGGATCCCGACCCGAAGGCGTCGGGAAAAAAGATTCGATTAAAACCACTATTGAGTCTCTAGGTGGAAAAATTATTAAGGAAGAATTTTTAGGCAGACGCAAATTTGCCTACCCAATTAAAAAACTTAATGCTGGTTTTTATGAAACAGTATATTTTGAAATAGAACCTAATTCCCTATCTTCTCTTGAAAAAAAATTATCACAAAATCAAGATATAGTTAGATTTTTATTAATTAAATCAGAATATTCTTCTAAAAAAACTTACAATAACCAAACAGAAAAAATAAAAGAAGAAATAGAAAAACCAAAAGCTACCGTAGAAAAAACTAAAGTGGAAGAAGATAAAAAAACTAAAAAGACAAAAATTAAAACAATTGAGAAAAAACCAATCACAAAATCTGTAAAACCTAATAAAACTAAGACCGAAAAAAAAGAAATTGAAAATAAAATAATCAAACCACTAAAAGAAAAGAAAATAACCACCGCTAAAAAAGAACCCGTATCAGAACAAGATAGATTAAAAAAACTAGAAGCTAGATTAGATGAGCTTTTAAAAGATTAAGTATCGTTCTAGGTGTTGTAATTGTTCTAATGTTCAAATTGACAATTAAAATAAATAAAAACCAGTGGAGCGAAACAATAATTGATACGCTCCAAAGGAGTAAATATGATGGATTTTAATCAAGCAATAGTTTTAGGAAATGTAACAAAGGACTTAGAATTAAGAAATATCCCAAGCGGTCAAGCTGTAGTTTCATTTTCAGTAGCCACCAATCGTAGATGGACAAATAAGGAAAGTGGACAACAACAAGAATCAACAGAATTTCATAATGTAGTTGCTTGGGGCAAGCTTGCTGAAATATGTAATCAAATTCTCTATAAAGGCAGAAAAGTTTTAGTTGTAGGTAGATTACAAACCAGAAATTGGCAAGGTCAAGATGGCGTAAAAAGATATACAACTGAAATTGTAGCTGATCATGTTTCAGCAACAGGTGCTTCAAAATCATCTGGCGAAACACAAATAAGCGATTCTGGATATAATAAAACAAATACCGCAAATCAAAATGAAAACAAAAGTAGTAACCTTGCTCAAAATGAACCTAAAAAACAAGATACTAAAAATGAAGAAATTAATTTAGACGATATACCATTCTAAATAATAAAGTGTCACGGGCTTCATAGGTTTCAAAAATGTCATAAATTACATTTGACACATTTGACACTTGTGACGCATTTGACACCGTAATCCAAAGGATTAAAATGAACAAACAATGTAATTTTTGTAAAAAAAATATTCAAATTATTGATTATTGCGACCCACAACTTCTAAGAAAATATTTATCTAATTGGGCAAAAATTAAACCGGCAAAAAAAACCGGCACTTGCAATAAACATCAAAAACTATTAACTAAAGCTATAAAAAGAGCTCGATTTTTAGCTATTATCCCTTATGTTTCAAGATAATTGTAAACTAATACAAAATATATTAAAGGTTTGATATGCTTAAATTAACAGATTTAAAACCAGGTATAATTTTTAAATTTGAAAATAATCCATATATTGTAATTACAAGTGAACATTCTAAATCCGGTCGTGGCGGAGCAATAATGAGAACAAAAATTAAAAACTTAAAAACAAAAGCAATTGTTTCTAGAACTTACAAAGGATCTGATTCGTTTGAAGAAATTGAACTGGAAAGAAAAAAATCTCAATTTCTTTATCGCGAAAAAAACAAATTGCATTTTATGGATTTAGAAAATTTTGATCAATTTGAAATTGAAAAAAATCAATTAGGTAGTGATATTGATTACTTAAAAGAAGCAGAAAATATAAATATTATATTTTACCAAGGTACTCCAATTAGTATTGATATGCCGATTAAAGTTAATCTAAAAGTTGAATACACAGAACCAGGATTCAAAGGCAACACGCAATCTACTACCTTTAAACCCGCTCGGTTAGAAACTGGTGCAGAAATAGAAGTTCCACTTTTTATTAATATTAATGATATAATAGTAGTAGACACCCGTAGTGGCAATTATGTAGAGAGAGTTAATAACTCATAACTATAACTTGAAACTTATAACTTATTAGATATGGTTTTAAGATATTAGTTTTGAGTTTTGAGTTTAAAATATGTATATTCAAGCTTCAAAATTTATTGGTTTGCCTGTAGGTGAGCTAGAAAACAATTCAAAAGTAGCTCACATTATTAATATTTTTGTAGATCCAAAAAACCAACAAATAATTGGATTTTTTTGTAAATTAAATAAAACATTTTTTGCTTCAAAAAAAATATTATCGATTAATGATGTCTTAGATTATGACACAAGTGCAGTTATTGTTAGATCAGAAGAAGAATTACTAGAAATAAAAGAAGTGGTAAAAATAAAAAAATTGATTGATAAAAAAATATTTTTCTTTGGAATGAAAACAAGAACTGAGTCGGGACAGTATTTAGGAAAAGTTGATGACTTTGTTTTTGAAATAAAAAAATTAAAAATTAGTAAATATTATGTTAATTTATTTTTTCATGAGAAAATCCTTCCAGCGAATAAAGTGGTAAAAATTGATGAAGATAAAAGAGAAATTATATTTTCTGATAGTATTTTAAAGCCTACGAAACTTAAACAAACTAAAAAAACCGCTACCCAAAAAGTAGCAGTATAACCATTTTCTAAAATTGTATATGTAATTTTTATTGACCAGATTATTAATTTCTTGTTATTATTATTTTATGGACCCCTTACCTTTAAACAACATGGCACCGTTTAGATTTATTGTCTTGATTATTATCCTAACACTATTAATTATTATATCGATATTAATTATTATATCGATTTATATTGTTAAAAATTTTAAAAAAACTAAAAATTTAAACGATCAAAACGAACTAACAACAATATTCAAAAATATTAATAAAATAGTTTTTTTATTTATTCCGATCAGCGGTTTATTGTTTTTTATGATGTTTATAATGTCAATATTACGAATTCAAGACCATATTTTAAACTTATTTGAAATCTTTTATATTGCATCTGCCTTAATGTGTTTTGTAAGTCTTATAATACAAATTTTTACGATAATTAAGGTTTATAGAATCAACAAAAAAATCCCTGCGTTTATGTATTTATTACTTTTGATAACTATAATAGTTGGTATGGTAATTTTATCGCCTTTTTTTAATCCAAAAATGATAGTTAATTTTCTAGATAATATTTTTTATCTTTTTTCAACTTATTAAATATAACAATACCAGTATGAAAAAATTTTCATTTGTTGAATGATTGTGAATATATATAATATTTTGACTTTTCAAAATAAGTAATAGATAATAATAGATAGGGTAAAAAGGAGAAACTTATGGAAGAAAAGCAACCATTTAATCCATTGGATATGATTGATCCAGTAAATAAAAATGAATTTGACAGAATTTTTAATGCAGAATCTGGAACCAAACCACAAATATTTTTGAAAAAACTACCCCAAGTTGGTGAGAATGTTTATATTCCTTTTCAACAAGGTACGAGAAATTTAGGCGAAGTAATTGAGATTAAACAACCATATGAAGAAAATAAGAATTTGTATAGAATTACCACTGATGTTGGAACATTTGAGGCGGTTGTATCCAACCAAGAAACACCAAAATTATCTGAAATAAAAAATGCTGAATTATTGACTCCAGAAGATCATGAAAAATTAAATACTCTACTCAAAGGCAGCGAATACCCAAATTCACAAAATTTATCCGAAAATATATTTAATGGTAGTAATGATGATGCTAAATATGAAAGATATTTAGAAGAATATCAAACTTCTAAATATTTTGATAAAATTAAACAATATAATAGAGACAATCCAAATAATAAAAAATTTGACTACGATGACAATAAAGATAAAAATGGTAAAGAATATAAAGCAGATGTTGGATGGAAACTACATCTAAATATTAGCCCAGCAAATGTAGAAGAAGTTTCAAAATATTTAATTAATAATGGTTACAATCATAAATATTTAAGTGGCGGCGAGATTGAAAATGGTAAAATATTTACAATCTATATCGGCTCAAACAAATCAGCAAAAAATTTAGCTCAAGAAATAAGCGATGATTTAAAAAATGTCTTATGCAAACCAATTGATGAAAGAGAAACAGAATTTGCACCGGGAGTTTCCGCTAGATTTGCTGTAACAGCTACAACGGCAGGACCTATCGCTCAATATGGTTTTAAAGGAGGAATGCCAAACACGCAAGAAGATGGCAATAAAATAACAGAAATTATACTTTCTAATAATAGCCAAGATTTAAAAAATGAAAAAATTAAAAAAATTAGTCGAAATGCTCCTAAAAACTCATATATAAAATTAAAAGAAATTTATGGTAAATATTTTACTGGATAAATGATTATGAAAATTATAGAAATCCAAAACATTTCCAAAACCTTTGGCAAAGGCGAAGGACAGGTAAAGGCATTGCAAAATGTCTCTATTGGTATTAAACGAGAAGAATTTATTGCTATTATGGGTCCAAGTGGTTCAGGAAAAACCACGCTTTTAAATATGATAGGACTGCTAGATAAACCAGATACTGGGAAATATTTATTGGATAATCGAGAAATAACCTCTGATACTTCGCCAAATATTTTAGCGCAACTTAGGCGCGATAAAATTGGTTTTGTATTTCAAACATTTAATTTACTTCCCCGAACCTCAGCGCTAGACAATGTTGCCATGCCGGCAATTTATTCAGGAATAAAAAATAGAGTTGATTTGGCTAAAAAACTACTTAAACAAGTCGGATTAGAAAAAAGGTTAAAACATCACCCAAGTCAAATGTCTGGTGGAGAAAAACAACGCGTAGCTATTGCCAGAGCGCTTATCAATAATCCACAAATTTTAATTGCTGATGAGCCAACTGGAAATTTGGATAGCAAATCAGAAGTAGAAATTATGAAAATATTTACCAAATTGAATAAGGAAAAAGGAATAACGGTAGTGATGGTAACACACGAAGATAACATCGCCAAACACGCCCAAAGAATAGTGAGGATGAGAGATGGTCGCGTGTTGTAAACACGCGAATGGTCTTAGGGTGAAGGTAAGGAAGCCGGTTTAGTTAGCAGATTAGAATATTTGTAAATAAAATAACACCGCTCAACTTACCCAATTTCTAAACAGGCTTCTTAGCCATAACCTAAAACCTATCAGATAAATTATAATAATATCTAAATCAATATAAATAATAATTAGGATAGATTGGGATAAAAAATTAGGATTTTATTAGGATGTAACATATGATTATATTAGAAAGTATAAAATTAGCACTGAAAGCTGTTTGGGCACATAAAATTCGCTCATTTTTAACTATGCTTGGGATTTTAATTGGAATATCTTCTGTTGTGCTTTTAGTATCTTTAGGCGAGGGGGTTAAAGAAGATATTAAAGGCATGATCGGCGATCTGGGATCTAATTTCATATTTGTAGTAGCAGGAGATGTGGGTATGGATACAAGCGCAACAGAACAGTCAGGTCAAAATCCCGGAGGGCTCAAATCTTCTTTTGGCAACCCAGCAAATTTATTTGCAACAGATATTTTCAAAAAAGAGGATTTGGAAGAAATAGAAAAAATTAGTGGAGTAGAGTATGTGTCTCCCATGGGGATCATTTCCGGACTCATGAAGTATGATGATAAAATTACTTCTCCGATGATTATCTCGGCTAATCCAGAAATGCAGTATATTTGGAGCGGACTTAGTATTGAACAAGGAAGATTTATTAATGATGGAGATATAAACAATGAACATAAAGTAATTATTATCGGAGAAACTCCAAAGCAAAATTTATTTGGCGATGAAGATGCGATTGGAAAGAAAATCAAAATTGCCGGAAGTAATGTCGAAGAAGAATTTGAAGTAATTGGCATATTTGCCCAGCCCACCATAACATCTGCTTTTTCTGGGGACATGAACACTATTACACTTATACCCTATACTACCGGAAAACAGATATTTAATGATGGCGAAGAGCAAATTTTTAGAATCGCCATTAAAGCAAATGATAGAGTCGATGTCAAAGAAGTAAGTCAGAAAATCCAACAAAATATGCTACAAAGACATGAAAAAGAAGAGTTTACTGTGATGAATCAAGAAGATATGCTTTCTATGCTTGATGATATACTGACTATGATGACTGCGTTTATCGCGGCTATTGCTGCTATATCACTTGTGGTAGGAGGAGTTGGCATTATGAACATTATGCTAGTGTCTGTTACAGAGAGGACCAGAGAGATTGGCCTGAGAAAAGCAGTTGGAGCCACCAACGGAGCAATACTTTTTCAATTTCTTACTGAAGCAATCATCCTTTCTGTTTTAGGAGGATTAATTAGCTTGCTCATGGTAGCTGTAGGTGTAGAAGCAATTAAATACTATTCTGATATCACACCAGTAATTACTACTGGCTCAGTAGTTCTTTCCATGGGAGTTTGTATTGGCATTGGACTTGTTTTTGGTATAGCCCCCGCCGTTCAGGCATCACGCAAGGACCCCATCGAATCACTTCGTTATGAGTAATAATAACTAAGTTAGCAATCTTGCCCGCCACGACTGGAACTGTCGGGCGTGGCCCGCCGTTCAGGCATCACGCAAGGACCCCATCGAATCACTTCGTTATGAGTAAT
>CAYZSW010000001.1:91160-130383 GCA_964481135.1 uncultured Candidatus Saccharibacteria bacterium
AATAACTAAGTTAGCAATCTTGCCCGCCACGACTGGAACTGTCGGGCGTGGCTAGCGTACCAAGCATCAAAAAAAGATCCTATCGAATCTTTAAGATATGAATAGAACATTAGCTTAGTAAATTTTTGTGGAATTTATACTTGAATTATGATATAGTTAAGTAAATAAATTAAATTTAAGTAAAAGTTATAATAAATTTTTACTTAGAAAGGTAAGTATGGAAGCTTATTGTGTAAAGTGTAAAGCAAAAAAAGAAATGAATGATCCAGAAGTTGTGAGAACTAAAAAAGGTGGCTACATGGCAAAAGGTAAATGTGAATGCGGTACCACTATGTGTAAAATGATGAGTAAAGCTCAAGCAGAAGAAATGCAAAAATAAGTTTTTTGTAGGTAATAAAAAGGAAAATCGGCCCGAGTTTATTGAGGGCCGATTTTTCGTATATAATTTTAATGGCTATTAGCGTCAATATTCGTAGTAATTAGCGTTTTACATCATCGGCATTCCGCCACCCATACCTCCCATACCTGCTGGCATTTGAGGCATATCTTCTTTTTTGCTTGGCAGGTCAGTAACTGCAGCTTCTGTTGTCAACATAATTGCAGCGGCAGAGGAAGCATTTTGTATTGCGGCTTTTACAACCTTAAGCGGATCTATAATGCCTGCATCAATCATATTTATATATTTATCATTTTTAGCATCATAGCCAATTCCTTTTTCCGATCTTCTGATATTTTCAATTACTACCGCCCCATCTTTTCCAGCGTTTTGAGCTATTTGTCTAATCGGTTGCTCTAAAGATCGGCGTAAAATATTAATACCTATTTTTTCATCTCCACCTACTTTAACTTTTTCTAAAGATTTAATGACATCAATTAAGGCAACACCGCCACCAGCAACAATTCCTTCTTCAACAGCAGCTTTGGTAGCAGCTACTGCATCTTCGATTTTATGTTTTAAATAATTTAGTTCACTTTCCGTGGCAGCGCCAACTTTTAACACACCAACACCTCCGGTTAATTTAGCAAGTCGTTCTTGTAGTTTTTCTTTGTCAAAATCAGATTTAATTTTTGAGATTTCTTGCTTTATTTGATTAACTCTAGCTTTAATTGCCTGCACACTACCCTTACCATCGATGATTGTTGATCTCTCCTTGTCTGCAACCACTCTTCTTGCCTGACCAAGCTGATCAATAGTAACCTCTTCTAATTTTAGTCCTAAATCTTCTGTAACAACTTGCCCACCTGTTAAAATCGCAATATCTTCTAAAATTTCTTTTCTTCTATCTCCAAAACCAGGAGCTTTTATTGCTAAAGTATTAAATACCCCTCGTAATTTATTAAGTACAAGTGTTGCTAATGCTTCGCCCTCAACTTCTTCGGCAATAATTACCAACTCTTTTTTACCTTCCTGAAGCATTTTTTCCATTAACGGCGAAATATCTCCAGCTGCAGAAATTTTCTTATCAGTAATTAAAATTAAAGGGTCTTTAAAAACTGATTCTAATGATTTCGAATCTGTCATCATGTAAGGGGAAATATAACCCTCGTCAAATTGCATACCCTCAACAACTTCTTTTGACAATCCCATAGTTTGAGACTCTTCTACTGTTATAACACCATTTCTGCCTACAACATCCATGATTTCAGCTATCATTTGCCCGATTTCTTCTGATTCAGCTGATATGGAAGCAACTTGTGCAATTTCTTTTTTACCAGATAATTCTTTTGCAGTATTTTTTAGTGACTCTACTACCTGCTTTACTCCTTTTTCAATTCCGTGTCTAATTGCAATTGGATTTGCTCCGGAAGTAACATTCTTAATCCCTTCTTCAATGATTGACTGGGCAAGAATTGTAGCTGTGGTTGTTCCATCTCCCGCTATATCATTTGTTTTTTCTGCAACTTCTTTAACAATCTGTGCTCCCATATTTTCAAACTTATCTTCAAGATCGATTTCTTTGGCAATACTAACCCCATCGTTAGTGATTGTAGGGGAACCAAAACCCTTATCTAAAATAACATTTCTACCCTTTGGTCCCAGTGTAACTTTTACAGTATTTGCTAAAATGTTAATACCTTTTTTTAACTTATCTCTTGCCTCTTCTGAAAATAATATTTGTTTACTCATAATAGATCCTTTCTATTTATAATTTTAAATAATAAATTCTAAATACTAAACTCTAAATAATTTCGAAATATTAATTTTTAAATTTCCAAAACGATTCATTTTTATTTATTTTAATCGTTGATATTTATTTAGAAATTAAAAATTAAAAATTAGAAATTAGAAATTGCTGTTATTCTATAACAGCTAATATATCTTCTTCTTTTAAAATTTTTAATTCTTTGCCGTCAATTTTTATCTCATCTCCGCCATACTTTGAAAACAAAATTTCATCACCAGTTTTAACACTTAAAGGAATTTTTTTACCGTCTTCGATTTTTCCTTCTCCTACGGCTAAAACTTTTCCTCTTTGAGGTTTTTCTTTTGCTGAATCAGGAATGATAATACCTCCTTTAGTTTTCTTTTCTGCATCTAACTGCTCAACAATAACTTTATCGCCTAATGGCTTAAGTTTCATTTTAAACTCCTTTCATCGTTTAAACATCCTAATAGCCACAAATGATTATCCTAATCTATTCTAATTATTTGTATTGATTCGGATATTAAAATTCGTAGTTATTAGTATATTAAATTTATATTTTCTGGCGGAAGTAAATAAGGGGGATCCATACTTCCACCAGAAATAAATCGTATCAAAAGATTTTTTTAATGTCAAGTACTCTTTACATTTTTTCTATTGAATAAATATTAATTTTTCCTTTACTTTTTGGGTGAAAACAAACCATATCACTATTAACAATAACTACTCCTTTTTGAGAAGCAATAAGTGGATTATTGATTATTTTTTTAATCTGGTAAAGCTTGACCTTCTTTTCAAACCAACTACCTATTTGTGAATTTAAAACCCATTCCAAAAAAATTCTTATATAATTAACAAATGAATTTATTTTAACAATTTTAGCAGTGATTTTTGGAAATTTAATAAACTTACGCATCCATTGGTTTTGCTTTAAAAATTGCTTATATAAATTATCTATATCAAAAATCGGAATTGTCGATGAATAATTATATGCAGTGTAATATTCGTGGGGGAGTATTTCTAGATTGTTTTCGCTTTGAAACCTATTTAAGCAAATTAAGCAACTGTTTTTATTTTTGCTAGTTTTTAAGCCAAATGTTTTTAACAATATAATGCAAAAAAAACGGCAAGTCCAAATTCTAGATTGTTTTGTAAAAATCAAAAAATCAATATCACTTTTTCTATTGATCTTATTTTTAGCTAAAGAACCATTTACACCAATAAATCTAATGTAAGGTACGATAGCTAAAATACAAGCAGCTAAATTTGCTCTTTTCCAATATTTATTTAATATGTTTGTCATAATTAATGAGGATGAACATGAATTCTAATTTCATTATCATTAGCTATTATCTTTGAACCAGGTTTATTAATATTATAAAATTTTGATTTTAATTCTTTCATACCCTTTTTACGACAAAAATCTTCAAACTTATCACCTATTGGCTTTGCTAAAATTGATTCTAAAATTTTTCTTATAAGAACAAGTGTTCGGCTTTGCACTAAATTTAAAACTTTATTTCTTTGAAAGTATCCGTACTTTTCCATCCATTTATTAGCTATAATAAATTTTTTGTAAGTTGAATTTTCGTCATAAAGGGGGATCATTTGAGTGTAATCTTGGGCATGATATTGATTTTGTGGATTTATGACTAAATATTTATCGGTTAAATAACGATTTGGGCAAATTTTTCCAGCGCGTTGATGAGGTTTATCTCCAACTCGAAGTTGAAAAGTTATTTTTAAAACTGATCTTAAAAAAAATCTAGCTGTCCAAATTTTTTTTTCTGTAGTAATGATAAATATATCAATGTCAGAATTGGGTTTTATTGCATCATGTGCCATTGAACCAGTTATACCTATAAACCTGATAAACGGAACTATTTGCAAAAGCCACGCTATTAAAGTGGCCTTATGCCACCTTTTTTCTTTAAGAGATTTAACCATTTAAAAACTCCTCTTTCTCAGAGTAAGGATTCTATTGCTAGTGTACCAAAAAATATGCTAAAGTAAAGATATAGAAATAATTTTAAATTTTCAATTTTTATTCAATTATTAATTTTTAATTTATTAAAGGATAAATATGAATAAAAAAAGAGTTTTCTCTGCAATTCAACCATCTGGAATAATACATTTAGGAAATTATTTCGGAGCAATAACTCAATGGGTAAAAATGTCTAGACAAGACAGATCCGCCTCAGGTGGACAAAATGAATATGAGTCAATTTTTTCTATTGCAAATTTACACGCTATTACCATAAAACAAAATCCAAAAGAACTTAAAGAAAATACTTATAAACTCACGGCATTACTTTTGGCCTGTGGAATTGACACTAAAAGAGCGCCTCTTTTTATTCAATCTCATGTACCAGAACATACAGAATTAACCTGGATACTAAATACAATCACATATATGGGCGAACTTGAGAGAATGACACAGTATAAGGAAAAAGCTCAAAGCTCAAAGCTCAAAGCTCAAAGCTCTGTTGGCCTTTTTGACTATCCGGTTTTAATGGCAGCTGATATTTTGCTTTATGATATTGATATTGTTCCAGTAGGGGAAGACCAGATCCAGCATGTAGAACTTTGTCGGGATTTAGCAAAAAGATTCAATAGTCGTTTCGGTGAAACATTTAAGATTCCAAAAGTTCAAATTCAAAAAGAATCAGCTCGTATTATGGGACTTGATAATCCAGAAAAAAAGATGAGTAAATCCGCCCAAAGTTCATACAATTACATTGCCCTAACCGACTCGCCAAACGAGATTAAAAAGAAAATCTCTAAAGCTCAAACAGATAGTGGTAGGGAAGTGGTTTTTGATGAAAAAAAAGTCGGCCTTTATAATCTTCTAACAATTTATAAATTATTTTCTGAAAAGTCAGAAAGCGAAATTGAAAAAAAATTTTCTGGTAGGGGATATGGGGATTTTAAAAAAGATTTGGCTGAGTTAATTATTGAAAAATTAAAACCAATTCAATCTAAATACGAAAAGTTAATTGATGATAAATCTTATTTAGAAAAAATACTAGAAAATGGAAAATCTCAAGTTACTCCCCTATCTTCAAAAACTCTATCTAAAGTAAAGAATAAAATTGGGTTGATTTAAAACAATGAACTCTAACCACTGATCTTATATCACAGATTTCACAGATAAAAAATAATTTAATAAAAAAAGGGGGTAAAAATGCAAGAACAAAAAAAAGATAATAATTCAAACAAAACAATTTGGATTGCTGTTATTGTTGGAATAGTTGTAATTATTGGATTAGTAGTTGTATTCGCAGCTGGTGGATTTGGAGTTTACTGGCTTTTAAAAACACAAACTCCTTCCCCTACCCCAACCAGCACAATATCATCACCAATCCCCACCATAAATCAATACCAAGATTTAGAATTACCACCTTCGGATGTCGTTAAAGATTTTATATGGTTTACAGTAGGAACTGTTACTGGCTCATCACTTGACTACAATGAAGCAAAAAAATTAGTCAGCTATGAATTAGCACAACAAATGAATGACTCTACATTTATTCCACAAGCACTTTGCATGCAACAAGGACCAGATGAAATAAAGATTTATTCTGAAGATATTTCTGCTGACAATATGGTTGCACAAGTAAAAGTTAAAGCAGATTGGGGCGGTGATTGGCAAATTCCTTGGGAGTTTGAACTCATTAATGGTTCAACAGGATGGAAAATTAAAGAAATTAAGTGTTTAGATACTGGACAAGTTACTAAATAAATATAATGTATTCTAACCGCTGATCTTTTACCACAGATTCCACAGATGATATATGAATTACTAGTAGAATTTAAAGTTGGAAATGAGATTAAAAATCAACATATACAACAAGTATTAGGTTATCTTAAAACAAATAAATATAAACTGGGTATTATTGCTTTAATGTCAGAAAAAGGTGAAGTAATTAAAAGAATTATTAATTAAATCAGTGTAATCAGTGAAATAATATCTGTGGTAGAAGTACAATTTTATATTGATTTATGTTATAATGTATTAAAAGGACAAAATGGAAGGAAAGAAAAATCAAACTTTATATTCAATCTTTGCAGTAATAATTATTTTTGCTGTATTTATTTTATTATGGGCATATTTTTCTGGAAAATTTGGTACATCTGCATCGGTGAATATTAAAACTGTTTTTATTGATTCAGATGCTAAATGGCAAAAAGGACAACTTAGCAATCTAGAAATAAGTACTGATGGAGCAATTTTTATTAAAGGACTCAAAACAAAAAAACCTGTTTCTATTGAACCTATAACACCATCAAGTCCATCTGCTAGCCCTGCGAATACTGGTGAGATAAAATTAGCACAGACAAGTGACATGATTAGACTATATCCAAAAACAAGCCAATCCTGTAGTGCATATATACCAAATAATTGGAATATGCAAGGATTTGAAACTAGATATGGCATTGGTGCGGATTTGGCTGCGAGTGACGGAACCATGAACGCATCGTATATGACAGCCCTTGTAGTTAATCCTGGTTCAAATGTGCCGGGCTTGGGAAATTATCAAGCATCGACACCGGAAGCATATATCCAAACTATGCTTACTGCCAACGGAATTTCAAATTTTCAGTACACGAGCGGGCCGCACCAAATGGACAACAATTACAAACTTGTATTTTGGTCGGGTAATTACAATAATACTGGTGTAAAAGGTTTTGCTTTTTACACAACATTTCCAATAAATTCAAATTATTATGTTATTTCGTTGAGAGTTGGTGCTGCACAATCAAATGTTTGGGAAAACAATAAAGCAACATTGTTTGATTCTATTACTTCGGTAAGATGTAATAAAAGCTTATATCCTGTTGAAGGTGGACCAGATATTGGAAGTTACGATAAAGCAAAACAACAAGGCACATCTGGTCGTGATGTGGCAGCTGCTGCAGAAAAAGATAGAGAGGCAATTATGGGCTATGAAAATACTCATTCCCCTTCCACCGGAGAACACTATCAAATACCAACCAGCCTATATAATGAAATTGGACCCGATGGACCCGGGTACTACAGAGCAACAGGTACGAATAGCTATGAAAAATTAAATATGGGATTTGGATATTAAATGAAAAATATTATTAAATTATTACAAATAAGTTTTTTTACATTCATATTGTCTTTAATATGTTTTTCAACCATTCAAGCACAGGAAAATACTGGAATGTATATTTCTGAAACTTTAGGCGAAACAAATGCATATTTTTTAGAATTCACCACTATTGATGAGTCTAAACCAGAGGGAACAAATTTAACATTTTCTTTTTCAGGAGATGAAAGTAATTACCAAACTTGGTCAATTCCGATTATTACAGAAAATAACAAAATCGACTTAACAAAAATACATGAAATAGAAAATAGCAGTTATATTAAAGTTAAAATAATCTTTACCCCAAACAATGATAATTCTCCAAGCTTACGAGGATTTAGTGTTAGCTATGATATTTTAGGTAGCCTACAAGAAAGAATTGAAATAATTAATCAAAAAAAAATAATTGAACAAAATACTAATGCAAATATTCCATCACTAACCCATAATAAAGAAGATGAAATCACAACTAATAGCATTTCAGCTAGTTCTAATGTAGATACGCTTGCATCAACAGGTGACAATATTTGGTACTACATCGCCGCAGCACTAATAGTAAGTATTTTAGCAGTAGCAATAATTTTTAGAAAAAAATAATTTAGTTTTAATATTATCTTAAACGGGGTTTGAAATCCCGTTTTTTTATTAAAAATTTTAACTGTGAAAGAGTTGTGAATTAATAAATTTTATATCTATTAAGTAACTTTTTATTTCAATGCTCTAATCTCTATTACCAAAAAAGTACACCTCGGAGGTGTACTTTTTTGGTTAAAATATACAATCAAACTCAGCTTATTGTCCAAAAAGGTATCATCAAATATAGATATTAGTCATAGTTCAGAAAAGATAGTATTCTTAATATCTACAAAAGTAGAAATTTAATATGGTGTGATTTTTATATTTATAAAAAGTAATACTTATTTAATTGCGTTTTTGATTATTGTTGGGGCAAAAGATAATAATTTATCTACAGCTTTTTTGTTTTTTGCTTCTGCATAAGTACGAAGTTTTGGCTCTGTACCAGAAAAACGAATAAGTAGCCATGAGTCATCTGCAAACCAAAATTTTACTCCATCTTCTACGTCAGATTTTACAACGTTAAAACCTGCGATTTTTTTAGGTGGATTTTTTGCTAAGTTTTTTGAGGCCTTCTCTTTCATATCAAAATATCCATCATATGGCATTTTGATATCAATTCTTGCAAATTCATATCCTCCACCTGCTAACTTCTTAGCATCTTTTAAAAGATTGGAAATTGGTTTTTTGGTTTTTACCAGCAAATCCAAAATATAAAGCGCATATGTCATAGCATCACGTACTGGAAGGTGAGAAGCAAATCCTGAACCTCCAGATTCTTCCCCAGCAAAAACTGCTTTAACTTCTTGCATTTTTTCGGCACAATACTTAAACCCGACTTGCACTTCATAAGATTTTCTGCCAAGTTTTTTTGCCAAGTGATCAACTGTAACAGTATTACTTCGTGTTCTTACAATCGGTCGTTTATCGCCTAAAACATGCCAAAAATAATAAGCAGATAATAAAAATGCATCCAAAGAAGAAATAAAATTACCTTTTTCATCTATTAGTCCGATCCTATCCGCATCTCCGTCAAAGGCAATTCCAATATCATATTTTCCCTTTTTCATAATTTTGATTTGATCTAAAATATTTTCTTTTACAATTGGTTCTGGATGAATCCCATTAAATAATGGATCTCTTGTTGAATTCATAATATCAACTTTTGTTTTTTTACCATTCAAAAATCCATCTAAATATTGTTGTCCAGATCCATACATTGGGTTAAATAATATTTTTAATCCAGTAGATTTAATCTTATTGACATCAACTAGCTTGGATAGTGCTTTCTTGTATGCAGGATTGGGATTAATATAGATAATTTTTTTATCTTGCACGGCTTTGCCAAAATCAATACTTCGGATATCTTTCTCTAATTTAATTTTATTAACATTATTTTGAAACTGATCTGTAACTTTACTTGGAGCTGTTGCACCAACACCAGTCATATATTTAAAACCTAAAAATTTAGCTGGATTGTGTGAGGCAGTAAACATGATTGCGCCAGTGCATTTTTTACTTAAAGCATTAACTGCCACAGATGGGGTCGCTAGAGGTTGATCGGATAAATATACCTTAATATTATTGGCAGACATAACGCTAGCACAAGCTTGGGCAAACTCTTCTGCCATAAATCTCATATCATATCCAATCATAACCGCTGGATTTTTTTGTTTTTTAAGATAATTTGCAACCGCCTGGGAAACTCTTTTAACATTAAAAAATGTAAAATCATAGGCAATAATACCACGCCAACCGTCTGTTCCAAATTTAATTTTGTTCATATTAACTCCAAAATAAATTAATGTTTAATCATTATATTTTTTGTTTTTTTATTTTTTGAAATTTTTGGTTTTTTATCTTTAGCTGGGTTTATCTCAGATAATATTTGTTTATGGATTTTTCCGTTTGATGCTAAAATATCTTTGGCATCTAAGTCCCAATTTTCATTGTTAAAATCCGTGACCTTTCCTCCTGCTTCTCTAACTAGCAATGTACCTGCGGCCACATCATAAGATTTACATCCTGGATTTAAATAAGCACCAAGCTTACCGCATGCAACTAAAGCCATTTCATATGCTCCTGCTCTCATACGATTAAAATCTTTTGATTTAATTAAAATTTTAGGATAGATGTTATTCATTCTTTGAATACTTGCACTGTCGTTACCTTGACAATACGAATTAAGGCATTGGTTTAATTTTGTATTATTTGAAACAAAAATTTTTTGATTGTTAAGCTTTGCACCTTCACCTTTCTGGGCTGTAAAAAGCCAATCAACAACAGGCGCATATACAACTGAAATAATCGGTTCTTTTTCTTTTACAAGTGCTATAGAAACATCAAAAAAAGGATTTCCAATAGAATAGTTAGTGGTCCCATCTAATGGGTCAATAACCCAAGTAAAAGGAGATCTGTATTTCTGAGTCCCTATTTCTTCTGTAATTATACTATAAGTAGGAGTTTTCTTTTTAATAATTTTTATTATTGCTCTTTCTGCCTCTAAATCTATTTTAGTAGTAAAATCTCGTCGATAATCTTTAACAATTTGCATTTGATTTAATTTACCAAAATGCTCTAACAATATTTTACCGGCCGACTGAGCTGCATAGATAGCAGTACTGAGCAAATTATTTTCCATTGTACTTTCCTTTCCTAATTCTCTATATTCAAAAATTACCATAAAACAGGTTAAAATTCAACCTTTTTACTAACCTCGGAGGTTAGTAAAATATTTTAACCTGTTAATATTTTGCAAACCTACGGGGTTTGCAAAATGGTAGTAAAAGTATTATTAAAATTTGACAAAATTATTTGTTAGTTTTAAATTATATATGTAGGGTTAAAAAAAACTTTTCGCCCTTTTTTTATTTATTAGTATAATATTATTCTAATTCTACTAATAAAAGAAACTAATCATACTAATATAAATATAAATTAATATTATGTTTGTGTAAGTAGTTATAAATACTTGTAGCATCTGTCTGTCAGCAGACAAGTTAAAATTATTAAGGATTCAATATGAAAAAATATATATTTGTTGTTGGTGGAGTAATTTCTGGGTTAGGAAAAGGGATTACCTCTGCATCTATTGGGAGATTGCTTATTGATTATGGATACAAGGTAACTAATATTAAAATGGATGCTTATGTAAATGTTGATGCTGGAACAATGAATCCAACAGAACATGGAGAAGTTTTTGTTACAGATGATGGACTTGAAACAGACCAAGATATTGGTAATTATGAAAGATTTTTGAATACAACACTTTTAAAAGAAAATTATGCAACAACAGGACAAATATATCAATCTCTAATACAAAAAGAGCGTGATTTATACTTTAAAGGTAAGTGTGTTGAAGTTGTGCCGCATGTACCTCTGGAAATAATTAGCAGAATTAATAAAGCTATAGAAAAAAATAAATCTGAAATTGTAATTGTAGAAATTGGTGGCACAATAGGAGAATATCAAAATATTTTATTTATTGAAGCAGCAAGAATGTTAAAATATAAAAATCCAAAAGATGTACTGGTAACTCTTGTCAGTTATTTTCCAATTCCAAAAACACTAGGAGAAATGAAAACCAAACCAACCCAATATGCATCGCGAACTTTAAATGAAACTGGTATTCAGGCGGATTTGCTTATTTGTAGAGGAGAACAAATAATTGATAAACCAAGAATGGATCGATTGGCGCTTCTTTGTAATATGTCTAGTGAAAAAGATATTATGAATGCTCCTGATGTTGATAATATATATAAAATTCCAGAACTTTTAGAAAAACAAAAAATTGTCCAAAGGATTGTCGAAAAATTAAATCTTCCAAAAAGAAACAAGAAAGAAAGCAAATGGAAAAAAATGGTTGAAAAGATTAAAAGCAAAAAAAACAAGATTAAAATTGGAATTGTAGGTAAATATTTTACAACTGGAGATTTTGTATTAGCTGATTCTTATGTTTCAGTAATTGAAGCCATAAAACACGCATCTCTTGCAAATAATTTAGAAACGGAATTCCATTGGGTTAATGCTGATAAATTCGGTAAAGATCCAAAACAAGTAAAAATATTATCTGAATTTGATGGCGTTGTCGTGCCACAAGGTTGGGGTTCT
Source organism: uncultured Candidatus Saccharibacteria bacterium (assembly GCA_964481135.1). GTDB lineage: Bacteria > Patescibacteriota > UBA1384 > JAMDBS01 > DAOVQR01 > CAYZSW01. The sequence continues at coordinate 103,105 of CAYZSW010000001.1, forward strand.
CGAGGTTCAGAAGGAAAGATAAATGCCATAAAATATCTACGCGAAAATAAAATTCCTTATCTTGGTTTATGCTATGGTATGCAAATGGCTGTTATCGAATTTGCAAGAAATGTTTTAGGATTAAAAAATGCAAATTCAGAGGAAATCAATCCAGAAACTGCTTATCCAGTAATTCATATTATGCCAGGCCAAAAAGAATATCTTAAAAAACATCAATATGGTGGAACTATTCGACTCGGAGCATACCCATGCAAAATCAAAAAAAATACACTACTTTTTGATATTTATAAATCAGATGCTGTCTCAGAAAGACATAGGCACAGATATGAATTTAACGATAAATACAAAAAACAAATGGAAGAAAAAGGACTTGTAATTTCTGGCACTAGTCCTGATAATAAATTAGTTGAAGCAATCGAAATTTCTAAAGAAAAACATCCATTCTTTTTAGGTGTTCAATTTCATCCCGAATACAAATCTAGACCACTTGACCCGCATCCAATTTTTGTTGAATTTATTAAAGTAAGTGCAAAGAAAAATTTACAATAGACAAAAATATGAAAAAAGTATTTTTAATTTCTGCTGATTCCAGCTTGTCGGGAATGCCAAAGCATATTTTAACTTTGGCTAAAACAATAGATAAAAAAAAATTTAATCCAATAATTATTTGTCCTGACGGATGGTTAAGTAAAAAAGCAAAAAAAGAAAAAATAAAAATTTTTAATTTAAATTTTAAAAGTTTCTTTGATATTAAAACAATTAACAGACTAAAAACAATTATAAAAAATGAAAAACCTGATATTTTGCATTATCACGGGATAAGAACTGGTTTTTTAGTCACTATTGCTACCAATAATCTAAATATTTTAAAAATTTATTCTGAACATTTATTTACCTCCCAATATCACCTAAAAAATAGAGTTTATGAAAAAATTCAAAAACTAGGATTGTTATATATTTTAAAAAATGCTGATCTAGTTATTTGTCCTTCACAAGCTGTAAAAAAATTTTTGTTTGAAGATCTAAAAACAAAAAATAAAAATATTAAGGTAATTTATAATGGACTTGAAAAAGAAAACTTTATTAAACCCAGTAAACCAAAAAATATTATTGGCTTTATCGGTAATTTAAACCAACAAAAAGGAATTGAATATTTAATTGACGCTATGAGAATAATAATTAAAAAACACCCTAACGAGTGTTTAGAAATTATAGGCGATGGACCGGAAAAGGAAAAATTAATTGCAAAATCAGTAGATATAAAAAATAACATTAAATTTTTAGGAAAAGTTGAAGATATTAATTTATATTTAAGAAATTGGAAATTTTTGGTTGTACCTAGTATTTCTGAATCATTTGGCCAAGTTGTGCTTGAAGCAGCGATGCAAAAAAAACCGGTTATTGCTACAAATGTTGGCGGATTGCCAGAGATCATAATTGATGAAAAAACTGGAATTATTGTTCCTGCAAAAAACTCGTATGCATTAGCAAAAGCAATTGATAATCTTTTGACTAATCATAAAAAAGTATCTGATATGGGCGAGTGCGCACAAAAGTTATTTAATCAAAAATTTACCGCAAGCATTATGACTCTTAAAATAGAAAATATTTATGAAAAATCACTGGAGAAATAAAAATGAAAAGATTAGTTGATAACTTATTACACTTAAATAATTTACGAAAAATTACAGGTTTTGGTATTTTTAAAAAGGCTATTGAATCAAAATTAAAACTAGAGTTCTTAAAAAAACCCATTTCTGGAAATGTTCTAGTTATATCCCCTCACCCCGACGATGATATTTTTGGACTTGGAGGAACTTTGAAAATTCATTCTGAAAATAAAGATAAAATAAAAATTGTTTATATTTCAGACGGATCTGGAGGAATTTCTAATAATAAAACTCAATCGAAAAAATTATTAGAAATAAGGAAAAATGAAGCCAAACAAGCTTGTAAAATTTTAGGTATTAATGATTTATATTTTATGAATTTAAAAGATGGAAAATTTACACAAAGTTTTGATAATACAAAAAAAATTGAAAAAATAATTACTATTTTTAAACCTAATATTATCTACACGCCATCATTTTTAGATATTCATCCAGATCATGTTGAAAGCGCAAATATTTTAGCTAAAGCATTAGAAAAAAATAATAATTTTAATGGCGAAATTTTTTCTTATGAAATTTGGTCACCAATATTTATAAATCGACTCATTAATATTGATAAACAAAAAAATATAAAAATAAAAGCTATTAGAGCACACAAATCACAGCTCGCCTCTCGAGATTATGAAAATGCAATCTTATCATTAAACCAATATAGAGCAAAAATGTTCGGTTTTGGAAATTACGCAGAAGGATTTTTGAGTACTAACAAAAAGTTATTTTTAGAATTGACTAATCTTATTAATAATTTTGGAGAAAACATATAAAAAACATTCTAACAAGATAGAGATACAAATTAAAATCAAATAAAATATTATGATTCTTGATTTTCTGCGTGATTTTCGTTTTCTTGATTATTTTCCTCTTTAGCTGGCCCCCTTTGTATAACAGCTGACCATGCCCGATAATGAGAGAAAAAAGTTTGTTCGTGTATGACTTGTTCATTCCTTTTTACCTGATAATGAATTTTTGCCTTAACTCCAGGGTGTGCTTTCTCAAGATATTTTTGAGTACCAGGAGCCATGCTAGGGTCATCAATATAGCGAGTAGGGCCTGGACTTGTATGATCATAAAGTTCTGGATTGGAAATACTTACAGTTCGACCGTCAGAAGTGCCATAAAAATCAAAAGTTATATTATTACCAGAAACAAAAGCTTGTACTAAAATATATTTTCCAGTATTATTTTTGAATTTTAAATCTGGACTAGGCAAATAAATCGTAGCGTCTAATCCTACTGGTGGCTCATAGTAACTAACTCTAAATTTATGATTGGTTCTTTCTGTAACTGGCAATCCTGCATTAAGAGCTGCTCTAAAAATGGTTGTAGAAACCTGACATAAGCCACCACCTAATTCTGGTTCTGTTCTATCTTCTTTAATAACAAGCTCGGGTAAAAAACCTTGAGCAGCTGAAACTTTTCCTAGTGTTTTATTAAAAGAAAAAACTTCGTCTGGTTTAATCAAAACTCCGTGAAATATATCAGCCCCAACTTTAATATTATGTCTTCGATTGTTAGGGCTTTTAGCAAAACTGGTTGTTGCTGTACTAATTTTAGTTTTTATACCTAAATCATCTAAATTATCAGCACTAATTTCTGGTTTTCTAATATCGATAGGTAAATCAATATTTTTATTTAAATCTAAACTATTTTCATCGGTTGAAAGTCCAGCAACATTACTAAACAATGAATTAACAATCAATGATAGGGTTTGATCCTCGTTTAATTTATATCCATCTTGACTTAATTGAAAAACTGAAACCCTACCATCAGAAATTGTAAGCTTAGCATCTTTTGGCATTTGATTAACGCTTTTTGCTAAATTATTAATATAAAATTTAATTTTTTCTTCATTTAAAATTGCTTTAAGCTTATAACCCTGACTTGTATTATCAAAATATGAGACAAATTGTATCCACTTTGCTACTTCTGATTTAGGAATTTCAATATTATTCTCTTGGCTTTTTAAACTAATTTTTTGCCCCAAAAGAACTTCTGCTTGGTTCTTTGCAGGATAAATTTCTGCTGCCTTAATTTTTGGCATAATTTCTTCTATAGGTAAATCTAAATATCTATCTTCATCTAAATGAGCAATCGTTGCAATAAGTTCGTTTTTAAGATCTAATACTCTTAACTCCTGACCTATTTTTTCGTCGCTAGATACAACTTGTTCTTCAACGATTTGGCAGCTTGCATCTTTGGCATTTCTGTTTACCTCTTGAGAAATTTTTGTAAATAAATCATTAAACTTGTTTTTATCGTAAGAAAAAGATAATTTTATATTTTGAGGCAAAACAATTAATTTGGTTTTGTTAAAAGAATTTAATAAAAATGAGTTTCGCCTGCCAGTATTGTAAGCGGCATCAATTGTTTCGTCTAAATTATAACTAAGTGAAAAATCTACAGGATCAATAACCCAATTTTTTTCATTATTATGCAAATTAATATCTTTATTTTGGACAGCACTGATTTTATAGTTTAATAATTCTCGTGCTTGTGATTTTTCTAATCCACCAACATCAATGTTGCCAATAAAAACATTTGGATATATTTTTTCATAATAAAGAGAATTATAAAATAAAAATGATCCTATTAAAAAAATAAGTAAAGCAAAAAAAGCGCCTGCCACAATTGCATACTTCTTTTTTTGCTGTTTTTTATCTTTTTCTGGCTGATTCATTGTCACCTTTTAGAATTTCTTCTAGTATTAAATAAGCTAATTGTTTTTTGTTTTCTTTTAAGTCTTTCTGAGTAAATAATTCTAAATACAGTGAATCACCTTTTTTACAACTTTTAGGTAAAAAGCTAGATGGCAAAGTCAACAATTGTCTATTACCGCATATTTCTATACTAATTACCGAATCTTTTGTATTAACTTTTTCTAGGTAACACTTAATTTGTCTATCTAATGGATTTTTTAACATAACACTTCAAACAAATTATTTAATTTTACTGATTTAAAAAATATGATTTATAAAAGAGGTGCGATAAGAAGCGATACGATTGCCATTAATTTTATTAATATATTCATTGAAGGACCTGAAGTATCCTTGAAAGGATCTCCAACAGTATCTCCTACAACTGCTGCTTTATGAGCATCTGAACCCTTGCCACCCAGTTCACCACTTTCAATGTATTTTTTAGCATTATCCCAAGCTCCACCAGCATTAGACATCATAAGAGCTAATAAAACTCCGGACAAAGTTGCCCCAGCCAAAAATCCACCTAATGCCTCTGGTCCTAAAGTAAAACCAATAATTGCAGGGGTAACTACTGCAACAACTCCTGGAACTATCATCTCTTTAAGAGCTGAAGCTGTAGAAATTTCAATAACACGATTTGAGTCAGCTTTTGCTTTACCTTGCATAAGACCTTTAATTTCTTTAAATTGTCCGCGAACTTCTTTAACGATTTCAAATGCTGCTTTTCCAACTGCTGTCATAGTTTGTGCTCCAAAGAAAAATGGCAACATTCCACCAATTAAAAGTCCAATAATTACGGTGCTATTAACTACATTAATTCCAGTTAATCCAACTGTTTGAGTATATGCAGTAAATAAAGCCAACGCAGTAAGTGCGGCCGAACCAATAGCAAAACCTTTTCCAATAGCTGCTGTGGTGTTTCCAAGAGAATCAAGTTTGTCAGTAATTTTTCTTACTTCTTTTGGCAAACCAGACATTTCGGCAATTCCACCAGCATTATCTGCAATAGGTCCGTAGGCATCAACACTCATAGTCACTCCAATAGTAGAAAGCATACCTACTGCTGCAATTCCAATTCCATAAAGTCCAACAAAATAATAAGCAATATAAATAATTGCCGCGATAACAATTATTGGTAATACTGTTGAATTCATGCCAATAGCAAGACCTGAAATAATATTTGTAGCAGCTCCTGTTTCAGATGCTTTAGCTATACGAATAATTGGATTACCAGAAGTAAAATACTCTGTTATTAAACCAATTAAAATACCACCCAAAGAACCAGCTAATATTGCCCAGAATATTTTTATATCAAGATTTAAATACTGAATTAAATAATAAGAAGCTAGTAGCATTAAAATTGCGCTTATGTAGGTTGCATATCTGAGAGCAGCTTGAGGGTTTAATTTCTCTAGCATTTTGATTGATAGAATCCCAAGCATTGAAGATATTAAACCACCTGAAATAATTAAAACAGGAAGTGTCATATAGGCAATCTGATTACTTGCCATTACTGCACCAATTGCAACTGTTGCAATAACCGAACCAACATAACTTTCAAATAAATCTGCTCCCATACCTGCTGTATCTCCTACATTGTCTCCTACATTATCAGCTATAACTGCTGGATTTCTTGGGTCATCTTCTGGAATTCCTGCTTCAACCTTACCAACCAAATCTGCTCCAACATCTGCTGACTTTGTATAAATTCCTCCACCCACACGAGCAAAAAGTGCAATAGAAGAAGCTCCCATTGCAAAACCAGTTAAGACCGAAGGATTAATATCTTTATAAATTAAATAAAATATTCCGACACCTAAAAGACCTAGTGCTGCTACAGAAATACCCATAACAGCTCCTCCCCAAAATGATACTGAAAGTGCCTTAGAAACTCCACCTGTACGAGCAGCTTCTGTTGTTCTTACATTAGCTTTTGTAGCTGCTTTCATACCAAAAAAACCAGCTAACATTGAACAAGCAGCTCCAGATAAAAAAGCATAGGCAGTTGACGAACCTAGTTGCCAAAAAATTAATACAAAAACTATTAAAACAAATATCGCCAAAATGGAATATTCTTTTTTTAGAAAAACCATTGCTCCTTTTTCTATAGTTTGGGCAATTTCTGTCATGACTTTATTGCCGGTAGAATTTTTTGTAACCATTTTGTACAAAAATCCAGCAAAAATTAAACCTAGTCCTCCTAGATACGGTGCGTAAGTTATTAAATTCATAAATACTCCATTCGATAGTTAAAATTTGAAACACGAAGTTCGAAACTCGAAACAAATTTTAATTTTCTAATTTCAAATGTTTAAAACTACTTTGAAAATTATTTTTTCGGTATTGTTTCGTATTTCGATATTCGAATTTCGAATTTATTTACTAAATTAATAATAATTAAAAAGGTAGATTATTTTTAATAAATCTACCTATAGTTTACCTTAAAAAAAAATTAAGGTCAAGTGTATTATTTACTAAAAATTTGTGAAGCAACATAATCAAATTTATCCTGAATTGAACCATCTCTCGGATATTCTTTATCTTTGTCAGATAAAAATGATGCTTCATAAAGAGCAACATAAAATTTTTTTTGCTCGAGAGTACACTTTTTTGGTTTTTTTAATTTGAATACCATACCAAAATGTTTATTGTCGGTATTAGACATAGTAATTCACCTCCTTTATTTTAAAGTGCAAACTAACCTACTAATTATATATGAATTATGAAATTACTATTTTTAAATTAAGCATTTTTATACAACTGTAAAGTTTCCCGTGCCATTTTATTCCAAGAATATTTCTTTACTTGTTCCAATCCTTTATTACTCATTTCTGATAATAGTTTTTGGTTAGTAAGAACTTCCTTTATGGTTTTTGCCATATTCTGAGTATTATTAGGATCAAAATACACTGCTGCATCGCCTAAGATTTCTGGCATACAAGATTTATTTGATGCAATAACTGGGGTTCCACATGCCATAGCCTCAAGCGGTGGAAGTCCAAATCCTTCATATTTGGAAGGAAAAATAAAACTATCTGCACATGCGTAAAATAACGGCAAATCCTCCTCTGGTATAAATCCTGGTAAGATTATTTTTTTCTTATAACCAGAAGTTTCAATTGATAATATTATATCTGGAAAAGATTTGTTTGGTTTTCCACCTATAACTAAATTATGAGGGAGCTTATATCGTTGGTGTAAAATTTCAAAAGCTTTAATTAATTCCGGCAATCCTTTGTGTGGTCTCCATTGAGATAAGAAAAATATATACGGTTTTTCCAACTTATACTTTTTTTTAAATTTTTCAACTTTTTCTTTGTTTAATGCTGACTGTGAATTATATCTAGAATCAATACCTTCATAAATTATTTGTATTTTTTTGTTGCTAATAGCAAATTCTTTAATAACATCTTTTTTTGTGTTTTCTGAAATTGCAATAACTTTACTAGCATTTTTAACTGCACTTGAGAATACAGTTTTAAAAGCAAATCTTCTAAAAAAAGAATTTTGACTAGATCCAACCGGAAAAAACATTATTGTTAAATCATGCACAGTAACAATAAATTTGCCTTTATAAAATATTGGGTGGTTGAAATTTAAAAAATGAACTAGATCATTTTTATCCTGATTTAATATCTTTAAAAATTTAACCTGCTCCGAAATTGAATAATGAGGAACATCAATAATTTTTTTTTGGAAATTTTGTGCTGTTATTTTATATTCTTTTACATCTTCTTTTGTAAGATAAATTATATATTGATTTTTTTTATCTATTTTTGCTAAAAGAGTAATTAAGGCCTGAGAATATCTCCCGAGTCCTGCTGTTGAACGACGATAAAATCTTGCATCAATACCAATTTTCATTTCTTTTCCTTAAATGTCCAGTATTTATTTGCAAAGAAATTCCAAAATAAAACAATTACAATAGCAATTAATACTGGGGTATTTTTTCTTAAAAATTCGCTTTCAATTGGGGCTACTACACTTTCTAACAACTTCATAATAACAAGATTCATTAAAAGACCGATTACTGAAATAAAAAAGAATTGAGTGAATTGCCGAGCTACTCGTTTTTCTTTACTTCTAAATGTCCAAATTCTGTTTAAAAAATAATTACTAGTTGCGGCAAGCGTAAAAGAAATTATTCTAGAAGCATAGATATTTGCCGCAAGTCCAATAGCAAATAAATTATAAAAACCTAAATCAATTATTGTTCCGATAAAACCAACCACTCCGAATTTGATAATTTGACGGTATAATTTTTTACGAAGAGCTAACTGAAAAACGGTTTTTATAGAACGACTTAGCTCTCCTGAAATTTTTGATTCGCCAACTTGCCTATCTACAAAAGTAATAGGGAATTCTGTAATTTTACAATCTTCTTCTTGGGCTAAATTAACCATTTCAACCTGAAAAGCATATCCACCAGCAATTATTTTATCTAAGTTAATGGAATTCAAAAAATCTGATGAATAACATTTAAAACCTGCTGTTGCATCTTTGGGTTTAAGTAAAAGTATTAACCTGGTAAAAAAATTAGCACCGTAACTATTAACATATCTGTGCCACTGCCATCCAACAATTTTCCCACCCTTTATATACCTTGAACCAATAACCAAATCATAATCTTTTGATTTTTCTAGCATTATTGGAAGATATTTAGGGTCATGTGAAAAATCAGCATCCATACTAATAATTCTTTGATATTTTCCATCTAAAGCCCATTTAAAACCAGCAACATAAGCTTTACCCAACCCTTCTTTCTTTTTCCTATCTAAAACAAAAACTTTATTACCTTTATTATTTTTAGCAATTTTTTTTACAATCTGACTAGTACCGTCTGGAGAATTATCATCGATTACTAAAATATCTACATCTTTTAATTTCAAATCAAAAATTGTAAGTAATATTTTTTTAATATTTTCTGCTTCATTGTAAGTTGGAATACAAATAAGTGTTTTCATTATTTATAAAGACCTTTTTTATAATTGCTTTTGATTTTTATCAATTCTTTTAATGTATTATAGGCGGCTTTTCCACTTCTAAGTTGAGAATTGGGGGAATCGTACCAATCAACTGGAACTTCTTTAACCTTATAACCAAAATTTTTTGCGATAAATAAAATCTCTATATCAAAACCCCATCTATTTATTGTAATTTTTGAAAAAATTTTTTTTGCTGTTTGGGCTTCAAATAATTTAAATCCACATTGTGTATCGGCATAATTCAACTTTAAAAATAATTTTATAAATTGGTTACCTAATCGACTAATCACGCGCCTTAATAATGGTTGTTTAATTTTTACACTATTTTTATTAAGATACCTGGAACCGATAATTATATTATAAGATTTAATAAAAGGCAATAATTTTTTAATTTCAGAAATATCCGTAGAATTATCTGCATCCATAAATAATATATAATCCCCTTCGGAAGCTAATACACCTGTTCTTACCGCTGCGCCCTTACCTTTGTTGTAGGCGTGTTGCAAAATTTTTAAATCTGTTTTTGATTTTCTAAAATCGATTTTTTTTACCAAATCATAAGTATTATCAGAACTAGCATCGTCAACCACAATAATTTCTGATGTATATGCTTGCACTGATAAAAAACCCAAAACACTTTTTAATGTTTTTGGCATTCTTTTCTCTTCATTGTATGCAGGAATAACTACAGATAATTTTCTCATTAGTTATCTTTCTTATATATGTAAATAAATGGAACGCTGGCAGATTTTATTTGATGAACTAATTCATATTGATCGTTGAGCTCTATTTGATTATACCAAATATTATTGATATTTAAGATAATATAATCGGGATCGTAGTCTGGTTTTTTTGTTGTTTTAATTATGTCACCCCTTAGCTTACCTCCAGTAGTGTGGTCAGGTAATGTATTAATATAAACAGTGGAGTTTTGTTTTGAATTTTTAGAAATCCATTCACATGCCTCTTCTATTCCTTCACCCCACCAACCAATTGAAAAATTTTTATTATTAAAAACACCTTTTGTCCCACCCAAAAGTTCATTGTAGTATGTTAAATAATATGGATGATGAAAAATATTAATACTAATTAAATATAGCAGTATTACGATAGAGCCAATTATTATTGATTTTTGTTTTTTAATTAAGTAAAAAAAACCAATTGAAGCCATGATTGCTGTAAAAGGATAAATTGCAATAATGTATCTCATACCGTTTTGTTTTGTCGGGGATAAAGAAACTAAAAACATTATTAGAAAACACGCAAGAATAACAAAATTATTTTTATTTAATTTTTTGAATGTATCAATAAAAAAAGGAATTAATAATATCAAAATTAATAAAGGTGTAGAAAATAAAAAGTACGCAAAATAATAATAATAACCCGGAGAAACAATTTGACCAAAATATAATTCTTTAATCCCTCCCCAATGACCAATAGTTAAATTCCAGTGCTCTATTGTATTACTCCAAAGCCACGGCCAACTAGCAAATAAAACTAATCCTGCAATAAGTGGAATAAATAATATATACCACAAAAATTTTCTATCTTTTCCTTTTAAAATATCTTTTCCCTTTAAAATAAAAAATACAATAGGTAGCAGAATGAACAATAAAAAATTATTAAAGCGAGTTGCGATTGCAAGACCTAAGCTTATACCAGATAAAATATAAAAAGTATGACTAGAATTTAAAATTGCCCTAACAAATAAATAAACTGTTAATACAAAAAACAAAGCTGTTGGGGTATCGAGCCCATAAACCTTATTTAAACCAACAAAATGAGGAATAAATATTAAAATTAAAGATGATAAAAAAGCAACACGGGTTGAAAACAAATCTTTTGCTAGAAAAAATACAATTAAAACTGTAAGTGCTCCCATAAAAGCTGACGCAACTCTTCCGTTAGTATAATCAACCTCATCATTTTGAAAAGAATTTATACTCACCAAACCATAAATATATTTTGCTATTGGCGGATGCTCTTTGTTGGCGTCCCAACTTTTTGCCTCAAAATCCCTGTTCTGAACATTATTATAAAACTTTTGACTAGCATTGTAATAAGCGATTTCGTCCCAAGTTTCACCCTGAGAATTTATTCCCCCTAATCGCCAGCCGAAAGCTAAAATAAAAATTACTGCAGATATATATATTATTTTCTTATTAATTGACATTAATTACCCTACCCAAAATCCATTGGTAAAAAGTAGCATAATATGTATAAAAAATGCAAAAGAAAAAATTATATATAATTTTTCCCAAATAGTATTTGGAGGTATAAGCTTAGCTAATAAGAAGTAAATTGGAAAAAGTGTTAGCAAGAATCTATTCATACTAATTAAAGTACCGCTAAATGCAGGCACTGCAAAAAAAAGGAAACCTAAAACAGCATAACTAGGTCGTGAATACTTAAATAACAAAATTACAGCAATCAGGAATAAGCTCCAAAATAATACATAATTAAAGGCGTTTGTTGGGATTTCGTCATAAAACAGATTAAGATTAAAAATATTTTTTAGTTCTTTGTGAACTGGTTTTAATAAATTAATTTCAACCTTTCTACCAAAAGCTTTTTGCGCCTCAAACATCTTAAATGGATTATTAAATTGCACTTGAGCTAAAAGCAAAAAAGCAATAAATCCAAGTGGAACCAAACACAACGGTAAAATTTTTTTCCATTCAATTTTTCTTTTAACAATCTTTTGTTTTATTTCTGACCATGTGTCACCCATTTGATCAACAATAAGTGCCGGAAATGCTAAAATACCGGTCGCACGAGTTGCGCTGGCAAACATACCAAAAATACCTGACTTAAAATATGCTTTTTTTCGAATACAATAAAACGATGTTATTAATAAAAACAAAAATAAACTTTCGGTATAGTGAGCAACCAAAAAAAATGCACTTGGAAAAATTAACATAAAGAAAACTGCTCTTTGAGCAAATTTTTCATCATTATTGTTTTCCAACTTAGCTAAATCATAAAGCATAAGACAAGAAGCAAGTGCAAAGAAATTAACAACAAAAGTTGTAGCAATTAATTGATGGTTTCCGATAATCCAGTTTACTGCTTTAGAAATGTATGGGAATAAAGGAAAGAATTCAAGTATGTGCTCATTGTATCCATTATTCATTATTTCATAGTAATAAACTGAATCCCATTTGGCCCAAGCAGCAAGAAATTTCGTTCCTGGTACTGCGGTAGGATAAGGATATCCAGCATCATCAAATCTTATATCTCCCCACCAAACAACAATCTGAATTATCAATCTCCAAAAAATAAACATTAAAACAATATACAGCCATGGGTATTTGTCAAATAACGCTTTAATTTTTTGAAAAATACTTTTAATTTTTATTGCCATTTTTTACTCCTTTGGTTGTAAACATTAAAAATAATTTTTGACTTCTAGCTTACAACTCATACTATAAAAATATTATCTTTGAATGTAATATAAATAATTTATTCTTCGAGAATATATTTTGAATTTTTTAAAACTACCACTAATCCAACAATTAACCAGAAAACTGCCGATAAATCGTTTTTCCAATATGGCGTGTCAATTACACCATAAGCAATAATTGAAATCATTACAATACCTAAAACAATTGATAACTCTTTACCCCGAACAGATTGTCTAAAATATATATATAAAATCCAAATAAAAGCTAATATTCCCAACAACCCAAGATTAACCCAAATATTTAAAAATAAATTATGTGGAGTTAAAGCATAAGGAGCAATATATTCTGGGTAATTTATTCTACCTTGGGTTAGATTTTTAAAATGATCTTGATAACTACCGAACCCAACTCCAAAAAGCCAGTTTGATTTTAAAATTTCACTGGTAGTTTTGTATATTTCCCATCTAATGTTGTTTGATGAAGTGATTCTGCTACCGTCTGTTTCATTTAAAGAAAAATCTGGTCTTAATGCGTTATAGGAAAATAGTAAACCTGCCACAATTAAAATTGGTATTAAAATTTTTAGCCATAAATTTTTATTAATGTAATTCCAATATTTAACAAAAATTATTAGTAGTAGCCCTAAAGCAACTGATGCAGCGGCTGCTCGCGAACCGGTTAAATAAATTGCGATTAAACACACAAAAAAACTAATATCATAGAATATTAAAGTATTTTTTTTAAATAATTTCTCTCTAATTGACCTATATCCCGCAATTAAAACTAAAATAGGAGCAAGATACAAGCCAACATAATTTGCTGACGCATTTGGCCAAAATTTATAAAAACTCAAAACTCTTACATCAGAAGTGATATCTCCCGCCACTCTCTGATAAATTGCGTAAATAGCGACCACAACCCCACTTAAAATTAAAGAATTAATTATTAAATTTATGTCTTTTTTAGATTTAATATTAAAAATTATTACGAAAAATAAAAGGATTGGATCAACAATATAAGCTTTAAATAATCCCAACGCAGATATCTTATCAGCACTAATAAAAATTGAAATTAACCCTGCTAAAATAAATAATATTATTGGGATAAAATATTTTTTTGCTTTTAGGTATGGCTTAATATCTTTATTTTTTATACTAAATATAACAGTTAATATTGTTGCTATATAAATTAAAACTTCTAAAAAAGTGGTTGGGATGCTAACTCCCCCTGCCAGTGGAACAGATATTGAAAATTTTATTAAATAACTTGGAAGAGCAAATATTATAAATGCGATTAAGTATATCACAGCTATCCTTTATTTTTTTCAATAAATATTAAATTCTGTACTGCCACCAGAAGACCAAAAAGAACCCAAATATGAACAATATATAAAGTTGAAAAAAAGTTATATTGAACCAATACTGCAATAGTAGAAGCTAGAAGTCCTACTAGAAAAGCTCTTAAAAGCGGGTCTTTAACTTTAAAATATGCAATAAAAGATCTAATAATTATAATTAACAAAAATATTATAAAGGAAATAAATCCAAAAATTCCAGTTTCTGCTAAAATTTCCATATATTCGTTATTAACAATCTTCCAATTTTCTACAGTTTCTGGGTTAGGATAACCGGCAAGCCATGGCCCAAAATTTCCAAGCCCTACGCCCGTATATGGTTTTTCAGAATACGCATCAAATGCATCTTGCCACGCTTTCATTCTAGATTCTGTTGACTCCCCTTTACCATAATCTTCTAAAGTTGCATGACTTACAAATCTGTCATAAGCGATTGGGGTTGCATATTTCATAAAAGAAATCGAACCATAAAATGCAATAAACAATATTGCAATTGCAGTAATTATGTATTTAATACTAAAAACTTTCTTAGCTTCAAAAAATGCAAACACTAAACCAAAGGCAATAAGTCCTAAATAAGCACCTCTTGAAACAGTAAGAATCATAATTAAAATTATTAATGCGATAGTTGCGATAAGATAATGTCTTTTAATAAAATCTACTTTTTCAAAGAATAAACCAGTAAAAACTCCAAGCGGAATAAATAAGTAATTTGCCAAATAAAGCGGTTCGTAAGAAAAAGCATGAACTCTAGGAAAACCCATTATCACTTTTGTAAAACCTTTATTCATACCAGTAATTGTTATTGGCAAACCAACTGAGTCACCAATAAATTGAAAAATTGAAAAACCACAAACAATTAGTGATGAGTATAATAAAACTTTACTTATTATTTTTAATTTTTCTTTTGAATTAATAAGATCGACTGTAATAAAAAATAACGATACAGTAAATAAAATAAATATAAAAACCATTAGTGCGCGAGAAAAATATAAAGAATACATAACCGAAACAAAACCAGTCAGCAAAAATAATACCAAAGGCCAAACTAAAGCATTAGGAGAAAATTTCTTTTTATTATAAAGCTTTGAAAGTATCCAGGCAAAAATTAATATTCCACCTAAAAATTGATTGATTTTTAAAGTAGCAAAACCAGCATCAAAACTTGGAATCCTCTCAAAAGGTAGAAAAAATATGATAAAAATTAGTCCAATAAAAGGATCTTTTGTAAAATAATAAATTAATAAAAAACCAATTACTAGTATTGGAATTAATATTAAAGCATTCCAGGAAAATAAAAAAATGATATTAGAAAAGACAATACAAAAAATTATAACACCCGCAACAAATATTAAATTTTTTAAATTTTTATCAATTTTATGCCACATTTTATATTTTATCACCTTTCAGAATTTCTAAAATTAAGTTTTCTGCTTTTTTGATATTATCTTCTACTAAATATCGGCTTTTGCAATATTTAAGACCGTCTTGAGAAAGCTTGTTTCTTAATCTTGAATTTGTCAATAAATGAGCAATTTTGTCAGCTAAATCTTTATGATCATCTTCCTTAACAAGTAAACCTGCTTTCTTGTCTGGTAAATATTCCGGTATTGCGCCAGAATAGGTGGAAATAACTGGTGTACCACAGGCTATAGATTGAATATTAACCATTCCAACCTGCTCTTCCCACTTTTTTGTAGCGATGGATGGGGATACAGTAACCCATGCTTCTCTAAAATATTTTGGAATATCTTTATTTTTAACCAAACCTATATATTTAACATTCGGTTGTTTTTTAATTTTATCAACTAAAGAACCAAACCCAACAACAATAAGTTGAATGTTTTTTACTTTAGTTTTAACAATTTTTAAGGCATTAATGATTGTATTAATTCCCTTTTGTTCTTCTATTTTACCAACAAATAAGCAAGTTGGGATTTTTGAACGCTGTTTTGAATCCGGAAAGAATTCTTTTTGATCAATGCCCCAAGTTCCCCAAATCATTCTCACAATCTTTTCCTTTTTAATACCGATTTTAGTTAATTCCTTAACCGCACCTTTATTTAACGCAACAACACAACAAGAAGCATTAACATATTTTTTTAGATATATTTGCATAATTTTTCCAAGGAGAAAACCAAATTTTTTTGTTGCAGTAACATTTTCAAACATTGGAAATAAAAAAGGAATCTTAAATTTTTTACAATATTTTAAAGCTGTTAAAGAGTTTAAAAAAGCAGCTTTAGATGCATATGGTTCGGGACCCTGTATAATATCTGGTTTATATTTTAATAATTTGTTATATAAATCAGAATGATCTTGATATTTTACTGTATTTTCAAAATCATCTTTTGTCATATCTGAATATCGCGCTTTTCTATAAAAATGAAATATTTTAATTTTTTTAAAATATTTAGTAGCAACATGCGAATCGCGTCTAATATCATCGCTAACAATTATCAATTTTTTCTGTGGTGTATTTTTTGGCATATTAATTTTGTTCCGAAAAAAATAAATTATCTATTTGTTTTAACATTTTTTCTAAAGAAAAATTATTCTTAACTCTTCTTGCAGCTTCTTTGCCCATATTAATTCTTAATTTTTTGTTTTTTGCTAGTTTTGCTAAAGCATCTGATACATCTTGCGAACTGTATGGTTTAATAATTAATCCTGTTTTATTGTTTAATACAACTTCTGGCATTCCACCAATATTTGTTGTAATACAGGGTTTTTCCATAATACCTGCTTCAACTAATACTATACCAAAAGATTCACCCCAAACAGAAGTTAAAATAAATATATCTATACTATTTAAAAAATTTGGGATTTTTTTTCTGTCTACTCTACCTAAAAACTCTACCTTGTCTGAAAGTCCTAAATCTTTAGATAAATTTTTGAATTCTTTTTCTTTTGGCCCACTACCAATAATTTTTAATCTTAAATTAGAATTCTTACAACTTGCAATTTTAAAACCTTCTAATAAATATTTTATTCCCTTATCATCACTCAATCTACTCACTGTGCCTACAACTATTTCATTGGTTTTTTTTCTAAACATTATATTTTTATTCTGACTAAATTGTTTTATTTCCACTCCATTATGTATAACTCTTATTCTTTCTTTTTTAATACCAACCTTTATTAAACCTTTTTCTACTGCGTTGGACACAGCAATAATTTTTGCAAAATTTGAACCATATTGATAAAAAAATCTAAAAGGATTCCAAAATATAAAACGCCCCATCAAACGATGCTCAACAAAAAAAACTTTCATACCGAGTTTTGTAGCAATTGGCGCAAGCAAAAATTTTTCATTCCAGGAAATTAAATATAAAATATCAATTTTCTTTTCTTTTTTTACTTTCTTTAGATAGCTTACATATTTAAAGTAAATAAATGGCCAAGTAAAAATAAATTTTAATAACGATTTTTCGGTAACTGCCTCCTGTCCACCAAAATCAATAAACTCTGTTTTAAATCCTTTTTCTTTGGCTTTATTTAATAAATCGGGACAACTGCCAGCAAAAAAAACATTATGACCACAAGTTCGTAAATGTTGAGCAATTTGCATAGTGTGAACTTCACCGCCACTATAACCTTGCGACTCAAAAGGATTTTTAATAATAAGAATATTTTTATTTTGTCTTATATCTAATACTTTTTTATAAACTTCGATTGTAGTATTTGCACATTTTTCCCAAGAAAATTTTTTTGATTGCCGAGTAGCTTTTGCCTTTAAATTTGAATTAAAAGATTTGTTAGTAATAATTTTTGTTATTGCATAAATCCATTCATCTACACTATCTGGCTTAACAAGCACTCCTCCATCTTGAATAATTTCTGATAGGGAAGAAGTATTAGAAGAAATCACCGGAACCCCACAAGCCATTGCTTCAAGCGGAGGGAGTCCAAATCCTTCAAACAGCGAAGGGTATAAAAAAATTTGGCAATTTTTATATAAAATAATTTTCTCATCATCGCTAACATAACCAGAAAAAATTACTTTTTGCGAAATATTGTAATCCTCGGCTATTTTTTTTAATTTCTTTGAGTATTGATTTGGCTTACCAGTTAATACCATTTGATAATTGCTAAATTTTTTTGAAAATTTGGCAAAAACCTTAATTAAAAATTCAAGATTTTTTCTTGGGTGAAGTTCGCTGACGGTTAAAAAATATTTATTACAAATATTATATTTTTTAATAGTTTGTTGTGAAAAATGTTTATCAATTTTTTTTGTATTGTATAAATCTTGATCAACCGCTAGATGTATTACATCTATTTTATCTTTTGGAATTTTTAAATATTTAATAATGTCTTTTTTCGTATAATTTGAAATAGTAATAATATGATCGGCATATTTATAGGTAAAAGGCATAAAATACGAAAAAAAAGTTCTTGATGGCAAAGGAATACCTTTGGGATAATGCTTAATTGCCAAATCATGAACTGTAACAATTTTTTTTCCTTTATAAAAAAATGGAACTGAAAAACAAGGCTGGTGGAATAAGTCAATATTATTTTTTTTTAAAATATTAGGCAAAACGAACTGATCCCACCATATTCTTTTAGGGGTGTTTAGGTCGGTTTTTTCTGTTGGTTTAAAATAAAAATATTCATTTTTTTTATCAACCTTATTTAAGTATTTGATTAAACTACTCACATAATTACCAAAACCAGTTTTGAGCTTATGTGCCGTTTGAATATCTATTCCAATTCTCATTTTATTCCTTTTTTATAGCTTAAGTGGCATCCTTCTTAAATAAAGTTAAAACCATCTCTTTATTAACAGCTCCTGTTAAGTATATCAAAATTGAATAAGATAAAAATCCGACTATAATTTGTAAAAATAAGTTTTTGTATGGAAAATAATATATTAAAACGCCCATACCAATTGCTGAAAACAATGCTTTAAGAAAAATCGAATAGTTGATTTTAAAATTAATATATTTATACATAATTCTTGCTGTTAAAATTAATACCAACACTTCAGTTATCAAGGTCGCAAAAGTAGCTCCCATGTAGCTATATTTTGGTATCCAGAGTAAATTTAACACAACATTCACCAAAACTAACACTATATAAGTAACCACTAGTTCTTTTTGTTTTCCTAAGGCCACTACAGTGTTATTAAAAATTATCGAAATAAATGAAGACCCCACAACTATAATTAAAATTTGCAACACTAAAGGTGAAGTGGCCTGGCGTCCTAAAAAAGTACCTACAGTGTTTGCAGTAACAAAATCAGGTCCTGCCACAAATTTAATGATTTCTTGAGCAAGCACTATTGTACCAAAAACGATTGGCATGGCCAGCAAAGATAAAAAATCAAATGCTTTTTGCAAAGTAGGATTAACTCTTGGATCTTTTTCAACTATGTATCTTGTAATAATCGGAAAAATATTTCCCATAAAAATACCTGGTATGATTTGCAAAACTTCAATTATTTTGTAAGGTGCCCCATATATTCCTACATCTACACTGCTTTTCATTACAGAAAGCATTATTGTATCGACTTTAAAATAAATTAAACCTAAAACTAAAACAATTCCCATAGGTAAAGCTTGCCAAAACATTTTCTTCCAAAACTTAAAATCAAATTCAGGTTTATAAATAACATATTTTCTGCCTAAAATCATACTTAAAATATAATTAACAATATTACCAATTGAATAAGCTGATAAAATGGCAATTAAGGAGTAATTGAGTTTAATAAAAATTACAACTAAAACAAATATTATTATCCTGCCAATAACTTCTGTAATAGCTGTTTTATACATTTCTAACTTTGATTGGAAGACACCAACAAAAGTAGAATTAAGAGTAATCCAAAACCAACCAAAACTAATTACACCTATACCAAGCTTAACCGTAGTTGAATAAACAGGAATCAGCAAACTAATTAAAAAGGCCAATGTAAAAACAACTATACCTACGACTGCTCTTAAGGTCATGGTATTATTAACAATTTTTTGGATTTCTTTTTCTCGATAAGAAATTTCTCTAACCATTATTAAAAAGAATCCAAAATCCGCAAGCACTGCAGCAAATGAAACATATGCGAACACTGTGGTATAGTCACCAAACCCAGCAACTCCTAAGTAACGCGTTAATGCCGCGACCAATACCAAAGAAAGACCGGTAGTAATTATTTTACCGATAATTTGAAGGGTAGTGTTAAATGCAACTTTTTTAGTTAACGACATAATTAAAATACAAATGTATAAACTTATAAGCTTACGAGCAAACTACTAAAATATTTGACAAAGAATTTTGATATTATTTTTATTTCTTTAATTTATCCGCTCTTAAGTTCTAAAATATATTATACATTTTTATAGGGTTAAGAGCAAGAAAAAATTGCCTATTTAAAAATCCAAAATTAATTGTTGATAAAAAAAGAGATTATTAATTTGTGAGGTAGTGACACTGAAAGCAAGTAGTAGTTAAACTCATGCAAACAAAAATGAAACTGCAGGCGATGTTATTATAGACGCCCAAAAACAAATTAACAATCTTATTTTAAAATAATTATTTTTTAACTATTTTATAAACCCCAAAAGCAATAATTCCGCCAATAATTGCAGTTGCAAGTTGCGGCCAACTCATCATAATACTTACTTTTGAAGCTAATTCCTGTTTTAAAAGTAAATTAATAACAATCGAGCTAGCACCAAACAAAAATAAAAATTTAATTAAGCTCGCGACGATAACTCCCAACCAATAATTTCTTTCTTTGAGCCAATTAAAAACTATAATTAATAGTGAATTTGCAAACATAATAAACGGAATCATGGGAGCAAGTGGAGCTGGTAATAATCCAACCGATAACGCCACAATCGAAGGAATTAAACCTATTAAAATCGCTGATTGAATGTCTAGAGTTAACACTGCTAAAAATAAAGTAGCATTAATAACTGAACCAGTAATTATTTGATTGTGTACTACTGCGGGCAAAAGTGACGCAATGCCTAATAAAATTATAAACTTAATTATTTGCAAGGTTTTTTGTTTTTTAATTTCGATCACTTTAATTTGATTCATTGAATTCCTTTCTTTTATAATTTATAATTCTTTCCTTTTACAGAAAGAAAATTATTAAATTTTTATCAAAATTTTCAACTGTCTGAGTGTAATCGCGAGTTTTGAAAATTTTAGAATAAATTTATATAATTTTTGTTTATGATAAAAGTCGTGCCGGGGATTGCCTGCCCGCAACGCCTGAGCATAGCGACGGCAGGCGGGGATATTACAAGAATAAGGGGTGGGCTTCGAAACTTCGAGCCCCTCATCCTTGTAAAAAATTTATTTCACCTCTTTTGCCTTTTTGCTATAACTTGTGTGGCAAATTTTTTTAATTATTGCATCATCTTTTAAAAACTCTTTATAAATTTGCTTTAAAATTGGATTTTCGCTAGCAATACGAACTTTTTTATCTTTATCTATTTTATAAAGTGCTTCAATGCGTTTTTGAATTATTTGATCATTAACTGGCTTTGGCTGTCCTCCACCACCAACACATCCACCAGGACACGCCATTACTTCTACACAACTATAAGCACTTGGATTTTGTTTTAATTCTGCAAGTATTTTTTTTGCATTTGGTATTGTATTTACTACTGCAACACGAATTTTTTTTGAATTAATATTAATTTCGGCTACTTTAATGCCTTGCATCCCACGAACTTGGGTAAATTCAATATTTTTTAAACATTTACCAGTCATTTTACAATATGCTGTTCTTAATGCTGATTCCATTACACCTCCCGAAGCGCCATAAATAACTCCGGCACCTGATGGTTCCCCTAAAGGATTATCCGCTGGTTTTGGTGTAATTTTAGCAATATCAATGCTTTTTTCTTTAAGCATTTTAGCAAGCTCACGGGTAGTAATAACATAGTCAATCATTTGTACACCATCAACTTTATTTTCAGGTCGTAGAATCTCATATTTTTTTGAAGTACAGGGCATTACAGAAACATTTACAATTACTTTGGCATCAATTGATTTTTGTTTGGCCCAGTATGTTTTTATTAAACCTGCTAAAATCATTTGTGGTGATCTGGCTGTAGCAATATTTGGAATATATTCTGGATAATAAAATTCTACAAATTTAACCCAAGAGGGGCAACATGAAGAAAAAAGTATTTGACATTTGCCAGAAGAAATTTTTTCGATCATTTCTTTGGCTTCTTCATTAGTAGTAAAATCAGCTCCAACTGAAGTATCAAAAACATAATCTACACCTAACTCCCTTATTGCTTGAGCCAATTGATCGGTAACTACTTGTCCATGTGGTAAATTGAACTCTTCTCCAATACTTACTCTTATTGAAGGCGCGAATTGGAATACTACAACTTTTGATTTATCAGCAATGGCTTTTTTTACATCTAAAATATTTTCTACCTCACTAAATGCTCCTGTCGGACAATGAGATGTGCATTGACCACAATAAATACAATCCTTTTTTGAGTTTGGAGAAGAAATTGGATAAATTTTTTGATTTGAACTATCTTTTTGAGTCTCCAAAAATGTAACACTGTACTTAGCACAAGATCTAACACAATTTAAACAATTAATACATTTTGGTTTATCAAAATGTATTGATGAATCAAAATTATTTAATTGCTTGTTTTCATTTTTTTTACCAAAAATATTTGAAAGCCAATTAAACATAGTTATTTTTCCGTAACAGTTATGTTTACTCCGTTTGAGTCCTTATCAAATATGCAAATTAAATTTAAATTGTCTTTCTCTAATTGCATAATATCAACTGTATAATCCATCTCACCTATTTCTACCCATCCACTTGCTTTGAGTTTTGTTTTATATTGATTAAAATAATCTTTGTTGGTGTTTTCTATTGCTACTGACCAACCTTTACTTGGATTACTAATTTTTGCTGACATTAGAATTTTACCAGAATCATACTTCAAAACATCTTTTGGCATATCTTCTGGCCAACTTGCATATGCCGAAGCCTCAAATGTACTATCTCCATCTGTAATCTTATAGCTTCCATCATCACCGATTTTCACATCAGCTCCTGTTAAACCAGAAACAATTTTTTCACCAGCCATTCTGGTCAAATATCTTGTAAGAAAATAGCCACCTAAACCCAACACCAAAATAACTATAACAATTATCGCTATAATTAAACCGGTGTTATTCTTTTTAACTGGTTGATTTTGTGTTTGATTTTCCATTTAACCTCCAAAATTAATAAATATTACTATTTAGATTTATTATACTAAAAAATCTACTAAATTAAAATCAGTCAGATTGTTTTTGAATAATGCCTATACCACCAATATTTGATAAACTTTGATCGGGAAATTCAATCCATGATTTATTTTTTGTTTTTAAATCGTTCCAAAATTTCCACATTTCCCATTTTAAACCCTGCCTGTAGCCTTTTTGACTCATATCATGAAATACCATAAATCCACCTTTATTCAATTTATTCCAATATAATTTATAATCAAGCTTTAATCCTTTATAAGTATGATCTCCATCAATATGTATATAGTCGTATTTTCTTTGAGAACATTTTTGTGCAAACTTTTTAGAAGTAGTTATATATGTATTTATATATTGATTAGCTTTTAAATAAGAAAAATGTTTTTTAATATTTATCTTGTTCCAAAATCCATCGCCAAAAAAATGCTTTCCAGTATGTTTTTTGTCTTTTATATCGTATCCTGCATCTACAAAATCAACTATTCCATTTTTATTATCTTTACAGGCAATGGCGCAAATAAAAGGTATATATCCTCTCATAGATCCAATACATAAAATTCTGTTAGGTTGAGTATTTCTAATAATTGCATAGTGAATATATGCATAGCCAAGATTACCAGATTTATAATCTAAATTTTGTGATTTTTGATTTTCATCAGCGTAAACAGTCTTATAGTAATTCATTACCCTTTTCGACAAATACAAACTTATCAAATTATAAATTGGATAAATGATATTATTATCAATTGATTTTAATAAATTCATAACAAATAAAGCCTTTGAGAACCCGCCTATCGTCGAATAGGAATTTAAGCTCTGGCATAATTCATTCCTATTTGACCTATTTTATTTATGTACAAAAATGTCATATTCGAATCATTCCTCTAGCTTTAATTAACCAAGATGCCCTTGAGCCGATACGAACGGCTAACCTTTATGCCCACAATTTGGTGCTCCCCGCCTGAAATGCCTGTGGTGCGCCTAGGAGGACTTGAACCTCCGACCTTGAGATCCGCAATCTCACGCTCTATCCACTGAGCTATAGGCGCATAAGTACTTTCTGCCAAGTATCTATTAAAATAATATATATTAGGTTAATATTAACAGAAAAAGCATTGATTTTCAACCTAAAATTATTTATAATATCAATATTGCTATGTATTAATTATATAGTTGTTTTAAAGAACAACCAAAACGAATCAGTCTAGGTCCGAATAAAATAAACAGATTATGTATTGGTCCGCTAAAAGTTATAAGTTGTTAGTTGTTAGTTGTTAGTTGTTGGTTGTTGGTTATTGGTTGTTAGTTGTTGGTATGAAATCACGGAGAGGTGCCGGAGTGGTCGATCGGGACTGTCTTGAAAACAGTTGAGCCCTTACGGGTTCCGTGGGTTCGAATCCCACCCTCTCCGCCACCCAATGTCGCTCGATTTATCGAGCTATGCTGGGTGGCTGTGGATTCGAACATGAAAGGGGTCGGGAAAACAGTTGTTTTCCCTTAGAGGAAGGCAGCGAATGAATATGAGCGTCGGAAAACCGTGGGTTTCCGAGGAGTGAGATATCCCACCCTCTCCGCCATGGAATAAATTACTTATGACAATTAACTTATAACTAATAACATAGAAATATGAAAAGATTTAGATTTAAAAAATTTAAAGTATATCAAGATGCTAAGATGTTTTGTAGCTTAACAAACAAGATTATTAAAGATAATATAATTAATAAAGAACCGAAATTAGCAGATCAAATTTCTAGAGCAACAATATCAATTATATTGAATATTGCTGAAGGATCAGGAAGTAGTTCAGATATTGAATTTGCAAGATATATTACAATTTCAATTAAATCTGCTTATGAAGTTGTTGCCGGATTTGATATTGCGTTACAACTAAATTTAATTAAAATACAAGATAATAAACTAATAGAAGATAAAGTATTAGAATTAGTCAAACAGTTATCAGCATTTAAAAAGAAATTAAAAACTAATCATTAATTTGTTGTTAGTTGTTAGTTGTTTGTTGTTAGTTATAAGTATGAAATCATGGAGAGGTGGCTGAGTGGCCGAAAGCAGCACACTGCTAATGTGTTGACTGGTTAACACCGGTCCGTGGGTTCGAATCCCACCCTCTCCGCCAAGAATCACATTTCGAAAAATCAAGGTTGGAAGCCTCGGCGCAAAGCGCCTCGGCATGGTATTTTTCCGCAATTTTGAAGGCATTTTTGAAATCCAAAACCAAAGTGCGGTCGGCAATGCGGAAGTTCGAACCAATCTTTTTGAGAAAATCCCGAATCCTTTCGGGATTTTCTTGTTGAGCGTATTTTTCGGCTTGGTTGGCGTCTTTTAGAAAGGCAATGGCAAGTTCGAACCGATTATTGCTCTTTCGCCCAAAAGCGGATATTTTTTCTTCCAAATCTTTTTTAGTGAGAATGAGCTTGTGTTTTTTAGCGGTATATTCCGCTTGCGATAAATTGCCGTCTAACTGCAAATCAAGCAAGCGATCAAGTTTTGTTTCTATCTCCACAAGCTCATTTCTCGCTTTTTGGGCGAAAGAGCTTTCCGCTTGGGCAATCTTCATTTTTTCATTTTCAAAATAATTGATTGAAGCATTTGCCCAAGCGGAAGACAAAGAAACTTTTTTGATTTCTTCTTTTATTTGAGAAGTGATGGCGTCCTCTCTGGCATACCTTTGCGAGCAAGGATTTTTCCGTTTGGTACACCGCAAATAGTTATGTCCTTTCTGCGTTTCGGTGGTAATGAAACAGCCACACTCTCCGCAACGGAAAAATCCTCTAAAAACATAAGGTTTGAGTTTTGGCGATTTCGGTTTGCTTTTGTTCGCCATCACTTCTTGAACGGAATCAAAAAGTTTCTTTGTGATAATCGGTTCATGCTTTCCGTCATACATTTCTCCGTTATATTCAATCATTCCGTAATAAATTTTGTTTTTCAGCATATACTGATAATTTGAGACGGAAAGCATTTTGCCTTTCTTGCCAACCAAGCCCAAGGAATTGATAATCTTTCGGATTTGAGCGAGGGGATATTCGCCAGTTGAGTACATTTCAAAAGCCCGCTTGATATACTTTGCCTTTTCTTTGTCCACAGCGATACAGCGGGCGTTTTTGTCGTTTATATAGCCCAATGGCGCCCAAGCGGGCCATATTCCATTGCGTAATTTCTGGCGAATACCCCTCTTTATATTTTCCGAAAGATTATCCACATAATATTTTGATTGCCCAAAAGCAATAGACAACATAAATTTTCCCTGCGGTGTCGGATCAAACCAAAAAGTGGGAAATTTTAGCGCGGATATTTTGCCAGTATCTACCAAGTAGATTATTCTTCCGCCGTCTATACTATTTCGAGCAAGGCGGTCAGGGTGCCACGCTAAAATTCCCTCGGCTTCATTTTTCTCTATGCTCGTCACCATTTCATTAAAAATTTCTCGCCCCGGCTCTTTAGCGGTTTTGCTTTCCACAAATTCACGGACGATATTCAATCCTTCCTTTTTGGCATATTCCCGCAATTCAAACATTTGCGCTTCTATGGAAAGCACTTGTCGCTCTGGTTCGTCCGTGGATTTGCGGGCATAGAGAAAAATCTTTTTGGTTTGTAAATTTATGTTGTCCATATTGTTTTTAGATTAGTTTTTGGGCAATCAAAGAAAAATACGCTCAACCTTTCGCTGAAAGCGAAAGAAAAAAGATTGGTTTGCAAAATTTCATTTTGCCCGTGCTTTGCACGGCGAACTTCCGCATTGCCGACCGCACTTTGGTTTTGGATTTCAAAAATGCCTTCAAAATTGCGGAAAAATACCATGCCGAGGCGCTTTGCGCCGAGGCTTCCAACCTTGATTTTTCGAAATGTGATTCTTGGCGGTGTTTTTTGAACGAAGTTCGAACTTTTTTTGAGCAAAACCCCCAATAA
>CAYZSW010000002.1:0-17187 GCA_964481135.1 uncultured Candidatus Saccharibacteria bacterium
CTTGCATGTGTTAGGCACGCCGCCAGCGTTCATCCTGAGCCAGGATCAAACTCTTCAAAAAATTTTAGAGTTTATAGCTCAAAAATAAAAACTGACAAGATTTTATTATTTTTTTTCGAGATCTTACTCGAAAATTCTTACAACCGCTAAAAAGTCAAATTTAGCGATATGTGGTTTATTAAATTTTCAAAGGACACAAAAAAACCGCCAAGGATAAGTTCTAACGGTTTTTTTCTATCCTTGAAATATTTATTCTCTAGTTTTTAATATATATAATAAATATAAATTCTTTCACCCACCTTTCTCAGTATTTTAAGCATATACGATGAATAAAAAATTGTCAAGTATCTTGTGAATTTCCAATTTCTCCAATCATTGCAAATTATTCGTGATAATTAGCGACAAAAAGATTGGCGGGATGATTTTACTTTTTAATAACCTTATCTACTACTCCATATTTTTTAGCTTCATCTGCATTCATGTAAAAATCTCTATCAGAATCGTGTTCAATTTTTTTTAATGATTGTCCTGTGTGTTCCGATAATATTTTATTAATTTGCTCTTTTACTCTTAAAATTTCTTCAGCTTGAATTTTTATATCCGATGCTTGTCCTTCCATACCACCCATAACCTGATGCAATAATACTTTAGCATTTGGCAAAATATATCTTTTATTTTTTTGACCTCCCGCTAATAAAAATGCTCCCATGCTAGCTGCCATTCCAATGCATGTAGTCGAAACATCTGGCTTAATATATTGCATAGTATCATAAATCGCAAGTCCTGCAGTAACCGAACCTCCAGGGGAGTTAATATATAAATTAATATCTTCTTTATTATCCTCTGACTCTAAAAACAAAAGCTGAGCCATAATAATATTGGCCAAGTGATCATCAATTGCACCACCAATAAAAATGATCCTATCTTTAAGCAAACGAGAATATATATCGTAAGCCCGCTCTCCAAACTGTGATTTTTCAATTACAGTTGGAATTAAAATTTGATTTTTGATTTCACTCATTTTAACAATCTCATATTTGTTCTTAAGTTTTTTAGTTATTGTATTTTTGTATTATTTAACTATAATCTCAATAAGTTGGTCTATAGTTTTTTTAATAATTTCTTGTTGTTCTTGTTGTGTCTTAGGTTTTTTATCAATTAAATTTAAATCTTTTGAAACTTCGCCTAATATTAAGCCGATTTTAACTGATCTTTCTGCAGATGGCCTCATATCTTTTTGAATGTCAGTAATCGTTTTATTGCTTTTTTTCAATATTTCTGGAAAACCTGGCCCCATTTGAGCTTGTAAAGATTGAATCTTTCTTGATATTTCCTGATCAACCAAACTTTGCGGAACTTCCATTTTAGCAACTTTTAAAAGTTCATCAAATAATTTTATCTCTAAATCTTGTTTGTCTTTCATTTCCTTTTCTTGAATGATACCTTGAGCGATTGCATTTTTTAAGTCTAAAACTGATTTTCTACCAAACTTGCTAACAAATTGATCATCAATTTTAGGCAATTGCACTTTTTTAATATCTAACATTTTAACTAGAAAATCTACATCATCACCTTTAACATTTAGCTTAAATTCTTTTTCTTCTCCTTTTTTCATTCCTAAAAGTTTTTCTTCAAACCCAGGCATCATTATTTTTTCACCTAAAACTAAAGGAAAATTTTTTGATGAATGTTTGTCGCTTTTTACTCTTTTTATTTTACCTTCAAACTCAATTTCAATTCTATCACCTTGTTCTGCACCACCACTTTTATCCAAATACTTTGCTGCCTGGTATTGAAGTCGTTTTAACACTTTTTCCACTTCTTCTGGTTTGGCTTCAATCTTTGGTTTTTGGTATTTAATTTTTATTTTCTTATAATCCCCTAGTTCAACCTTAGGCAATATATCAACTTCAGCAGTGAACTTAAAATCTTTACCCTCTGCAAACTGATCTACAGAAATTGCTGGTTGAGAAATTGGAATAATATTATTTGATTTAAGTGCTTCAATATAAAACTTAGGCATTGCTAAATTTAGAGCTTCAGAATTGTATCTGGCTTGCCCCACTTTATCTAAAATCATCATTTTAGGAGCTTTACCCTTTCTGAAACCTTTAATTTCAACTTGATTATTTAATTTTTCCAAAGCTTCTTGGAAATATCCTTCAATTTTTTTTGCCTCAACAATAATAGTTATTTTAACTTTTGAATCTGGTAGTTTTTCGATTTTAGCTTCCATAAATCTCCTATTAATAAATACTTTGATTAATATCGTGGTAATCATAACAAAAATTTGCCAAAAAGAAAAGGGCAACAAATTATAATATGTTCTCTTTTTATTTTTTTACTTTACCTGCCATCTTTTTTAATACTCCTTCTTTTATAATCGTAAAGGAAAAATCAAAAACCATAATCGGCATTTCATCGATTCTAGCTAATCCTGTAGCTTGACCTTTCCTCATTTCGTCAAAATTTAGTACAAGAAAATGAAGTTGTAAAGTATCACCTGGAAAAAGTGGCCGACTCTGGTCATGATACGCTCCTTCAAATTTACCTGTGAACATTGCGATATAATCTTTATATTTTTCTTGTCTTCTTAACCAAAACACTCCAGTCTGTGCAATCGCTTCCTGAATTTTTACTCCTGGAAAAATTGCAATTTTGTTAAAATGGCCTTTACAGTCTTCTTGCCGAACATCATATTCAGCAACTATTTTTATTCCATTATCATCTTCTTCCATAGATAAGATTCTATCCAAAAAACAAAAATCCTCACCATATGGCATAACACATAAAATCTCATCCCTATTAGCTACCAAACTTTGCAAACTCACCGCCTCCTTCATAATAAATTTTAAAGAACTGATTGCTAAATAGATTACTGGATAATCATCCAAGAACGCCTATCGTGTTTTGTAATTCTAAGTGGTGCAATAAACTTTTTAGGATCTTTTAAAAAAATAATTGTTGCATACTTAGAATTTGCATGATCTTGCCAAAATTTATTATCAACCAATAAATCATTCTGATATTCACGCCTAAGTTTACCGATTACTTCAGCATTAAGACCTTCATAATAAAGAACATTATCTACTTTTACTTTACCAAGCACTAAACCACCTGACTGCTTAAGGTAAATTTCATCCTCTTTCATTATACTTTCATATGGCAAAATTTTACTAATCGAAAATCTCGCTTCTACTGCTTTTTCACCTTGTAGAATTTTTTCAATTGCGTTTCCAATAAATATTGCCAGGTGTCTTTTCATATTATTATCTCAAATCTTCGCAAATAGTGATTTACATATTAGCCATATTACACATACTATTACGACACCTTAATATACAAAAAAAATTATAAATTGTAAATATTTGGTAATTTAGAAATTAATCTTCTCACCTGTGATTCTGTTTGAAGATTTCTTTGAGCACCATAATCTTCTGTGACTATGCCACTATTGATTATCCCAAAATTTAGTGCTTTAGATAAATCCCCTGCTTTAATATATGAAGCAATAAAACCAGAAGAAAATGCATCACCTGCACCAGTAGGATCAATACTTTCTGTTGGCAATATATCACATCCTATAAATTTTTCTCCATCAGTAATAAAAGCTCCATTTCTACCATCTGTAAGAGCAACAATATCAGAACCGTAAATCTTAAGAGTTGATAAAATTTTTTTAATAGATGTAAATGGAGGTAATCCAGTTAAATCCAAAGCTTCTTTTTTATTTAATATTAAAATTTTGCAAACTCTAATTAAATTTTTAAGTTTTTGTTTTTCTTTTAATATTTGTCTATGACCTGGGTTAATCGCAATATTTATATTTTTTTCAGCGGCTAAATTAATAAGATACTTATAATTTTCTGAAAATTCTTCTGAAACAGGACCTAAATATACCCAACGAGTAGAAAGATTTTTAGGAATTTTAAGCTGTGAATAATCTTTTAATCCTCTATAAAGCAATACTGTTCTTTCTTTTTTGTAAACAATAATCGATGAAAAATTTGAATTAATTTTAGAAAATTGCTTAATATATTTTGTATCTATTCCAGTTAAGTACAGTTTATTTTTAATTCTTTGTCCCCTTTCGTCATTACCTAATGCAGAAATTAATGCGGTATTATATCCAAATTTTTTAAGACCAACTGCGACATTGCAAGCAGACCCACCCAAATCAAAATCTATTTCTTCTACAAGTATTTTTGCTCCGTGCTCTAAACAAAGTTTATCTTTAAAAACTCGAATTTGTGAATTTTTAAAATAGGTGTCTTTAGGACGCAAAAAAACATCTTCAAAAACATCTCCAATTGTTACAATATCGTACATATTCACTCCGTTTGTAAATTCAAATATCTAATTTCGAAACCCGAAACAAATTTAAAATTATAATTCTCAAATTTTCTAAACAAATTTTTTTTGGTTATTTGAATTTTGAATATTTGATATTATTTCGGATTTCGAGCTTCGAATTTCGTATTTGTTAATCATCCTTTGGATGATTAAGCGCCTCTAATCCCGGTAATTTTTCTCCAGCTAAATAGTTAAGCGTAACACCTCCTCCTGTAGAAATATAGAAAAATTTATCTTGTAAATCTTGCCTATTTACTTCTGCAATAGTATCTCCTCCACAAATTATTGTTTGGGCGCTTTTGTTTTGAATGATTATCTTCAAAATTTCTAAAGTTCCTTTTCTAAATCTATCTTTAGTAGTAAACCCCATTGTTCCATTAAAAAAAATCGTCTTTGCTTTTTTTATATATCTTGCAAATTGATTAACTGTATTCTGATCTATATCCAATATCTTATTTTTATACCAAACTAGCCCTGTTGGTAAAATAATTTTTCGAGCACTTTTATTCATAAGCTCTCTTGCCAAATCTAAACGCTCTTTTTCAACCAAAGACTGTTTTACATTGATATTTCTAGTTGCTAAAAAAGTATTTGCCATAACCCCACCAAGCAAGAAAAAATCAGCTTTCTTGGACATTTTTTTAATAATTAACATTTTATCTTTAATTTTCGCTCCGCCCAATATCATAACTAGTGGGCGAGCAGGATTATTAATTATTTTCTCTAAAACAGAGAATTCTTTTTCAACCAACAATCCAGCATAACTTGGTAAAAAATTTGTTATTTCACACACTGAAGCATGCGTACGATGCAAAACACCAAAAGCATCGTTAACAAAAATGTCAGCTAATAATGATAAACTTCTTGCTGTTTCTTTGTCATTTTTCTTTTCACCA
The DNA here is from genome assembly GCA_964481135.1 of uncultured Candidatus Saccharibacteria bacterium. GTDB lineage: Bacteria > Patescibacteriota > UBA1384 > JAMDBS01 > DAOVQR01 > CAYZSW01. The sequence continues at coordinate 5,250 of CAYZSW010000002.1, forward strand.
CTTAAAAATCTTATATTCTCTAAAACAGTGATTTGATCTGATAACTCATAACCAGGCAAAGGTGAATCTTTGATATTAATTAATTTGATATGTTTTTTTTGAATTTTCAACCACTTTGCCAAATTTTCAACTATAGGTTTTAAAACAAGATTTTTATTACCCAAAATTATCTTATCAATTTTCTCTTTTCTCATAATTATTGGCTCGCCCAAATGAGAAACAATATAAATTTTTTTAGCTTTAGAATTTTGTAGATATTTTATTGTGGGAAGTGTTGCTTTAATCCTAGCATCATCCAAAATATTTCTTTTTGAATCCATGGGTACATTAAAATCAACCCGCAAAAGAACTTTTTTGTTTTTTAGATTTGCTTCTCTAATATATTTCATAAATTAGTTTTTAGTTATTTGATTTAATAATTTTCTCGCACATCTCCACTAATCTTGTAGCATAACCCCACTCATTGTCATACCAAGCAATAATCTTTACCAAATCACCATCTACTACTTGAGTTAAATGTAAATCTACTACAGATGAAAAACTATTACCAATAATATCAGATGAAACCATCTTATCTAATATCCCGACAATCACATTTTTCATTTCTGGTTTTTCCGACTCTTCTTGAATTGCTTGATTTATCTCTTCTTTCGTCACACTTTTTTCTAATAAAAATGTAATATCAGCAAGCGACCCACAAGCAACTGGTACTCTCATAGCCATACCATCAAATTTACCTTGTAAATCTGGAATAGTTTTTGTCGTAGCTTTAGCAGCACCAGTAGAGGTTGGGATAATATTTTGCCCAGCGGTTCGTGCTCGGCGCAAATCTTTATGCGGTCCATCTACCAAATTTTGATCTGCAGTATAGGCATGAATTGTACTCATAATGGCTTTTTTAACACCAAACTTTTGATGCATAATTTTTACCACTGGTGCGATACAGTTAGTTGTACAAGAAGCCATATCAATAATATCCTCACCTTGATACTGGTTTTCATTCACCCCTGGAACAAATGTTTTAATATCTCCTGATTTAGACGGGGCAGAAATAATTACTTTTTTAGCTCCTGCATCAAGGTGCTTTTGACAACTTTCTTTATCACGAAAAACACCTGTACATTCCAAGACAACATCCACTTCTAAGTCTCTCCATGGCAAGTTGGCTGGATCTTTTTGTGAATATACTCTATATTTTTTATCACCAACCATTAAATTTTCCTCGTCAAAATCAATCGATTTATTATAAATCCCATAAACAGTATCGTGTTTAATAAGATAAGCCAATGTTTCTGTATCAGTCAAATCATTTATTCCCACAACTTCTAATCCTTTTTTAAGAGCTATTTTAAAAGCTGCCCTACCTATTCTTCCGAATCCATTGATTGCAATTTTCATATTATTAATCTCCAGTAATTCGAGCCTCGATATTCGATACTCGAAATTATTTTATAAATTTTTTCGTAGAATTTATTAATCCATTAAGAATGCTAGCAACTTTTTCACTCTGTTGCCACAATTCATCAAAATTTTTTGTTTTCAAATATTTTAAATCCCTAGCAGTTATTATAAAATTTTCAACTTCTAATATTGATCCTCTAGTTTGAATATAAAATTTTATCCTATCATTATAAAAATATCTACCAAAACCTTCTGCAATATTTGCTGTTACTAAAGTTATTGCTTTTCGAAGCTGACTAGTGATTCCAAACAGTTCACTTTTTGGAAATTTGCCAGTAAATAAATAAATTTTTAAAACTAATAAATGTGCTTCTTGCCATGCAAGCAAATCTGTAAAACTCTTAATTTTCTGACTTTTATTTTTCATTACCCTCCGACATCGAATTACGAAACTCTAGTCACTAAGCTCTAGTTACTAAGCTCTTTTCTCCTCACTCGCTATTTCACAAATTTTACTAAATTCTCTTACCTTTAAAGCTGATGTACCAACCAACACTCCGTCTATTTCAGGTCTAACAAATTCAGCAATATTCTTACTATCCACACTTCCACCATATAAAATCCTTGTGCTGTCGGCAATCTTTTTATTTGACAATTGTGTAATTTTTTCTCTCATTCCAGAAGCAACTGCACCAGCATAAGCACCTGTTGCCGCCTCACCAGTACCAATTGCCCAAACTGGCTCATATGCAATAATTAAATCTTCATAATCTTTTTTTCTAATATTTTTTAAAATATATTCTAATTCTTTAAAAATATTATTTCTACCATCAACTGCTACAGATCTCCCCCAAACAGGGTGTTTAAGTGGCATTTTCGTACTTTCACCCAAACAAATAACAGGCCTAATATTTACATCGAGAAGAGCATTAATTTTTTTTACTATATCAGTAATATCTTCATTAAAATATTTTCTTCTTTCCGAATGACCGACTATTACATATCTTACTAACCCCTTAAGCATTCTAGGACTTATTTCACCCGTATAAGCTCCACTGTTTTCATAAAAAACATTTTGTGCGCCTAAAGCAATATGTGTTTTTCCCCTTGATAGATTATCTTTTAAATGCATAAGCCAAGTATAAGGGGAGCAAATCACTATATCTACATGGCTAAAATTTCTAACTGCGTTTTTATAATATGAAACTAGTATCTCTGCCTCCGAAAGATTAGTATTCATCTTCCAATTTGCAATAATAAGTGGTTTTCTCATAGTTATTTCCCTCCTTTAACCTTTAATAGATTTTTTCAAATTATACTCAATACATCGAAACTTAATTTCTAAAATTACAATTACCAATGTCTAACAAAATTACCAATTATTTAATATACAAATCATGAATTAAATATTTAGAAATTAAACATTCTATTGGAAATTAGAAATTTTTTAAATTATCTATTTTCAGCAATTCACTTTTATATTCATCTCTTTTTTTAATTTCCACTGAATCTTTTTCTAGTGTTTTTGCGCTGATTACTACTCGATATGGCATTCCCATAAGGTCAGCATCAGCAAATTTTTGCCCAGCAGACACCTCTCTGTCATCGATCAAGCAATTTTCTTCTCCTAGGTTTTTGATTATCTCTGTTAATTGTTTATTGTTATTTGTTAATTGAACGATATGATATTTAAATGGGGCAACCGACTCTGGCAAAATCATCCCGTCTTCATCATGAAAAAGCTCAACAATTGTACCAATTTGCCTGCTCAACCCTATTCCATAACAACCCATAATTACTGGTTTGTCTTTTCCATCTTTATCTTTATAAGTTAGCTTAAACGATTCAGAAAATTTGGTCTTAAGCGGAAAAATATTACCCACCTCAATTGCTTTTTTTTGCACTAACTTATCATTGCCACACTCAGGACATTTGTTTTGCTCATCAATAATTTCTTTATTCACTGCAATTTTACATTTTTCGCAAAGATATATTTCATCCTCACCCGTTTGACACAGTGTTTGAAATTCATGAGAATACTTTGAAAATGTCCCGCCAGAAGCATAGGTAATGTATGTCTTATCTCCATAACCAAGTCGTTTAAATATTTTTTTGTAAACTTCTTTTGCCTTTTCGTAATATTCATTAAAATCTTTTTCATCTTGATGAAATGAATAAAGATCTTTCATGATAAACTCCCTACCTCGAAGAAGTCCCGATTTGGCTCTTGGCTCATTTCGAAATTTATTTTGAATCTGATAGACATAAACCGGCAAATCTTTGTATGAATTTGCATATCTTTGCACTAAAGGAGTCACTACTTCTTCATGAGATTGGTTTAACACAAATTCACTCCCAGTATGAAGCTTGGTTTTAAAAAGCACATCAATTTTATCTCTTTTGGTTATCTTGTAGCTCTCAATGGAAGTCAAAGTCGGCATCAAAACTTCTTGTCCACCAATTGCGTTTATTTCTTCTCTGATGATATTTTCTACTTTTTTTAGCATCAAAAGCCCAAGAGGTAAATAATTATAAACTCCTGCCATTTCCTTTGAGATAAAGCCAGCTCTCTCTAAAAGTTGGGCATTGATAGATTTTTCTTCTTGAGAAATTTGTTTTTTAGTTTTAGTAAAAAGTTTTGACAGTTTCATTATGATGTTTTCCAAATATTATTACACTAATTATTACAAATCCTACGAATTATTTCATTATCCGTAATATTTGTATATTCGTGGATATATTAATTATACTTATATTTTTTATAGAGTTCAAATTTTATTTTAAAACCAACTTAACAATATCATTGTATGTTACTAAAACTAAAAGAATAATCAAGACAAAAAAACCACCTACATGAATAGCGTTTTCAACTTTTTCTGCTACGATTTTTTTCTTAAATATCATTTCAGGAATAATAAATGCTAATCGACCACCATCTAAAGCCGGAATCGGCAGTAAATTAAAAAATGCCAAAGCCAAAGAAATTAAAGCTGTAAATCTGATTACATACAACCAACCAAAACCAATAATTTGGTATAAAAACGAAAAAACACCAACCGGACCAGAAACAGCTTCGGACGGGGCCCTTGCCGAAGTAAAAAGAGATAATATTAATTGCCATAAAAAAGTTAAACTAATCCAAATAGTTAAAAGCATTTCATCTAATGCAACAAAAGGAACTAAATACCAAGGATATTTTTGCACTTCTCCACCAGTATCAGCCAAAGAAACACCAAGTGGCTGGTCTTTATCAGGCAAAGTAGTCACAATTTCTTTTTCTTCATTATATCTTTTAATAGTAATTGCCACTTCTTGCCCCTTATTTTCTTTAGTAAATTCAATAAGATCATTGCTGTCTTTAAGCTCTTCATTGTTAATTTTTGAGATAAAATCATTTTGTTTAATTCCAATTTCTTGGGCTTTTGAATCCGCAACTACACTAATTACAACTACATTATTATCAATATATGCAGGTACTAAATAAAGCCACAAACTAAATAAAATCCACGCAAGCAAAAAATTTAGCGTTACACCAGCAATGATTATTTTAAATCTTATCCAAGGAGATTTTTCTGAAAAAGATTTTTTAGATCTAATCTGCTCATCTTCTCCTAACATTTTGCAAAAACCCCCTAAAGGAATAAAATTTAATGAATATATTGTATCTGACACATCTTCTCTTTTCAAATGATTGTCGCGCCAAAAAAAACGATATCTATTTGTTTTTGAGCTTTTATACCAACCACAAATTCTAGGTGGATATCCAAGTCCGAATTCTTCAACAAAAACACCATTTTTTTTAGCAACATAAAAATGCCCAAACTCGTGGACAAGTACTAAAATTGATAAAATTAATAAAAATAAAATGATAGTTAAAAACAACATAATAAATCAATCTTATAACGAATAATTAATATCTCATAACAATAAATTTTAAATAATATCTTGGTTATATATTTTGAGTTTTTTAGTTATGGTTATTACTTTTAAACTTTGAGTTATTAGCTAATATTATATACTCATTATCTCATCTTTTTTCTTATCAAATAATTCTTCTATTTTTCGATTCGCATCATCGATAATTTTATTTAATTCCTCTTCTGCCCTGTATTTATCATCTTCTGTGATTTCTGAATTTTGCTGCATTTGTTTAACTTTATTCCAAGTATCAGCTCTTAGATTACGCGCAATAACTCTCGCTTCTTCACTTAAATTTTTAATAAATTTGACTAATTCATTTCTTCTTTCTTCGGTCATAGGAGGTAAACCAATTCGAACACTTTTTCCATCATTAACAGGAGATAATCCCAAATTCGAATTTCTTACAGCAAGTTCAATATCAGATAAACTATTTTTATCCCATGGAACAATAACAATATGGCCAGCATCCGGGGTATTAATTTGAGCCATTTGTTTTAAAGGTGTTTTAGTTCCATAATAATCTACTAGCACTCCTTCCACTAAAGAAGAACTTGCTTTACCGGTTCTGACTTGCTTAAATTCATCTGCAAGTTTTAACAAAACTTCATCAATTTTTGGTTTTAGTTCTTTAAATGCATTACGATACATAATTACCTCCAAATAAATTGAAAAAAAAACTATTACTCTAAACTTATTCTACCATAGTGCCGATATCTTTTCCTAATATTGCTTTTTTTAAATTATCTTTTTTATGTAAATTAAATACAACAATAGGAATTTTTGATTTTCTACAAATTTCAAATGCTTTTTGATCCATAACTTGTAATTTCTGATCAATTGCTTCCTGAAAAGTTAATGAATTATATTTAATTGCATTTTTATACTTTCGCGGGTCTTTATTGTATACTCCATCAACATTAGTTGCTTTTAAAATTACATCGCAATTTGTTTCTTTAGCACGCAAAGCAGAATTTGTATCGTTAGTTACTCCAACCTTACCAGTACCGCCCGCGAAAATCAAAACTAAACCATCTTTAAAGTATTTATTTGCAGCTTTAATATTATATCTTTCACCATATATACCCATTTCAAAAATATTTAGTACTTTATTTTTTATATTAAATTTGTTTAGGATTGCAGAAAGAGATATAGCATTAATAAAAGTTGCTATCATCCCCATTTTATCAACATCTTCTTGATTAATTGAATACTCTTTAGAATCTCTGCCCCTAATAATATTTCCTCCCCCCACAACAATACCTAAATTATAACCTAAGTTTTTAATTTTTTTAATATCTCCTGCTACCTTTTTTATAAAATCAAAATTTATACTTTCTTTACCTTTGCCTAAAAAACTTTCCCCTGAAAGCTTAAGCAAAATGCGTTTATATCTAGATTTTGAGTTTTTATTATTGATTCTAATCATACTAATATTTAACACTAATGATACAAATAATTAGTAATATTAGTTACTTATATTCGCAACATTAGAATCATTATTATTTATTTGCCCAATTCGTATCTAATAAATTTTTTAATTTTAATATTTTCACCAATTTTAGAAATATTTTCTTCGATTAACTCTTTGATGGATAAATCTGAATCTTTAATATAGTCCTGTTTTAATAATTCACTTTCATTTTTAGGATCCATTGAAGCAATTTGCATTGCTAAATTATGCGCTAAATCCAAAAACAAAGGATTTTTAGCGGCAAAATCTGTCTCAGTTGAAAGTTCAATCATAACACCAATTTTACCGTTACCATGAATATAACTAGCAACAATGCCTTGATTGGAAGCTCTTTCGGCTTTTTTTAAAGCTTTTAGAGCGCCTTTCTTTTTTAAAATCTCTTTAGCTTTTTTATAATCGCCTTTTGCCTCAGTTAAGGCCTTTTTACAATCCATAATACCAATAGATGTTTCTAAACGAAGCTTTTGGACCTCTTGACTAGATATAGACATATATCTCCTTTTATTTTTTTCCTTGTTTTGCGTTTTTTATTGTTTGGCTAACAATATCCATAATCATTTCAATTGTTGGTCTCGAATCATCATTAACAGGAATAATATAATCTACTAAATCAGGATCTGTATTGATATCAGCAATTCCAACAACTGGAATATTATTATTTTTAGCCTCTTTAACCGCAACTTTTTCTTTATCAATATCAATAATAAACAAAACATCTGGAATTTTATTAAGACTCTTAATACCAGATAAATTTAATTGTAATTTTTCAATTTTTTTATTAAACTTTACTCTTTCCTGCTTGGTCATATCTTTATATTCATCTGTTTCCTTTAGAGCTTCCATTTTTTTAAGCTTCTCGATTCCAAGCTTAACTGTTTCAAAGTTTGTTATCATGCCACCTAGCCATCGATGATTGATATATGGAACATCATTTTCCATTGCTACTTTTTTTATACTATCCTGTGCTTGTCTTTTTGTCCCAATAAATAATATTGTTTGATTTTTTTTGATACATTGAGCAATATAATCCATAGCTTGCTTAAGCATAACCTGTGTTTTATCAAGATCAATTATGTAAATTCCATCTTTAATACCAAAGCCATATTTTTTTGCGGCCTTTGGATTAGTTTTATCTTTTTTATGACCAAAATGTGCACCAGCTTGTATCATTTCTTTAATTGTAGGTAATTGCATAACTCTCCATATTTTTCAGCAACAAAATATTTTGATAAATAATTTAAAAAATAAATTTATCAGATACTTTGTGAAATTATTTTTTACTCTTATTGTTTTTTTGCATTTTTTTAGCTTTTTCTAATTTTGCTTTAAACTTATCAACTCTACCCGCAGTATCAACAAATCGATGAGCGCCAGTATATAAAGGATGGCAAGCAGAACAAACATCAAGGTGAATTTCTTCTACGGTTGAACCAATTTCAAAGCTATTACCACACATGCAGGTAACCTTACTATGCTCGTAATATTTTGGATGAATATTTTTTTTCATAAATATTTTTTACTATCTATTTCACAAACAGAAACTTTCTGCTTGTTATTCTATCTTATTTTACTTATATTTTCAATAAGTATACAACAGATTCAAAAATCTTGCAAGTTAAGCCAATTTATGCTAAAATTACTCTTATGAATTATCAAAATAATTATCAAAAAGAAATTGAAAAAAATATTATAAGCCAAATTAAACAAGCACAAGAAATTATTAATAGTTCTTCAGACGAAGAATTAAAAAAAATGGCTCAAGACGAAATCAATCGCCTTTCTTTGGAATTAATAAATGATAATACAGAAAGTAGCAAAAATGTTATTCTTGAAATTCGCTCCGCTGCTGGAGGAGATGAAGCAGAGCTTTTTGCTTCGGAACTCTGGAAAATGTATGTAAAATACGCAGAAAAAAACGATTGGAAAGTTTCGGTCTTAGACACAAACAAATCACCAATCGGTGGCATTAAATCACTTACAGCTGAAATTAAAGGAACTAATGTTTATAAATTGCTAAGATATGAGTCCGGAGTACATAGAGTACAAAGAGTACCTGAAACAGAAAAACAAGGTAGAATTCACACTTCAACCATAACTGTCGCTGTATTACCAACAGCGGAAGAAGTTGACCTAGAAATTAATCCAAAAGACCTAAAGATTGACAAATTTCATTCTGGTGGATGTGGTGGACAAAATGTAAATAAAGTTGAAACTGCAATCAGAATTACTTATTTACCAACAAATTTAGTTGTTACTTGTCAAGATGAAAGAAGTCAACTTAAAAATAGAATTAAGGCTATGAATGTTTTAAGAACTAAACTTTTAGAAGAAAAAAAAGAAAAAGAAAGAAAAACTCTAGGAGACGAAAGAAAATCACAAATCGGAACTGGCGATAGATCTGAAAAAATTAGAACTTATAATTTTCCTCAAGATAGAATTACAGACCACCGCATTAAAAAATCATGGAATCAAATTGAACTAATACTTTTAGGTAACCCTGAAAAAATCATTAATGCTTTAGCCGAAGAAGATAAAAAAAATCAAATTGAAAAAATACTAAACAAATACACAGATACTAAAAATTAATTTTTTATTATAGATATTGACCATTGACTGACACCTCGTAGGTGTCAGTTTAATAAATTTTTTAAAAAAAAGCTGAATAATTTTTAATTATATTATAAATAATTGACTAAACACAAAAAAACCACCCAATTTCTTGGGTGATTTTTAGTGCTTTTGTTTTTCGTATTATTTGTATGATTCGTGTATTTGTGGGCTTATTTCATTTCTCCTAATTTAACTTTAACTGTTTTTTCATTTCCATCGCGCAATAAAGTTATTGATACTTCGTCATCGATTTCGTATTGCTGTAAAATTTGGGCAAGTGATTTTTTACTAGTAATTTTTTCATCGTTAATTTTTAGAATTATGTCATTTTCTTCAATACCTGCTTTTGCTGCTGGAGAACCTGGGATTACTGCTAGTTCACCCCTGTTGGCACCTCGATACACAAGTGCCCCATAATCAACTTTTAAATCATTAAGCTCTGCTAATTCTTTTGTAATTGGTAAATATCTAATTCCAAGCATTGGCCTTTTTATTTCACCTGTCTTTTTTATTGATTCAATTGCTTTTTTAATAGTATTAGTTGGAATTGCAAAACCTATATTTTCTGCATTTGCAACTGCAGTATTTATTCCAATTACTTGACCTTTTAAATTTACTAATGGACCACCAGAATTACCAGGGTTAACTGCTGCATCTGTTTGTATCAAACCTTCTAGTCTTTCTGCTTGACCTCCCCCTGTTGCTTGTATCTGACGACCTTTTGCAGAAACCACACCAACTGTCACAGAGTTCTCAAATTCGCCAAGGGCATTACCAATTGCAATAACCCACTGCCCAACACTTAAATCATCTGAATCACCCAAATCTACTACTGGTAAACCTGTAGCATCAATTTTTATAACAGCAAAATCATTGTACGGGTCTGTTGCTAAAACTTTTGCTTCATACTCTTTACCATCATGATCAAAAACAGTATATGTGGCTTTTTCATCACTAACCACATGTTTGTTGGTTATGATAAGTCCATCATTAGTGATAATAAAACCAGTTCCAGCACCGCTGGATTCATAACTCCTGCCAAAAATATCTGTTACATTCTGGGTTGAAGTAATTGATACCACTGCAGGTGAAACCTTTTTAACAGCATCAATAATTGCCGACGACTCTTCAAGCTTAAGTTTTTCTGTCTTTGTAGTATTGATAGCCATGTCCTGAAGCCCTAATTTTTCACGCCACTGACTGTTTTCCGATACTAAAACTAAGCTTGCTACACCGCCAACCGCACCCATAATCAGAGCTAATATCAAAAATCCTGCAAAAAACCAACCACCTTTCCTAGATTTATTAGATTTATTTTTAGGTTGCAAGGAATTTTCATTTTCATCGTTTAAGTACTCGATTTTTGGTTTTGTCATTTTTGCTTCTCCTTTAAATTTTTATTTTTTGTTTTAGTCTCGTCTAGTTCAGTTTCTAATTTATCAACTTTTTTGCTTAATTTTTCCTGCTGTTTAATAAATTCTTGCGCAGCTTTATTTAAATAATACGAAACAACAACTGCGATAATCGTAACTATAACTGCATAATAAAATAATGATTTTAATTCTGACCCAGGGCTTATATATTTTTGAATGAAAGCCTTGACTGTCTCATTCCAGGCAAGAGCTGCAACAAAAGAGAAAGCACCAGTAATAATTGTTGAAAATTTTAAAACAAATTCTTTAGTCATAATTCCTACCCTTTATTACAAACTTAATTATATTATAGTACAAATTTAATTTATTTTCTTGTTAATAATTTAATTACTAGTTTAGGATTTGCTCCTCCCGCCATCGCTAACGCGATAGCGTTGCAGGCGCGACTTAACCTTTTCATCCAAGCTTATTTCCAATAATTTGATTTACTACACCTGGATTGGCTTTACCTTTTGATTCTCGCATCACCTGTCCGACTAAAGAATCTCGTTATACCAGTTCTGCCGGTTTTTATTTTCTTTCTTTTTTGCTTTCTCTTTCAAAATGTTCAATGGCTCTTAGAAGCATAAATTGACCAAATAGTTTTTCGTTTTTTGTCATTTCTATAGCTTCATCTATTGATAATTCATTATTATCTATTTTTTTCGTTAAATATTCTTCAATCATTGGAAATTGTTTTATCTCCAAATATTCACCGTAGGGTTGTTTACCATAATAATCTTTGATAATTTGCCGAGGATTTTTTCCTATAGATATTTTACTACTTGTAATTTTAGTTGCCAAATAATGGATAAAATCTCTTTCTTGAGAATAACATAACGCTACTGGATTTTTTAAAACAAATTTTCTGGTTTTAATATCATCATTGTCAAATAATATAGCTAGAGCTTTAAAATTACTGAATAAAGTTTCTGGTGATTGGCAAAATAATTGTGGTTGTTTAAGAGCAGCTTTTACAAAGTCGTTTTTATCAATTCCCATAAGTTCTGATGATTTGGTAATGTTTGAATTTAAAGTTTCTGGGAATTGGCAAAATAATTGTGGTTGTTTAAGAGCAGCTTTTACAAAGTCGTTTTTATCAATTCCCATAAGTTCTGATGAT
>CAYZSW010000002.1:17287-109194 GCA_964481135.1 uncultured Candidatus Saccharibacteria bacterium
CTTTTACAAAGTCGTTTTTATCAATTCCCATAAGTTCTGATGATCTACTAATATTGGCATTTAAAGTTTCTGGGAATTGGCAAAATAATGATGGTTGTTTAAGGGCAACTTTTACAAAGTCGTTTTTATCAATTCCCATAAGTTCTGATGATCTACTAATATTGGCATTTAAAGTTTCTGGGGATTGGTAAAATAATTGTGGTTGTTTAAGGGCAGCTTGTTTCCATTCATCTGCTGAAATATTAAATTGATCAACATTTTCTTTAAATCTTTCTTTAACCAAATCTGGTTTATCTAAATATCTTCTAAAAATATCTTTGGTCAAACTGGTAAAAAATAATTTCTTTATGTCTTCTTCTGAAAAATCAATAATCTGGTCAAAACCACTCTCTTCTTTATTAAATTGTATTTTCAAATTCAAAAAAAACTCACTAATTTCTTTTTCACCTATTTCATTTATTTCTTCCACTTGATTATCCACTCTTTTATTCTCAATATTCATAAAAACTCCTTTTTATTATATTTTACTCCTCAATATTTCATTTACAACTTTGGGATTAGCTTTACCCTTACTTTCTTTCATTACTTGCCCGACTAAAAATCCTATTACACCCATTTGACCAGATTTAATTTTTTCAACTGCATCTGGATTTTCTTTTATTACTTTCTCAACAATTTTATCAATCTCACCAGTATCTGATACTTGCTCAAGCCCTTTTTCTTTAATAATTTTTTCTGGGGATTTACCTTTTTTAATTTCTGGCAAAATATCTTTGGCAATTTTTTGAGAAATTTTCCCACTTGTAATTAAATTAACCAATTCTGCCAAATGTTCAGGTTTAATTGACAAATCGGGAATTTCATTAACTATCCAATTTGCAATTATTTTGTAATTTGAAATTTGGATTTTATTTGTTATTTGAAATTTGGATTTTGAAATTTTTTCAAAATATTCTCTCATCGCTGGATTATTAGCAATAATCTCGGCATCTGATTTAGATATTTTGTAATCTCTAACATATCTTTCTACTTTATCTTTCGGCAACTCCGGCAACTGTTTCCTTATTTCATCAATATTTATAATGTTTTGAGTTTGAGATTTCAAGCTTAGAATTTGTTTAGAATTTAGGGTTTCGGATTTAGAATTTTCTAAAATTATTACTGGCGGTATATCTGGTTCTGGAAAATACCTGTAATCAGCCGAGGTTTCCTTTTTACGCATTATATAAGTTTGATTTTTCTTTTCATCCCATCCACGAGTTTCCTGCACAATTTTGTCGCCATTTTCTAGTGCCTCGATTTGTCTTTCAATCTCATACTCGATCGCTTTTTCAACCGATCTAAACGAATTCAAATTCTTTACCTCTACCTTAGTTCCCAAGTTTTGATATTTAGATTTTGGATTTTGGATTTGTTTCGGATTTCGTATTTCTGATTTCGAGTTTATAATATTTCGTACCGAAATATTGGCCTCGCATCTCATCTGTCCTTTTTCCATATCTGCATCAGCCACGCCCAAAGTCCTTAAAATTTGCTGATAATTTTTACAAAATTCTTTAGCTTCAGATGCTGATCTAATATCTGGTTCTGTTACAAGTTCCATAAGTGGGACCCCGGCACGGTTAAAATCTAAAAGCGAATAATCAACATCTTCTCTTCCCTCTGGATGTTTACTAGTTCCCGTATCTTCTTCCAAATGTATCCTAGTTATACCTATTTTTCTGCTATTCGCTGTTAGCTGTTTGCTGTTAGCTGTTTGCTGTTCGCTATTAGCTATTTCCAAATATCCATCATACACAAGAGGCAAATCGTATTGAGAAATTTGGTATCCTTTCGGAATATCGGGATAAAAATAATTTTTCCTATCCCATTTAGTAAATTCGTTAACCTTACAATTTAAAGCTAATCCTGTAAGTATCGTATCCTCAATAGCTTTTTTATTTAAAACTGGCAATGTTCCAGGCATACCCAAACACACCGGACAAACATTTTCATTTGGCCCAGAGTTAAAAGGATTATTCTTGCAACTGCAGAACATTTTTGACTTCGTCTTCAATTCTGCATGAATTTCTAATCCTATCGTTGCTTCATATTTTGAATTTTGATTATTTTTTTGCATAATTCATAATTCCTAATTCATAATTCTAAATTTATATAATTTCACTCTCCGCCTCGCACCTTACTACCAACAAGCAGGTTTTTGATTACTATCTTGCCTATAATCTATTCTATTGCAATAAACTTATTATAATTTCTATCACTACATTTTTTTCCTTAGGATCGCTGGTTGCAACTAAAAGCGCTAAAGAAATTAATGTGTTATCTGTTATTTTACGCTCAAAATTGTTTTTATACAAAAAATCATTATTTTTTAAAAAATATATAAATAGTAGTGAAGCAATTCGTTTATTTCCATCTGAAAATGGATGATCTTTAATAATTAGATATAATAAATGTGCTGCTTTTTCTTCTAGTCCGCGATAAAGTTCCCTACCATCAAATGTTTGATAAATAACCCCAACTACTGATTCAAATTCATGATTTATTTCTTTGCCAAAAAGATCTCCTGCTTCATTATCACGCTTAAGCTCTGCTTTAAATGCCCTGATAAAATTCAAAGCGCCTTGATACTCAAGTTTAAAAATCGGTTTTTTACTTTTTTCAACTTTTATTTTACCTTCATCGTATTGACGCAAAATTGTTAAGGATTTTGTATATTCAGAAATAAGCGATAGTAATTCTCTAGATTTGCCTTGCAAAAGATAATTATCAGCTTTTTTCTCAATAAATGCAATCGATCTTTGAAGTTCTTTAAATTTTTCTTCCTGCAAAGCAAGTTTTTGTTGATTAACTACATAACCATTAATTAAATAATTTCTAAGTGTATTCTTAGCCCAAATTCTAAACTGAGTAGCTCGCTTAGAATTTACCCTGTAACCAACTGATATAATTGCATCGAGATTATAATATTTAACTTTTTTAATTTGTGTTTTTTCTGCTATTGCACCATGTTTAGTGGTATGTTCCATTTTGGAACATACCAAATTTTCATCAAGTTCTTGTGTTTTAAAAATATTATTTAAATGTTTGGTAATTGCTGGTCGTTTAGTACCCATAAGCAGAGCGATCTGTTTTTGCGTTAACCAAACCGTATCTTTCTCAACTTTAACATCAATCTCGGTTTGTCCAGATTTATTCTTATAAATAATAATTTGGTTTTGCTTATCTTTTTCCATTTTGTAATTTAAATATTTTACGACTTATGCACCTCCTCCGAGGTGGCCGAATGGACTCCTAGGAGGTGAAAGAAGTTAATGCGTAAGTCGTATTTTTGAAAATTTTAAAGTGCTCCTAAATTCTCCAGTCCTCTTCTAAACTTACCTAACGCATTTTTACATTCATTTACACTCGGCTTATGTTCCTGGTCGTGTGCTATTTGATTTCTTAATTTATGTGCTTGCCAAATCATTTGATATGTATTTTTATTAAAATGATCTTCCCAACTTCTTAAACGATCAGCGAATGTCTGACCTTTTGCCCCGCCTTGACGAAGCTGTGTGTCAAAAAATTTATCAGCTCTTACCACGGCTTGTTCTGCGTGTATTTCATCGCCAGAATCCAACAACTTTTCAATCTCTATCCACTTTTCTAAATTTTTTACCTTATCAAATTTATCTTTTTCTTTTCCAAATAATTTCTTAAACGGCCAGGAAATCAAAAACCACAATCCTTTGCCAATTGCAAGAATTATTGTTTCCAAAAATCCTGGTTGTTGGTTTTTATATTTTGACATTAGTTTTTATTTATTTTTTCTAATCTCATTTATTTCTTCTTGTGTAAATATATAAAATCTAATTAATTTTTCTTCATAATTATCAAGAATTTTTGGATTCTTTTTTATAATTTCTACCAAGAGGGTTTTTTCATCATCAATAGGTTCATGTGGCTTTTTATCATAAATTCGGTTCAATAATTCTTCAATTTCCTGATTAACATCTTCATTTTCTATCTTGTGAGGCATTTTTATTTCCTCGGGTTTCATCAAACTAGAACTTTCTTTGTCCATAAAAATCTCCTTATTTAATTAATTTTTCATATTTATCTGCAATACTCAATATCAATTCTTCTGACCATTGTGGGCCTAGAATTTGCATACCTACGGGAAGCTTATGGCTTATAGCATATGGCTTATCGTTCTTATTTTGATCACGATTTGCAATATGCAATATGCGATTAGCTTCGACAAACCCACAAGGTATGGAGACTGCTGTTATTCCTGCGATATTTGCCCCAACCGTATAAACATCTGCCAAATACATACTAAGCGGATCTTTTTCTCGCTCACCAATTTTAAATGGTAGTGTTGGGGAAGTTGGAGTAATAATAACATCCACCTCTTTAAATGCTTTTTCAAAATCTTTGATTACCAAAGTTCTCACTTTCATGGCTTTTTTATAGTATGCATCAAAATATCCAGAACTCAATACATAAGTCCCAAGCATAATTCTTCGCTTTGCTTCACTTCCAAACGCCTCACCTCTATTTTTTAAATATAATTCTTCCAAATTTTTGATACTTGTTACTTGTCGCTTGTTACTTGTTACTGAATACCCATATCTTATTCCATCATATCTGGCTAAATTTGATGAAACTTCTGCTGGTTGAATAATGTAGTAAACAGCGAGCGCATAATCTGTCATTGGCAAACTTATTTGCTTAACTTTAGCACCCTGACCCTCCAGTATTTTTACCGCATCTTTTACTTTTTCCTCTATCTTAGGATCCAACCCCTTAGCAAAATACTCTTTCGGCAATCCAATCCTCAATCCAGCTTTTAGCTTTTGGCTTTTAGCTATTAGATTTGAATCGAATGTTTTATTTGAAACTATAGTTGAATCTTTTGTATCTTTTCCAGATATTATTTCAAGTAATATTGCTGCATCTTGAGCGGTTTTAGTAATTGGTCCCGGAACATCCAAGCTTGATGCCATAGCAACAAGTCCATATCTTGATGCTCTACCATAAGTTGGCTTTAATCCAACAACAGAGCAAAATCCGGCTGGTTGGCGAATTGATCCACCAGTATCCGTACCAAAAGATGCAAATCCCATACCACTTGCCACTGCCGCGCAGGATCCACCAGATGAACCACCCGGAACTCTATCCAAATCATGCGGATTGCGTGTTGTAAAAAAATCTGAATTTTCAGTCGAACTTCCATGCGCCCAAGCATCAAGATTGGTTTTTCCCACAATTATAGCTCCTGCATTTTTAAGTCGCTCTACTATTGTCGCATCATATGCCGGCACAAAATCCTTTAGCATTTTCGATGCTGCCGTAGTTCGGATACCTTTTGTCAAAATATTATCTTTTAACGAAATCGGCACACCATCAAGCTTTGATAATCTTTTACCAATACTAATACGCATATCGGCTTCTTTTGCCTGCTCTAACGCTTCTTTTTCTGAAACTGTAATAAATGCCTTAATTTCTGGATCTTTCAACTTAATTTGTTCCAATACCAACTTAGTCAGCTCCACTGAGCTAACCTCTTTTTTATCCAATTTCTCAGATATTTCTGTGATTGATAGTTTTAATAAATCTTCCATATTTTACCCGTTTGAAAATTTAATATTAAAAATTGATTGAAAATTATAAATTTAAAATTAAAAATTTTACCCCAGCATCTGTTTCACTTTAATATAATCACCTTTTTTCTCTTTCGCATTTGAAAGCAATTCTTTCGTATTCTTTTTCACATCTTTATCTGCTTTCCAAATATTACTCACTTTATCTTCTCGATAAATATTAGTAAGTCCTGTCACCTGCGAAGTTTCCTCTACATTATCAGTTTTAATTTTTTGCAACTTTTCTACATAACCCAAAACACTCGAAAGCTCATTCGAATATTTTTCTTTTTCATTATCTGTAAGATGTATTTTTGAAAGCTCGGCAATTTTTTCCACCTCGCTTTTAGAAATTTTAGTCATAATTTTCTTTATTATAACATCATACCTGTTATTTTCAAATTAACTTATCATCCCAAAAAATTCTTCTTCATTTATTATTCTAACATTATTTTTCTTCGCCTTGTCTAATTTACTTCCTGGATTTTCCCCTGCAATAAGATAATCAGTTTTGCTAGTTATTGAACTTAATACCTTACCTCCATATTGAATAATTTTTTTATGTGCATCTTCACGAGTAAGTGTAGGTAAAGTCCCAGTAACTACAAAAGATTTTTCATTCAATTTATTTGCTTGTACTGGCGAATGATAATTTTTCACCCTTACACCTACTTTGATTAAATCATCAATAAATTTCTGATGTCCAACATTGCCCAGCCAATCCGATATTTCCTTTGCTGTTTTCTCTGCTACTCCATACATCCGATTTATTTCATCAAATTTAGCCACTCTAAATTTTTCTAAACTGCCAAATTGTTTGGCTAAATCTCGTGCCATCTCCTCGCCAACTAAAGAAATACTAAGAGCATAAATAAATCTATCCAGTGGAATTTGTTTAGAATTTTGAATAGAATTATAAATATTTTCTGCTGACTTTTGCTCAAATCGCTCAAGTGGTATAAGATCTTTTATCTCAAGCTTAAATAAATCTACTGCTGATTTGATAAGCCCAGAAGATATAAATTGCTCGATGATCTTAATTCCTAATTTATCTATATTAAACGCTTTTTTACTGGCAAAATGAATAATTCTACGATACATTCTGGCATAACAATCTTGATTTGAACATTTATATATTGCTCCTCCATCTTCACGCACAACTGCTCTACCACACACCGGGCAGATTTTAGGCATTTGGAATTTTTTGGCGTTTTTGGGTCGCATTCTTGTAAGCACTTTTACAACCTCAGGAATTACATCTCCTGCTTTTTGAATAATTACTGTATCTCCCACACGCACATCTTTTTTATCTATTTCATCTTGATTATGAAGTGTAGCGCGGGAAATAGTTGATCCTGCCACAAGTACTGGATCAAGCACCGCCACAGGCGTCAAAGCACCAGTACGACCTACTTGCACAATAATATCTTTTACTATTGTCGTAGTTTGCTCTGCTGGCCACTTATAAGCAATCTCCCAGCGATAAGCCTTACCAATTGATCCTAATTTCTTTCGCTCTGCAAGATTATTTACCTTAATTACTACTCCGTCAACTTGATAAGGAAGTTTATCTCTTTTTTTCTCCCATAATTTATACAAATCCTCTACTTGTTTTATATTTTTAATAATTTGGGCATATTTATTAATTTTAAATCCTAATTTGCGAGCAAATAGGAAATTATCACTATGTGTTTTAAATCCTAGGTCAGTGGCAATTTCATAAATATTAAAATCAAGTTTTCTAGATGCAGTAATTTTGGAATCAAGCTGACGCACACTTCCGGCAGCAATATTTCTTGGATTAGCATATTTTAATAATCCCTTTTCTTCCTGATCTCTATTTAATCTTTCAAATTCTCTCTTAGAAATGTATACTTCTCCTCTAACCTCCAATCGACCATTTATAGCTTCATTAATTTTCGAATTTCGAAATCCGAAATCCGAAACAATCTTAAAATTTTCAAAATTCGAATTTTCTAAATGTTTTGAATTTGTTTCGTGCTTCTTGCTTCGTGCTTCGAATTTCTCCGTCTGTAGACGGAGCGGTATTGCCTCAATTGTTCTAATATTTTGTGTTACATCTTCCCCAATAGTTCCATCTCCACGAGTTGCAGCTTGCGTAAGTATTCCTTTTTCATAAATTAGTGATACTGCAAGTCCATCCATCTTAAGCTCTGCAAAATACTCGCTTGGCTTTTTACCTAAAATCTTACTAATCCGTGTTTCCCAATCTGCAATTTCTTTATAAGTAAATGCAT
This sequence comes from uncultured Candidatus Saccharibacteria bacterium, assembly GCA_964481135.1. Classification (GTDB taxonomy): domain Bacteria; phylum Patescibacteriota; class UBA1384; order JAMDBS01; family DAOVQR01; genus CAYZSW01. The sequence goes on from CAYZSW010000002.1 coordinate 25,173, forward strand.
CTTCCATACTCATCATACGAGATTTATGTTTTACTTTAATAAATTTCGCAAGTGCTTTACCACCAACTCTTTGTGTTGGAGAATCTTCTGTAATAAACTCTGGGTATTTTTGCTCTAGCTCATATAGCTCGTGCTTAAGTGAATCAAGCGCAGCATCAGAAATTTCTTCACGATCAAGTACATGATACAAATATCTGTGATGATTTATTTCTTTTTTTAACTTGTCTATTCGATTTTTAGCTTCATTTTTATTCATGTTTTAATTATACCCATACCCCACGATTTAATCAAAATGTTTTCCACATACAAATTACTAATTATTTTTGTTATTTTAAAATAAAGGAGGTTTTTTTATTTTTGTAATATTTTGAAAACTCAATTCTCTTTTTTTAATTGTGTAAGAAAGGAGAGACAAATGATACACTATAACCGACCAAGATTAAGAATATTAAACACAAAAATACTTCAAACAAGAGGTAAACAACCAGTAATACCTCAATCCAATCCAACGAAAAATAATTCGGCGATCACACAAGCAAATAAAATAGTATCTGAATCAATTAAAACATCTCAACAACAAACACCAAAAGAACCAATACAACAACCAGAAAAAACCCCAGCACTAATCTACTAATAAAGAACAAAAAAGCAGGTATATTTTTTTACCTGCTTATTTTTTTCTTAAATTTTTTTTGATTTTATGCTTTTTCTTTTCTTGATATATTCTGGCGTTTTTCATAGTTCTAACTTTTATACCAGCAAAACATACCCTAATTCCATCGAGAATCATTTTTTTTGTTTCGATCAATCTTGTGCTGTAATTAACTAAATTTTTATGTTTTTCAATATCTATGTGCGCATAAAAATTTATAATTTCATGTCCCTTATACATATCTTTTCGAAATTTAATATGTATTCTAGGATAATTTTGCCACTGATTATTGCAAGATTTAACAAAATGACAAAATTCATCAGGCATATTTATTTTTATAAAGTTTTTGTTTAGCAAAGTGTTGCAGACACCGTTTGCAACATCTTCAATATTCCCATTTAAACCGTATAAATGGAAATTCATTACAATCACCGCCTTTATTAATAATCTATCAAATAACTAAACATCTTAACCTAAAAATTAACTTTTGTCAATTATTTAATCATGGTTTTTAAACGCTTAATGCGTTCTGATACAGGAGGATGCGTGCTAAATAAGTGCATCATATTCTTACTTTTAAATGGATTAGAAATATAAAGATGAGCCGTAGAGCTAGAAACTCTTTTTAATTGATCCGAATCGGCAGATATTTTTTCTAAGGCCTCAGCAAGACCCTGAGGGAATCTAGTTAAAAGCGCAGCATCTGCATCTGCCAAAAACTCTCTTTTCCGAGAAATTGCTAATTTAATTAAGGTTGCCGTAAGGGGCATCAAAAGCATAAAAATTATTCCAATAATTGCGATTATACCACCGCCTTCACTTCTTCTCCTGCCGGTAAACCACTGCATGCGAATATACATATCAGATAAAATTGCGATTATACTTACCAAAACTACAGCCATTGTCATAACAAGTGTGTCATAATTTTTAATGTGACTAATTTCGTGGGCAATAACCCCTTGTAGCTGGCGTTTATTTAATTTCTGCAATAAACCCTTAGTTACAGCAATTGACGCATGTTTTGGATCTCGACCTGTTGCAAATGCGTTAGGCGATAAATCGTTAATAATATAAATTCTCGGTTGCGGTAATCCAGAGGCAATAGTTAAATTTTCTACTACTCTGAATAATTCCAAATAATCTTTTCGATTAGCTAGTTTTGCACCGGATATCCCTAAAGATATTTTATCGCTCCACCAATAACTAGCAAATGACTGAAATAACGCAATTCCAATTGCCAAATACAAAATCCACTGCTCGTTATATTGATAAGAAAAAAACCAACCAACAGCTATCACTAGACCAATAAATACTGCTATCATCAAAAAAGAATTTCTTTTATTTACATCAATTTGTTTATACATCAACTTATCTCACATTTTATATTATAATTAATATTAAATTGATATACTAAAACTATAACATTACTATATCATAATATGTATATAGTTTTTAGTTATAGTTTTAAATTATAAATTACTAGATAATTTATTATATCTTAATTTGTTCAGCAAATTGACCGATTAAAGGTAACGGCTGTTTCTTGCCACCAAGTGCATTTATTAAACCCATAATAAATAAGACAACTGTAAATAAATAACCTACAGCTCCAATTACCCAACCAAGAAATGGAATTATCATGATAAAACCAAGAATAATACTAAAAATAAATAATACCATACCTTGTTTGGCATGAAATTGAGCATAAGGAGAATCTTTCTTAGCTAAAAGTGGAACTAAAAATAAAATTCCCAAATAACCAATTGCTGCGATTACTTTGTTTTCCTCAACATCTTTTGAATCAGATGTGTGAGATTCTTTTTTTTCTTCAACCATGGAAACCTCCGTTCTAGATTTTTTAATTAATTCGTTAAATCTAGAATTCTGCATAAAATAATTTTAAAATTATACAGAATGCTTATATTAACTAATATTGTGACAACTATTTATTAAAATCTACTTTAACAGCTTCCTTTTCTTTACTATCTGCTTGAAATAATTCTTTCTTTTTAAAATTTAAGGATCCAGCAACTAAATTATTAGGAAAAACTTCAATTTTTATATTAAAATCTCTAACATTTCCATTATAAAATCTACGCGCTGCTTCGATCTTATCTTCGGTATCAGTTAATTCTTCTTGAAGTTGCAAGAAGTTTTTACTAGCTTCCAATTTTGGATAGTTTTCAGCTACTGCGAAAACAGATTTTAGAGCGTCTGTTAACATATTTTCGGCTTTTGCTTTTTGAGTCATTCCTTTAGCTTGCATCGCTTCTGTTCTAGCAAGTGTTACCTCTTTAAACACATTTTTTTCATGCTTAGCATAACCTTTAACCGACTCAACTAAATTTGGAATAAGATCATATCGCCTCTTAAGCTGAACATCAATATCACTCCATGCTTCTTCTGTTCGATTTTTTAAGCTTATTAATCCATTATAAACAGCAACTAGCCAAATCAATACAACCGCTACCAAACCCAATAAAATCCATACAATAATCATAATAAATCTCCTTTATCTAGCTTCTTAGCTTATTAACTTGTAACTTTTAGGTTTTTTTTGACGATTGTCATCCTAAAAAACTATTAAGCTAATTTCTAATAAGCTATATTTATTATACCAAATTATTTTATTTTTAACAAAAACTATAATTTTTCTACTTTTATTTTAATATTGGCTTTAATATTATTATCCAAATTTAATATAATATTATGTTCACCAATTTCTTTAATTGGACTCATCTTAATTTTATTTTTTGGCAAATTAATTTTTTCTGCAATCTCATTTACACCTACAGAACCAAACAACTTACCATTGGCAGCTGCCTTTGTTTTAATAATAATTTCTTTATCTTGTAATTCTTGTGCAATTTTTTCAGTTTTTTCTATCTCCTTCTGTTGCTCTAATCTTTCGTTCTTAAGTGTAGCAATAATTTTTTTTGCATTTGGATCGTTATAATCATAAACTTTTTGATTGGGGATTAGATAATTTCTTACATATCCTAATTGTAACTCTGCTACATCACCTTTTAAATATTTACCCTCATTCTCTCTAAATATTACTTTTACTGTTTTTTTCATAACAACTCCCATTAACTAATTTCAGCTAATAAACGACAATAATATATAATTTGTATTGTTTGTGTAATTTTTGTATTTGCAATTTATTTAAGTATTTCTATAGCTTTATCTAGCTGCTTATCATTATTATTTTCTTCATCTTCTTTAGAAATTTTTACTTCTATAGTCGGGTCAATACCTTCTTTATCGATCTCTCTTCCATTCGGCGTTAACCATCTAGCAATCGTAATTCTAATTTTTGAACCATTGCTTAGGTCTTCGATCGACTGGACAGAACCTTTACCAAATGTTTTTTCACCTATTACTTCCGCTCTTTTATGATCTTGCAAGGCACCGGAAAGTATTTCTGAAGCAGAAGCAGAACCGCCGTTCACAAGCACCACCATTTTACCATCGAATTTTTTGTTTAATGTTGTCTTAAAACTACTTTCATTCCCAAACTTGTCTTTTTCTTTAACAACGACCAAACCACTATCTAAAAACATGCTTGTTATATCAATAGCGTCCTGAAGATAACCTCCAGGGTTGTTTCTTAAATCAAGTATTATTTTATTAATACCATTATCTTGAAATTTTTTCAATGCTTCTTTGGTTAAAGTAAGAGTATCGTCTCCAAATTGATTGATTTCTATATATCCTATTGAATCTTTTATTTCGTATTTAACACTTTTTACTATTATCGTATCTCTTTTAATTTCAAAATCTTTTGTATCTTCCCATCCACTTCTAAAAACAGTTAATTTGACTTTTGTACCCTTTTTGCCTCTTATTTTATCAATAGCTTCATAAAAACCCATGTCTTTTGTTTCTTCGTTGTCAATTTTTAATATAATATCCTGCGCTTTTAAACCAGCTTTTTCTGCAGGTGATTCAGGAAGAGGAGCTACTACGACTACAAGACCATCTTTAGATTCAATTTGTGCTCCTATTCCGTCAAAAGAGCCGTTCATATCATCTAAAAATCTTTTTGATTCGCTTGGATCCATAAATAAACTGTATGGATCATCTAAAGAATTTATCGCACCAGAAATTGCACCATACAACATTTTTTGATCATCAGTTTTCCCGTAATACTTCTCTTTTACTACATCCCAGGCATTCCAAAACATCGAAAAATCAACATCCTCGGGCTTACCTAAATTCATATTCAAAATTTTTGGTTTATAACCTTCTTCAAAAACTAAGTTCCTGTGTCCTACTAAATAACCAATAAAATAAATTATTAGTATTGCAACAATAATTCCAGTAATTCTAAAAAATTTTTTATATTCTTTTTTCATTTAATTATCGCCCCTCCAATCAATTGACTTTTATTGTAAAAAACAACCGATTGGCCAGAAGTAATTGCACGAACTGGCTTATTAAATTCAATTTTAATATTTTTATATTGTTCTTTTGTTTTATCAAAATTTGATAATTCAATTATTTTACATTTTTCTTTTTTATGAGAATATCTAATTTTTGCATCAATAACTAATCCCGGTTTAGGTGGTTGAGAAATAATCCAGTTTAATTTTTCAGCTACTAGCGTTTTTGAGCATAAATCTTTTTCCTCACCAATAACTAGCTGATTTTTTCTTACATTTAATTTTACCACAAAAACTTTTTTTATACTATCTTTATCAAATCTTAAATCTGAAATCTTAAATCTTAAATCTCCTCCCAGATTCTTTCTTTGACCAATTGTATAATAACACAATCCTTTGTGTCTACCAATAATGTTTCCTGCCAAGTCAATAATATCGCCAGGCTGATTTAATTTTTTTACATAGCTAGATAAAAAATCTGAAATAGATTTACCAACAAAACAAATATCCTGTGATTCTTTTTTCTGATAGGTTGGTAAATGATTTTTTTTAGCAATTTTTCTTACTTCTTCCTTTGTATAATCTCCTAATGGAAAAAGAATCTTTGATAGTTGCTGCAAACTCAATTGCCATAAAAAATATGTTTGATCTTTGTTTTTGTCTTTTGCTTTAAATAAATTCGCTATTTGCTTTTCGCTATTTGCTTTTTGGCTTTTAATATTTGAAATTTGAGTTTTGAGATTTGAGTTTTGAGTTTTTAGCTCGCACGCTATGCGTGCATAGTGACCAGTAGCAATTTTATCGCATCCCATTTTTTTTGCTTTATCAATTAACCATCCAAACTTTATCTTTTTATTACATAATACACACGGATTTGGAGTTCTCCCACTTTCATATTCAGAAATAAAATAATCTACAACTTCTTTTTTAAACTCTTTTTTCACATCAAAAACAAAAAAAGGAATATCAAGTTTATCACAAACCGCCCGAGCACTTTCCAATGCCTCTAGATTGCAACAAGTGTTTTCAGAAATGTGTTGATTTGTGTTCTGTTTTGTATGTTCTTGTGTAGAACTCCAAAACTTCAAAAATACTCCTACTGGAGCATAACCCTGCTGTTTTAATAATAATGCTGCCACCGAAGAATCAACTCCCCCACTCAAGGCAACCAAAACTTTCATTTTATTCTTTGAAATTTGACGAGAAGTTTTATTATTTAACATACTGATTAATAATTTCCATGACTTTTTTCTTGGTTTGTATTTTTGTTAAATCGGTTGTATCAAGCAACTTAACATTTTTATATTTACTAAAACATTTTATTGTTCTTTCTCTAATAAAATCCCACTCTTTGTCTTTATAAGAAGTCATTTTTCCAGATCTCTTAAAAAGCCTATCAACTAATTGCTTAGATTTGCAATTCATAATAATAAATAAATCATTATTTGTAATTGGATTTTTTTTAGACAATTTTTTTGTCCAGTTTTTTATAATATCCCTCTTTTTCTTATTAATTTTTCCAACTTTATATAAAATATCTGCAAAAATAAATTCTTCTTCTAAATGTCTTTCAAAAATGGATATTTGGTTATTATTTTTATTAAGAGTATCTCTATCGGAATAATAAAGAGCAAAAAGCATAGAGCGAGTAAATCCGTCTTCTTTGACTTCATCTGTTAAATTATCCCAAAAATCTTCTCTGACAATTTTTAATTTAGGATCTTTAATTGATTCAATAAATGTAGTTTTACCACTACAAACATCACCAATTAAATAAATTCTTTTTATTTTTCCTTTTTGCATTTTTTGATTTCCATTTTCGTAGCTTTACCACTTTTATCTAAATAATTTGAAACCGCAGCTTTTATACCCTGTTCTGCTAAAAGCGAACAATGATGTTTTAATGGTGGGAGTCCACCTAGAGTTTTTACCACATCTTTATTTGTTAAATTCATTGCATCTTTTATACTTTTTCCTTTTGCAAGTTCAGTAATGACACTTGAAGTTGCAATCGCTGCCGCACAACCCAATGTTTGAACTTTAATATCTTTAATATATTCTTCGAATTCAGCTTTTGGCTTTTGGCTTTTCGCTTTTTGCTTACCTACCTTAATGTAGACCTTCATTACATCTCCACATTTTGGATTTCCAACAGTACCAACTCCATCAGCATTCTTAATCTTACCGATATTTTTTGGATTTTGAAAATGTTTTATTAATTTATCACTATATGTATCAAATTGATCAACCATATTGTTCCTTAGTAACATGAATTTAGTAACAAGTTATTTAATAGATTTAATAAAACCATTAAGTAATTTTGCCACTTCAATTCTTAGATTATTTATTATTTCGTGTTCCTTATTATTTATATATTTTAATTGCTTAGATAAATCTAAATAATATTCAACTTCAGTTAAAGATCCCCTAGCATTATATAAAAATCTAATTTTGTCTTTAGTAGTTCTTCGAGCCCACCCTTCTACAATATTAGCTACAACTGATACTGATGCTCTTCTAATTTGAGAGACTAATCCAAATAATTCTAATTTTGGATATTTTTTAGTAATTTTATAAATATTAATAACTAATTGATTAGCTTTTTGGTATACATTTAATTTTTTATACCCAATATTTTCCATAATGTTACTAATTACTTGTTACTAGTTTACTTGTTACTAACTAAATGGACTCATTTCTCTTAATCTTTTTACAATCTTTTTTAATGTTTTAATTGTATAATCAATATCTTTTTTTGTAGTCACCTCTCCAATAGTAAACCTAATTGATCCATGTGCATCTTCGTGCTTTAAACCTAGTGAAAGCAACACATGAGATGGTTCTAAACTTCCAGAAGTACAAGCAGATCCCGAACTTGCAGCAATTCCCGCCATATCAAGGTGAAGTAGTATTGCTTCTCCTTCAATATATTTAAAACTAATATTAATATTGTTAGGACTTCTTAATTTTGCATCACCATTAAGTCGAGTATCAGGAATTTCTTTTAAAATCCTATCTATAAAATAATCCCGAAGCTTCGCTAGCTGATGGCTGATAGCTGACGGCTGATAGCTTAATAGTTCTATGGCTTTAGCCATCCCAACTATTCCCGAGGTATTATATGTCCCACCCCGTAAATTATGCTCTTGTGCTCCGCCAATATTTTGATGATGTAACTTTACACCTTTTTTAACAAATAACGCGCCAATTCCTTTTGGTCCACCAAATTTATGAGCAGACAAACTCATCATATCAACACCGAGTTTTTTCACATCACCATCAAAATATTCAATTGCCTGCACTGCATCGGTATGAAAATACAGCTTTTTGCCTTTAGCTTTTAGCTTTTGGACTAATTTGCCAATTTCTTTAATTGGTTGAACTGTGCCGATTTCATTATTAACATACATCATTGATATTAAAACTGTATTTTTTCTAATTGCATCACTGACACTTTTAACATTTATGACACCTTTAATGCTTGGCTTTAGATAAGTAACTTCTACCAAACCTTTTTTTTCTAAATCACGGCAAACATCAATTACTGCATGATGTTCAAAAGCACTGGTTATAATATGTGGTTTAAAATTTTTGTATGTGTAGTAAATCTCCTCAATCAAACCTCTTATTGCTAAATTATCACTTTCTGTTCCTCCTGATGTAAAAATTATTTCTTCCGGCTTACAATTTAAAAATTTAGCAATAGATCTTCGTGATTCTTCAATTGCTTTTTTTGCATCTCTTCCAAACTTATGAATACTAGATGCATTTCCAAATTCTTGCGAAAAATAAGGCATCATTGCCTTTAAAACTTCTTTTTTTACTGGGCTTGTAGCCGCATAATCTAAATATATATTTTTCATAAAATCCTTAATTTCGAAATTCGAATATCGAAACTCGAAACAATTTTCTAAATTCAAATTTTCAAATTTTTGTCATTAGAATTTGTTTCGGATTTCGGATTTCGTGCTTCTGATTTAAGTTCAGCCACAAGCTGTTTGACGCATCCCCTACACTCTCCTGTTAAGCATTCATATTCGTCTGGTGAAATAACAACTGCAACAGGTTTTGAATAACGCATTACATGGTATGTCTGCCCTTTTTCTACATCTTTAATAATTTTCGAAACATCTGATTGCAACTTATTAACAGTTACTGTTTTTTGATTTGTCTTTTTCATATATATCTTTCTGTTACATGTTACTAATTACTTATTACTATGTATAAGTAATATAACATCTTATATAATATTAGTCAATAAATATTTAATTATTAGCACCTTAAGCTTAAAGTTTTAAGCTTCTTTTATAATTATCCAAATAAAGCCAAACTAATGCACCATAACGAATAAAAACTAAAGTTTGCAGATACACTGGATTCGCTTTTAAGAAAAAAATAAATAAAACTATAAACAAATTTGGTATCTCAAGTAAATAAAAAGCTCTTTTATCTATTTTATTAAATGAAAGTGCCAAAAAAGGAAGTAAATATAAATTATACTGTGGTGAATAAATTCTATCCGTAAGCAAAAAAATTAAAATTACGGCTAAGCATAAATAAATCAAATCTGCTTTTTTAAGTTTTATGTATGTAAAAATATATAATCCCGCAAATAAAATCAAACTAAACCAACCTGCAAAACTACCCAAATATTTATAAAATATCCACCAATAAGTTCCTGCCGTTGGATCTTTTGACAAATTACTGCCAATTTGCCAAGTATAAGGAAAAATCCAATTATTAAAATTTTGAAGTATATATGGCAAATTCAATAAAACTACTATTACAATAAAAAGAAGTCCTAATTTAACCCAATTCTTTCTTGGTGATTTTAAAATAAAAATTGGTAATAAAAATACTGGAAATACTTTCATTACAGTTCCAAGTGCCAACGCAGAAATTGCCCAATAGTATTTTTGTCTATAAAATAAATAAACTGCTAAAACTATTAGAAACACAACAGGTAAATCATAATTCAAAAACGAATAAAATATAAAACTTGGCGCCAAAATCCAAAAAAACCAGATACTCAAAACTCGATATTTGATATTCGATATTTGAATATAATTTTTCGAAGCTCGAGGCTCGAAGCTCGAAGCTCGATTAACAATCTTCCAAAGTAAATATGTAATCCCAACTGCGCATAAGGTTAAAATTATTGCATTAACTGTAAAATATTGGGTATAGCTTAAATACTTATCAAACCTAAAAACTTCATAAAAAAATCTAAGTCCTGCGGGATATTCAGGAGGATAAACCAATCCTTTTCCCAAATAATTAATCCAAAAATTCCAAAGATCACCTGGATATGTAGTAAAATTATTATAAAACCACATATAAACCTGTTCCTGATATCGAATCAAATACCCAGGAATAAGTGCAACCATAGTACCTAAAATTAATAAAAATAAATTTTTATTTTGTTTTGTCATATATTGAACAATTTTTTACAATTATCTGTAGTTATTTTTTCCACTTCCCCTACATCAACGCCTTTAATCTCTGCTATTTTTTGAGCAATAATTGGAATACACGCTGGTTCATTTCTTTTTCCACGATATGGGTCAGGAGCCAGAAACGGACAATCTGTTTCAAGTACAATATTTTTTAATGGAATTTTTTTAATAATATTTTGCAATTCATTCGAATTCTTAAAAGTTACAATTCCATTTACCCCAATATAAAATCCCATTTTAATAAATTCTTTTGCTTGAGCTAAATTCCCAACAAAACAATGAGCAACACCTCGAAAATCAGATTTAAGATTTAAATTGTAAGATTTAAGTATTTGAAGCATTTCATCATATCCACCATATTGATCATCTTCACTTCCTCGGCAATGAAGTACTAATGGTAAATTATTCTCTATCGCAAGATCAATATGCTCTTTGAATACTCTCTTCTGAATCTCTTTCTCTGTCATCTCGAACTTGTCGAAAGATTTACGAGATCCTTCGACTCGCTTTGCTCGCTCAGGATGACAACGAGTCAAATGAAAATAATCAAGCCCCGTTTCTCCTACTCCTACAACCACATCTTTATTCTCGTCAATCAGCTTTTGATATTTATCTTTATTAAACTCTTCTTTTTTTGTTGTAAATTTATATTCTTTTCCATCAAATTTTGCGCTTTCAGTTATATCTTGCATTAAATGTATGGGATGACATCCAACCACCGCAAATAAATTAGCTTTTAGCTTTTGGCTATTAGCTATTTGAATCGTTTTTAATGAGGTCTTGTAATTACTCCCAACATTAACTATCTTTTTTACTCCAGCATTAAAAGAACGTTCTAAAACGTTCTTGATATCATTTTCGTATTCTTTAAAATTCAAATGTGCGTGAGAGTCAATATACATAAGTTTATAGTTTTAAGATTAAAGTTATAAGTTATTTTTTATTATTAATTAAAGCTTTTTCTAATCCGTATAGCATTCTTGAACATTCTTTATATTCATTAACAAAATATTCTAATTTTTCTTTTGTTAAATATTTTTTCTTATATACTATTCTAAGATGATGAATAGTTTCTCTAATTTATCCTTGTGAACGGCTAATACATTCAGTATAAATATTTGTATGTTTATTGCCAAATCCTTCGGCTACATTTGCCGGTGCAGAATTGGACGATCTTCTTAATTGCGACCCCAATTCATATAATTCAAATTGAGGAAAGATTAATGTTAACTCATGAACTTCTAAAGTAATTTTAAATAACCTTTTATATACTTTTAAATCTTCTATTTACATTTTTATCTTCTCCGAGTCTTTAATCTTACAACTTTAATCTTTAATCTTAATAAATAAAGGACGGACTTTTCTTAGCTTTGTTTTTGAAAATTCTTTATCAATTATATCAGCTGTTTTTGGCATAATTGGTTTTAAAAAAAATGCAATCTGTCGGATACAAACAACTAAATCCTTTAAAATTATTTCTAGCTTTTTTGGATCGGTCTTAGCAATTTCCCAAGGTTTTGTTTTTTCAACATAAGAATTAGCAGAATTAACAATCTGAAAAATATTTTTTATTGCCCTATCAAATTTATAATTTTCAATTTCTTTCCAAATAACACCTGGTTTAATTTGTAGACATTTTTCTAAAACTTCCTGCTTTTCTTGAACTTGAATATCATATTTTTCACATAAATGAGAAACTCTCGAAACTAAATTACCTAAACCATTAGCTAATTCATTATTGTATTTTTCTTCCAGATCTTTAATTGATACATTTCCATCTACTCCGAAAGGAAATGCAGAAAGTAAGTAGTGTCTTACAGCATCAGCTCCGTATTTTTCAACTAATTTATTCGGATCAATAACATTACCCAAAGATTTACTCATTTTTTGACCATTAATTGTAAAATAGCCGTGAGCAAAAATAGTTTTCGGTAAAGGCAATCCAGCACTTAATAACATTGCTGGCCAAATAACTCCGTGGAACCAAAGAATATCTTTTGCCATCAGGTGAACATCCGCCGGAAACCACTGGGTATCTTTGGGAGGGGTTTTGCTGTAAATTTGTGGTCCAGAATAATAATTTAAAAGCGCATCAAACCAAACATAAATTGTCTGTTTTTTGTCCCAAGGAACAGGAATACCCCAAGTAACTTCTTGACGAGACAAACTAACATCATCAAGTCCTTTTTTGATTTTATTATAAACCTCATTATGACGTGATTTTGGTAAAATTTGATACTCACCCTTATCAAGTGCTTTTAATAATTTTGTTTGATATTTTGAAAGTTTAAAAAAATAATTTTCTTCTTTTTGTTTAATTGGTTTTTTATTTGGATGAAGCTTACATCTACCATTTACTAAATCTGCTTTTATCAGATATTTTTCGCATCCTACGCAGTAATATCCTGAATAAGTATCTTTGTAGATATCACCGTTTTCGTAAATCTTTCTTAAAATATTTTTAACAAATTTAATATGTTTTTTGTTAGTAGTACGAATAAAATAATCATAATCAATATTTAAGTTATTCCAAGCTAATTTAAATTTAGGTATCAACTCATCACAAAATTTTTCAGGGCTTTTATTGTTCATTCCAGCAGCTTCAGCAATTTTTGCTCCATGTTCATCTGTTCCTGTTAAAAAGAAAACTCGTTTTTCATCTAGTTTAATCTTATAATAACGAGCTATAACATCAGCCGCTATTGTAGTATAAGCATGACCAATATGCGGTTTATCGTTTACATAGTAGATAGGTGTTGTTACATAAAATTTCTTCACTACTTCTCCTAGTTTTATATCGTATCTAAGAATTAATAACTCATAATCATAACTTTTAACTTAAATCTATAATACATAATTTTAAGTTTTTAGTTACAATTATCAGTTTTGAACTTTGAAATATTAGTTATTTTTAATATTCTATCTCAAAACTTTTGTACAAATCTGCTTCTTTTTCTAATTCTATCCAACTAACATCAACATTTTCAACTTTGGATAATTCTGATCCTCTTTGACACCATTTAATAAATTTATCTATTTCTTTCTTTTTTCCTTGAATAATAATTTTTACACTACCATCGGGCATATTTTTAACCCAACCAGTTAATCCTAGCTTACGGGCCACTTCTCTTGTATTATATCTATAATTTACTCCTTGAACAATACCTGTTATTATTATTTCGACTTGATACATACTACAAATTCTCCACGAATCAATGAAGATTTTTCTTTAGAATCTTCATTATTTTTATTTTTGAAATGTTGGATTACCTGTGAAATATTTCCTCTTATTACTTCTTCAAATTTTTTAGTTAATTCTCTTCCTACAACTGCATAACGATTACCCACAAAAAGTTGCATATCTTCAAGTGTACGCAAGATTCTATATGGCGATTCATAAAGCACAATAGCATCATACAAATCCATATTTGAGATTTTCATTAAATTGCGCATAAGAGTTTGCCTGCCTTTTTTCTGGGGTAAGAATCCTAAAAACAAAAATCTATCCGACTTAATTCCAGAAACAGAAAGTAGTGTTGTTAAAGCTGATGACCCAGGAATAGGTATAACATTAATACTATTTTCAATCGCATTTTCAACCAATATTCCACCTGGATCATTTATTCCTGGCGTACCAGCATCTGTTACAATTGCAATGTTTTTACCCGATTTTAGCATCTCAACAATCTCATTAATTTTTGTAATCTTTGAATGTTGATGATAAGAGATTGTTGGAGTTTTGAGTTCATATTTGTTTAATAAAATTCTTGTATGTCTAGTATCTTCGCAAGCAATTAAATCAACATCGCGCAAAGTATTTAAGGCGCGAATCGTAATATCTTCTAAATTTCCAATTGGTGTTGCCACCACAAACAAAGTTCCCATTTTCTAAACCTTACTCTATTTATTAAAATTAGAATGCAATATATTAAATAATTTTATCCAGTCTTCTAAACTTAAATCTTCAGCTCTAAGAGATTTTTCAATACCAGCTCTATTTAATATATCAATAATTTGATTTTTTGGTAAATTCAATCCATATCTCAGAGGATGATGAATTTGCCTTCTTTTTTGTGAAAATCCAATTTTAACTAACCTAAAAAATGCCTTAGTATCTATATTCTTTGCTCCATGTTGCTTATTACTTGTTACTAATTTAATAATTGCACTATCAACTTTTGGTTCGGGCCAAAAACAATTACTTGGAACATAATCAATAATTTCTGCTTTTGAATAAAACTCAACTAAAACTGTTAAAAATCCTCTTTCAGAACTTCCTGCTTTAGCGCAAATTCTTTCAGCAACCTCCTTTTGCACCATTAAAATTAATTCTTGAGGTTTTTTTTCTGATGTTAAAAATTTTCTAATTAACGGAGAAGTAATTTGATATGGAATATTCGCCACCACTTTATAATCATAATTAATATTCTCTAAATCATAAATTAAAATATCCTGACACACAATTTTTACATTTTTCTCTGACTTAAATTGCTTTCTTAATAGCTCAACTAGTTTTCTGTCTTTTTCTATAATTAAAACTAAGTTTGCTTTTTTAGCTAATTCATTAGTTAATACTCCTAGCCCAGGACCAACCTCTACTATATTATCTGTATCAGAAATTTTTGCGCTATTAATAATTTTGTTTAATATGTCTTGAGAGATTAAAAAATTTTGACCTAAACTTTTTTTAGCCCATAAATTATTTTCTTTCAAAATATCTTTAATTGTGTCTTTGTTGGTTAGTACCATTAAGTATATTTTAACTTATATCTTGTTAAAATAACATAAAATTTTTATTTCTTCAAGGGTTATAGGGTTGACGAAAAAACAATTAAGTTTTATTATATTACCTGAATTGATAATTAATATTATTAATTTTTACATACAAATCTATAAAAAATAGACATTAATTTAATTATATAAAATAAAGAGGAAATATGAAAAATATAATTGATGATATCAAAAACCAAGAAATGAGCGCGCAAAAAATTATTGATGATGCACAAAAAAATGCAAAACAAAACTTAGAAAAAGAAAAAATGCTTATTACATCACAGGAAGAAACCGAACTAAAAAATCATCAAAAAGTTTTAGATGAATTTATTCAAACAGCAGAGAAAGAAGCTCAAAAAGAAACTGAAGAAATAAATAAAAATAAAAAAAATCAGATTGATCGCTTGTCTAAGATAGATATTGAAAATGGAACACAAATAGTTTTAAATGAAATTTTTAATATATAAATAGGATTATATGGCCATCACACCAATGCAAAAAATTAATATTATTGGAATTAACTCTGAAAAAGAGTTAGTTTTATCACATATTCAAAAAATGTCTTTGGTTGAGATAATCGAAATGAATCCCGATTTAATAAAACATATCTTACAAGAAGATACATACTTCCCAAAAAAAGAACAACTGGAATTAAATATTGCTGAAGTTAAATTTTGTATAGATTTCCTAAATAAATATTATCAAGGCAAAAAACCAGGTCTTTTAGAAAGTTTTATTGGCAATAAAATTAAAGTATCAAAAAAAGAATTTGAAAAGTTTGCCACATTAGATTACCCCAAAATTATTAACCAAATTAAATCTATAGATAATAATTTGTCAGAAAATCAGAATAAATTAAATAAAATCCAATCAGCAATTAGTCAATTAGAAAATTTTGCTTCTCTTACTATACCAATTGGCGAACTTAAATCATTAAATAATTTTAATGTAGCTATTGGCTCTATGACCCAAAATAATTGGGATGGTTTCTATAAAAATATAAATGAACTATCAAAAGAAATTGCAATAGAGACATTTTCAAAAATCGAAGATAAAGATAAAAAATTCTTTATTATTTACCCAAAGAATGAAGAAATTACAAAAAAAACTAATCAGTTATTGTCTCAAGCGAATTTTCAAACCGCGGATTTTATTCTAAATTATAACCAAACAATTAAAAAAGAAATTTTAGATCTGACTGATCAGAAAAACAAACTTATAACTTATATAAATCAACTGACTGGCGAAATTCAAAAATTTATGCAATATAGATTACCTTTAATGTGTTATTTTGATAAGTTAAACTGGAATAAGAATCTTAAAGAAACAACTAATTTAGCAATTGCAACAAAATATACATTTATTTTTTCCGCCTGGGCCAGAAAAGATGAAATTAATATAATTTCAGAAAACCTTAAAAAAATAAGTAGCAATATTGCAATAATTCAAGTTGAACCAGAAAAAAATGAACAACCTCCAGTTGATCTTGAAAACAAAAAATTTGTTCAACCATTCGAAGCCGTAACAAATATCTACGGCATGCCAAAATATGCAGAACTTGATCCAACAGCATTTCTAGCACTTTTTTTTATAATATTCTTAGCACTGTGTTTAACTGATGCTGGATATGGATTAGTTTTAATTTTAATTACCTGGTGGATGCTTAAAAAAGTTGACCTTCCAGACAAAAGATTGGTTATCCTACTTCATTATGGTGGCTGGGCAACCTTAATTATTGGTGCCCTAGCAGGAGGATGGTTTGGCGTTGAAATTGATAAATTGACTTGGTCGCCTCTACAACAAGCCTTAAATTCAGTTAGAATAGTAAATCCTGTTGAAAATCCTTTGGCAATTATGGGCTTGTCTCTTGCTCTTGGAATTATTCAAATTTGGTTTGGAATTTTTATTAGTTTTTACTGGGGAATTAAACATAATCAAGTTAAAGAATCAATTTATGATAAAGTCCCATGGTTAATGCTCATTCCATCTTTAATATTTTTTGCTTTAGTAAAAACAAATGTATTCCCTACTTCATTAAGTACAATATCAATAATATTTTTATTATTATCTGTAGCTTTAGTAGTTATTTCTAAAGGAAGAACACAAAAAAATCCACTTTTAGCAATTCCTGTTGGTGTTTTAGGATTATACGATTTAATAGGATATTTTTCAGATACATTATCTTATTCTCGTCTCTTGGCATTAGGACTTGCAACTGGTATAATTGGCTTGGTAATTAATATGATAGCAGATTTATTTAAAGGAATCCCTTATGTTGGATGGTTAATTTTCATTTTAGTCTTGGTTGGTGGACACACCTTTAACCTTGCTATCAATTTACTTGGGGCGTTCATTCATTCTGCCCGTTTACAATATGTGGAATTTTTTACAAAATTTATGGAAGGTGGAGGTAAAAAATTTACTCCTTTTTCCAAAAATAGTATATATACAAATATTAACGAATAAAATTTAATAGTTATAATAGCCACCGATTCTTAATCACTGATAACACTGATAAATATAATAATTCAAATCTGTGAAATCCGTGTAAAAAGATCTGTGGTAAGAAAGGAATTAAATGACATTAGGATTAGTTTTAGCAATCATTGGGGCAGCATTATCTGTAGTTTTAGCAGGTATTGGTTCGATTATTGGAGTAGGTCTTGCCGGTCAAGCAGGTGCAGGTATTACTTCAGAAGAACCTGAAAAATTTGGTAAAGTACTTCTTTTAGAAGCACTTCCTGGTACACAAGGTATATATGGATTTTTAGGTACCTTTTGGGTCATGATGAAAACACAATTGCTTTCTGGTGGCGTACAAATTGATACAAATACTGGTTTAGTGATTTTACTTTCATGTTTACCTGTTGCTCTTGCTGGTTTATTTTCAGGAATTTATCAAGGCAAGGTTTCTGTTGCAGGCATGAACATTGTTTCTAAACAACCAGGTGATTCTGGTAAAGCTATTATTTTAGCTGTTATGGTAGAAACTTATGCTGTTCTTGGGCTTTTAGCCACTATCTTATTAATTAACGGCATACAAGTATAATAGAAAATTTTAAAATAACAAATAACACTCGTCTCGACTCGGATGTCGATCCGAGGCGGGAATGACAAATAAATTACAATATCAAAACTACAATCACTAAAAATATTTAGAATTTATAAATTAATATTTTGAATTTATTGAAAGTTTGGTGATTATAAATTGATATTTACTCCCTCAAGGAGTCATATGAGCTTAGAAGACATCAAAAAGAAAATTCTTGCAGACGCAAAACAACAAGCTGAGCAAATTACTAAAGACAGTAAAAACGAAATTTCTAATTTAAGAAAATCGTCTGAAGAAAAAATTAATGAAATCAAAAAGAAAAATACTGTAAAAGCTAAATATGAAGCTAAAAACAAAGCTAGAAGTATTTTAATTAGTACAAGTATTGAAGCCAAAAATGAAATATTAAAACAAAAGAGAACAATAATTGAAAAAATACTCAATAGTAGTATTAAAAAACTTGAAAATCTCCCAGATAATGAATATAAAAAAATTATCGGTTTGCAGATGCAAAAGCTACAATCGCTAAATCTACAAAATATTAAAATCATACCTGTTAAAAATAAAAAAGAATTAATTAGCAATATAGCAAATGAATTATTAAATAAAAAAGCTCAAATAGGTGAAGAAACGGATAGAATTAAAGGTGGTTTTCTAGTTGAATCAGATCAAACTATTATTGATTTTTCTTTTGAAAATTTAGTTAATGAATTAAAACCTCAGCTTGAAAAAAAATTATCTGCTAATTTGTTTAAAGGATTAAATGAGTAACGAAAATTATGCATTCGCTGTTGCCAATATTCGTTCGCAGGAAAAAAAATTGATACAAAAAAATCAATTAGAAAGATTAATTGATGCTCCAAACGCTTCTGCT
This sequence comes from uncultured Candidatus Saccharibacteria bacterium, assembly GCA_964481135.1. Lineage (GTDB taxonomy): Bacteria > Patescibacteriota > UBA1384 > JAMDBS01 > DAOVQR01 > CAYZSW01. The sequence continues at coordinate 44,365 of CAYZSW010000002.1, forward strand.
TTTTTCGAATCATTGAATGAAACAGCATACGCAAAACATTTTACGGAAACAAAAAATCCAGAAGATTATAGCGTAATCTTAGCCAAAACAATGTTAGAAACAAAAAATCTTTTAACTAAAATCTGCCCATATAAAGAAAATCTAAATTGGCTTTGGCTTAAATATGATTTTTTAAACATAAAATTTGCCATTAAAAATTATTTAACAAAAAACCAATTAAAACTTGAAGATTTTAATAATTTAGGTGAAATTAAACCTGAAAAAATTATAAAATATTTTGAAAAAAATGAAAAAAAGTCTTTACCCGTAAATATCGAAAAAATTATTCAAAAATCAATAAAAAAGTTTGAAAAAGAGAAAAACCCTAGCCAAATAGATGAAATACTGGACCAAGAATACTTCGTATGTTTGAGTTCTGAAATCAATAAGACAAATTCAAGGCAAATTAAAAATCTAATTAAAGCAAAAATTGATTTAAATAATTTAAAACTATTAATTCGATACAAATATCTAAAAAAAACAATTAATGAATTTGAAAAAAATATTTGCAAAGGTGGTACCATATCCACAAAAGATCTGAAAAATGCATTTGACTCAAATTTCGAGGATATTCAAAAAAATGCAAAATTTATTGATTATGATTTAATTTTAAAAGCAGGAATAAAGTATCTAATAGAAGAAAAATCATATTTGATTTTCGAAAAATTATCTTACGAATATTTTTTAGAAAAGCTTAGATTTGCCAAATATGAAGCATTTGGCGTAGAACCATTAATTGCTTTTTGGCTAGCAAAAGACAATGAAACAAATATTATTCAAATTATCATGATAGGAAAATTAAACAATATTGAACCAAAAATTATTCATCAACAATTACATAAATTATATACGGAAAAATAATTTTAAATAAACTGGTATTTCTAAAATAAGCTTTAATATAAATCATTATGAACAATATAAATAATACAAAAGATAAAGAAATTATAATTATTGGAAAAGAAAATGTTGTATCATGTTTTCGTTTTTTAGGATTCAAAACATTATATATAAACGAAAAAAATGCCTTAGACAAATTTCTACAATTAAAACAAAACATTGAAAATTACGGAATCATTTATATAACTGAAGATTTTTATAATATATTAAAAGAAGAAATTGAAAAAATTTCACAAAAGGTTATGCCAGCAATTGTACTGATACCAAATAATTCTGGTAGTCAAAACATTGCCTACAACATGATGAAAAAAACTGTTGAACAGGCAGCTGGGTCAGACATCTTATCCAATAAAAATTAGCCAAAAGCTAATAGCAAATCGCTAGTAGCTTCAACATAGGAGTTTACATGAATGGAAAAATTTCAAAAGTATCAGGACCGCTAGTAATAGCTAAAAATCTAGAAGGCGCTAGAATGTACGATGTAGCCAAAGTTTCTAAAGAAAAACTTATTGGCGAAATTATTCAAATAGATCAAGATCAAGTATCAATTCAAGTATATGAAGATACCGCTGGTCTTGGACCTAACGAAGAGGTAGAAACAACTAATATCCCTCTTTCTGTAACTTTAGGGCCAGGTCTAATTAGTTCAATTTATGACGGTATCCAACGCCCACTTGAATTAATGCAAAAAAAAGCTGGAGCTTATATTACTCGAGGAATCGAAGTCCCAAAACTTGATTTAAATAAAAAATGGAAATTCAAACCGCTAGTTAAAACAGGTGATAAAGTAGAAGGTGGCGATATAATTGGAGAAGTAGATGAAACATCTTTAATTAAACACAAAATCATGGTTCCACCTAGTATTAAAAATGGCACAATTAAAGATATTAAATCTGGTGAATACACTGTGCAAGATATAATTGCTGTAGTCCTGACAAAAGATAAAGAAGAATCAATAAAGATGATGCAAGAATGGCCAATTCGTAAAGCTAGACCATACAAAGATAAAATTGTTCCGAAAACGCCACTTGTAACTGGCCAAAGAATTATTGATACCTTTTTTCCAATCGCTAAAGGTGGAACCGCTTGCGTACCTGGTCCTTTTGGATCCGGTAAAACTGTTGTTCAGCACCAACTTGCCAAATGGGCAGATGCCGATATTATTATCTTTATTGGCTGTGGTGAAAGAGGAAATGAAATGACAGATGTACTACAAGAATTCCCAGAACTTAAGGATCCAAAATCTGGCGAACCACTTATGAAAAGAACTGTTTTAATCGCTAACACATCAAATATGCCAGTAGCTGCTCGTGAGGCTTCAATTTATACTGGAGTTACTATTGGAGAATATTTTAGAGATATGGGTTACAAAGTTGCACTTATGGCTGACTCAACTAGTCGTTGGGCAGAAGCACTCCGTGAAATGTCAGGTCGTCTAGAAGAAATGCCTGGCGAAGAAGGATATCCAGCTTATTTAGGATCAAGAACAGCAACTTTTTATGAAAGATCAGGACAAGTTAAGTGCGCCGGATCTCAAGAACGCCAAGGATCTTTAACATTAGTTGGAGCTGTTTCTCCTCCTGGTGGTGATCTTTCTGAACCAGTAACTCAAAATACTTTAAGATGCGTAAAGGTTTTTTGGGGTCTTGATGCATCACTTGCATATAAAAGACACTTCCCTGCCATTAATTGGCTTGATAGTTATTCTTTATATATTGATGATATTCAAGATTATATTAAAAAAGAAGTTTCTGAGAATTGGTTTAATCTAAGAACAGAAGCAATGGACTTACTCCAAAAAGAAGAAGCTTTGCAAGAAATCGTTCGTCTTGTAGGAGTTGAATCGCTTTCTGCTTCAGATCAGTTAACGCTAGAAACTGCAAAAAGTATTCGAGAAGATTATCTTATGCAAAACGCTTTTGATGATACAGATACCTATACTTCTCTACCAAAACAAGCTAAAATGCTAGAAGTAATTATTAAACTTCATCAAAAAAGAACAGAAATTATTAAAACCAATACCGAAATTGAACTAAAAAAATTATTTGGCCAAATAGAAAATTCACCGATGTATCAAATAAATCAAGATATTGCTAAAATGAAATTTATCCCTGAAAAAGAAATAAATAAATATGACGAATTAATTGAAAAAATAGAAAAAACAGAAATATAATATAAAAATTACAAATAACAAATTACAAATTTCCAATATCAAACCTGTCTCGACTTGGTCGAGCCAAGGCGGATAAATTACAATGATCAAAATCCAAATATATTAATAATTTAAGAATTGAGATTTGAAAAATTATTTATAATTTGGTGCTTGAGATTTGCTATTTATTCCTGAAAGGAATCTATATGCAAAAAGAATACAAAACAATTAAATCAATAAGCGGACCTCTAGTTTTAGTGGATAAAACCATAGATATTAAATACGAAGAAATGGTTGAAATCGAATTACCAAGTGGCGAAAAAAGAAGAGGTAAGGTTTTAGAAATCAACGAAGACAAAGCTCTTGTACAAATGTTTGAGGGCTCATCGGAAATTCTTCCATCAGAAACTAAAGTAAAATTTTTAGGCAAAACTGCAAAAATTTCCGTTTCAGAAGAAATGCTAGGTAGAGTTTTTTCTGGAGCAGGAAAACCTATTGACGGTGGAGCTGAAATCATTGCTGACCAAGAGCTAGACATCAATGGTAACCCTTTAAATCCATATGCCAGAAATTATCCAAACGATTTTATTCAAACAGGAATTTCAACTATAGATGGATTAAATACTCTAGTTAGAGGACAAAAATTACCTATTTTTTCCGGCTCTGGTTTGCCTCACTCCCGTTTAGCTACCCAAATTGCTCGTCAAGCCAAAGTGATTGGCAAAGCCAATCATCCTGAGCGATCCTCTGGCGGAGAGTCGAAGGATCTTAATAGAAAAGATGAAAAAGAGAAATTTGCTGTAGTATTTGCAGCTATGGGTATTACTTTTGAAGAAGCGAACTATTTTATTGAAGATTTTAAAAAAACCGGCGCTATTGAAAAATCAGTACTTTTCATTAATTTAGCAAATGATCCGGTTGTAGAGCGTATTTCTACCCCTCGCTTGGCATTAACCTGCGCTGAATATTTAGCATATGAAAAAGGAATGCATGTGCTAGTAATATTGACTGATCTAACAAATTATTGCGAGGCTTTAAGAGAAATATCTGCAGCGCGTAAAGAGGTGCCTGGCCGTCGTGGCTATCCAGGATATTTATACACCGATCTCTCAACACTCTATGAAAGAGCTGGAAGAATCAAAGGAAAAGAAGGTTCTATTACTCAAATTCCGATTTTAACTATGCCTGAAGATGATAAAACTCATCCTATCCCAGATTTAACCGGTTACATTACTGAAGGACAAATTATGCTTTCCCGCCAATTATACAATACCGGCGCAATGCCTCCTGTTGATGTTTTACCATCTTTATCTCGTCTAAAAGACAAGGGCATTGGTGAAGGCAAAACAAGAGAAGATCATTCTCAAGTATTGAATCAATTGTTTGCATCATACGCTAGAGGCAAAGAAGCAAAAGAGCTTGCTGTTATTCTTGGAGAAGCAGCACTTTCTGATGTTGATAAAAAATTCGTAGAATTTGCTAATCGATTTGAAAAAGAATTTGTATCGCAAGGCGAAAATGAAGATAGAACTATTATTGAAACTCTTGATTTAGGATGGAAATTAATGAGCATTATTCCAGTTTCAGAACTTAAGCGTCTTAAACCAGATATGATCGCTAAGTATATGCCACGGACAGAGTCCGAACGTAAAACTCAAAACGAAAAAGTTAAAACAGAAGAAAAAGAAAGAAAAAATAAATTAACCTAATTAATCTAATTTCCCCGCCTGCCAATCGCTTGAAGCGATAGCTAATGGCGGGCAGGTAATTAACCTAAATAAGTTCCAATATTCAATGACTAAATAAAAATATTTTTAAGAAATTAGGATTTAAGATTTATTTAGAATAATTAGGTTAATTAGAGCAATTAGAAATTTTAATAAAATTTATTATTAGATTAAAATTATCAATTTAAAAACAAATGGTATTAAAGGAAACATAGTATGAAACTAAAGGTTAACCCAACCCGTATGGAACTACTGCGCTTAAAACGTCGTCTTAAAATTGCTCAAAAAGGCCACAAACTTTTAAAAGAAAAACGAGACGGTCTTATGAAAGAATTCATGGAAATAATCAAACTTGCTCAGAAAACAAGAGAGGAAATGGAACAAAAGCTTTCAATTTCATTTAAAGCATATGTTATTGCAGCTTCAAACACCAACAAGCAAGCACTTAAAACTGCCTCTATTCTTCCATCACAAAAAATTAACCTTAAATTCACTACAAAAAATGTTATGAGCGTTCAAATTCCAAAGATCCAAATAGAAAGATCTGGCAATTGGCTTTCTTATGGATTTTACGATACATCTGGTGAACTCGATAGAGCTATTGAGAATCTACAAGATGTTGTTGAAGTTATGATAAAACTTGCAGAAATTGAAAAAGGATCACAGCTTATGGCGGCAGAAATAGAAAAAACCCGTCGTAGAGTTAATGCACTTGAACATGTTATGATTCCAAACCTAAAAGAAACCATCAAATATATCCAGATGAAACTTTCTGAACAAGAAAGATCTACGATAACTACAACTATGATAGTTAAAGAAATAATCCAGCAACAAGAACAAAATATTTCTAATTGACAATCTTTTTAGCTAATTATAAGATAAATACATACATTGATAAAAAATTCACATTAGATAATGTGAATTTTAATTTTTAGCTCTTTAACAAATTTTTATGAAAGCGAAGGTGAAAATTATGGCAACCACCATATTCGAAGTTCTAGGTGGACTTATGCTATTTTTGTTTGGAATAAACTTTATGGAAAAAGGCCTAAAAAGTTTTTCACCCCATAAAACAAAGAAAATCCTTAAACTATTCACAAAAAATAAAGTTTTTGGAATGTTCACAGGATTAAGTGTCACAGCAATCATCCAAAGTTCTTCCGCAACGACTGTAATGTTAGTTGGACTGGTTAGCGCCGGCATGATAGCATTCGAGGCAACTTTGCCAGTGATACTAGGGGCTAATATCGGCACCACAATTACTGCGCAACTAATCGCATTTAAATTAACAAAATATTCCTTGATGATTGTTAGTTTTGGTGGTTTATTTTTGATTTTTTTATCAAAAAATGAAAAACTAAAACAATTTGGACAAATTGTGTTTGGATTTGGTATGCTTTTTCATGGCTTAAATATTATGGCAAGTTCAATGAAAGCATACGAAAATGCCGAATATGTTAGACAACTCTTTATAAGTTTTGGCCAATATCCAATTTACGCTGTTCTACTAGGAATAATCGCAACTGTAATGTTTCAGTCAAGCAGTGTTACAATTGGTATTACCATAACGCTTGCATCAACTGGATTTATCCCAATAGAAAGTGCTGTGCCAATAATTCTAGGTGAAAATATTGGAACCTGCATTACTGCAATACTAGCCAGTATTAATAAAAAGACACCAGCCAAAAGAGTAGCATACTCTCATGCGCTCTTTAATACTATTGGCGTAATAATTGCTCTGTGTTTTCTGCAATATTTTGTTAGATTCGCAACTTGGAGCTCAACAAATATTGCCAGACAAATTGCTAACACCCACACATTCTTTAATATTTGTATTACATTGCTATTTTTACCTTTTACTGATTATTTTGCATTATTAGTAAAAAAAATATTGCCGGAAAAAGATTTAGAAGATGATGCGTCAAAACCAAAATATCTAGATGATAATCTTCTAGAAACTCCCTCTCTGGCTATAACTGCCATAACATACGAAATTTCAAGAATTCTTGAAATAACACAAACTATGATTGATATTGTATATAAATCGATTGAATCCAAAGACCCCGCAGATCTTGCAAAAATAGAAATAATCGAAGAAAACGCAGATAATCTACAAAAAACAGTAATTGAGTATTTAGTTAAACTAAATGCCAAAAAACTTGACGAAAACCAAGCAAATATTGCAACTGCTCTTTCTCGCCTGGTAAATGACGCCGAAAGATCAGCAGACAAAGGATTCAATCTGTCCAAACTCACTCAAAGACTTATTAATAATCAATTAACTTTAAGCGATCAAGCATGTGATGAACTAAAAAACATTTACGAAAAAATATCACAAATGGTTGACACTACACAAAAGGCATTTAGAGATTCAGAATACGACCTTACTAAAAAAATATATTTACTTGAAAATGAAATAAACTATCTCGTAAGAGAGTATAATGACGCTCATATGACACGACTTTGCTCAGGAATATGTCAACCTGAAGCTGGCTATATTTTCACAGAAATCCTCGAACAATTTGAAAAAATTGGCGATGATATGAATAACTTCGCTGATGCCATAAAAGAAAAAATTGCACCACATAACAATCAATAGGTGCACATAATCATAAAACTTAAAACCGACCCCCGTGGTCGGTTTTTTACTTCTGCCCCCCCCCTGACACCTCTGACACTTTTGACACCTTTGATACTTTATTTTTAACACTTTATTTTTGACACCTCTGACACCTCTGATACTTTATTTTTGATACTTCTGACACTTTATTCCTACGGTTTTTCCAAAGTAACATTAATAACACCCGTACCAAGAGAAGCTAATTGACCGAATGCATCTGCCGATAAATCAATAATTGCACCTGATTTAATTCCTCTGTCTACAATTTTCACTCTAACACTTTTGCCATTGCTGGCTCTCACTATAACCTCAGAACCCATGGGCAAAGTATTATGTGCTGCAGTATTACCAGAAATTTGCCTATACCATGTGGCTCTACCAGTTCCAAGTATTGTAATTTTTGTTCCCTCTAAAATTACTCTATCTTCCACTTCTCTAATAATTTCTGTACTAACCAATTTTCTAGAAATCTCAATACCATTTTCTCTAGTAATATTATATATTAATTTTTTTTTACCTTTTCTGCCAGTTTGTGATATTTTTGTTACTCCCCTTTCAAGGTTTGGGTCCTTTTTTGTAACTGTTTTATAATCAATATCTTCGTATTCAAAATCACTACCAGATAAAACTCGTGTAATTTTTATTTCCATATCAAAACTTAAATTCTGATCCAAATTCACACTTATCTTGTCTTTATCCCCTACCTCAATTCCCACTTCCTCAAATAATTCAGAAACTTTAGCTTTCCAAGTTCGATAAACCTGTTCTTTTCTAGCATCAATAACTTTTACAGGTGTTGCTCTAGTAATGGTTAAAATAGAACCCAATCCAAATTTCGGATCTGGAAACACCTCTACCCTATCCTCTGTAAAAACTTCTACATCTAAACTTTCTATCATCTCATTTAAACTAAAAAGTCCGCTCGGTGTAAAGTAAGTTTCTTCTAAATAATCTATTTCACCTATTGTTACAACTTTTTTATTAGCATTGTCAGATATTGATAAGTTTTGATTTTGGCCAGTAACCCTTTTAGAACATATCACAAAACTGACAACTAAAATTGAAATTATAATTATAATTTTCTTCATCTTTTTTGATTATATTAAAGCCACAAAGTGTGTCAATTGTTGATAAGTTCTTGTTTAGTCAAAACAAAAATGCTTGCCCAGTAGTGAACCATAGGTTCTACTACTGGGGTGAATAACTCTGCCTAACCATAAATAATAATCATACTCGCTCCGTACATGAAAGTTCTGTAATAACGCTATGTAATAAATTACAGAAATGATTTGCGCTGAGGTTAATAAATTTATTTTTATTACACACTACTAAACTATCAACTAATCGATCAAATTATTGACATACAACGTAATTTTAATATATAATAATTAATAATTAAAAAAGTTCCTTAAAAAGCCGGTGGCTTTTTTAAGATTATCCTAGATGAAAGGAGGGTAGTTTTTCCCAAAAACCAAAGGACTCAAGCACAAGCAACAAAGGAACATGTGCGCGAGTCCTTTTTAAATTACCAAACTCTTGATTTAATCTAATTCATTTGCTACACTAACTACTTGCTTTATTATATAGCAAATTAACATATTAAAAGGAGGTGAAACAATGATTTTAAGATATAACAAGCACTTAGAAGAAATTCGAGTGTTTTTGTCGAATCTTTCAGAAAAACAAAAAAAAGAAAAGAAAGATTTGGCAAAAAAAGAAAAGCATGATCGGTCGGATTATTCAGATCATATCGACCGCATGACAGGTCCTAGATCTGTCGAAAGATTTTAAACTAAACATCACAAACCGCGTGAGTACGATTCACGCGGTCTTTTTTTTACCCAAAATCAGTATTTTTAAAAAAGAAAAATTAGATTCTTCGACTACGCTCAGAATGACACTAAAATATAACATCATTATATCTAAATCTTTAGATTTGAGTTATAGTTATTAGTTTTAAGTTTTAAGATTTTAGTTTTAAACTATTTACTTGTCTGAGTTTTCTTTAAATATTCCATCACTTCTTGATATTTTTCATCCGTTATCTTTTGATATTCCTTAAGTATCTCAAGCACATCAGTTAATTTTAAAAGTGATGTAAGCTTATATCCTTTTTTCGCCAAATTCTTACCCCCTCCCTGTTCTCTATCTAATACTACAACTACATCTTTAACCTTCATCCCAGCTTTTTTCATTGGCTCAATATTCTCAAACTTACTTCCACCATCTGTAATCATATCATCAATAATAATACATCTATCGCCTTTTTTATAAACTCCTTCTATTTTTCTACCCGTACCATAAGATTTAGTTTCTCGTCTGGCATAAATCATTGGTTTATTTAAAATCCTTGACATATGAACTGTAATTGGAAGTGCTGTATATGGAACACCTGCCATAATATCAAACTTAATATTTTTTACTAGATTTGTCATTTCTTTGGCAATTTGTTCCATTAAATCTGGGTAAGAAACTAGCGGTCTTAAATCAATGTAAATTGGTGATTTAAGTCCTGACTTTAAAGTAAAATTACCAAATTTAATTGCTTCTTTGCTAAATAAATCTAGTACTAATTTTGCGGTTTTATGTTTATTAATTTCATCACGCAATTGTTTGGTTTTTATTCTAGAAGCTTGGGCAAAATCTTTGCCACTTGATGCATAAATAATACCACGAGCAGAATTTATTATCATTCCAAAACCTTCGGAATTCATTCCATTTTGTACCACTTCTGCCACAGATCCACCCTGCTTACCAACTCCTGGAACTAAGAATTCCATATCTGGTGCTGCTTGACGAATTTCAGCTAACTCCTCTGGATATGTTGCGCCTGCTACCATTAAAAGATTGCCATTAGTATTCCACTGGTCTCTTACTTTTTCGAGCATGTGCATATAAACCGGTTTACCATTTACATCTTTTATATCTTGAATATCACGCGCACCAGGATTTGATGAACGAACCACCACTATAACACCTTTATCCTTATACTTAGCAAACGGTTCAATACAATCATGCCCCATATAACCATTTACAGTTGAAGCATCAAAACCGAATGTTTCAAAAATCGCCTTAGCATATGCCTCATTAGTATTGCCAATATCACCCCTTTTAGCATCAACAATAATTGGTACACCTTTTTTGTGAGCATATTCCACTGTTTTTTTCAGAGCATCTAAAGTTTCATCTGCCTCATAAAAAGCAAAATTTGGTTTATAGGCACATACTAAATCAGCTGTGGCATCAATAACAGCTTTATTAAATTGATACACTCCTTGTGAATTTTTAGCTAACCCTTCTGGTAATTTACTAATTGATGTGTCGAGCCCCACACAAACCATTGAATTATTCTCTCTTTGTTTTTTCCTAAGCATTTCTAAAAATGTCATATTTTTCCTTTCTTCCCCCCTGCCCGCCATCGCAAGCCTAACTTGCTCGCTTACACACCTACGAGGTGAAAGAAGTTCCACTCCTCGTAGGTGGTTTACGATTATATTTGTATTTAATTCTAATGTTCCTCTTAATTTATTAATATCATCAATATTATTATTGTGTAAATATTCTTCTATTCCTTTAACAATTTCTTGCGTAATCTTTGGGTTCAAATAATTAGCAGTTCCAACAGATACTGCAGTTGCTCCAGCCACAATAAACTCTAAAGCATCTTGCGCATTTGATATTCCACCCATGGCAATAATTGGTATTTTTACTGCTTGATAAACCTGATGAACCATTCTTAATGCCACCGGTTTTACAGCTGGACCCGATAATCCCCCGGTATTATTGGTTAAAATCGGTTTTCTCTGATCCAGATTAATTGCCATTCCCATTAAAGTATTAATAAGTGATACAACATCAGCACCACCATCTTCTGCTGCCTTTGCACAGGCCTTAATATCTGTCACATTAGGAGAAAGTTTCACAATAATTGGTTTATTTGTTACTTGCCGAATTTTTTGAGTCACGAGTTTAATCTCGTATGGATCAGTTCCAATTGCCATACCAGTATGCACATTTGGACAGGAAAAATTCAATTCCAAATAATCAATTTTTTTTTCTTTATCTAGTATCTTTGCAAGTTGAATATATTCTTTTGAATCTTTACCGGCAATCGATATAATAAGCGGTAAAAAAACCTTATTCACACCTACGAGGTGTGAACTTCTTTCACCTCGTAGATGAATAAGTTTTGGCAATTCATTTTTAATAAAATCTTTTACCCCAGAATTTTTGAGCCCTACAGCATTTAGCATTCCACCTTCAACTTTTATCATTGTCGGCGGCTTATGTCCCTCTCGAGGTTCAAGCGTAATAGTTTTGCAAGTTAAGGCGCCAAGTTTTTTTTCATTAAGATTTTTCGAACTTGGCCAATCTACTCCATAAGTACCCGATGCAGTGGTTACCGGATTTTGCCAAGTTATCCCCGCAATCTCAACTGATAAATTTGGTTTATTTTTCATTATAAATTTAACTTCCTTGCCTTTTACCTTATCAAAAATTCTACCTCTGTCAAATACAACATTTCCATTTACGATTGTCATGATTGGCCAACCCTTTAATTTTTTGTCAACGAATGGACTCCACCCGCATTTTGTATAAAGTTTTTGATTATTTACTTTTTTAATTAAATTCAAATCAATTATTGTTAAATCAGCATCATTTCCAATTTTTACTTCACCCTTATTTTTAATCCCAAATATTTTCACAGAATTTTTACAAATTAAATCAATAATTTTATTTAATGATATTTTCTTTTTGTTATAAGCATCTAATAAAAGTGGCAACATTGTTTCTACGCCAGGAACTCCAAAAGGACTGTCATCTTTTGTTTTTTCTTCCCTGGTATGAGGCGCGTGATCTGTTCCAATTGTATCAACTATCCCCTCATCAATCGCCTGCCAAAGCGCTTTTTGATCCTCTTTTGTTTTAAGTGACGGTTTCATCTTCACAAAATTATTTTCATCTTTTTGAGTTAAAAATAAATGGTGCGGTGTTACTTCTACAAATAATTTGCCTGCTTTACGCAACCTTTGTGCAATAGAATTATTTCTAATGTAATCTATCTCGTTTTTTGATGAAATATGACATAAATATAAGCAAGTTCCTGTTATTTTAGTTAAGTTGATTGCTTTTTTCACCATCTCACCTTCTGCATGCACAGCTACCATTCTAGAATTTTTCCAAATTTCTAGTAAAGTATAATCATCTTCAATCATCATTTTTCCGGTTGAAAGATTCATGAAAACTTTAGTTGCAGCAACATTTTTAACTGTTTGAATTGCATCAATATTATCCATGCTCGAACCAAAATAAAATCCATAGTTTACCAAACTTTTTTCCGATGATATTTTTCGCTTATTTTTTAGGTCATCTAATAATAACATTGGTGGATTATTATTGGGCATATCAAGCACTGTTGTAATTCCTCCTGTAACTGCAGCTTTTGAACCGCTTTGCCAATCCTCTTTATAACTATCCAAAAAATCGCGAAAATGAACATGCGAGTCAATAATTCCTGGTAAAATAACCTTGCCATTTAAATTAATAGTTCTATTTGCATAAGATAATTTTTTATTTATATCAAAAATTTTTCCATCTTTAATTTGGATGTTTATTTTTTTTAGCCCCTCCATCCAAACATAACCTCCCACTAGATTGGTTTTCATAAATAATTAATATCCTTTTCAACAAATTCTCTTTCACAAAAATGACATTTTATTGTTAAAGGTTTTTTTTCAATAACATAAAACTTTGATACGAGCGTATGTGGTTCTAAATAAGATATACATTTTGGATTAGGACATTTAATAATTCCTAAAAGTTCGTTTTGAAGCTTTAAATTATATTTTTTAATTACTTTAGAATTCTTAACAATATTTATTGTTGAATCAGGAACAAGAAGTGCTATTCTATTTAATTCATTCTGAGTAAATATCTTCTTATCAACTTTAATAATATCTTTTCTCCCTAATTTTTTTGAACTAAAATTAACACCTAGCATTATTTTTTCACCATTAGGTAAATTAAGTAAATCCAAAATTTTTAATGACTTCCCGGCAGGAATATGATCTATTACAGTACCACTTTCAATTGGAGAAACTGCAAGTAAATTTTTTGATGTTTTTTTCATTTTACTACCCCCATCGTAAGGCATAAAAGCGCCTTTCTTACTGGTATTCCATTGGCTGCTTGTCGAAAATAAACAGCATGTTTTGTTTTATCAACATCAGTACTGATTTCATTAACTCGAGGCAAAGGATGCATAATTTTTAAATTTTGATTTGCATTTTCTAAAAGTTTTTTATCCAATACAAATATTCCCTTATATTTTTCATATTCAGCTTCATCGGGAAATCTTTCTTTCTGAATACGAGTCATATAAAGCACATTTAACTTAGGAATAAATTTACTCAACTGCTCTGTCTGGTAAAATTTAAGATTTTTCTGTTTTACTAATTTTTTGTATGTTTGAGGAATAGATAAGGCATCTGGTGCAATAAAATAAAAGGTTGTTTTAAAATGCGACATAGCTCTTACTAACGAATGTGTAGTTCTGCCATATTTTAAATCACCAGCCAATCCAATATGTAAATTTTCAAGCGTTCCTAGTTCTTTTTTGATGGTATACAAATCAAGCATTGTTTGAGTTGGATGTTCGTTAGATCCATCTCCTGAATTTAAAAAAGGTTTATCTGTAGATTCTGCAGCCAACCTTGCTGAACCCTCTATAAAATGCCTCATCACAATAACATCCGCATAGGATTCTACCATTTTTATAGTATCAAACACACTTTCCCCTTTGGATGCAGAACTTGATTTTGCAGATGAAAATCCATTTACAAGCCCGCCTAATTGTTTCATGGCTGAATGGAAAGACAACCTAGTTCTAGTAGATGATTCATAAAACATTGATGCCATAATTTTATTTTTTAAATATTGTTTATGTTTTTTTCCATCAAATTTTTTAGCAGTGTCTAAAACATGTAATATTTCCTGCTTAGAAAAATCATTAATCGATACAATATCTTTTTTCGTCCATCGAAATGATTTTTTTGATCTAGTTTTCATTTTTTCTCCTAGATAATATTTATTTTATTTATTAATTTTAAGTAACCAAAGCATAATTGCTTTTTGTATGTGCAACCGATTTTCTGCCTGATCAAATACTATTGAATTTTTGCCATCAATAACATCTTCTGTTTGTTCCATGCCTCGCATAGCAGGTAAGCAATTCATAAAAATGACATTATCTTTAGCATAAGATAAAACTTTTTCTGTAACTTGATATGGCTTTAATTTTTTTATTCTTGTATTAGCTTTCTTAGGATCAACATGATAACTCATCCAGGAATCAGTATAAATAACATCGGCACCAGTAGCTGATTTCTGCACATCATGAGATACTTCAATTTTTACATTTGTTTTTTTTGCAATATTTCTAGCAATATCTACAATTTCAGTTTTTGGCATAAATTCTTTATCTTTTGGGCAAACTGCCACCATGTCTATCCCCATAAGTGCACAACCATGCATAAGAGAATAAGTAACATTATTTTCACAATCACCAAAATAAACTAATTTTAGTTTTTTAAAACTTTTCTTTTTCTCAAGTATTGTTAGTAAATCTCCTAAAATCTGACACGGATGATTTTCGTCTGATAGTGCATCTATTACTGGAATACTAGCATTCTGAGCTAGTTTTTTAATATCAGAAAATTTAAACATTCTAGCCATTATAATATCAACATATCTAGATACAGTTTTGGCTGTATCCTCTATCGTTTCCTTTTTTCCAAGAGGTGAAGTTGAAACATCATAATATATCGCATGACCACCTAATTGTGTCATACCAACTTCAAAACTGACCCTAGTCCTAAGTGATGGTTTTTCAAAAATCATTAAAAGTGTTTTATCTTTTAAAGCATGCTTAAATTTTTTCGGATTTTGTTTAATCTTTTTTGCTAAATTAATAACAAACAGAGCGTCTTTTGAACTTAGATTAGCCAAAGAAAGCAAATGTTTATTTTCATGTTTCATTTTTTCCTCCATAAAAAAAAGGAACTAATAGTTCCTTTTTTTAAAATAATATATAATATTTTTTTTAATATGTTTTTGCACTTTTTTGCTCCATTTTTTACATTTAAATTAAATATATACTATAAATAATATTTGTCAAATTGTGTAAAAAGTTTATAGTTGTTCTTTGAATTCTTCAGGTATTTCATCTATAAATCTGGACCTAATATTACTTTGGATATTTCCATAAATTAATCGAGATTGTGCATAAGTTAAGTATAATCTTTCTTTGGCTCGAGTTATACCCACATAGGCTAATCGCCTTTCCTCTTCAAGTTCTGAAGAATCTAAAATACTTCTAGAATGAGGAAACAACCCCTCTTCCATTCCTGCAATAAAAACTACAGGAAATTCTAAACCTTTTGCATTATGAAGTGTCATTAGGGTTAAAACATCTTGGTTTTTATTATAATTATCAATATCAGAAACTAATGCAATCTCCTCTAAAAAACTTTCTAAATTAGTATACTTTGACGCTACTGATTTTAATTCTTCAATATTTTCCAATCTCATTTCGGCTTGCTCGGTTTTTTCATCTAAAAGCATCTTTCTATATCCGGCTTCGTCAATAACATGTTCAATCAAGTCTGCGGGTGTCATTTCTGGAACTCTTTTCCTAAACTTTTCCATCATTTCAAAAAAATTTTGAATTTTTGAATTTTGATTTTTGAATTTATTTAGGATTTCGGATTTAGAATTTAGGATTTTTCCCAGAGTTTTAGCGCCAATCCCTCTTGTAGGAACATTAATGATTCTCTCCAGTGATACTTCATCATCAGGATTCGCAATCAAACGCAAATATGCTAAAACATCTTTAATTTCCTTGCGTTGATAAAATTGCACTGCTCCAACTATTTTATAAGGAATTGATCTTTTTAATAAAATTTCTTCAACAACTCTAGATTGAGCATTAGTTCTATATAATATAACAAAATTATTTAAGCTTTTTTGCTCAGATATTAAAGCTTCCACTTCGTCTACCACAAAATTAATTTCATCTTCATGATCACTTGCTTCATAAATTGTAATAGGTGCTCCATCTTTTTTTTCTGTCCATAATTTTTTTTCTGTTCTACTTCGATTATATTTTATTAAATCATTCGCAGCAGATAAAATATTACCCGTTGATCGATAGTTTTGTTCGAGCTTAATAATTTTTGCATTAGAATAATCTTTCTCAAAATTTAAAATATTACGAAAATTTGCTCCCCTAAATCCGTAAATTGCCTGATAATCATCGCCTACTACACAAACATTTTTGTGTTTTTTTGCTAATGCTTTTATTAATTCATATTGAACAGTATTTGTGTCTTGATACTCATCAATTAAAATATAACGAAATATTTTCTGATACTTATTTAAAACTTCTGGAAACTTGTCAAAAAGTTCTAGAGTTAAAACCAACAGATCATCAAAATCAAGCGCATTGGCGCGCTTTAAACGCTTTTGATACTCCGTGTAAACTTTATCGACCTTTTCTAAAAAAGGATTATCAACATAATTATGATATTCTTTTGCACGAATTAATTCATTTTTAGCACCAGAAATAAAATTTTTAATTGCCTTCGGATTATTCTCTTTTATATCAATACTCAAATCTTTACATATTTTTTTAATTAAACTCAAACTATCACTCTGATCATAAATTACAAAACTTCTTTCAAATCCTATTTGGTGAATTTCTCGACGCAAAATTTTTACACAAATACTATGAAAAGTACCCATCCACGGCAAACGTTTAGCGTTTGCCAACTCTGAAGCACGAATATCTAAATCCGAAACAATTTTCGAATTTTTTAGATTTTGATCATTGAAATTTTGAATTTGTTTGGAACTTGTTATTTGTGATTTGTTATTTGAAATGAGTAGTCGGGCCACTCGACTACTCATTTCTGTTGCTGCTTTATTTGTAAATGTTACTGCTAAAATATTATATGGACTTATATTTTTTTCTAAAACTAAATATGCTAATCTATGTGTTAAAGCTTTGGTCTTACCGCTTCCTGCTCCAGCTAATATCAAAACTGGCCCTTCTGTGGCCAGCACCGCTTCCTGTTGTTTTTTGTTTAAATCCTCTAAAATATCCATGTTTTTAGTATAACAAAAAAATGCGTAAATTACCGTATCCATACTGCATATCTCGCTACATCTCGCTCAGTAACTATTAAAATCTCATTACTACAAAAATTTTATCCATACCATAAACTCTTGAATTTTATTTATAAACACAAAATGACAAAGACATACCATATTCCACTCCGTAAGTGGAATATGGTTTATGTTTTTAGTTTTTAGTATATCAGCTATTAGTTAACTAGTTAATAATTTATTTGTAGTAATTAGTATGTTATTCATGATTTGTAAAGATTCGTAGCTATATTAAAAGACCCAGGAGTTATCTGCTTGTAGCCCTCCATTTTTTAATAAAGTGGCTGCAGTTTCTCTTGGGTCTAAGGCGATATATCGGCCTTATTGTATCTCCTTCCGGAGATATTATTCCCAAGAAAGAGTTACTTATGTGGCCTATATTACGCTGGTTGATCCTACAATCTATTTTAAGTTTCGTTTTGTTTTTGTTTAATGTGTTAGTAGGATCAGCTTGTCCCGAATTGTGAGTACATAATTAATTCGAGACATACTGACTCTACCAATAATCCCTCCTTTTTAATGTTCCCTCCTGCTTTTTCGTTGATTATAATATAATACCAATTACCAATAGACATGTCAAGCCCTTAATAAAAATAAACAAATTAACAGGTTAAAATGTTAGATTTTAGATTTATGATTTTAGATTTAAGTTCTTACCTGTGGATAAATCAAAAATCATCCTGTGGATAACTATTTAATAAAAGCTGAACGACGCGGATTACTACGCAGAAAAAAAGCGGAAATTTATCAGCGTAGATCTGCGTTACTATCTGCGTATATCTGCTTCTATCTTTTACAGTTCAATATTATCTACTTGTTTTCTTTCAATAGTTCTAAATTTAGTTTGCTCTGGATGAAAATATAATTCTACAGATCCAATAGGACCATTCCTATGTTTTTTAACTAAAATATCTGCGATGTTTTTTCTTTCTGTGTCAGGATCATAATAATCTTCACGATATATAAACATAACTACATCTGCATCCTGTTCAATTGATCCTGATTCTCTTAAATCTGCCAACACTGGCCGTTTATCTGGTCTATGCTCTACCGCTCTAGAAAGTTGAGACAGCGCAATCACTGGAACATTTAATTCCCTAGCAAGCCCTTTAAGACCTCTAGATATTTCAGAAATTTCTTGGACTCTATTTGTATCATTAGATGTTCTTCTACCCTGCATAAGCTGCAAATAATCGATCATAAGCAAACCCAAATTGTGCTCAGCTTGCAATCTTCTTGCTTTTGTTCGAATCTCCATAACATTTAACATCGGCGAATCGTCAATGTAAAGTGGCGCCTCTGAAAGAATTCCCATGGCATGGCCGATCTTTGGAAAATCTAGTTCAGACAAATTGCCAGTTCTTAATTTCCAAGCATCTATGCCCGCCTGAGAACAAAGCAATCTATCAACTAATTGCTCTTTAGATTGTTCTAAAGAAAAAATACCAACACTTTTTTTTATATTTGTAGCAACAAACTGAGCAATATTTAAAGCCAATGAAGTTTTTCCCATCGATGGTCGAGCTGCTAAAATTATTAAATCTGATTCTTGCAGACCAGCTAAAATATTATCTAAATCGCGATACCCAGTTGCAATTCCTCTTAACTGACCCTTTTGTTTATGCAATTCATCAATTCTATCGAATGCTTCAGTTAAAATTGATTTTACAGGAGTAAAGTATTGTCGAAAAAATTTTTGCGAAACTGAAAACAATTCTTTTTCCGATTGATCCAGAACATCGTCAATTTTTCTGTTTTCGTCGTAACCCATTTGAGTAATATTTATCGCTGCTTGTAATAAACGACGCAAAACTGATTTGTTTTTAATAATTTCAGCATAATGTTCAGCATGAGCAGCTGTTGGCACAGAATTTACTAAGGTTGTTAAATATGTTGCTCCGCCAACAGCATCAATTATTTTTGCTTTTTCTAATTTATCAGATAAAGTCACAATATCTATTGGCCGACGCTCTTCAAATAATTCTACCATAGCTTGAAAAATGTTTTTATGTCTTTCCTCATAAAAATCGTCTGGGTGTAGCGCATCACCAATTTGAATTATTGCATCTTTAGATAGTAAAACCGAACCCAAAACAGACTGTTCTGCTTCAATGCTTTGAGGCGGTATTCGTAATTCAGAATTTTTATTTGATTGTCCAATTTTTGTTCTTTTCATATTGATAATATAAATAAAATTAATTTTTATATCAATTTTAAGGTTTAAAAAACTAAATTGAGGAAAACAAGTGGATAAAAAATATGTTTCTCCTACTATTTTTTTTAAATATGTTAATTATATTATTATATGGTTAGAGTTAAAAAGCTAGTTTGGTTAAAGAGTTAAATTATTGTGTTTAACTGATAAACTTAACCCGATTTTCTATACTAACTTCATAGCCATTCCCATACAATAACTTATGTTATTAGCAGATCTTGTTTTTCATCTAAACCCAAATAAATAAAATCAGCGTTTACAATACATTATATATCAAACACATCCATCGCTTGTGAAACTAAATCATTTTTACTATTTTTTTTAGAAGAGTCAATTTGAGCTGCATCAACAATTTGAGCATCATCAATCAGACAATTTATTTTGCATTTTTTACCAAAAACTTGCTCTATTTTTTCAACTAATGTTGAATAATTTTTATTTTCAGTGATTTTTTCTGCGTAAAATTTAAATTTAACGCTTATTTTAAATTCATTATTGCTTATTCCTGAAAAATTTGAATCTTTCAACAATAAAGACAATGAACGGTTAGCTTCTCCAACTTTATCAATAAACTCATTCCATTTTTCCTGAGGATTGTAAACATCAATATCTTCGCTTTTAATTGTTTCTACTTGTTTTTTGGATTCTTGAACAGAATTTTCTTTAATTAATTCCTTCTTAACCTCTAATTTATTCTTAATAATACCTGGGCTGATTTTCTTCTCTAATTCTAAATTATTATTTAACTTTAATGATTCTTGTTTCTTTTCACAAACCTCATATACAGCAAGCTCAAGTGGAAGCTCTGGTGAATCAATAATTTTTATTTCTTTTGAAATACCAATAAAAATTGCCAAAATATCTAAAATTTCAGAAATCTTTATTTTTTCAGCAATATTCTTCATTCTTTTTAATTCTTTTTCAGCAACAATTAAATTTATCTTGGCCTTTGAAGAAAAAATCAATAAATTTCTTAAATAGTGAATTATTTGGTTATTAAATTCTACTAAATCAAATCCTTTAATGTGTATACTACTAATTAATTCTAAAGCAAGTGTTATTTTTTTATCTGTTAGATATTCAATGAAATCTCCAACTTTTTCGGCGCCCACTAAACCAATAGTTTTTTCTACAATATTCAAAGTTATATTTTTTTCTCCAACGGAATTAACCTGGTCTAAAATTGAAAGTGCATCACGAAAAGAACCGTCTGATTTTTGTGCAATAAGATTTATAGCAGCATTTTCGATTTTTATTTTTTCGATTTTGACAATTTGACTTATCCTTTTTACCAAATCATTAATAAGAGCACGATTAAATTGAAATTCTTGAACTCGAGATAAAATTGTGTCTGGCACCTTATCTGGTTCAGTTGTTGCCATAATAAATATTGCGTGTTTTGGTGGCTCCTCCAATGTTTTCAAAAGAGCATTAAAGCTTTCTTTTGTAAGCATATGAACTTCATCAATAATAAATATTTTGTATTTAGAACCAGAAGGTGCATACCGAATCTTGTCTCTTAAATCTCTAATTTCATCAATACCTCTATTACTTGCAGCATCAATCTCTAGTACATCTAGCGAATGTCCGCTTGAAATTTCCTTACAACTAGAACATTGGTTACAAGGTTCAGATTGCAGTGATTTTCGATTAGTACAATTTAATGCTTTAGATAAAAGTCGGGCAGAAGAAGTTTTACCAGTTCCTTTTGGACCCACAAAAAGATAGCCATGGCTAGTAGCACCTGTTTTAATGGCATTTTCTAATATTTTTTTAGTTGTATCTTGACCAACTAAATCTTTAAATTTTTGTGGTCGGTATTTTAAATACAAACTCATAGTAAATTTATTGTAACAAAAATCACCATTATAACAACCTTTTACTAACCCCCGGGGTTAGCAAAAGGCTTGAACCTGCAAATTTCTAGCAAACCCCGGAAGTTAGTAATTTTTAAAAATTTAATTAAAAAAAACGGGATTAATATATCCCGTAATTGTTGCTTAAGAAAATTTATATAAAATGGTACAAGAAACTGCAATAATTAAAATTAATAATATTGATGCCCAAGGAGATCGCTGATTTTTATAACTAATATCAACAAACCCATTGGTTATTAAAATTTTATTTTTTTCTTGTATTATTCCATTCTTATAGTTTGTAATCTCACCTGGTGTGATTAATATTAAAGAATGGGGTGGCAATATAGGATCTTTGGAATAAAATCTTACATCTCCGTTTTTTGTTACAATTTGATGCAAGCCAGTGTATGGTGGCAATTTACTAAATTGAAAATTCGCAACCAAATAACCATCATACTCTTTAATTTCTGTTACCTTAAAGCCAAGATCTGTTAATTGGCTTTCCACTTCTTGTCGAGAAATTTTTTGTTCAACTCCCATGCACACAATACTACCCTTACCACTTCCGTCTGGATTTAGTGTTAGGGTAATTTGTGCAGAACATCCATTAAAAATTACTGCGACAACAAACACTACCATAACACTTAACAATTTCCTAAAATATTTCAATACACTCACCCTCCTTATTTTTAAAATACTAATTATGAATTACAAAATTAGATTGATATTAACATTTTTCAATCACTATATCAAGAGTAATTATTGAGAAAATAATAATTACTTAAAACTAACAACCTTTTGCAAACCTACGAGGTTAGTAAAAGGCTCGAACCTGCAAATTTCTTGCAAACCCCGGAGGTTAGTAATTTGGTGTGATTTTAAACCACAAATAATTGACAAATTGCAAAATTATTGATAAGATTTTGTGTTTTAGTGAATCGTATTTTGCATCAGCGTCAATAAAAAAGTATGAGCAAGTGTGATATACTAAAATAGATTCAACGGTTATTTAAAAAAAGGAGGAAAGAAAAATGAAAAAATTTTCATTTTTAACACTGATTATTGTCTCGACAATAATCCTCCTAGTAGGATCTGCCTATGTGGCAGTCCAAGAGAACATCCCAACTTTTTCAACTACAACTAAAACCATAACCGCAGCTGAGATTACCCCGGAATACACGGTCGACAATATAAACTTGAGTTCAGGCGTTGTTAAATCAACTGGGCTTAAAATATTTTACCCAACTGCAATAAATGACCCAATTTACTTTGAAGAAAAAAGTCAACAAGATCTATTTGAGTGTGCAAAAGGAATATTGCACTCAAATAGATTTGGTCATGTTAAACCAGAAATAATAATCGACATGATCGAATTAAAAGAAGGTCAAACTATTGCTGACATTGGCGCTGCCTACGGATATGACACCTTTCCCTTTTCTCAAGTAGTTGGAAAAACAGGAAAGGTTTACTCCACAGATATTAATCCGTATGTTCTGTGGTATCAAATGCAATTGCGAACAAAAATGGCAGAAAAATACGGAGAAAAGGGTTACTATTATGATAACATTTCAATTATTCTTAATAGAACCTACGATTTAACACTGCCAAATGAAATATTAGATATTGCATTCATAAAGGATGTGCATCTACTGTTTTACGATCCAGAAAAAAAAGAAAATGGACTAGCTTCAGAAATAAATCCTGACGAAGAAGAGCAGTCCAGGATCGAAAATGCAATATATGAAGAAAATAAAAACTTCGTGTTATCGGTTAAAAAAGCAATGAAGCCTAATGCGACATTAGTTGTCATAGAAGGAAAACATGGTGGAGAAATCGCCGTAACAAAGGAAACCTTCAAAAAACTAATGAAAAAATTTGGTTTCGAAATAGTCAAAGATTACGACGAAGTAATTAGTGACTACAACTTCTACATATTGAAAAAATGCGAGGTGTGAACCAATGAACAACACCAAAAAAAATATTGTTTATTACATAATAACAATTATTGCTTTTCTAACAATAATTATTTCCTTCCGAATAGCGATAATTGTGAAACCTTCATCGGAAATAAAACCAGTCATACCAAAAATGAAGATTCAAGGTCTTGAATCAGATAATAGGCGAAGCAGAAGCAATAAAAAATTTTTTGAGTATATAGAAGAAGACAAATGGGATAATGCATTAGAAATGATAAAAAATAAAACCGTAGAGCCTAATGCAAAAAATCCCAATCAGTGCTATTGGACAATAGCACACTACACCGCAGACAATATAGAACGACTAGAACAACTAATTGCCCTAGGTGTAGATGTCAACATAAAGGATGAGGTAGGTCGGACAATCCTGCACATCCAAAGCTACAGGGCTAGAACCCGTTGTATCGTCTGGAGCTTGGATAACGGAATAGACCCCAACTCCAATGACAATATAGGGCAAACTCCTTTGCACTACGCATCAAAAATGGATGCTCAGACAAAATTAGATGGGTATCCTATAGTTGAAGCGGACCACGAGCTGGCGATCCATATTCTGCTAGCTAGGGGTGCAGATCCAAAAAAAACGGATGCAAACGGCAACACTCCGTTAGATCTTGCAAAAATAAAAAATCGTCAAGATGTTTTGCCGATTTTGAATAAAGTAACTAAATCTCTCAATTGAGAGATTTTTTTTATGGCAATCTTATTATCATCCAATTAAATTGCATATTTTCACCATTATTATTTGAACGAATTCTAAAACCTGGTGGGATTCCAGCATTTACAGAATCAACCCAATAAATTCCCTGTGGTTGCGAGGCAGGAGTAATATATACCAAATCATTTACCGCCAAACGAGCATTACCATCTAAAGTAATATCTATATATGCCTCTACACCATCTATAGTCCATGCTCCTGTTGATTGGCCAGTCCAAGTACCACCGCCAACTACACCACCCCTAGTTTTAATACCAAATATTTGACCAATGCTAGAATTACCAATAAATTTAGCTACATAATTTTCATCATTAGTAAAAGCATTGTTTTCTACAGTTATACCAGTAGTGTTTTCTACATTTACACCTGCCTGGTTGATAGTAAATATTGTGTCATTATTAGAAGCCTCTACATTCAACATGGTCACTCTATTAAATCTTAAATCTAATACACTTGTCGCATCTATGCTATTACCTAATCGTAAAGTACCTGCTGTAACATTGCTCGGATAAATATTATCAACGATTAAATTAGCATTTTGCACCGTAATAGAGTCGGTTGCTCCAACTTCAGTAAACAATATCCTAGCATCAGTAGCTCCTAACCCCACCCACTGTCCATCTGCAACTGTAATATTGTTGTTAAACGACCATCCTCCAGTAATTGTTTCGTTGGCAGAAAGGTCAAGTAAGTTTTGATTTTGTATGCCAGCGATAGTATTTGTTACTGCATTAAAACTAATATCACCAGTTCCTGTAATATTATTCCCTCCCATGTTAATAGCACCACTCATGGTGCCGCCAGAAAGATTTAGTTTTGAATTTAATTGAGTTTGTAAATTTGATGTTGTACCTACTAAATATTGAAAATTTGTTGATGTAACGCCAGCTAAAGCACCACCTGAGAGAATATTAAGATCATTGGTGTTTCCAGTATAACCACCAAGTACATTAATCTCCCCTGCTGTTGCCAAAACAGTAACTGAATTAAGCTCAAATGCGCCAGTAATATTCATTGTTCCGGAAGTTGTAATATCTCCAGAAGTATTGATGGAAATATTTGATGCTAGGTCAGATCCTTGTATTTGATTTGCCAAATTAAGTGATGAATAAGTTATTGAATTTGCTGGAAGTGAAACTGATCCGCCAGTAATATTTAAACCATTTGATGCTTCTAATGTACCTGCAGATTTTATTCCAGCTGCAATATCAATTTCTCCTAAAGAATTAAGTTTTAGTATATTATTAGATCCTGTGCCAGGCGTTGCTCCTTGTAGAGCTTGAGAATTAGATGCATTTAAAGACCACGGGGCAGAGCCTAGTTGTTTTCTAGGAGTCATCTCAGAGTCAGACCCAATTCTTACTCCTAAATAATAGTCAGAACCTGAAAAATCAGTGTTAAGTGGAGTAATAGACCCTAGCTGTGCATCTACATAACCGCGGGTAGCATAAAGAGTATGAGTTTCTGACCAAAAAGAAGATCCGCCTGAAGACTGGGTGTAAAGAGAAAAAGACACGGTGTAATAACCATTTGAAACAATATTACCTGATTTATTCATTAGTCGTGCTTGGTAATGTAAAGTATTAGACATTGCCAAAGATTGAGAATAGTTAAAAAATACACATATAGATGCAATAAAAACTACTACTATAATAGTCCACCAATTCTGATTATTGTGAAATCTTTTTAGCAACAACCCTCCTTAAAGAGTAGTTTTTAATACGAATATTTAAACTAAGTATACCAAAGATGGCGTAAAATTAGAATGTGGATAATTTAATAAAATTCAGTATAATTAAGTCATAAATGGTTACAAAGGATAAAATACTTATACAAATTTCGAAAAACTACAATTAAATGCAATTTATTCAAATACTAATTAAATTTAATTATTGACATAGTATAAAAAAATAGGTTAATATAATAAACTTAGATAATTATTTTATGTGTTAAAAATTATCTAAGTAATTTTAATGGCTTTATTAAAAATTTGATTTAAAAGGAATGATATGAATGAAAAAGTATTTTTTTGTAATTTTGACAACATTAATAATCGGCTATTTACTCGGAGGATTAACAATAACTCCAAAAATCAATAAAATAATCGAGGTAGTAGAAGTTAAAGATACTCATACCGTAACCCTAACTCATAGTCCTAACCCTGTACCAACAATTATAGATATTGGTACGATTCAGGTACCAGATGAAGACGAAATCGAAGCATTGCTAACTACTTCTCCCGAACCAGCCAAAAGGATTTATACAATTACAAAAAACGATGTCTTATTTTATGAAGAACAACTAACTGTTCTGAAAAATAACGACATCTCCAATTCCATGAAACTGTTCAAGGAAGCTTATTCTTCAGCGACAATGGAAAAAATGAAAAAAATCGATATACTTGTTGAAAACAAGTACATCGGAAAAAATAGTACTATTCTAGATTTTGGATGTGGAAACGGTAGATACACATTCAAATTTAGCGAAATAGTAGGACCGGATGGAAAGGTTTATGCCGTTGACCAAAGCATAAATGCATTAACGGCAATACTGTGTCTGGCACAAAGTGCCAAGCAAAACACTGACAACATCATAATAAAAATAAACAACAACTATCAGTCTGCGGTCGCAGACGAGATCATAGATCTTATTTTTATTAGCGATGTTCATATTTTTCACTACGACAATCTTTCGAAAATTAATTCGGAAGGTAATAATTTTCACTATGGGTCACAAAAAGATCAAGATAAATTGTTAAAACAAATTGATGAAGAATGGACAACCTTGATCGATTCTTTGTACAATTCGACAAAAAAAAACGGTTACTTAGTTGTAACCGAATATATGAGATGCTCTGGAAGCAAACTACGAATGAGCGAAAAAACAGTCATTCGGCTATTTGAAAAACATAAATTTAAACTCGAAAAGAGCTTTACAGACTCCTTTAAAGAGGAGCCGATCCATTACTTAGTCTTTAAAAAATAATTCAATCAAATACCTACATTTATATAAATGTAGGTATTTTTTATTTAATAATCCTATACTTAGCCCAATTCTTAATTATGACTAATAAAAGTACAATTTATTTTCAATAAAATATATTATTGTCTAATTATAATCCAGTTAAAATCCATCGTTTCCTGAAATACACCTCCAGAATCTCTTGAAGATACTGTAAATGAATCAGCTCCAGCAGTTATCCAATAATCTCCATTTCCTACTTTCTCAGTTACTGGTGTAATTATAACCAAATCATTGCTATTTAGAAATGCTGTACTCACTGTAATAGTGCTAGGATTTGCATTACTCCACGCTCCAGTTTCTCTGCCAGACCAGTACGAATCTCCTTTAATGTAAGAATTTTCTGTTTGTAAAAGTGCATTTCTAAATAATAATTGATCCATTGTATCATCAACAAAAACTATATCTGCTCCACCAATACCCCCCACCCCGATTGTTCGACTACTAGACATGGCAATATTACCAGATACATTTAATTGATCTACATTAAAATATTGCGCATTGTCAATACTAATACTACCTGCACCCGTTGCGCTAAAAGATATTCTTGGGCTTGCTGCCCCCAACCCCACCCACTGTCCATCTGCAACTGTAATATTGTTATTAAACAACCATCCTCCAGTAATTGTTTCATTGGCAGAAAGATCAAGTAAGTTTTGATTTTGGATACCTGCAACAGTATTTGTAACTGCATCAAAGGTAATATTGCCGGTTGCAGTTAAATTGTTTCCTCCCATAGCAATAGCTCCGCTCATAGTGCCACCAGCAAGATTTAGTTTAGAGTTTAATTGAGTTTGAAGATTTGATGTTGTACCTACTAAATATTGAAAATTTGTTGATGTAACGCCAGCTAAAGCACCACCTGAGAGAATATTAAGATCATTGGTGTTTCCAGTATAACCACCAAGTACATTAATCTCCCCTGCTGTTGCCAAAACAGTAACTGAATTAAGCTCAAATGCGCCAGTAATATTCATTGTTCCGGAAGTTGTAATATCTCCAGAAGTATTGATGGAAATATTTGATGCTAGGTCAGATCCTTGTATTTGATTTGCCAAATTAAGTGATGAATAAGTTATTGAATTTGCTGGAAGTGAAACTGATCCGCCAGTAATATTTAAACCATTTGATGCTTCTAATGTACCTGCAGATTTTATTCCAGCTGCAATATCAATTTCTCCTAAAGAATTAAGTTTTAGTATATTATTAGATCCTGTGCCAGGCGTTGCTCCTTGTAGAGCTTGAGAATTAGATGCATTTAAAGACCACGGGGCAGAGCCTAGTTGTTTTCTAGGAGTCATCTCAGAGTCAGACCCAATTCTTACTCCTAAATAATAGTCAGAACCTGAAAAATCAGTGTTAAGTGGAGTAATAGACCCTAGCTGTGCATCTACATAACCGCGGGTAGCATAAAGAGTATGAGTTTCTGACCAAAAAGAAGATCCGCCTGAAGACTGGGTGTAAAGAGAAAAAGACACGGTGTAATAACCATTTGAAACAATATTACCTGATTTATTCATTAGTCGTGCTTGGTAATGTAAAGTATTAGACATTGCCAAAGATTGAGAATAGTTAAAAAATACACATATAGATGCAATAAAAACTACTACTATAATAGTCCACCAATTCTGATTATTGTGAAATCTTTTTAGCAACAACCCTCCTTAAAGAGTAGTTTTTAATACGAATATTTAAACTAAGTATACCAAAGATGGCATGAAATTAGAATGTGGATAATTTAATTGCTAATTGCACTAACAGGGCATTGATCTATTGAATCTTTAATGCACCCGTCATTTTTTTCTAAATCTGCGTTTTTTTTAACCTGTGATTTGTTATTTTCATCTAATTCAAACACATCAGGACAAACACTCACGCATGTCCCACAACCAATACAAACATCTTTATTTACTTGAACCATATAACTCCTTTATTTTAATATTATTTATATTTACTATTATATCTAATTTTGATAATATGACAATGTTTTGGCCTTGTCGTCTAGTGGTTAGGACACATGCTTCTCAAGCATGCAACACGGGTTCGATTCCCGTCAAGGCTGCCAAATAAATTTTTGAAAACTAAACTAAAAACTGCCTATTAGGCAGTTTTTAGTTTAATCCTAGTTCAACATTATTTTAAAGTTGAATCAAGGATTTCAATTGAAATTGGGCGTTTCATTTTACCCTCCCTTGCCCGCCATCGCAAGCTTGAGCTTTACCCGCCTGCCACGACTTGTGTCTGGCATGTCGGGCATGGCTCAGGCGTTGCAGGCGTGGCTTCTTTATATTTAATTTTTAACTCATTAATGTTAACTGTTAATTGTTAATTGTTATTTGTTAATTATTACTTATGTATAAACACCGGTGTACCAACAGGAGCAAAATTGTAAACTGTTGCAGCAGCTCCCACTCCGAGACGAATACAACCATGCGACACAGGAGTTCCTAAGTGAGATTCACCCTCTTTAGCACCACCTGGCCACTCTGGCAACTCATGTATTCCATACCCTCCACCAATTCCCATCCAATAAGGCATATATAGTCCATATCTAGCTGACCAAGCCCTAGCATTTTTGTCAGAGACATACCTTGTTCCGACTGGTGTTGGCATACTCCATTTTCCAGTAGATACTCTGAAACTACCGTGCGGAGTTTCTCCATCAAATAAATACATAGTTTGTGTACTTAAATTCACTTCAATATACTTACCTTCTGCAAGACCAGGGGTTCCTCCGGATAAACCTAGTTCTTTTGGCTCTACCTCAATTTCTCCTGCTTTTTCAACACTTACAATTAACTTAATTTCATTACTAATACTTTGACCATCTAATCTACTTGTTAAAATATTTTTTGTACTTGTTAATGTTTTATCTTCATCGAGTTTTCTACCATCTTGACCATTTGCAATAACTGCTTTAGTTCTTTTGTTGATTTTTTTATCAATCATTTTTTTATTGATTTTTTTTGCTAAATCTTCCTGAATAAAATTTTTAATAGCATCATCTGCAATTTCTATTGATATTGCTAAACCGACCTCAGGCTTTAAAACTAACCAACTGGCAATTTCTTCTGGACTGGCATTATATGTTTTATGCTTATCAGTATCAATAAAAACTATTTCATCTGAAATTATTTGTTCAATCTGAGGCAAAACTGTTTCGACCTGTTTTTGATTTATTTCAGGGTTAATTGATAACCAAAATATAATTATAATATTATTTTCTTTTGTACTTAAATCTTTTGCTATCTCTAATTTTAATCTTTCTATATCAGCCTTTTGACCAAACTCTTCCTTTTCAATAGAAATATTTCCATCTTTAACTAAAACTGTTGCGTTTTTTGGTTCTTTGTGTTGGTCTGGTGCAATCTCTTTAATTTTTTCTTCTATTTTGCCCTCAACAACATTTAAAATATAATTAAAATCTTTTCCGTAATAAAGCGACTGCATTTGCTCAATACTATTATTTATATAATTAGAATCTCTACCGTAGCTAAATGCTTGTTTAATAGTTTTATCCAAATCAACACTCACTCCTAAATCAGCAATTTTAACCTGGCGAGATTCTCCATTGTTTTTGATTGTAACCTGCGCCTGACCAATATTTACCAGCTTATTTTCTAATTTTAATTTTGCCTCCTGTTGAGTTTTTCCACCAACCTCATAACCAGCAATTTTTACTCCAGGAAAAAACTGATTTTCATAAGCTTTAGCATAAATTAAAGAAAGACCTACTAAAAGTCCAATAAAAATAATTAAACTAAAAATTATTGTAACAAAAATTTTTGAACCAGATCTTTTTTTACTTAAATCACCAGAATTTTTTATATCTTGCGAAATGTTTTTATTTTGTTTTTGTTTTTTATTACCACTCATTTTTCCCTCTTTATATTTGTTTTTGTTTTTAGATTAATATTTTTTATAAAAATCAATTATTAAATCATTATAGCAAAAAATTTCACCCAAGTCAAGCAAGGAGTATTTAAACAAAATATTAAAAAAAAGGGCGAGATGCCCTTTTGCTTAATAAACTATATTTCAAAAATATGGGTATTTTAATACTTTAAAAGCTATTCCTCGATCATTTAAATTAAAAGAATCTATTTCCGGAAACAGTTCTTCATAATCAGCAATTCTGTATTTTGTTTCTCCTAGATAGAAAGCAAGCAACAGAATTTTTTGTTTTAGTTCTTCCATGTTTCTAGCACATGAAATATATTTGTGGTTTGTGATTGAAAAGAAACCATAATCAAACAGCATATCATTACACAATTGAATGTAAAATTGTTCTTTCTTCGTAGGAATTGCATTGGTAGAAATTCCATTAACTGATTTTTTATTGGGTAGTAGCATGCCTCGGCCAACGCTTATTGACTGAGTATCGGTTTCCGCGCGCAAAAACATACAAAAAGAACATTCTTTTCTAGAACTTATGTATTCTTTAAAAAACTTTTCGCAATTTCTTCGAAAAATACATTCTGCGGAAAATCTAATTTTACCTTCATAAAAATACTTATGCAACATTTTTCGAAAAATTATTTCAAAGTTATAGAGCTGGAAATGTGAAAGAATATAAACCAGCGGAGCAGGAGAAAACAACGAGTTGAATTCAATATTAGCAAAACCAAGTTTACGAAGATTATAATTCATACTTCCTCCTTATTAATGTTCAATTAAATTTACAAATAACAAAAAATGCCATTGGGGCATTCTAAGACACAAAAGAATTAATTTTTTGCATCAATATTATTTGCATAATAAGATTATACTAAAAAAAAAATTAAAATAAAAGTGGAAAACTTTTTTATAACAATTGATAAGGAGAGATCTATATGATATAATTTTTTTAGATTAATCAATAAAATACTTTGCGTGTGTAGCTCAGTGGTTAGAGCGCCACCCTTATAAGGTGGAGGTCGAGGGTTCAATTCCCTCCACACGTACCAAATTAAAATAAGCTAGATTTAGCTTATTTTTTATTACTAATTCACTACCCACCTACTTACCTACTGGCCTACTCTCCTACTTAACTACTCCCTATTCACCTTGACTTAACAGGTTTTTTTTGGTACAATAATTTAATTTACTAATAATTTCTTAAAATAAAAATAAAAATGCACAATCAAAAATCCTCGGTGGGACAAAGTCCATCGGGACAAAAATTTAAATTAATATGTATAAGAATGAAATAAAAACAAGTGTTAGTATTATAGACAAAAAAGCAAAAAACTATATTATTTTTGCCACTATTTTATCTGTAATAATTTATTTTACGCTCGTATTTTTAATAATTCCATGCCGGGCTTTTGCAACAAATATTTCAGAAAGTAAATTAGTCGAACTTGTTAATCAAGAAAGAAAAACTCGAGGTCTTTCAGAACTATCACAAGATCCACAACTTTACTACGCTGCCAAATTAAAAGCACAAGACATGATAAACAAAAACTACTTTAATCATTATTCTCCTAACGGAAAATCACCTTGGGATTTTATTCGCAATTCTGGATACGAATATCAAAAAGCCGGGGAAAATCTTGCTATGGATTTTGCTACCTCAAGCGGCATTCATAATGCATGGATGGCCAGTGAAACACATAAAAATAATATCTTGAAACCAGATTACGAACATATTGCAATTGCAGTATTGAAAGGCAATTTCAATAATAAAAATACAACCATGGTTGTTCAAATGTTTGGTAATCCTATGCCAGAAAATCAATATCCCGCACAATCTTTGATATTTGGCATTAGAAATTTTATTTTAGGATTTTAATTAAATAACTCTATCAAAAACAAACACTTACCAAAATCCCACCCCGCGGGTGGGATTTTGGTGTTAAGTAATATCTACATATTAGTAGGTAAATCAATATTGGATTACTAATCCTTAATTCTAAAACTATAATAATTACTGTGTTTTTACACAAGCTTAATTAAAAAATTAATATTTATTAGATAACCATATAAATATATTATTTACGAACGCGTTTTGAATAAGTTATCCACAGATTCGAACGAAAAATGTATGTTGACAAAAAAACCATATGTTATAAGTTGAAATTGTCTGTATGGCAACAACACAAGATTAAACAGTTCTTAGTTCAAAATGAGCTAGGATAACTCAAACAATAATCTTAAGTTATATAGACCAGATAAAAAAATAAAAAATCCCACTAGATTCATATTGAAGAATCTGTAAGGTAAATTACTTAAAAATGGGATATCGAAAAAACTACTATTTGGATAATAGGAGGGTTTGTTATTGTATCCAAATAATACAACCAAACCTGTTATATATATTAAGAATTTTAAATAACTAATAAGCTATAAATTAAGTGATAATAAGTTAAACTCTATCTAAAACAAAAATAAAATCTTAAACAAAAACATAGTAAAATAAATTATTTCTTAATAATATTTTACTATATTTTTTCAACTCAAATTAAATATTAAATAACTAAAAGGAAAATTATGATTTTTCTTAAATCAAAGAAATTCTCTAATTGGGTTATTTCTTTTCTAGTTGGACTACTTGTACTGCAAACCTCAATGATCACTGCCTTTCTAAATCCAACAAAAGCAAAGGCGGCCTCAGCAAATATTACTCAAATCAATTTTACGACTCCAGAAAGAAC
Organism: uncultured Candidatus Saccharibacteria bacterium; assembly: GCA_964481135.1. GTDB lineage: Bacteria > Patescibacteriota > UBA1384 > JAMDBS01 > DAOVQR01 > CAYZSW01. The sequence continues at coordinate 78,448 of CAYZSW010000002.1, forward strand.
TGTAAATCAAAATACTGCTTCTGAAGTATTAACAACTCAAACACAAGACGCAGACGGCAATTTAACCAAAGTATCTTCAACAAAAATATTAATGCTTGAATCCAGTTCTGCCACAGGTGAATTTTCATCAAATGCAAATACTTGGTCTACTACAACAGAACTTCAAATGAATTCAGAAACTGCTAATAAAAATTTTTACTATAAAGACTCAAATCCAGGCACACATACATTAACTGTCACAGTAAAAGATAAAACAACCGGTGAATTAGAATCTTGGACACCCGCAACACAAACTATTACAATTATTACTCCAGAACCTTCTCCCTCCCCAACACCATCTGAATCACCAGAACCATCGCCTTCACCAACACCGTCTGAATCCCCAGAACCAGATACACAAGGACCAGTGCTTAAAAATGTTGGATTTACTGCAAATGGATCAGTAATGCCTGGTTCATTAGAAGGTGGATTTATTTTAAATGCAGACGGCAACCATTCAACAACCTACAACATCCAATTCACTGATACAACGACAACTAGCAAACAATTAAAAGACGAACACTTCCCGTTAACACTCGTGAATAAATCTGTTGATACTCAAACACTTCTTGATTATTACGATGCAAATTATTCTGACCCATGGAAAACTTATTTAAAAGATGCTGCACAAGGCAATGAACCCTTTGCATATATTTACGAAGGTTCAGTTAAGCTCGCAGACGGCGCTGTTTATTCATTAACAGGAACAAATTCGGATATGCGCATACCTGGCGACTATCCAGAAGGATATTATGTAGTTTCCGGTGATATTGCCGACTCCGATGGCAACACCACAACAGTTACCTTTAAGCTAATTGTAGATTCGTCAAAGCCAACAGTTGATATAGACCTCGACCAAAATCAATACAATGAAAATAACTTTCCTCAGCCAATAACTGGCGATGCACAAGATGTAAGCGGAATAACCAAAGTTCAAGTAAAAATTAAAGATACTACAGCAAGTCCAGCAGTTTTTTGGAACGGATCTGCTTGGGTTACAGAATCAAACACATGGAATGATGCAACATTAGGAAATTCTTGGTCTTATCAATTTGACCCGGTTAATCTTACTTATGGTAGAAAATACGAAGTAAAAGCTCGCGCATACGACTCTTTAAATAAAGTTTCTGATGTTAAAACCAAATCATTTAATTTCGTAGATGACATTGCTCCTGTTATTACTCTTCTTGATGACAATCCTCAAACTATTGAAGTTGGTAGTGAATATGTAGAATTAGGTGCAACTGCAGAAGATAATTACGATGGCGATATAACAGCAAACATTGATATTGACGCAAGTAATGTCGATGTTACTACACTTGGCACTTATCAAGTTGTTTACACAGTTACTGACTCAAGTGGTAATACTACAACTGAAACAAGAACTGTAAATGTCGAAGATAATGAATTACCTACTGGAACTATTACGATTAACAATGGTGCTAAAGTAACTAACAATCAAAAAGTAACTTTAGATTTTACATATAATGATGCACACCAAATGAGATATGGAACTCACGAATTTTCTATTGAAGATACAACAACATGGCAAGATGTAATAAACACCGCTGACTTTGACCTACCCGCAACAGGCGTTAATACAGTTTATGTTCAATACAAAGATATAGTAGGCAATGTTTCCCCAAATTATTCAGCATCAATTTACTACAATGAACTTGCTGAGAATATTAAGCTTGAAGATGTTGACAGTTCAACCACTTCTTTGACTTATGAAAATATCGAGATTAGCAATCCAAATGGAATTGCAAAAGAAGCACAAAACACAACTATTACTTTTGCACAATACACTGGGAATCCGGAAGGCAATTTCAGTGGAATTTCTGCTTTTGGAAAATTCTTTGATATCTCTGTTTTAGACAAAGACGCAATTAATTGGCCTATTATTATTAGAGTATGGTTTACTCAAGAAGATTTAGACAAAATTAATGCTACTATAGATCAAATCAAAGGATTATATTTTTGGAATGGAACTAGTTGGGAATTATATCCAAATACCTACAGAGTTGATAAGGTTCATGGTGAATACATCGGCTATGTAGAAGCACTGGTAGATCACTTTACACCAATGAGTTTAGCGGCCGACATTACAGCACCAGAAAAACCTACTAATTTTAAAGCCGAGTCACTAGATTCAAAAATTAAACTAACTTGGGATAAAGTAAATGACGCAATTTATTATCGCGTAAGATACCGACCAGTTACCTCAAACGATACAAGCGAAGAATATTTATATTTAGATGCTCATAGCACAGAAATCGAAATTACAAATCTAGAAAATGGAAAAATGTATGAATTTGGCGTTCAAGCTGTAGATGATGTTGAAAACACAAGTGACTATGTAGTTGTAAATGCAACTCCAACAAAAGAAGAAGTAAAAGTTGCAACTGGCGTAATTGCACCAACAAAAAGAGCACGAACATATTTAGGTTGGGGTGTAGCAACTGCTCAAACTTCTGAAACACAGGATACTGATAAAGAAAAAGAAGATGAGAAAAAAGATGAAACGGAAATCGAAACAATTTCTCCAGACGGAAAAGTTGAAGGCGCAGATGATGAAACAGATACTCAGGAAAGTTCTCGGGCAGTAGTTACTATTGCAATCTTAATTATCGCGGCAGGAGCAGGCCTTGGCGGATATTACGGCTATCAATGGTGGCTTGAAAAGGAAACTCCAGAGGCTACCGTAACTACAAAGAAACCAGGCAAAAAAGACAAAGGCGGTCGTTGGTAAAATTAGTTAACGCTAGATATCGATAGATATACTAATTATCAAGAACTAGTAAGTACAAACCACAAAAAATCTCCCAACTTGGGAGATTTTTTGTTTTTAGCATTCTTTGCGCTAATATGAATTTCCCTGTAACCCTTGTAACAAAACCGCGGTTCTTCCCCCGACCTTTCTCTGCAAACAGGTATAAACTGGCAAAGAGTGATAAGTATTTATTTGAGTTATGTTATAATATATTTGATGAATAAACTAAAACAAGTGGCAAAAACTATTGGTTCAAAAATAGTTACAATTTTAATTGTAATTCTTATTTTTTTCATTATATACAATATATATAAGTCAATTAAACAAAATTATGAGGTTAATCAGAAAATTAATTTTTTAGAAAAAGAAATTGAAGATGTCAAAAAACAAAACTATCATCTACAAAACTTAATTTTGTATTATAACACCGATAGCTTCAAGGAACTTGAGCTTCGCAGAAAACTTGCTTTAAAAAAACAAGGCGAAACTATGGTTTTAGTACCTGAAAATAAAGGTCAAAAAACCGATGAAGAAAAAACGCAATCCATTGAATCAAACGAAGAAAATAACCAATCCCTAACACCAAATTATGTTTTATGGTGGAGATATATTATTGGTAATTAATTGGGAATAAGCTATGTTTAGGGTTAGGATATTAGTTTGGTTTAAAGATTAAGTTATTGGTATTTTAATATTAACCTAACCTAATTATCTATACTGGTTGCTTTGCTCCTACCCTTGAACCTTCTAAAATCAATTAGCTAAATTAGAATAATGAAGATGTGTTATTTATTTTAAAACCTTGCCAATCACTTCTCTTTTTGCTATAGTAATTAAGATAGAAAATCATGTTTTATATACTTTCCTAAATTTAATATTTAGGATATATTTGTTAATTGTTAATTGTCATTATATCGCGGGGTAGAGTAGTAGCAACTCGGAGGTCTCATAAGCCTCAGGCCTGGGTGCAATTCCCAGCCCCGCTACCAGGCTGAGTAGCTCAGTGGTTAGAGCAACGGCATCATAAGCCGGAGGTCGAAGGTTCAAATCCCTCCTCAGCCACCATTCGTTGCGTGTTCGAGCAAAGCTCTCCACGCGCCTCATGACAAGCCACTTCCAATAATGCATAAATTTTATTTTTAGTAATAGCAACGAATGTCCTGAAGTAAAATTGAGATCTTTGATCAAAAATTTTACGAAGAGCAATATCAGTTAACTAATATTAATATTTTTATTTGTATTTTCGTAACAATTTACTCGCCTTGTCGCCAACACAGGTAAATTAGTAGGACAAAAATGAATAAATCAAATTTAACAACCAATATTATTTATATAATTATTTTAGTTTTTTTAGGTATATCCGTTTATACTTATTTTAATTTTGATTCAAATCAACAAGAAGAAGGTACGATTTCTCAAATCGCCTACGAGGTTAAACAAAACAACATTTCTAAAATTGAAGTAGATGGCAACAAAGTAGTTGCAAAATATAAAAATAATGATAATGAAATTAAAGCATATAAAGAAAATTCGGTTGGATTACATGATTATGGCATTATTCCAGAAAAAGTAGAAATCGATGTTAAGGATGATTCTCGTAATGCAATCTGGGGAACTATTCTTTCAATATTACTTCCTTTTGTTTTAATTGCTGGTCTATTATATTTTATGCTAAAACAAGCTCAAGGTGGCAATATGAAAGCCATGTCTTTTGGAAAAACCTCTGCTCGACTTTTTACAGGAAAAAAGAAAATAACCTTTAATGATGTTGCTGGTCTTAAAGAATCTAAAGAAGAATTAGAAGAAGTAGTTGATTTTTTAAAAAATCCAAAAAAATATAAAAAACTAGGAGCTGATATTCCAAAAGGGACCTTGCTTGTCGGGCCTCCTGGGTGCGGTAAAACACTTTTAGCAAAAGCAGTTGCTGGTGAAGCAGGAGTACCATTTTATTCTCTTTCAGCATCAGAATTTGTAGAAATGTTTGTAGGTGTAGGTGCATCTCGAGTAAGAGATTTATTTAAAAAAGCAAAAAGAAATGCTCCAGCACTTATTTTTGTTGACGAGCTTGATGCAGTAGGCAGACAAAGAGGAACCGGACTAGGTGGATCACACGACGAAAGGGAACAAACTTTAAACCAAATCTTAGTAGAAATGGATGGTTTTGAAACAGAAGAAAATGTTATTGTGATCGCTGCTACCAACAGACCAGATGTACTAGATCCTGCACTTTTAAGACCAGGAAGATTTGACAGACAAGTTGTTGTTAATCTGCCAGATAAGAAAGAACGAGAAGAAATATTAAACATACACGGCAAAAATAAACCTCTCGATAAAGATATTAATTTTGAAAAAATTGCAGCATCAACCGCAGGACTTTCTGGTGCTGATTTAAGAAATATTGTTAATGAAGCTGCAATACTAGCTGCTAAAAAAGACAGCAACAAAGTAACTCAATTAGATTTACAACATTCTATTGAAAAAGTTCTTCTCGGACCAGAAAAAAAATCCAGAGTATTAAACGAAAAAGAAAAACAAATCACTGCTTTCCACGAAGCAGGACATGCAATAGTAGGCCATGTTTTGCCAGGTTGTGAAGATGTACATAAAATATCTATTGTATCTCGTGGAAGAGCACTCGGATATACATGGAGTTTACCAAAAGAAGATATTCATCTTTATTCTAAATCAAAATTCCAAGATCAAATTGCTCAGCTTCTTGCTGGTCGCGCTGCAGAAAAAATTATTTTTAAGGAAACTACAACAGGCGCTGAAAATGATATGAAAGAAGCATCAAAATTAGCAAGAAATATGGTCACAGTTTACGGTATGAGTGACAAAATTGGTCCCCAAACTTTAGGACAAAGAGAAGAATTAGTATTTTTAGGTCGCGAACTCGGAGAACACAAAAACTATTCTGAAAAAGTTGCTTCTATTATTGATGATGAAATAACAAAAATCATTCGCGATGCAGAAAAAAAAGCAGAAGAAATTTTAGCAAATAAAAAAATAACTTTAGATAAAGTTGCTCACAAATTATTAAAAGATGAAACTATAGATGAAAAAACATTTAGCAAAATGCTAAATTAATCTTTAGTAATTTTTCTAAGCTCTAAAACTTAGATTGCTTACCCGCTAAGGCCTAAGCTGGGAAACTAGGATTCGAACCAAGATTGACAGATTTAGAGTCCGCTGTCCCTGCCTCATCGGCAGGTCGCCGACGAGACGACTACTATCTCAAATATGAATTCATTGATCACACAGCTCCGGGACTTGGATTCGAACCAAGATTGACGGATTCAGAGTCCGTTGTCCTACCATTAGACGATCCCGGAGCTGTGTGATCAATTCTATTTATCATTTTCAATATAATTTTTTATTTTTTAAGCTTCGTAAAATGTATACATATAATGCCGTTTAATCATGTCCTCATCTCCTCGGTGAGTTGCCGAAGAGGCAACTACCATTGGACGGTCTGGCAACAATTAAAATCACCCATAATTATAGGTGATTTTTGATTTATTGTAAACAAACATGATTAAATTTAATACTAAATTTCCTTTACACTTTTTAATGAATTATAAATCTTTTTCTGATGGCTTAGTAAGTTGTTTAAATGCTTATCTTTCTCTTCATCAAACTTTCTTTGATCAAAACCATACTTTGCAATAAGTCCAGAGGTATATCTACTGCCAAGAAAATGTGGCGTAATAACATAATCAGCTTTTTGATCGTAGTATTTAACTGCTTCTTCAGAATTGTGAGCAATCACGATTAAGATTATTTTTTTATTAATTTTCTTAATTTTTGAAATAAGGGCTGTATTAACTTCGTAATCTGGGATTGTTGAAATGACCATTTTTGTTTGGTTTAAATGAAGATTTTCTAGGACTTCTTGATCCTCTGCATCTGCATATAAACTATTAAAACCTTCTAGTTCCAAATTTTTAATTACTTCAGGATTATAATCAATTACTAAATACTTAATTTTATTTTTTACTGCTGTGTGTAAAAAATCTATTCCTAACCTGTTACAACCAAAAATAACTAAATCGTGTTTATTGTCTTTTTTCGAAATTTCACTCCTAACATGTTTTTTTTCAAAAATTTTAATAATTGGTTCACATAATAAATATAGTTTTTCTGAATAAATCATAGCATAAGTTGAAAAAGTAATGGTAATAATTGCAACTAAAGTAACAAGAGGTAAAATCGAACTATCAATATGCCCTACTCTTATACCAAGAATAATTAAAATTAATGAAAATTCCGAGATTTGTGCTACAGTTAATCCTGCCAAAAATGCGTTTTTGGCAGTATATTTTAACTGTGTCATTAAAATTATTACAATTAATGGATTGCCAATTAGCACAAACAAAGAAAAATAAATTGCTGGCATAATTACTTGAGAGATACCATTTACTGCCAATTGCGAACCAAGCAAAATAAAAAATAAAATAATAAAGAAATCTCTTAAACTTTTCATCTTACTACTAACTTCAAGCTGATATTTGGAGCTCGCCAAGGCAACACCACCAATTAATGCACCTATTTCAATAGAAAAACCAATTTTGTAAAATAGTGTTGAAATAGCCAAGCCCCAAGCAATTGTAAATAAGAAAAGAAGTTCTTGCGACTTAGCAAAATAATCTAGCAATCTGCTTAAAACATAAATACTAAATAACATAATTAGTGCGGTCAAAATTATTCCATAGAAAATTGTAGTAATAATATTTGCGCCAACATTAATATGACTTTGGGCACTAGAAGAAATAATCATAAGCATTATAACTGCCACAACATCCTGCACAAGCAAAAAACCAATTGCAATTTTTCCATATAACTTATTAATTGCTTTTTTATCAGATAAAATTTTTAAAATAATAATCGTACTTGAAAAAGTTAAAGCAATACTAATATAAACTGCACTAATAATATCAAAACCCATATATCTACAAATTAAAAAACCAATTAGTGAAGTAAAAATAATTTGCCCTAGGCCAGTTACAAGCGATACCTTACCAACCTCTTTAAATATTTTTGGCGTCAAACTAAGACCTATAATAAATAACAAAAATGTAATACCTACCTGGGAAAGCATTTCTACTGTTTGTTTAACCTCAAAATTATTTTTTAAAATTGTACCCACCAATAAACCGGCAATAATATATCCGATTATAAGTGGCTGTTTAATTTTATAAATAATCCCGGCAATTACCGCTGCAATTATTATAATAATACTAAAATCTATGTATTGATTCATATTTTCCCTCTTAAAGTTAAAAAAGTAAGTAATTATTTTGGTTTAGCATAAATAACCAGCCGTTTTTCATCAGAACCTATTGGCCAACAAGTAAACAAAGTTAAACGATCTTCCTCTGTCTTCTGAATTATTGATACATCGTCTGAGCCAACAATCTGGCTGGCATAAACTAAATAGACAAATTCTTCTTTTTCTTTATTATTATAAAACACGATCTCATCATTTTCTTCTAATTCTCCCAGCTTGGCAAATACTTGGTTGTAATCACCAGGAGCTCCAATTTCTGCGCTTGAATGACCAAAAATCACCATGTTACCTTTTTCACCTGGTTTAGAAGTTTGCTTTAAATGTGCTACACCTTTTTCTAAAGCTAGAAAATAATCTCTTTCTTTTTCACCAGAAACATCAAAAACTATTGGCACATCAACATTAATTTTACTAATTTTTAAATTTAAATCACTTAGAAACCCTACCTCATCCGTCTCACCCAAAACTCTTTCTTGCCTTTTAGATAAATTCAAAATAGGCTCATAAGATAAATAGTTTTTCGAAACTTCCAAAAAATTGATTGCTAAAAAAATACCTGATATAATAAATATAATAATAAAAAAATATTTGGCTGGATAATATTTAGTTTTTTTCATATTATTATCTTAACAAAAATCAATATTAAACACCATATATAATTTTAACATCAAATCTGGAGGGGTATGAAAAAATATCTTAATATAAAACATTCAATTGTTATTTTTAGTGTTTTAATTTTGTCATTATTTATATTTTTTAGTATAACTTTTGCCACTTCAACTTGGACACAGGTTAATGATAGTGGCTTTGGCGATGCAACCAATGTCGGCACTTACCCAATTGCAACTTTTAATAATTATATTTACGCTGGAACTTATAATGGAGCTGGAGGACAAGTCTGGAGAAGTTCAAATGGAACCACCTGGACTCAAACTAATGAAAGTGGATTTGGCGACGCAAATAATCTTGCTACTTACTCTGGAATTGAGTTTAATGGTTATTTATATATTGGCACAATAAACGGAACTACAGGAGCCGAAGTCTGGAAATCAGCCAATGGAGCCAATTGGACACAGGCAAATACAGATGGATTTGGAAGTTCATCTAACGAAGCTATTCTTGCTGCAGAAGCTTTTAATAATTATCTTTATGTGGCTACATATAACACTGTAACAGGCACGCAGGTTTGGAGAACATCTGATGGAGAAAGCTGGGATCAAGCACAAGACGCCAGTGGTTTTGGATCTATTAATAATATTTATTGTAACTCATTGTATCAATTTGGAAATTACCTATATGCCTTTACCCAAAATTTTGTAAATGGTACTCAAGTGTGGCGAACATCTAACGGTCTAAATTGGACACAAGTCAATGAAAATGGGTTTGGTGATGCAGATAATTTTGAATCTTTATCACGAGCCACATTTAATAATGAAATGTATGTAGGCACTGGCAATATTAATGGTGGACAACTATACAAAACCACTAACGGAACTACTTGGACACAAATAACTGGAATAGATGTGTTGAAAGTTAATAATCAAGTTATCATGCCTATTCAAACTACCAGTAACCATATCTACATTGGTACTGCCAATACAAATGATGGAGGGGAAATATGGATATCCACTAATGGATCTAGCTGGACTCAAGATAATAATTCTGGATTTGGAGATACAGATAACATAGCTGCGCTTCCTTACGCAATATTAGGAAACTATATTTATGCAGGAACATATAATGGCACCACTGGTGGACAAATTTGGAGAAGTCAAATTCCATCAACCCCTACTCCCACTCCAACCTCAGATACAGAAGATTCAGATTCTTCGAGCGATTCAACATCTCTAACAACTCTGCCTCGTACCGGCGCACATGCTAAATAGAAAACTAGAAACTAGACAACTTGAAATTTGTAATAAATAATTAATATACCAAAAAAGAATGCTTTTAAAAGCATTCTTTTTTACAGCAATGGATTATCCACCTACGCTCTTTATATTTCACATCGAATTATTCATTCGTGTTCCCCGCCTGTCATGCCTGTAGCAAGGCTCTGACGGGCAGGCATTCAGGATGCTTCGGACGGATTTCGCTTCGCTTCATTTTTCCAATTTTCCCAATTCTTCTTTGGCAACTTTTAACTCTTCTTCTAAATCATTAACATACTCTTTAAGCATCTTTTTCTCATCTGCATCTGTTACTCTCTGAACTTGTTGCCATCCATATCCTCTTCCAAGTCCTCTACCGCGTCTTAGTCCACCATTACATGGACCCATTCCGCGTCCTGTCATTGGACCATAACCCATTGGACCTGTTCCATCAAATCTTGGCATAATCTATCCTTTCTATATTAAATTAAATCTTTATATATTCTGAGGATACCGACCAAATCCTCTTTTAATACCTAATCTTCTTTTTAATTTTGGTGTAAAATTTGCATTTTGACCAGAAATAATTTCAATTGCTTTTCCATTAACAAGTGCATCGGTAATTTTTTTTCTTGCTGATTTTAAAATTCTTACTACGGTAGGACGCGATATTTTCATTTTTTTAGCTACTTCTTCTTGCTCTAAATTTTCAACATCTTTTAACCTAATTGCCTCCAGTTCATCTGCCTCTAGTTGAATGCTTTCTAACATTCTAACAGGGACTCCGACTGGTTTAAAAATTGTTGTATTCGGCCAAAATCTTACAAATCTTTTTCTAAATGGACGAGTCATATAACTCCTTTCAGTCACAAAATTATAATTTCTAATATCTAATTTCTAAATAATATCAAAATTCTAATTATCAAATGTTAAAAACTATTTACTCTAACTCTATTGTGATAATTCAAATTTTTTATTTTTTGAATATTTGGATTTGTTTAGGATTTAGAATTTCGGTATTAGGATTTATTTATTTATAAACATAAGTTCATAAATAATATTAGCATATGTTCATAACTTTGTCAAGTCCTAATACTCAAACTATATAAAAAACATCTCCTACCATATTCCACTCCGTAAGTGGAATATGGTTGGCTTATGTCAAAAAATACCTTGTTAGGGTGATTTTTGTATTTATTTATTAAACAATTAGATCAAATTATTTATCTTTTTGAACTAGCATTTAAAAAATATATTAACAAACTCTGCCGCGAGTGGTAAATTTTTCGATTTTTCTTTTTGTCTTTGTATCTCCTAATTTCATTCCGGCATTTACAAAATCTTTAAGTAAAATATCAGCCATGCCACGAGAAAAGTTCTCTCTTACTACCATGCGCATAATTACAATTTTTTCGGCATTTGGAGGCAATGAATAGACAGGAATAATCCAACCTCTTTGGCGTAATTTTTCAGACAAATCATACAAATCAAAATTATGTTTTTCTTTTAATTTCACAGCTACAACAGGTAAAAGTTGTGTTGGATTTAATGTGTCAAAAAATCCACTATCAATTAATCTTTTAGATAAATATTCTGCATTCGCAATAACATTATTTGCAATACGAGAATATCCTTCTCTACCCAGTCGAATCAAATTATAATATTGAGCAATAACCATAGAAGACCCTCTAGAAAAGTTTAAAGTATAAGTCGGCATTTCTTCGCCTAAATAATTAACACTAAAAACAATATCTTTTGGCACGTCTTCTTCATCTCTAAAAATAAGCCATCCAATTCCTGGATATACCAAACCATATTTATGTCCAGAAACATTAATTGATTTAACTTGCTCAAGTCGAAAATCCCATAACATATCTGGATAGACAAATGGTGCAATAAACCCACCACTTGCTGCATCTACATGAATTGGGATATCCCAACCCTTTTGCTGTTTAATTTTTAAGAGATGATTATTAATACCTTCTATATCATCATACTGACCTGTAAAAGTTGTACCCAAAATTGCACCAACACAGATGGTATTTTCATCGATACGCCTAGCGACTTCTTTTGGACCAATGATGTATCTTCCAACTTCCATTGGAATTATTCTTGGTTCAACATCAAAATATTTAGCAAACTTATCCCAACAAACATGTACATCTGCACCAAAAACAATATTTGGCTTATCAAATTTTTTCTTTTGTTTTTTTCTTCTATTAATCCATCTCCACTTATGAGCTAAAAGTCCAAGCATTATTGCCTCTGATGAACCAATAGTAGCAGTACCAACTGATTTTTTATCTTTCGGGGAATTAAAAAGTCGAGCAATCATATTAACACATCTTTGATGAATTACTTCTGTTTGCGGATATTGATCGTGATCGATAAAATTTTTGTTTATATTTTCTGCAATAAGCTTATTTGCCTCTGGTTCCATCCATGTTGTGCAAAAACTAGCCAAATTAAGTGATTGATTACCATCCATATTAAGCTCATCATGCACTAGCTGATAAGCTGCATTTGCAGGTATTGAACGCTGTGGCATTTCAAATTTTGGAGTTGGCTGGGAAAAATACCGACTCGAATATGTGCTAATGTGTCCATGATTAGATGGATCTAAATCATCTAAATTTTGTTTGCTAGCTAACATAATAACCCCTTTGTGATTAATTTCTAATTATTCTAATTAACCTAATTGCTCTAAACATTAATTGAAAATGGGTTATGGTTAGGATGTCAGCTTTGTTTAGAAGTTAAGTTATTGATATTTTACTATTAACTTACTAATTTTATATACTGACTTCTTTACCTTTACCCTCGAACCTATTTTTTTAATCTTATAAATTCGTGTTCGTGTAACTGGATGTCTTTTTCAATCCTGATAAAATTTACCAAGGAAATCATAACAAGTATTTCAATCACTACTGCAAACACTAAAGCCAAAGTAATTAAAAATCCTATTGTCATTTTTTTGTGATGTTGATGCATATTGTCTCCTAAATTATTTTTTAGGTAACCAACTTGGTTTTCTAAAATGGTAAACAACAAGTGGCATAGCACACATTATTAAGATTCCGAAAACCAAGAATAAATGATAAAAGGTTAAACCTTGTGCACTTTCTATTGGTTGTGGTGGAATAAACCCAATAGCAATAGCGAAAATTGCAGTCAAAATTCCAACTCCAGCAGTAATCCACATACCAATTTTTCCTCCTGGCACATTAAATGACCGATGAACATAATCACGAGTATATTTTAATTTAATTGCAGAAAAATACATAAAAAGGTAAACAATCAAATATAGTTGAACCGCAAGAGCAGATAAGATCCAAAACGAACTAGATACAGATGGCATAAATAAAAATACCATTGATATCACGCTTACAATTATTCCTTGAAAAATTAAAATATGAGTTTGAACATCATTTTTATTTGTGTGTTGAAAAAATTTTGGCAGACTTCCATCGTCAGCAGTTCTTAAAAGTGATTTTGAAGGACCAGCAATCCAAGTAGATACTTGGGCTATCATCCCCGGAGCTGCCAATAATGCTAATATTGGAACAATCCATTTTAATCCTAGCTCGCCATATACTTTCATAAATGTTTGCATAATACCAGCTGTTAAAGATATTTCATTTGCCGGTAAGATAATGGCAATCGAAAGAGCACCGAGTAAAAAAATAGAAATAATAATGATTGCTGAAATAAAAATTGCTTTTGGATAATCTTTTTGTGGATTTTCTACCTCCTGCGCATGAGTAGCAGAAACCTCAATTCCTGCAAAAAATAAAATTATTCCTGAAAAAAAGACAATATTTTGAGTATTAAATTCTGGAATAAAAGATTGTAAATTAAATGAAATTTCTGAAGGATTACCAGCTAAAATCCATACCGCAGCAGTTATTAAAATGACAATAAAAGGAACAATTACACCAGAAATAGTTCCAATATTGGTAAGTGCCGAAGAAGCTTTCAGTCCTTTAAAATTCCAAAAAGTTGCCCCCCAATAAACAACAATGATCACAAGCATTGTATAGTAGGGATTATTTGCAAGTTCAGCACTTCCAAATAAATATGCTAATGTTGCAGCTGTTGCAGCAAGTGCTGTAGGATAAAAAACTAAGTTTTGAGACCATTGAAGCCAGGTAGCTACAAAGCCCCATTTTGGCCCAAATGCCTCTTTAACCCAAACATAAATTCCACCTTTTTTTGGCCAGCCGGTAGCTAATTCCGCAGAAATTAACGAAGTTGGCAACAAAAAAAGCAATGCCGCAAGTAATAAGAAAAATACAATCGATGTGCCATATTCAGCCATAAGTGGCAAACCACGCAGAGAACAAATAAGCGCCACATTAATCATTACCAAACCAAAAACAGACAATATACCTTTTTTCTTGTTTGACATACCCCTCCATTTTTTTAAAATTAAAATTTAAATTAATTATATCACACCTAAATTTTTTATAATATAAAACTATTAAAAATTGAATATTATAGGTTTTTTAAACCTCTGTGCTTAGTTGTATCTTTATAATAAATTTTTTTATATGATTCTTCATTATTATAATCTAAAAAATGTTCTTGGTGTTCCTGAAAAAAATCTACACTTTTATAATTATGTTTAATACTACACCAATAATTTTCTGTATCTCCTGCAATTTTTGTTAAATACGCAATAAGTCCGTTAGCATACCCACAATAAACACAGCCCATTTTTTGCATTAAACTTAAATAAGATAATTTATGTCGATCAATAATAATATATTTTGATCTTCTAACAATTGGGATTCCATAAAGCGGAAAACATATTCTATGATATATTTCAGCGCATATATCACAAATAACCAGTGGTATAAACATACCAAAAAGAAATGGAAAAGAAATCCAATGTCTTAAAGTTTTATATTTAAAATTTGATAACTTATGTTTCATAAAATAAAAAAATTATTTATATATAATATTATGATTCATATTAGCAAATAAACATAAATCGTTCAACACTATTGTGGAGGAATAACATGATAACCATTTTTAATATTAAAAAAACTAGTCAAAATATTTTTAATAAACTTATCTTCATATTCATTTAACACTAATTCCCAACATGCTGGGTTACAAAGATTAATATCATCTATTGAGCCGAAATTGTGTACCATTTTGTAATCATAGCTATCAAAAATATGAGGTGAAACTTTTGTGGACATTGATTCTGCATAACCTGGCTGGATAACTACATCGTGCATACTTATACATCTTATTCCGGTACCTTCCGAACCATTTGCATATTTATTTAATGTATTTAATACATTTATCCCTGGCTTATTAGTAACAAAATTTGTTTCAAGCTGAGATGCTTCCTTGCCAACAAAACCAATTTCCATTGTTTCACCAATACATCTTGTCTCCTGATAAATGTTACCTAATGCATTTTTATTATTATCTTGCCACATTTCATCAACTTTGATAATTTTTGCTTTCCAGAATGGAGAGATTCCGTTCTGAGCTAGTAATTTTTGATTTTCACGCAAAGCAGGATTTGTATTTATTTCGGCGACACCTCCACCACTTATCTCTACAACATAAAAATCATCATTTGCCCATTCTTGACCTTTTTGTTTTACATAATTCCAAAACTTATCAAATGAAATCTTGTCCTCATCTTGATATAAATTAGTATCTGATAATTTTTGGTTTTCATCCTTGGTGTCTGAAAATTTAATACTATCTTCCTTTTTTCCAAAACCAAAATAACTACAACCCGACAATGTAAATATTATTATTAATACAAAAATTAATCTATCATACTTTTTCAATATTACCTCTTTACAATTTTTTAAATTTGTATTTGGAATGCAATTCAAATTTCTGTAAATGAATTTCCCTGTGGCTTAAGACCACAGGGTTTTCCCCGGCCTCGCTCCGCGAAGCGGAGCGGGCTGGCGAAGGATGATAAAATACTTTATATTATTATACACTAATTAAAAAGTATTTGATATAAATTTAAATAAACTATAAGGTGGCAAATATATAATATTGTCAATTTTATTTTTATCTGTTATAATTTATTTTGAAAAACTTCAGTCTAGATTTGATGCAAGAAAAAGAGAAAAATATTTTGAATCTTGTGCTGGGAGAAAGAAAATTAAAAAATTGTTTAATAATCCGGAGTAGCTCAATGGCAGAGCAACTGGCTGTGAACGAATAAACGCAGCTTCCAAAAGAAATTTTGGAATGAACATCTTGGGATAACGGTGAAGACTAAGTTGTAAAATAAGTTAACACCGTGGGAACCCGTAAATAACGGGAGCGCCGTAGAGACTAGATACCAAGACACCTATTAAGTAAGGTGAAGATATAGTCCACGCTGTAGCGAAAGCTATGGATTAAGTGTAACCAGTAGGTTGTCGGTTCGAGCCCGACCTCCGGAGCCAACGAAAAGATCAGTCCTTTTGGACTGGTTTTTTAGTTGGTTTTGCAGTTTAAGGACTCGAACATGAAAGGGTTCGGTCTGCCTGTCGGTAGACAGGGAAAACAATTGTTTTCCCGTAAAAGAAAACCTGCCTGCCGACAGGCAGGTACTAAAATCCGTGGCTTTTAACCCGCGGAGCTTTAATTATTTTTAAAAAATGATATTATGTATTTAAGGAGGTAGATGTTATATTTTTTATTAATTTTAAATTTATTTTTATTTTTTTTAGTAATTATTTTATTTGTAATATCAAGATCTAAAAAAGAACCGGTTTCCAAGGAAGTTATTCTCCCGCCCAAACTTACAAATAATCCAAGTTACGATTCAGTTATGACAGAATTAAACCCATATTTGAGTTTTTTTAATTCTGAATCTCAAGGAGAGAAAACATATCAAATAGAAATTAGCGAGAATAAAGATTTTAATTTGCAAGATAAAATTAAATATGAAATTAAACAAAGTTCACAATATATTACAGAACAAAAAATAAACGAACAAGATGCGCTTAGTGATAAAAAGCAATACTATTGGCGAGTGAGAACTTTAATTGGAGAGAAAAAAAGTAATTGGGCTACATCTAGATTTTTTGTGAATATGGATTCTAGTAAAAAAGCTATGAATTTATCTAGAATTTCAGTTAAAAAAGTTATATCTTCTGACGGATATAATGCTGGAAATATTATTGATTATGATGATCCAGGACTTTTAAGTTTTTGGCAAAGTCCACCTCCATGGGAAGATAAGCATAATATAATTTTTGATTTTGGATCTATTAGGCAAGTAAGTCGTGTTTGGATACTTTCTAATCCTGAAACTCAAAATCCAAACGGATGGCTTAAAGATTTTAATTTGTATAAAAGTAATAACCAAAAATCTTGGCAGAAAATAACAAGCATTAAAAATAACGATACTTTTAGGAATATTATTGATATTAATCCTGTTAGATCAAGATATATTAAATTAGAAATAAAAGAATTCATTGGTTATGCAGCACAAATTAATGAAGTAATTTTTTACTCACCTACAAAATATCCAGTTTTTAAAACTCCGAAAGAGGATTATGTGCTTGTGGTTGGAAACGAACACAATGGTTTTACATTTACAGATTTAGCCAAAAATATTGAAAGTTTGGGTTATAAAACCATAACAATTCCTTTTTATGAAATATCGTTGGAGATACTAAACAAGCTTTCTAAAAAACCTTTTGCAATTGTATTAAGTGGTAATAATGCTGATTATCCAGATTTGCCGATGTTTGAATATGCCGGTGAATTTGAAATTATTCGAAACTCTAGCATTCCAATTTTAGGTATTTGTGCTGGACATCAGTTTTTAGCTATGGCTTATGGTTATAGCAGAGCAAGAAGTATGGGTTGGTCTGATATTTCTGCTATACAATCTAGAAAAAAAATTACTAAAATTAAAATAACTAAAAATGATTTGATATTTCAAGGAATTAATAACGAATTTAGCGCACCAGAGGTTCATAGTTGGTCAATAGTTCATCCTGCCGATGAATTTAAGGTTGTTGCTAAATCTAGTTACATACAAGCTCAAAAAAGCTCTAAACGACTTATTTATGGAATTCAATTTCATGCAGAGATTAATGTAGATTACAATGAGGCCAAACCATTAATTAAAAACTTTTTAAAACTTGCTCAAAAAGATTCAAGTAAGGGAGGTAAAAAATGAAAAAGTTTTGGTTTAGAAAAAGAAAAGGTCTTTTTACCAAAGAACTTGGTTGGGGTTATATTCCTATAAGCTGGGAAGGTACAGTATTGTATCTTGTTTTATTTGCTTTAATTTTATTTTTCTTTTTTTATTTTAATCTTACTAATGCTACTACTTGGGAAGGAATTTATTTTACAATTACGCTTTTAGTATTACTAATAGTATTTAATTTTGTTGCAAAATCTAAAACAAAGAATTAAATTTTTCAAATTCTTTAAATAATTACTTTCATTAGCAATAAAATATTTATCCTAGGAGCTTTATTTAAGATAATCTTTAAGTTTTTGTGATTCCTGGTGTTTTTTTAATTTTTCAAGTGCTTTAGCTTCAATCTGCCTAATTCTTTCGCGGGTCACTCCGAATTCTCTGCCTACTTCTTCTAAAGTATAAGTCCTACCTGCTCTTTGCAATGAGTTTATTTCACTTTTTTCTAAACCTGCATTATCTAATAATCCAAATCTCATTTTTAAAATTTTTTGCTCTCTTGGCGAGAGAATTTGTAAAAAATCACCAACTTGCCCCTTTAGTAATTGATAGATTGCTGACTCAGAAGGAGAAAGACCTTCTGTATCTTCTAGGAAATCTCCCAACTTTGAATCCTCTTCTTCTCCAACAGGAGCTTCAAGCGAAACTGTTTCTTGGGATATTTTTAAAATATGTTCAATTTTATCTAAAGGCAAATCCATTTCAGTAGCAATTTCCTCAGGCAAAGGAGCTCTACCCAAATCTTGCACTAACTGTCTTTGTATTCTTATTAATTTATTCATAAGCTCTACCATATGAACTGGAATCCTAATAGTTCTGGCCTGGTCTGCGATTGCTCTAGTTATTGCTTGCCTAATCCACCAAGTAGCATAAGTAGAAAATTTATAACCTTTATGATAATTAAACTTAACCACAGCTCTTAAAAGACCGGAATTTCCCTCTTGGATTAAATCCAAAAGTGAAAGCCCTCTACCGATATATTTTTTAGCAATAGAAACAACAAGTCGTAAATTTGCCTCAGCAAGCTTTTTCTTGGCAAGCTCATCGCCTTGCTCAATTCTTTTTGCCAAACGAATTTCATCTTCGGTTTTTAAAAGTGGAATTCTACCAATCTCCCGAAGATACATTCTAACTGAATCATCTGAAATTTCTTTTAAATCAGCTTTAGCTTCTTTGTCTTTGTCCAAAAGACCTGCTAATATTTTTTTATGTTCTCTAACCTCAATCCCTTCTTCTAACAAAATCGAATACACTCCATCAACAACTTCTAAATCGTCTTCTGGATTAGGCAGAGCTTGAAGCAATTCTTGATAAGTTATAAAACCCGAAGAGCGACCTTTTTTAAGCAAGGTCTCAATTAATTCCGAAAATTTTAAATCTTCGAGTAATTTAGTTTTTAATTTTTTATTTGTTTTTTTCTTTAATGGCATTTTGTAACTCTTCTAAAAGCTTTTTAACTTCTTTACGATCTTTATTTTTTTCAGCAGAAGCTATTTTTTGTGCAAAATCACTTTTAATATTATCTTTTTTAATTTTTACAACTCGCTCCAAGCTTTGATTTATATCATTTAATATTGCCTGTTCCTCTACCTTTTGATTGTTATTTTCAATTGACAATATTAAAAATTTTACTTCCTTTATTTCTTCATAAGAAAGTTTTTTTTCTAAGCATTGCATAATACCTGTACGCGAAAGACAATTTCTACTATTACCACTTTTACAATTTACTTTAGTATAACACGACTCAAGAAACTTGTAAATTTTTTGACACAACTCCTGTTCGTTAAAATCCTTATAATCGATTTTTGTTATTACTTTGTCTAAATATTTTGGGTAAGTTAATATTAACCCTAACAAATTCATGCCAGGTGTTAATTTGTTCTTTTGTTGTTCTGTATTTACTTGCACAGTATTTGTTTTATTTTCGATTCTATTTAAGGCCTCATAAATAATTTTTTCTTTAGCATTAATTTTGTTTGCAAATAATTTAATATAGTGCTCTTGCTCGATTTTATCTGGAATTATTTTAATAAGAGGTAAAATACTTTTAGCAATCTCTTTCTTATCTTGTGATTTTGAAATATCTTTATTTAAAAATGATTCGTTAAAATACCAATCAATTCCTTGGATAGCGCTATCTACTAATTTTTTCCAAAGATTTTTATCTTTTTGAATCACATCACCTGCATCTTTAAAACCTTCTGGCAAAACAACAACATTTGTATTAATATTTTTTAATACCGCCATGGTTATGGCTTTTTTAGTTGCAATTTTTCCTGCACTATCTGAATCAAAAGCAAATACAATATTTGGTGTATATCTTGATAAAATATTGATATGATCCTCAGTAAGTGCAGTACCAGACGATGCAACAACATTTTTTACTCCTGCTTGAAAAGAACTAATTACATCCATCTGACCTTCCACTAAAACAGCATTATTTTTTTCTTTAATGTATTGTTTAGCTAAATTAAGTCCATAAAGCACTTTACTTTTATAAAAAATTGCTGTTTCGGGAGAATTTAAATATTTTGGTTCGATTCCCTTATTGACAACTCTCCCGGTAAAACCAACAACATTCCCCCAAGTATCACAAATTGGAAACATTATTCGCAAAAAAAATTTATCAGGCGATCCAGCTTCTACAACTTCTCTTTCAGAAAAACCTTTATCTGTTAAAAACTGTTTTAAAACTTTTTTTTGAGGAGCAAAACCTAGTTGATATAATTTAATAGTTTCGGTATTTATAGATCGGTTTTGTAAATAATCTAAAGCTATTTTACCACTTTGATGCTCGTGTAATATTTTAGCAAAAACTTTAGCAGACAAATTATTAATTTGGTACAACCTGTTTTTTTTGTTTTTTTCTGCCCGATAAACTTCTTTATTTTTCCTTCTTGGGAGCTCTACGCCTGTTTTGTCTGCTAATACTTCTAGCGCCTCAGGAAACTCTAAATTTTCCATTTGCATTAAAAAATTAAATACATCACCACCAGCATTGCAACCAAAACATTTATAAATTTGCTTTTCGGGTGAAACCATAAAAGACGGGGTATTTTCACTATGAAAAGGGCAATTTGCCTTATAATTTGATCCTGCCTTTTTAAGTGTTAAATATCCGCCAATAAAATCTACAATATCGATTTTTGACTTAATTTGCTCTACCTCATCCATAACTTGCAAGTCCTTAATAATTAATGTGAAATTTTTAGGAAAAATAAATTATAAATTTCAAATCATCGTATTAAAAATTATCTTCTTTTAGTATTTTGAGTTTTTATTTTGAATTTATTCTTTCAATATAAATTAAAAAATGTTAGTATTAGTTGTTAGTAAAACTAATATTATCGTATAATTATAAGGATAAAATATCAAGCACGGAGAGGTCGCATAGCTGGTCTAGTGCGCCATCTTGGAAAGGTGGTATATCCGTAAGGGTATCGAGGGTTCGAATCCCTCCCTCTCCGCCATACAAAAAATATTCATTGAAGGTGGATATTTTTTGTATGTAGGACGGATTCGAACACGAAAGGGGTCGGGAAAACATTTGTTTTCCCGTATGAGGAAATACTAAAACCGCATGGTTTTAAAGAGCGAAGCGAGTGAGATTCCCTCCCTCTCCGCCATGTACCGATACAAAATCAGAGGTTTTGTGCTGGTACATGGCGACGCCAAATACCGTCAAAAAAATCTTTTATTCTATACCAATGTATGGCATTACGATTTTATACATAATATTGAAGCTCCGCGAGTTAAAACCCGCGGATTCCACTTGGGCGGAGCTGAAATCCGCCGTAGCGAAATCTTACCTTGCTTCATCCCCGGGCTAAAGCCCTGGGATTTCGCGAAGGCTGGATTAAAAAAAATCTGGTCTAAAAAGACCAGATTACTGTAATTCGGCAGGGATAGTACAAGAACTATCAATAGTTCTTGCGAAAGAGAGTCCGCTGCCTTGAAATATTTTAATCCGATTTATTTTTTTTCGGATCTATAATTTTTTTAAATTCGGGACAGTTTATTACCCCTCCATCCTGCTCTACAGGAGGTTTATAATCAGAACGGGAAGAATCCCATTCTGGGGGCATTTCCTTAGTTAGACTATCATTATTTTTACTTAATTGATTCTCCTTTTGTTGTCCTGAGCTGTTAACACTTCGCTCTAGTGGAATCCTTCCACTTGCAACAGCGTCGAACAATCTCATCCCAAGGGTAAAAATTATTGCAATTGCATATATTACAATAAATGTTACCCAAATTTTTTTTAGATACTTACAAATAAAATTCATAAATACCTCCTTTTTTTATTTTTTAATGTTCTTTTAAATAATTTAAAAAAATATACCATAAAAAATCTGAGATGTCAAGATAAAAACATTCTAAATACAACTTATTTTAAATTATGAATTTTGTATTTAGAATCATTCTATACACAAAATCATAATTTACCATCCTTGAGTTATTTTAGATAATATCATTTTTTTCTCGATTGATGCTATGAGTCGACGCGTTTCTAAAATCATATCTGGATTTACAGATACCGAGGCAATACCAGCTTCTACTAACATCTGAGTAAATTCTGGGTACACGCTAGGCGCCTGACCACAAATCGAGCAAGTAACATTTTGTTGTCTACATTTTTTTATAACTTCTTTAACGCAGTCCACCACTGCGGGATTTCTCTCATCAAACTCTTCTGCTACTGCCTGAGAATCCCTATCAAGACCTAAAACAAGCTGGGTCAAATCGTTTGTTCCAATCGAAACTCCGTCAACACCTTTGGAAAGAAAATCATTCAAACGAATCACATTAGATGGAATTTCTACCATCATCCAAATTTTAAAATCTTTACCCTGCTTTAAACCATAATCATTAACCATTTTTATCACTTCTTCTAGCTCTTCTGGTGTTCTGACGAAAGGAATCATAAGCCATAAATTATTTAATTTATACTCATCGCGAATTTTTTTAATCGCTTCGATTTCCATTTGAAAGACCTTTGGCTGTTTCATATAACGAAAAGCTCCACGAAAGCCAATCATTGGATTTTCTTCTTCTGGTTCGAACTCTTTACCGCCTTGCAAATTTCGATATTCATTTGTTTTAAAATCAGTAGCTCGATAAACAACAGGTCTTGGATTAAACGCCTTTGCAATAATACTCATTTTATCTGATAATTTATCGATAAATTCTTTTTGTCTATTTTCTTTAACTAAGAGCATTGGATGAACACCAATATCGGCAATCATAAATTCAGCTCTCAATAAACCAACACCATCAACAGGTTCACTAGAAATATCTTTGGCCAAACCTGCCTCTGCAAGATTAACATAAACTTTTGTACCAGTAACGGGTACATCAATACGAGCTTTAATTCTTCCTCTAGTATCCTGTATATTATTTTTAAATTCTTTAGTTTGAATTTTACCCTGATAAACAACACCATTTGCTCCATCAACCGTAATAACCTGATCATCACGCAAAATACTAGTTGCCTTACCAGTACCCACAACACAAGGAATTCCTAATTCTCTTGAAACGATTGCAGCATGACAAGTCCTTCCCCCCGTATCTGTTACAATTGCACTAGCTCTTTTCATTGCCGGTACAAAATCAGGAGTAGTCATTTCTGTTACCAAAACATTGCCTTTTTGAATTTTATCAATCTCCTCTGGTTTATGAATTATTTTAACTGGACCACTTGCAGAACCAATACTGGCTGCAGCTCCCTTTAATAAAACCTTGTCCGCATCTGTCTGAATTTTTCCCTTGTCTGTTTCAGTAATACTAATTTTTTTCTCAATCGTTGTGACAGGACGACTTTGCACAAAATAAATTTTCCCAAAATTATCTATTGCCCATTCAGTATCTTGTGGAGCATTATAATGCTCCTCGATTTTTATTGCGGTTTTTGCTAAATTCAATATTTCATCATCTGTAAGTTTTTGCATTTTCTGTCTGGAAATTGGAATAGATAAATGTTTATTTTCATATCCTCCATTTACTTTAATTTTTTCGATTTTAAACTTTTGTGAATTAATTTCCTTTTCTACGATTTCTAATGATTTTTTATCAACTAAATACCTATCGGGAGTAATTGACCCCGAGACAACTGCTTCTCCTAAACCAAAACCAGCATCAATAGTTATTACATTTTTGTTATTTTTAACCGGATCTATTGTAAACAAAATTCCAGATTTTTTTGCCTGAACCATTGATTGAACTGGTACAGCTATACCTACATCTAAATGATTAAACTTATTAAGAACTCGATAATAAATTGCTCTGGCCGTAAAAAGCGATGCCCAACATCTTCTCACCGCACCAACAACTTCTTTTTTACCAAATACATTTAAAAAAGTTGCTTGTTGACCCGCAAAAGAAGCTTCTGGTAAATCTTCGGCTGTTGCAGAAGAACGAACCGCCACAAAAAGTCCATTTTGACTTTTTGTATAAAGTGCTTGATAAGAAGATGCTATTTCATATTCTAGTTGCCGAGGCATAGGAGTAGAAAGAATTAAATTTTGAATTTTTTTGGCTTTTATCTGAAGCGCTTTGGTGTTTTCTGGATTTAGTCCCAGTAGTTCATTATTAATAATTCTATCTAGCTTATTAATTTTTAAATAATTAAAATAAGCGCCCGCAGTAACAACAAAGCCTGGTGGAACTGGAATTCCTGCCTTTATCAATTCCCCAAGATTTGCTCCTTTACCTCCAACCAAAGCAATATCTTTGCTCGAAATTTCATCAAACCAAAGAATGTTGTGTACTTTTTTAGTAGATATTTTCCTCTCCTTTCTATAATACCCTAATTTAGATTTGAAAAATTTCTGTAAATATTATTTTTTGACATTTTTTGCGATTGTACTAGCATTTGCCTGCTTTAGTATCTCTTTTTCAATTTTCTTAGTAAAATCTTTGTGCTCATCTAAATACATTTTTGCTGACTCTTTACCCTGTCCAAGTTTTTCATTACCATACAATATCCAGGTACCTGATTTTGAAAAAATACCATATTTGGCACCAAGTTCTAAAACCTCTGATGCTCTCGATATACCTTGACCATACATAATGTCAAATTCAACTTGTCTAAAAGGTGGGGCAACTTTATTTTTTACAATTTTAATTTTTGTCCTATTGCCGACAACTTCATCTCTATATTTTAATTGCTGAATTCTTCGAATATCAATTCTAATTGATGAATAAAATTTTAAAGCCATTCCTCCTGGAGTTGTTTCAGGATTACCAAACATTACACCTATCTTCATTCTAAGCTGATTAATAAATATCACAACTGTTTTTGTTTTAGAAACAATTCCAGATAGTTTTCTTAAGGCCTGACTCATTAATCTTGCCTGCAAGCCAACATGTGTGTCGCCCATTTCTCCTTCAATTTCAACCTTTGGAACAAGTGCTGCCACTGAGTCGATTACAATAATATCAACCGCATTTGACCTTACAAGTGTTTCTACAATCTCAAGTGCCTGTTCTCCAGTATCTGGTTGGGATATTAAAAGTTCGTCTGTATTAATACCTAATCTTTTTGCATATTCCGGGTCAAAAGCATGCTCTGCATCTACAAAAGCTGCTAATCCTCCACGAGATTGTGCCTGAGCAACAGCATGCATAGACAATGTCGTCTTGCCAGATGCTTCAGGTCCATAAATTTCAATAATTCTTCCTCTGGGATATCCTCCAACACCCAAGGCTAAATCTAGAGCCAGTGAACCTGTTGGAACAAACTCTACTTTCATTGCTTTTGATTGACCCAACTTCATTATACTGCCTTTACCAAACTGTCGCTCAATAGCCGAAAGTGCCATTTCTAGCGCTTCCTGTTTTTCATTTTTTGACATATTAAATGCCCTTCCTGCCCCTCAATAATTAAATTCGAATTTCTAATTACGAAACTCGAAACTGAAATAATATATAAAATTGTATTTTTCGTTTTATACTATTCCTGTTTCTTGTTTTGCGTTTTTAGTTTTAAATTTTACACTATTTGTCGTACTCTGCTAAAATTTTCAAAGTTCTTCTAGTATTTTTCTCATTTTTATTTTTTGATATAACATCAACATTATTTAATCCCGGCTCTAGCTTAACTTCACATTCAAAATTCCCCTCAGTATTTATTGCAATAAATTCATTATTAACGGTTAAGTATGCTGTTGGATCTGTTTTCCCTGTAATTTTTACCTTATCGTCCCTTACGATCTCTTCTATTTTCGGTTCGAAAATTTCCAAACCTGGAGCTGCTGCAAAAGACCTAACCTGAAACCAAATATAGCTTAGCACGCCCACAACCAGCAACAAAACTGCTGTAGACATAATAAGTTTTGGAGTTACAACAAAACCCGGATCCTTAAGCCACTTTTTACTTCGTTGCGGCTTTAAAGGCGTATCCAATTTCTTTTTTTGCTCTACTTTGAAAATTCCGTAATTTTTAAATATCTTCATTTCTCGATGGTATTTGATAACCATTTTTTCACTATCTATCTGCAACAATTTTGAATACCTCCGAATAAATCCGATAGTATAAACATCCGGAGGCAAACACGAAAAATTATCTGCTTCAAGTGCCTTAAGGTATTTCATGTTTACTCTGGTTTCTTTTTCAACTTGTTCTAGATTAAATTTTTTTCTAACACGAATAAAACGCAAATACTCACCTAAACTTTTTTCCTGCTTAATTTTTTTGTTACAAAAATTAAATTTCATATTAAAAATGTTTTATCTTACATAATTATATACTATTTTTATCTATTGATTTTATTTAATTCTTCTTCAACCTTATTCATATCAATTACAGATGAATTATTATCTGATTCATCTTTTTCTACTGGCAAATTATTTGTTGGCTGATTAATAGTTGGCAGGTTTTCCTGTTCATCTTTAACCGCCAAATCATTTGTTGGTTCTTCTTTTTCAACTAAATCTGTATTTTTTTCATACTTTATTGGTTTTTTATTAACATCTCGGGCATTTCCAACTGATTCAGCATTTTGAGTATTTTGAACATTTCTAGCATTGCTCGAATCTCCTAAAATCTTCTCTGCTTTATCAACTGGTACTACAACAGCAGCGGGTTTTCCACCACGAGTAATAACAAAAACATCGCCTTTTTCAACTTCATCTACCAACCTGGCAATATTTGCCCTAGCTTCAGTCACCGGCATTATTTTATCAATCCCTACTTGTAACATTGTCCTCCAATTACAATTTCGAAGTTCGAATATCGAAATTCGAAATAAATAATAAATTATAATTAATAAATTTTATAAACTACCTTGATTTAATAATAATAGCACCAAAAATATTCATAAGTTCAGTTGCTTCTTGTATTAATTCATCACCATTAGTTTCAAATTCAGCATTACTTTCATTATTAATAAGTAACAACCAGTATCGAGATTCTTTGACTTCTTTTCGGCAAATTTTAATTCTCATTAGAAAATCTTTTTTGCTTAATGCTTCATTAGCTTCAATGTAATTTGCTCCAACCGATCCCGATGATCTGACTAATTGTTTACTGTCTTCTATGTTAGCAATTGATCTCTTAATACTTTTAATAAAATTTCTACAATCTTTAGCAAATTTTAAAGTTCTATCTTCCAAATCATACTGTTTCCGTTTTATATTATTTGTTTCTGTCATTTTTTTTGTTAATTTAAATTTGTTTCGAATTTCGATATTCGTGCTTCGAGTTTTTTTTCATCTATATTCATTATAATTATAATTTAATTTATTGCAATTGTGGATAAAAAGTATTTGTAAATTTACAGAACAATTTGCAAAGATGTAATCCAAAATTTTGGTCATACCCTTGACAAAACAATTTTATTGTGCTATAATGCTTTGTTGTTTGAAAAATGAAAAACCATTTTTAAACAAAATTAACAATATAATAATGGTTAGTATCAAAAGAAGTTTTACTTAGTACATATATATCTAATATTACTTAAAACCCTTTTGATCCCAACCAGATAGGGATTTAGCACATTTATTAAAAATTTATAGGTTAATTCACTTAAATACGGGAGCATTTAAGTAGAACTACCTTTTATATATTTAATATATATGTATAAAAGAGCGGTTCTAGATGCTTTCTAGAACCGCTCTTTTTGTATAACAGCGACACAAATTACTAACCACATCCCCAAAGGAATTACAACTGCCGAAACCCGTAGGTTCGCCTCAGGTATAACGTACAACAGTTGCCCGTAAGGACTGGCTGGTAAAAAGCCTATTTAACTAGCGTACAAATAGACAAAATAATTCAATAATTAATCGTGTCTTAATTTGTACAAAAGTTAATGAAGAAAAGCGCTGCTTTGGGTAAAACACAATATTACTCAGGAGGTAATAAAGGAAATTACCTAAAGTATGTACAAACTTTTCCCAAAGTAGCCTTATCTTCATTAAAAGGAGTTACATTAATAAATCAATGCTCGATACGAGCCACATCGTATCAACTATGTGAAAATGCAAAGCATTTTAAATTTCGAAATAAGAAATTCGAATTTCTAAACAAATAATAATTTCTTAAATAATAATGTTTTAAGCATTAGAAAATTAGAATTTATGTATTGTTTCGTATTTCGATATTCGATGTTCGAATTTATATCAATTCATGCTTAGCATAAATTTGAGTAATAGCTGTAGGCAGAAATGTATCTGGCTATGGTAAAATTACCAGACATAGAATACAGACACTAGTACAAAGGAGTATTGGTGCTTGTAACTATATTGTCATTCTGAGTGCTCCTGATTAACATCAGGAAATCGAAGAATCTCAATATAGCAAATTCCTCCTTTTTCTAGTTTTTACTAATAAGCTAAGAAGCTAATTATCTAAAAAGCTAGAAAGGCAACCGAGATTAGTATTGTCTCGTAATCTAAACAATACATTGTACATCTACTAGCTTATTAGCTTGCCTGCCTTGTCGGCAGACAGGTAGGTGGTAGCTTTTTAGGTTTAATAATATTCAATTATTTTCCTAATAAGCTAAAAAACCTAATTCCTAAGAAGCTAGTAAATTCCTTCTTATTTTAGACAACCGTCTTCCTTCTTTATTATTAAAGAGGGAAGCGGTTGTTTAAAAAATTCCCAGCAAGCCCCGATTGTAAAAAGGGGCATGAAATTGCTGGGATTGAATTTTTAAAAAATCTAAATCCGCTTTCTGCATCATGCAGGGTCCACCGTTACAAATCTATTATGTAACAACGGCCTGATGATGTAAGAAAGCGGAAATGAAAGGAGGGATCTCATGCATCGTGTGAGATCCACCACCGGGAGAGCCGGTGGTAAAATGGCTCTAGCTCAGCCCTCGCCGCGAGTTTAATTACACGCGGACGGAGGGCGGGCTAGAGTCGTCGTCTATAGGTTTCTTTAAGGGTGGCCATAAAACATTCACCCGCCAACAATTAACAGTTGGTAAAGTTATGGTCTAGACTGCTTATCTAAATAAAAGGTAAGCAAGCACAGTGTTGGTCTAGATAAGCCGGAGAACCTGGCGAAAGACCCCAACACTGTAACTGTATTAAGAGAGTTTACTCTTTCTCTCTTTAATACAGGAAACAAAAAAAGAGCGGGGTCGCGGCAAAAATTGCAGAGTACCCTGAAAGAAGTAGCCACTTCAGAACAAGAATGCAAGTGCATTAAAGTAAGTATGAAGTGGACTACTGAAAATTTTTGCAATGAATTCGAAAGGCGACTTTGGTCCTGAAACACGGACAATGCGATCTCGTCAAAAGAGCTTCGCGGTCGTCTTTCGAAAAAAAAGGGGGGGTGTATGTGGCCCGAATCAGGGCAATGCGGTGTTCGTCACAAGAACACAAACACCCCCCCAAAAAAAATAGGAGGCAAAGAGAGATAATACCAACGCTCTTTTGCCTCCTTTCCTAAATTAAAATAATAACCGAGGTTGTTATTTTAAATGTAGAGAAATTAGAAAATGATTTAATAATACTAATAGAAGCAGATCAACGCAGATAATTGCGCTGATTTACACGGAATTAGTAATATCAATCATTTTCTCATTTTAATCCTCAGCAAATTTCTGCCATTTGGCATATTGTTGAGGAAATAAATTGAAAAGGAGGTGAGAGAATGATTCTATTTGTTAGATGTGGGGACAGATTTGCCCCCCCATCTGACACGGAAGTTGTCATTACACTTCCGGCCGAATTCACGGCAAAGCATATTAATGCTTCCGTGGAAGAGGTTCGGAATGCTGTATTGGCGCATCCGGATTCTGAGACAAGACTTAGAGTCGCAGGCCCGGGCGGACTTTGTTTCGCTCTGGGAATGGGACTCGAGCATGTTGCCAAGGTTGTTCTTTTTGAACAACTCAATCAGGCAACAAAGTCTTATGAGATTTGGGCCGATAACCGGCGCAATCTCTAAGACACTTGTCTCACCCCGCCACTCCCCAGTCTGAGGCGGGGTCACTTCCCGAGGAGTAAAAACTCCTTGCAAGGTTATTGCAAATAGTTTTTCAGGGTATTTTCCTGAAGTTGCAGTGATCTGACCAGGGGATGTACTTGATGACACCCTTTTGGACAATAGTTTGTGTTTTTGTGAATAGGTAAA
>CAYZSW010000003.1:0-62641 GCA_964481135.1 uncultured Candidatus Saccharibacteria bacterium
TTTATCACTTAAAAACTTCAAAGTGTCCAAGAAGCTAGTCATCATTTCCAAAAAAATTAACCTAATTGCTCTAATTGGCCTAATTAACTTAAACAAACACCAAGTTTTAATGTCTAATTGGGATTTAAGTCATTGGAATTTATTTAGAAATTAGGAATTAGAAATTAGAAATTGCACAAAACCCTATTTTGTGCCTTTTGCTGCTTTGGCAGATAGAGCAATTCTGCCTCGTTCTTTATCTACATCAATTACAATAACTGGGATCTTGTCGCCAACCTTCACAACATCAGAAACTTTTTCAATTCTTTTATCTGAAAACTGTGAAATATGAACCATACCATCTACCTTAGGTGTTAGTTGAACAATTGCACCAATCTCTACTCCAGTATTTCTGTTTTTCTGAATTGCTTTTATTTCACCGACAAATTTTTGACCGACTTCAATTTCTTTAGTTATTGATTTAATGGTTTCTATTGCTTTTTTTGCCATTTCTGAATTTGTTGAGCACACAGAAACCACGCCATCTTCTTCTATATCAATAGTAATCTCATCTTTTCCTCCGCATTCATCTATAATTGCATTAATTGTTTTACCGCCAGGACCAATTAGCTCACCAATTTTTTCAGGTTCAATATTAACAGTAAGAATTCTAGGAGCATATTGAGACATTTCTTTTCTTGGTTCAGGGATTACATTTTTAATTTTTTCTAGTATTACTAAGCGAGCTTTTTTTGCCGCCTCTAATGTTTCTGTAATAATTTGTAACGATAATCCGTGAATTTTTGTATCCATTTGAATAGCTGTAATACCGTCAAAAGTACCTGCAACTTTAAAATCCATATCGCCACCAAAATCCTCTAAACCCTGTATATCAGTTAATATTGTATATTTTTTATTATCTTCATTTGTCACTAAACCCATAGCAATACCCGCAACTGGTTTTTTAATTGGAACACCTGCGTCCATTAAAGCCAAAGTTGATCCGCAAGTTGCTGCCATAGAAGATGAGCCATTAGAAGCAAGAATTTCCGACACAACTCTTATGGTGTATGGAAAATCTTTCTTGTTAGGCAAAACAGGTAAAAGTGCTTTTTCGGCCAAATATCCGTGTCCTATTTCTCTTCTTGACGCACCTCGCATAGGTTTAATCTCACCCGTAGAAAATGGAGGAAAATTATAATGATGCATGTATCTTTTTTCGCTTTCTTCAGTCATTGTTTCAACTAATTGCTCTTCGCCTGGTCCGCCTAGAGTTACAATAGACAAAGCTTGAGTCTGTCCTCTGTTAAAAAGAGCAGATCCGTGAGTTCTTGGCAACACTCCAACTTGTAAATCAATTTGTCTTATCTCATCCATTTTTCTACCATCAGGCCTATGATTATCATTTAAAATTGCATCTCTTACTTCTTTTTTTAAAATTTGATCAAAAGCATTTTTTAAATCAATTTGTTTGTAATTGCCTTCGAAATTTTCTAAAACTTTTTTTTCAAACTCATTAGTCATTGCTGATCTTTTATCTTTATCCTGCTCCTTGATAATACCCTTAAGTTGATCACCGAGGTATTTTTTTACATCAGCATAAATATCTTTTTCAGTTTGCAAAACATCTTTTTGTTCTTTTAATTCCTGGCTAGTTTTTTTGTAAGCTTTTGCGATTTCTTTTTGAATTTCTAAAATTGGTTTAATACTTTTTTGGGCAAGCTTTATTGCTTCTAGCACCTTATCTTCCGAAAGTTCATTTACTTGTGCTTCAAGCATCATTACATTTTCTTCGGTAGATGCAATAACTAAATCTAGCTGAGAATCTTCTAGTTCTGATTTACTCGGATTAATAATAAAATCATTATTTTTATAACCAATTCTAGCAGCTCCGACCGGACCTTCAAAAGGAGCGTTAGTCATCATCAGTGCACATGAAGCGCCAATAATTCCCAATACACCTGGCTCATTTTCTCCATCATAAGCTAAAGTTGTTATTACAATTTGGACATCATAAAAATAGTTTTTGGGGAATAATGGTCTTAGAGGTCTATCTATCATTCTACAAGTTAAAATTGCTTTATCAGACGGTCTGCCTTCTCTACGAATAAATCTAGAACCAGATATTTTACCTGCAGCATAAAATCTTTCCTCGTAATCTACCAGAAATGGAAAAAATTCCATACCTTCTTTTGGCTCGTCTGAAATACAAGCTGTAGCTAAAATTACCGTATCTTTATACCTTACAGTAACAGCGCCATCGGCAAGTGTTGCCATACTGCCGAATTCAATTATTAAATCTTCACCATTGAATTTGGTTTTAAATTGTTGAGATTTCATTTAATTCCTTACATGAAAAAATTCAGAGTTTTTTAAATACTACATTAAGAACTTATTTAGGGTCCTGATATCAGATGTCAGATTCAGATATATATCTGATTTCTGAATTCCGATGTCCGAACCCCAAACTAACTTAATTGACTCGAAATTTTTAAATTATTTTAGTTTATTTTCTAAGATTTAAATCTTTAATAACTTTATCGTATTTTTTAATATTTTTTTCTTTTAGATAATTTAATAATCTTCTTCTTTTACCAACCATAATAAGAAGACCTCTTTTTGAATCATAATCTTTTTTGTGTTTTTTAAGATGTTCTGCCAATTCATTTATTCGTTGAGTTAAAAGAGCGATTTGAACTTCTGAAGAGCCAGTATCTTTCTTATGTGTTTGATATTTTTCAACCAAAGTTTTATTTTTTGTTACTTTTACCATTGTTTTACCTTTTAATATTATTTAATTTTAATTATATACTAAATATTTTTTTTAATCAATATAAAAATATTATGCGATATTAGACAATTCTTCCTCGTTAATTATATTTGTTGTATTAATACTATTGTTTAAGTTAGGATTTTTTTGCAATTGAAATTTCTTGATTGTATCAATAACCTGATCTTCAGATTCTGCTAAAGATCTATTATTAACCTGAAATGCAGCTGCCATTTTATGTCCACCACCACCAAACATCTTTGCTATTTCAGCAACATCAATATTTTCACTTGCACTTCTTAAGCTTCCATGCAAATTACCAGATCTCTCGGTTAAAAGTAGAGCAAAATCAATACTAGGGGCTGTTTTTAATAACTCGTCTACAACTCCCGCTGTTTCAGATGGATCTGCGTTAAACAACTTATAATCCGTTGCACTTACTGAAGAGTATATAAACCTATATTCTTTTTCTTCTTTAATATTAGAAAGAACCTTACCCCATATTTTTAAGGTAGATAAAGTTTTTGTCTTAAAAACATGTTTAATAATTTGTTGCTGATTTCCTCCGGCAGCAACAAGCTGTGCAGCAACAGTGAAAGATTTTGGAGTAGTATTTGGATGCTGAAAACTACCAGTATCGGTAATAATTCCCGTAAGAAGTGCTGTTGCAACTTCAGGTGAAAAAATATTTTTTCCTCTCCCTAACGATTCAATTAAAGATACTAAAATTTCTGATGTAGAAGTAGCTGTTAAATCCACCCAGTTAACTTTTCCGAAATAGCTATTTGTTGGATGATGATCAATATTTATAATTGGAGTTTCGTAAAATAAATCTGGATTGTTAATATAAAAACTACCTAATCTTTCTTCACTAGGAGCATCTAAAACAAAAACTAAGTCAAATTTCAACTGACTATAGTTAAAACTAATATCATCCTTTGTCAAATTCACTCCTGTGTCTGGAGTTATTATAATATTTAATTTATTTTCATTTGGATAATTTTTATATCCGAGTTTACTAATTTTCCCTTTTAATGTATTTACACTAATTATAAAATCTTTTGAAACATCTGCATCATTTTTAATTTTTTCAATGTTTGGAAGAAAATTTAAAACTTTAGGATGAGTATCTGAGCAAACTGCGGTGGGATTTTTACCAAGCACCCTTAATACTTCATGCAATGCTAATATACTACCAAGAGCATCCCCGTCAGGATTAACATGTGTAATTAATAAAATATTTTTACTTTTATTAACCAATTCTACTATTTGTTGTTTTGGTGATAATTCCATATTAATTTAATAAATAATAATATTTTCTTAGAGTTTTATATATTAACACAACCAAGAAAAAACTGTCAAGGTAAATTTAATACAAAAATAACACAGCTTTTATGAATTTCCCTATGGCTTAAGACCACAGGATTTTCCCCGGCCTCGCTCCGCAAAGCGGGGCGGGCTGGCGAAGGGTGATAAATTTTGTTCTAGTTAGTATTACAAGTTTTTACAGCAAAAATAATCTTAAAAATTTAAAAACAATACTTAAAAATTATCATTAAACACTCGGAAGTTGTAAATGCAAAAAAGTTATGGTAGAATAAAGTTACAAAAATTCAATAATATTTTATTTAATTAAAAGGAAATTATGCCAATTATTAAATCTGCCAAAAAAGCGCTTAGATCAAGTAAAACCAAAGCTCAAAAAAATCAAAAGGCAAAAGATAAGCTCAAAAAAATGCTTAAAAATGCGAATTCAGACAATCTCTCGGAAGTTATCGCTCAAATCGATAAATCAGCTAAAAATAATCTTATCAATGCCAATAAAGCTTCGCGAGTTAAATCTCAACTTTGCAAAAAATACTCTGTAAAAAATACAAAAACTCAAAAAAAACCTTCTCTATCTAAAACTAAAAAATCTAAAAAATAATTTTTAATTTTTTTTAACAATAAAATATTCAAACAATAGTTTTATGAGTCAACAAGAGGGGACACAACAAGAATATCCAGATCAAAAAAAAGAATTGATTACAGAAAATCAACTCAAAGAAGTAATTATCAACAAATCTCCAGAAATTGAAGAAATGGAAATAGAAAAACCTAAAACAGATATATTTTATATTTGGGTATGGGTTTTTGAATTGGCTAAAGGAATATTTATTTTTTTAGCAATTATTGTACTGATTCATTTTTTTATTGCGACGATTTTTGTAGTTGAAGGTCCTAGCATGGAACCAAACTTTCACAACAAACAATACATTATTGTAGAAAAAATATCTTATTTAGTCAGCGAACCAGTAAGAGGCGATGTAGTTGTGATAAAATTTCCTGGAGATCCGGAAAATCAAAAATATATTAAAAGAATCATTGGTCTGCCAGGCGACGCACTCGAAATTAAAAATGGCAAAGTCTATATAAACGAACAATTATTACAGGAATTTTACATACCTCAAAATGTTGAAACAACCCCAAATCAAAAAATTATTCTTAAAAAAGACGAATATTTTATTATGGGAGATAATAGACCGAATTCCAATGATTCAAGAGCGTGGGGAGTTTGTCCAAAAAAAAATATTATTGGCAGAGCATGGATGATAATTATTCCTGTGAACGATCTTTCGTTAATGCCACATGTTGATTATTAAAAATTATGATATAATAAATATGTTAATGGGAAAACTTATTAGTATTTATTTATGCATATTTTTGTAAATTAGTTTTAAGGAGAAAAAAAATATGTCTATAGGAATTTACGGAAAAAAATTTATCTTTTTTCTAGCCGTGTTTATAATTTTCGGCTTAATTATATATTTTGTTTCTAATCAATTTTCATCTGCATCCATTAATGAAGTTTCGAATCCTGTTGGGTCGAATCAATATACAATAAATATCGACATAAAAGAAAACTCAAAAGTATATATCGAAAACCAATCATATCCAGGCCTGATGCACATAGAAAATGAATATGACGAATTTAGATACATTGCTGCTTCCAAAGAGGGTTCATACATAGACAATCTAACAATATATGTTCATCTACCCAAACCAGTAAATGAAAACGATATTAAACAAAATGTCTACGCTATTCGTGGTATCGAATCTTATGATTATTTTATAAAAGACCCTCAAACCCTAGTTTATCAAGCACAAAGTGTTTCTCCATTTTCAACATTCACAATTGTTGCTCAATTACCAAAAGGATTGATAAAATTTCCTATTTTTCAAAGTTTAATACATTCTCTTTCAAATATTCCACCTCTTATATGGATAATTATTAGTTTAACCTTACCACTTATTACACTAATACTGCTTTTTTGGCTTTTTTATCAGAAAATTGCAGATTGGCGAACACCCAAACCAAAAGAAGAATTACACACTCCACCCTCTAATTTATCGCTAGGTGAATTAGAAATACTAATGCATGGAAAAATTTCATCAAGAACCATAGCGGCAACTTTTTTAAATCTTGCACAAAGAAATTTTATACATATTGTTCAAAGAGAAGACGATTTTTCTTTTGGTAAAAACAGATTATATAATCCGAAAACGAATACGCTCACAAACGAATTAAGTAAACCAGAACAATATTTAGTTTCAAAAATATTTACAAAAGAAAATTTAAAATCTAATAAAGAAGATATTTTAATGAGAATAGGCAGTCATATATTTTCTAAAAAAATTGCAAATGTCTATATTGCATTTTACGATCAAGTTGCTAAAAGAGGATATTTTATTGATAACCCTAAACAATTTCACAGAAAATACTATTTAATTGGCTTAGGATTATTTTTTCTTGCCTTAATTATGTTTATTTTTGGTATTTGGGTAGCACCAGATCCAAAATTTGTTTTAATATTTTGGTTTATGATGATGGTCTCTTCACTTCTAATAGTAAGGATGGCACCTCAACTTCCTTTAAGAACTACTTTAGGAAGACAAGAACATTTAAAATGGCTACAATTTAAAAATTTCTTAACCAACCCTCAACAAATAAGCTACGAGGAAGGTTTACAAGATATATTTGAAAAATATTTACCATATGCAATAGTTATGGGGTGCGAAGTAGAATGGGCTAAAAGATTTTTAGACAGACCATTTAAATTACCCGGCTGGTACACTTCCGAAAAGCCAATTTTTGTTTTAGAAGATTTTATGGCCAGCCTTTTTCCAATAATTGGTTTCATCTCTCGTTCGCTGGTTGCATCTAAGGAGCCAATTGTACACTAAGATTTTTATTTAAACAAATCTCAATTACCATTACTTCTATTCCAAGCTGTGCTTCTATTCTGCCACTTTTAATCATAAAATCATAATCACAAATTTTATCGAAAATATCTTTCAACTGATTTAGATTGAATTTTTTAGATGCAAAAAAAATCTTTTGTGCTACAAAAGGGTGTATTTTTAGATATTTTTGAATTGTAAATTTATTTGCATTTTCATTTACAAGTTCTTTAGCCATCAGTAGATTCTTGAATTGATTATAAATCATTTTAAAAATGATAAACTCGTTAACCGAATTTTTTCGCAAACAATAAAGTTCGCTAAGAGCACTAGAAATATTATTTGCCACTACAGCATCTACAAGTGCAAAAATATTTGAATTAATTTTTGGTCTTACTAAAAGATCTATCATCTGAGAGTTTATTGTGTTGTTATGAGATACAAATAGCAATAATTTATCAATTTCATTTGACAACCTCCATAAATCATTGCCAACATAAATAAGTAATTTCTCTGATGCATCTTTATCAATTTTTTTATTGTGTGATATAATTTTTTTTTCTACCCATGTTTTCAGCATAAATTCATCAAGTGAATTAAATTCTTTTAATTTAAAATTATTATTTTTGGACTGTTTTTCAATATTTTTTTTAAAATCTTTAAAAACTTTTGTTCGTTTATCTGGACTTTTGTTTTCATAAAAAACTAAAATAGTAGTTGAAGGAACTTTTTTCAAATAAGCTAGAATTTTCTCCTGCAAATCTTTTTTTCCCTCTATTAATAAATTTTTAATAATTACTAAACGAGATTTAGATAAAAACGGCAATGTGCTTATTTGCCGAATAATTTCCGAATAAGAAGTATCTTTAGCATATAAAATAATTTGATCAGCTGTATTTAGGTTATTAGCTAAATGTTTTTTTTTAATTTTATCTAACTGCTCTTTAGATAAATATGAATTTTCTCCGTACAAAAATATAATCATTTATAATCCATCCATATCGTTCCAATTTTTACCTACCTTTATATCAACAATAATCGGAACTTTAAGTTTGACCCCGCCCAATTTAGGGTCGAGGCAAACATTTTCCATTTTATCACGAATAATTTTTATTGCTTCTTGGACTTTTTCATCTGGCACCTCAAAAACCAATTCATCATGAACCTGCAAAATTAATTTCGAATCACGAATATCGAAACTCGAAACAAATTCTAATTTTTCAATATCCGAATTTCTTAAATCTTTATTTTGAATATTTGAATTTGGGTCATTTGATAATTGTTTCGAATTTCGTATTTCGGGTTTCGTATTTAAAGCGAGCATCGCGAGCTTTATTATTTCCGCTGCTGTTCCCTGAACCGGAGTATTAACTGCTACTCTAATTCCAAAATTTCTTAAATATTTATTTGATGATTTTAGTTCTTTAATCTCGCGTTTACGTCCAAATAATGTTTCAACATATCCATTTTTCTGTGCATCAGCTATAATTTTATCAATATATTTTTTTACACCCTTAAAAGTTAAAAAGTATTTATCAATAAAAAACTGTGCTTCTTCTACTGGAATTTTTAAAGTGTCTGAAAGACCATAAGCGCTCATTCCATAAAGTACTCCGAAATTAACTACTTTTGCAGTCCGCCGATCACATCCCATTTCTTCTGCTGTTTGTCTATGTACATCTTTCCCATCTTTAAATATTTTAATTAAAGTTTCGTCGCCGGACAAATGAGCAATAATTCTTAGTTCTATTTGAGAATAATCTGCCTTAATTAACTTACAATTTTTTTCTGCAATAAATGCCTGTCTAATTTTTTTACTATAATCTGATTTAATTGGGATATTTTGTAAATTTGGATTTTTACTAGAAAGCCGACCAGTAGAAGTATCAACAGCATAATGAGTATGTAACCTTTGATTTTCATCTACTAATTTTGGAAGTGGATCAACATAGGTTGATCTTAGTTTGGCCATCTCTCGATATAAGAGTATTCTTTCTATTGCAGGATGCAAATGCTTTATTTTTTCTAAACTTTGTGCAGAAGTTGAAAAATGTTGTTTACCATACTTTATTCCACTTTGACGCGGTTTAATTTTTAATTCGTTGTACAAAATTTCCGATAGTTGGCTTGGAGAATTCAAATTAAATTCACGCCCAATATCTTTATGAATTTCGCTTGTTAATTCTCTTAATTTTAAATCGAGCTCCAAAGAAAGCTTTTCTAAAAGCTTTACATCAAGTTTCACGCCATTTTCTTCCATCTGACGCAAAACCGGTTCAAGTTGTTTATCTATCTGATAAGAATTCATAAAATTTACGGATGACAATATGTGATTAGTAGCAAGTAAATTTTTTTATCAATGTAATATTACTTGTTACATGTTACTATTTTTATTTAAATTTAAAACTAAACAAAACTTCATCAAAAGTTGTTGCATATTT
Organism: uncultured Candidatus Saccharibacteria bacterium; assembly: GCA_964481135.1. Classification (GTDB taxonomy): domain Bacteria; phylum Patescibacteriota; class UBA1384; order JAMDBS01; family DAOVQR01; genus CAYZSW01. Next base: position 9,412 of record CAYZSW010000003.1, read on the forward strand.
CATATATCCATCATCAGCGGCAATCATTTCTACCACATAAAAAACATTGCCTTTTAAACAAGCTGCTTTTTCATAAAATGTTTTAACACCATCAACCGGGCTAATATATTCCCAAGCTCTTCGTTCACCCTTACATCCATCCATGTTAACTTCATTAATTCCTATTTCCTCAACTTTTGGGGTATCCATTAAAAGTTCTGAAAATTCTTTATCAAGATATTTACTTGTAGTTAGATTATCATAATTATTTGTAGCATAGGCCTTAATACTAACTGCATCTGGATGAGAAAGAGTTATCCCATCGCCATTTTCTGATTCAAATTTATCAAAATTTTCTGGATATTTAATACTAAATCCAAAACGCACATTATTATAAGTTTGCCAACTACCCGTATCTTGAAAATAATTTGTTTTTTCTTGGACATTGGAATCATATGTATCCTGATACAAATAAGAAGAATCCGGCACTTTTGTAACATCAGAAATATATCTATAAACAAAATATGCACCAATTGCACCAATAATTAACATTAAAAGAATAATACCAATTACTATTCCCACTACTAAACCTGCTTTGTTTTTTTTCTCTCCTTGATCCTGATTTTGATTCATTCCGGACTCTTTATTATTCATTTGTGTTTTTCGATTTTGCATAAAACCTCCTTGTAATGACTCTAATGCTACAAATAAAATTTACTAATGCAACTAATAATATTAGTATCATTAGTTACCAATTCGTAGACTAGTATCATTATTAAAATAATTTATTTTGCTGATGACTAATTGTATTTATTTTATGAATAAAACTTGGCTTTTTTTCAGTAATCTGATGTACTTGAGGCAATCTTTTTAAAAGTGATTTGAATTCAAATTCATAAAATAGCTTTTCCACTTTTTTAGGATTATAATCAGAAACTTTTGCATCTGATAGTCTAAAATCAAGTGGAGTATCTTTGCAAATAGTAGCCAAATCTTTTGATAAAAAAGCTTTTTCTTTATTGTCTTGCAACAATTGTTTTATTCGTTTTGAAATTTGGAATCTTGCCTGTCGGCAGACAGGTTTAGAATTTATTTGTAATTTTTCATTTGAAATTTGGCATTTTTCATCTAAATAAGTATATAATTTTTCAATACTGCCAAATGTTTTTATCAAATTAACAGCCGTCTTATCTCCTACACCCGGTACTCCTGGAATATTATCGCTCGGGTCTCCTTTTAATGCCTTATAGTCAACCAGTTGATTTGGATTAAATCCATATTTTTCTTGAACCTTTTCTTTATTATACAGCACTGCTTTTTTAATTCCACGAGCAACAGAATAAACATTTACACTATCATTTACAAGCTGAAGCGCATCCATATCTCCAGTGACTATGATGGCTTTTAGCTTTTGGCTATTCGCTTTTTGATTAAATTTTATATTTTGATCATTTAATTGTTGTGATTTATTTCCGTCTAGGCTCGGTCTAGCCGAGACTGATGTTATTTGATATTTGTTATTTGATATTTGTGACGCAATAGTCCCAATCACATCATCTGCTTCGTAATTTTGTATACCAAATTGTGGAATATTAAGAGCTTTACAAACTTCTTTTGCCAATGGAAACTGATCGTAAAGTTCTTGCGGAGCTTTAATCCGAGTTGCTTTATATTGGGCAAACTTTTCAGTTCTAAAAGTTTTTTTGCCAACATCCCAGGCAACTACAATATATTTTGGATCAAACTCCCGAATTGATGAAAGAAGTGCTGAAGTGAATCCATAAACAGCATTAACCAATTGTCCTTTTTTAGTTTTAAGTTCTGGCATTCCATGAAAAGCCCGGTGCACCAGCGCATTACCATCAATAAGTAAAATAATAGGTTGTTTATTTCGCAAATTTTTATCTTCTCGAATAATCACTAATTATTTTCCTTTTTAAAAATACCTTTTATTCTTTTGTATTTTCTTTTTTTATTAATTTTAATTTTCTTTAATATTTCTTTTTCTAAATTAATTCCTAATATCTCAGATAAACCTAAAAGATAAATAGTAACATCAGCAAGCTCTTCTCCAACCTTACTGTTCTTTTTTCGATATGCCTCAAATGCCTCAGCAAGTTCTCCATAAGTTAAATTAAATTCAAAATTTACATCTTTAGTATTGAAACCTTTATCTAATTTATTTTGATAAATTTGCTTTTGAATTTTTTTTAAATCAATCACAATACCTCACTAATTTTATCCTCTCAAATAATCATTAATTATTTCCCTTTTAAAAACTCTTTCACAATCTCAACATCACTCCATGGAATGAATTTATTTTCTCCCACAGCCATTTTTGTTTCACAACCCTTACCAGTAATTAACACTAAATCACCAAATTTAGCCATTTGAATTGCTTTCATGATTGCTGATTTTCTATTTGAAATTTTAAAAAAGTTTTTATTTATTATTTTATTTTTACCCTCTTTGCCACCACGAGGCACACCAAGAGCAACCGCATTAATAATTGATTCTGGATCTTCACTATACGGATCTTCGTTGGTTACAATTACAATATCTGCATATTTACCAGCTAAAGCTCCTAAAATCGGTCTCTTAGATTTATCTCTATTGCCAGTTGCTCCACCTACATGAATTAACCTGCCAGAAACCGAAGGCTTTACAGCTTCAAATACATTTTTAAGTCCGTCTGGCGTATGTGCAAAATCTACAATCACATCAAAATTTTGCCCATAGTCCAATCTTTGCATTCTACCGGAGATATTTTTTAAATCTTCTAATGACTCCTTTATTTTTTCTAAAGGAATATTTTCACCCAACCCCACACAAACAGCCGCAAGAGTGTTATAAACATTAAATTTACCAGTAAGGGGAGTATCTATTGCGATTTGGCCTTCTGGCGTTATCAAAGTAAATAAAGTTCTATCGGATTTTAAAATAATTTTTTTAGCAATAACACCAAATTTACGAGTAATTAAATCTGCATAATTTTCAATGGCATAGAAATATTTTTTACTGGCCTCTTTTTCTTGAAAGTATTGCCAAGATTCATCATCTCTGTTAATTACCGAAACTTCTGGATTATTTTCAAATAATTTTAGTTTTGAAGCCCTATAAGATTTAAAAGTTTTATGATAATCAAGGTGGTCGTGAGTTATGTTTGTCAAAACAACTGTATGATATTTTATACCCCAATTACGATATTGCTCTATTGCATGAGAGGTTGTCTCTACTATTGCATAATCACAACCAGCTTTAGACATCTGTGACAATTTTTTTTGTAAAATAAATGGATTTAAAGTTGTCATTTTGCTTTCATTGACCTCGACTTCTTCGCCAATTTGAAAATCAATAGTTGTAAGCATACCAACCTTTGCCTCACTTCCTGATAAAATCTCGTTAATAATATGACATGTTGTTGTTTTTCCATTAGTACCAGTTACACCAATAACTTTCATGGTTTTACTTGGGTTTCCATACAAAAATAAAGCCAACATTCCTCGAACTTTATGAGTCCAAAGAATAAAGTCTTCTGAAAGTATTTTGCGTAAATAACTCTTAATCTTTTGAAACATATTTGCCTTTAATTTTTTATTAATTAACCTAATTGATTCATAATTAATCTAATTAACCTAAACCCTAGCAGCAGTCCGCCCATGGCGAAACACTACAAGGCAGGCAAGCACCAAATCCTAATATCTAATTGGAATTTAAACCATTGGGATTTGCTTAGAAATTAGGAATTAGAAATTAGAAATTTAACTTATTATCTCCCTCTAACTCTTTTATAACTTTGATACAAATTATATACTGTTTTTTGATAAACAACATCTTGTGCATCTGGATACTCAATATATTTTCCATTTGGTGCAAAACCAAGTTTGAATTTTGTAATACCATTCCAAGGATGATCTAAATTTCGAATTTCGAATTTCGAATTTCGAGATTCCCGCTTTAGCGGAGATATTCCCCAAAAATCATATTCTTTACAATTTCTTTTTTTTGCTTCAAGTATTGCTTTCCATTGAGCTAAATATGGTGCCATTAAATTTCGATTTTTATTACTTGATGCACCGTGTAAATAAATGGCTTGATTCTGATAATAAAGAATTATTAATACTACCAATGCTTTATTATCATATTCACCAACTATTAAATCAAGTATATTATATTTTTTACCTAAAATTTCTACCATTTTTTGATAATATTGTTTTGAATGAAAATGAAACTCACTTCTACTAGAAGTGTCTTTTGCTAATTCCCAAAATAAATCAACATCTTTAATATCGTTTGAAATTCTTATTTTAACGCCTTTTTTTTCTGCAAGTCGAATATTGTATCGGGTTTTCTGATGCATTTGAGATAAAATATCTTCCTCACTTTTAGATATATCAAGAATAAGACTTTGTTTCGGCTGCATACATTTGGCGGTTCGCTGTTGGCTGTTGGCTGTTCGCGGTTCGCTATTTGCTATTTGCTGTTGGCGGTTCGCTGTTCGCTGTTGGCTATTGGCTGGTTCTAAATGAAAAAAAATACAATTTTCATCCTTAGCAATATCTTTAACTTGAGATAAAAAACTTTCTATTTTGTCGTCTAAAATATCTGGTTTAAAACATGTTAAATAAGATTTACCTAGTGGTAAATTATTTTTAATAATTAACTGATTATCTATTCTTAAAACATATCTTCCGACTGATTTTTGAAATTCTTCCCACTGATTTGATTGTAAAAAAGAATTATTCATAATATATTTTGGCTTTTTTATTTTTAACTCTTGCTTTATTTTAACACTTACTTCTGATAAAATAAAGCTTATGAATTATAAATCAAACAAAAAAACCATCAAAATACTAGCCATTGAAAGTAGTTGTGACGAAACTGCTGCTTCTGTTGTTGAAATAAGTCATCCTGAATTTATTTCAGGAACTCATGAAAAAAAGATTTTAAAACAAGTTCAGAATGACAATTTAAATATAAAAATCCTAAGTAATGTTATTAGCTCTCAAATCAATCTTCATAAAAAATATGGGGGAGTATACCCAGAACTTGCATCTCGCGAACACATTCGCAATATACTGCCAGTAATTAATAAATCGCTAAATATTGCTCAAACTAAAAACTTAAAACTAAAAGCTCAAAACTATCTTAAAGATATTGACTATATTGCTGTTACCAATGGCCCCGGACTTATTGGATCTCTTTTAGTAGGAGTTAATACTGCCAAAACTATATCTTATGTGTTTAATAACCCTTTAATACCGGTAAATCATTTAGCCGGCCATATCTATGCCAATTTCATTGAAAATAACAATTTCAACAAGCAAAGTGATCGAACAATTTCAACAAGCAAAGTGATCGAACATTTACCAAAATTTCCAATTGTGGCGTTAGTTGTCTCTGGTGGTCATACAAGCTTAATATATATGAAAAGTCATTTTGATTTTAAAGTTATTGGTGAAACACTAGATGACGCAGCAGGAGAAGCATACGACAAAGTAGCATCAATGCTTGGTCTCAAATATCCAGGAGGACCAGTAATTGATACAATAGCATCAAAACTACAAGCTAAAAACTACAAGCTACAAGCTATTTTTCCTCGCCCAATGATAAATAGTAATAATTTTGATTTTTCCTTCTCTGGTCTTAAAACTTCGGTGCTTTATTATTTGAAAGGTAAAAAAATTACTGCAAAACTTCAAGAAAAAGTTGCTTATGAATTTCAAGAAGCAGTAACAGATGTACTTGTCGCTAAAACTCTGAGGGCTGCAAAAAAATATCACGCCAAATCAATAATTTTAGGTGGTGGAGTAGCGGCAAATTCTCGCTTACGCGAGAAGTTTGACTATAAACTATCAACTATAAACTATAAACAGCGATTTTTTGTACCCAAAAAATCGCTTTGCACAGATAACGCTGCAGTAATTGGAGTTGCAGCAGCATATAAGATTAAATATCTACTTAATAATTCCTATGCTTTAGAAAAACAAAATAAATCATTGAAACAAAAACAACTAAAGTGTTATGATATAGAAGCAAAGTCAGATTTAGATTTAAAGTAAAAGTTAAAATTAACAGTAGTTACAAATGGTTAACATTAGTTAAAATAAGTTATAAATGGTTAATGATAATTATAAAAAACAAGAGCCATATGAAAAACTTAAATTTTATCAAAATATTTGTTATATTCGAAAAAGTATTTATTTGTTAACAAAACCATTTGCCAAAACACACCCAAAAGTGGTTTCACAAGCACGAGATGCTGCCAGATCCGCTAAACAAAATATTCGCGAAGGATATTTAAAGGATTCAATAGGAATTTTTATCAATCAGCTAAAAATATCTAAGGGATCACTTAATGAATTGTTGGGAGATTTAGAAGATTTTTTCGAAGATAAGCTTATCAAACATACTGATTTTATAAAAACAAAGATATTAATTCAAAAAACTGATTATATGATTGATCGCTACATTGATGCGGTTAGTAAGCTTGCAAAACAAGGCAAATGGAAAAAACGCTTCCAATAATAAACCATTATTAACCTTTCTTAACCAATATTAACCTTTCTTAACCTTTCTTAACCTTTCTTAACCAATATTAACCTTTCTTAACCAATATTAACCTTTCTTAACCAATATTAACCCCTATTAACCTGTATTAACAAATATTAACCTTTATTATGAACCTACCTAAACAATTTGATTTTTTAAAAAAAGAAAAAGAAATTTATTCCAATTGGGAAGAAAATGGTTATTTTAATCCAGACACTCAACCCAATATCAAAAAAGGTAAAAAACCTTTTTCTATTATTATGCCTCCGCCCAATGCCAATGGTTCATTACACATAGGACACGCTGTTTTTATAACACTCGAAGATTTAATGACTCGCTATCATCGCATGAAAGGCGAGCCAACACTTTGGCTACCTGGAGCAGATCATGCTGGCTTTGAAACTCAAGTAGTATTTGAAAAAAAATTAGAAAAAGAAGGCAAATCCAGATTTAAACTTACTCGTAAAGAGCTCTATAAAAAAATGTGGGATTTTACCCAAAACAATAAATTAGTTATGCAAGATCAGCTAAAATCTTTTGGTGCATCTTGCGACTGGACACGAGACAAATTTACACTTGATAAAGATATTATAAAAATTGTTTACCAGACATTTGAGCAACTACACAAGGACGGACTTTTATATCGAGACGATAGACCAATTAATTGGTGCACAAAGCATCAAACTTCGCTTTCAGAATTAGAAGTAAAATATACCGAGCAAGAAGATCATTTATACTATATCAAATACCCTCTTGCGACAAGCAACAAGCTACCTACCTTGTCAGCTCGCCTCACGAAGCGGGCAGACAAGCAAGCTAAAAGCTATATTACTATTGCCACCACTCGTCCTGAAACTATATTTGCAGATGTGGCAATTGCAGTAAATCCAAAAGACAAAAAATACAAACAACATATTGGTCAATTTGTAACTATTCCTCTAGCAAACAGAAAAATTCCAATTATTGCCGATGAAAATGTTGATCCTGCATTTGGTACTGGAGCTTTAAAAATAACCCCGGCACACGACTTGCTTGATTTTGAAATAGGTAAAAAACATAAATTAAAAATTCTAACTGCTATAGATAAATACGGCAAACTCACAAATTTAACTGGTGAATTTTACAAAATGAAAGTATTAGAAGCAAGAGAAGCTGTAATAAAAAAACTAAATGATCAAAAATACTTAGAAGATACCAAAAAACATACTCATCAAGTTGGTCACTGCTATAAATGCAATCGTATTATTGAACCTCGCATCTTGCCACAGTGGTTTATAAAAACTAAACCATTAGCCAAAAAAGCTATTAATGCTGTAAAAACAGGTAAAGTTAAATTTGTCTCAAAAAAATTTGAAAAAATATTTTTCCATTGGCTTACAAATATCCGCGACTGGAATATTTCTCGCCAAATTGTTTGGGGAATACAAATTCCAGCCTATTATTGTCAAAAATGCAGTCACGCTATAATAGATATCAATAAAAAACCTACTAAATGTCCCAAATGTAATTCACTTGAAATTATTCAAGACCAAGATGTATTTGACACTTGGTTTTCCTCTGGTCAATGGCCTTTTGCAACTCTTATGACAGGTAAAAAAGATGACTTTAAAAAATATTATCCAACATCTGTTATGGAAACTGGGTGGGATATTTTATTTTTCTGGGTAGCCCGAATGATTATGCTTGGAATATATAAAACTAGCAAGGTTCCATTTGAAACAGTTTATCTTCATGGACTAGTAAGAGACAAAGATCGCCAAAAAATGTCTAAATCAAAAGGAAATACCATAGACCCGCTAGGAGTTGCTAAAGAGTACGGGACCGATGCAGTTCGCATGGCGCTTATCTTTGGATCTGGTATAGGCAACGATATAGTTATTTCTGAAGAAAAAATTAAAGCTATGCGAAATTTTTCTACCAAAATATGGAACGCATCTAAATTTGTAATAATGAATATTGAAAACAATAAACAATTAACAATAAACAGTAAGCAAATAAAACCAATCACAAATCCAGATAAACAAATTTTAACAGAACTAAAAACAACAATAAAGGAATCTACTAAACATATAGATGCATACAGATTTGGTCCTGCAGCAGAAGAAATATATGAATTTTTTTGGCATAAATTTTGTGATAAATATTTAGAAGAATCTAAAAAACAACTTCAAGATCCAAAATTAAAACAAAATACTCAAGAAATTTTAGTTTATGTTCTACTTGAATCACTTAAACTTTTACATCCTTTTATGCCTTTTATTACCGAGGAAATTTATCAAAACCTACAAAAAATAATAAATAATAAGCAGTTAACCAAATCACTAATGATTTCTAACTGGTCTATATAAAATTAATAATTACTATGCATGATATTTTTCGACCCACAACAAAAATAAAAATTCAAAATAATCAAAAAAAATACAATTTAAATTGGAATTTTGTTTTTTATTCTATTCTTGCAATACTAATAATTGTGATAATTTTTTCATTAATTAGTTATTTCCAAAAAAAATTAGCTTCCCAATACGAACATGAAATTAATACAAGTCAACAAGAACTAAGTATTCAATACAAAAAAATTCTAGAAAATTCCGACTTATCCACAAACGAGATTATTATCCAAGGATTGGATTTGTTAAAAAAAAATCAGCTAGAACTTAGTGTCATTGCCTTCGAAGAATCTATAAAACGGGATCCTGAAATTCGTGATGCAAATATTTTAGCCGGTTATGGCTTTTTACACTTAGCATTAAACAATAATAACACTAAAAACATCGAAACAAAAACAGATTACTTAGAAAAATCTAAAAAATATCTAAAAAAAGCCAAAGAAATTGATCCAATAAATCCACTTACATATCAGATATTAGCTTTAACCTACTTGCAACTAAACGATGAACAAAATACCAAATTGTGTTATAATAAGTTTAAAGAATTGAAAAATTCAAAAAACTAAATACCGAACTTTTTAATAGGGGGCAAATATTTATAAAAATTTAATTAATACTACTTTAATAATTTTTATTTTAAGTATTACTATTTTGTATTTGCCAAAAAACTACCGTGTCTATGCAAGAACATTAGAAGCTTGCGAACAAAGATGTCTAGATGATTTTTATGAAAGCGAAGGAGGACATATCGACAATCAAAGATATCTAGCATGTTTACAAGAATGCAGAAATGCCCATGAAACCACTTCGCCCCAACCAACTCCGTATTCAAGAGTAACCCCCACGCCACCGCCACCATATAGACCGCAAATATCTTCAGACCAAGAAACCGTATATACTTCAAAAGATAGACCCAATCCTGCGGAAGTGCCTGTTGTTACATCACCTACCGTATCAAAAGCAAAACAAACATATGATGAATGCGAAAAAAAAATGAAAAAGGTAGTCGGAAACAATGAAAATTTATATAATCCTTTATGTGGATCTATTGCAATAGGTTTTGAAGCGCTTATGGATTTAATGAATTTTATTGGAAATCTATTAAAAAATTATACATTTTTTTAATTATAAACTAAAGGAGGGAAATGAAATTATCTAAGATATTTTATAAAACAAGTATTATTTTAGCGTTTTTAGTAATTTTAGTTTTTTTCTCTGGATGCAACCAACAGATTGGCGAGCAAGAAAATCAAGAAATTCTTACCAATGAAGAAATATCACAATCAACGCCACAGCAACTAGTTTCTAACTGCAATACTTACCCAGAGTGTGGTAATGCATGTTGGAGAACATATTCAGACAGACACGAACAATGCAACACTCAAGGAGAAGGATTAAATGTAAAACAGTGTACCGACAGTGCTATTAAAGAATATTGGCAATGCTGTAAAAATTGTGGGCCAAACTTTAAGCCAACTGCAAGTCCATCTCCAGGTCAAGGACAAACTTTTAATATTTCTAATTGCCGTAACAATTGTAATCAATCCTATACAAACACTTTAGAAATTATCAATTGTTATTGGAGCTGTTGTATGCAAGATTGCAATTCTACATACAAATCAAGCCCAAACGAATTACAATTGTGTCATATCAAATGTAATAGTGAAAAAAATGAATCAATACAACAAACTAATGTCAGCCCCTCACCAAGCCCCACACCTGGACAAACAGCATCGCCCGGCCAAACCACTTCGCCTGGGCAGACAACATCACCTGAACAAACAGCATCGCCTACAGCAAGTCCAACTAGCTCACCTACAGATGAAACTACTATATCAGAACAAACTACTGTAGCAGAAGTAATTGAAGAATATAAAAAAACACGCCAAGAAGAAAGAATGGACGAATGTAAAAAGAAAACTGAAGGAAAATGGTGGCAGGTTTTGCTAGAATGGATGAGAGAACCAATAACAATGTTATTATGTTTAATTTTTATCGCCTTAAAAGATTTACTTGTATTTATATTATCGTTAATTAATTTCTTGGAAGGCCTTATTTAAATAATTTTTTAAATTATGAACACTAATAAATTCAAAAAAATATTTTTAAATGTTTTAATATCATTATTTATTGTAATGATATTATCAAAAACAGCGAATGCCGAATCATTAACAGAAACAATAGATAAAATTGCTAAAGAACCATGGAAATTTATTTTAAGTTTTATAGATTATGTAGCAGTTATTGGTTTAATTTTTATTTCATTTGTAAATATCTTAAACCTAAAAATAGACCTATATGCAATTAAAAAAGCTTTACCGATGCTAATTTTAGGAATAATTTTAGCAAACCTAAGTTGGTTTTTTTGTATGATGTTTGTTGACTTAGCAGAAGTTGTAATGAGCTGGTTAGTAAACATAGCAAAACCAGTAGGAGATAACATGGTTGGGGAGGTCTGGCTAATTATTGTAAGGAAATTACTGCCAGTGACAGATCCTGACGCATTTATAAAAGTATTTTTCACCGGAGATATTGTTGACGCAATAGCTGGCCTAGGAATGACAATATTGTTTTTTTTAGCTGGTATACTAATGATTATTCCTATAGTCTTTTTCTTGTTAATTTGGATTTTGTTTGTCGCTAGAGGATACGCTATAATATTTCTAACAATTATCTCACCTCTAGCATTTATTATGCTATCAATTCCTCTCACACAAAAATTCTTTCAGCAATGGCTGAGCATATTTTTAAAATTTGTTTTTCTCGGTCCTCTAATGTACTTCATGTTTTATATAATAATCGTACTTAATAAAATACTAATGAGAACCGGAACATCTTTTATGGCTACTTTTTTTCTAGTAATTATTGGCCTTTATGCTTCGGTAAAAGTACCATTTGCATTGGCAGGGCCTATCGGTGCATCACTTATGGGTCTAGGCAATAAAGCCTCTCAATTTTTGGGTAATACTGCTGGAAAAAATTTGGATAAATCATTTCAGGGTGCAACAAAATTTGTTGGTCAAAAAGTAGGTAACCCAAATTTTCAAGGTATTAGTGTTTTAGGAACAATAGCAGGCATTAAAGATGCTGGAGAACAAGATTATCAAACAAGAATTTCTGGTATGGCGGGGAAAGGAACTGGAGAAAATATTTATGGCAGGGCAACAGCTTTAGGTGAAGCTGTTGGCGCTACAATAACAAGCCCATTTACTGGAAAAAAAGTTAAAGATATTTGGGGCGCAGGAGGATCACTTCGATCAGATTTGCAATCCTCTAGTGAACAAGCCAAAGCTAGATCACAAAATGAAGAAATAAATAGAATAGAAAAACAATTTACGCCTCAAGGAAAAAATACAAAAGACAGATATAGTATGACAAATGATCTCCTTGATAATAAAATAAATAATAAAAAGAAAATATCCGGTAGACAAATGGATCAAGTAAAAAGCAATGTTTTAGATCTCGCAAGAAATGGTCAACTTGATAACTATATTGCAGATAAATTTATTGAAGGCGCCGAAAACAAAGGAGATGCAAAAAGCTTTGTTGAAAGTTTAAAAAGAATCAATGATAGTTCTGCGTCAGCTCAAAAAGCTCTAGAATCCGGGCTCACCCCAACATCCATGAACAGTAATTCAACAGCTCAAACAAACCATATATTACAACAATTGCAACAAAGCGCTGTAGGAAAAGGAAAGGCAGAAAAAGTAACTCAAGATATCAATAGACAATTAAATGATGTCGACTGGTCAACAAAAAATTCTACTAATGGTTTCTATTCAACCAAAAGCGGTGGGAAAATACACTCCTCACAAATTCATGCTATGCATGCATTTCTAGCAAATCAAAAAAGAAATAATTCTGAAATATTTAATCAAAACCAATTAGGCTCTAATGCGCTACAACTAATTGAGCAGCAAGGAGAAAGATCCAAGCTTTATCTTCCGCATCAAGTTAATACAGAAGATTTTTTATGGTCGAATTCAAAAAATTCTTTAAATTTTGATAATTTAAGAGATAAAAATCTGAACCTAAAAGGACACGAAGATTGTATAAATTTTTTGGATTATTCTCCGGCTCAAATTGATTATTCAAACGCTCAACATACAAAAATATTGGACGAATACAACACAAATAGAGATGACATCGATAACCAATTCAAAAGTATTTTAAATCGTGTTAAAAAATCAACAATAGAACAAAAATTAGAAAATGTATTAACTGGTATAGATAAATTAAACACTAATAATCTAGAACTGTTTGTATCAGAAAGCAATATTAAAAAATTTAATCAAAATATAAAAGATATTGGAAACAATCCTAAATTATCAGAAGAAGTAAAAACAAAATTACAAGAAAGTGCTAAGGCAAGATTGGCAGAAATCCAAAATTTGCATTTAGGTCAACAAAAAATTAATAATTATAAAACAGAATATCCAAAACTAGAAAATGCAAGAAATAAAGTCACCCCATAACCTACAACCCCTTTTGGTTAAAAACCCAAATCGCGGGAAAAAAAGTTTAATTTATAAATAATTATGAATACAATAAATGCAAACAATGAATTAGTAAAAATAAAAAAAATGATTCCTGAGCTTGAAAAATATCAAGGTCAAAGAGTTTCAGTATTACCACAAGATACAAGAGATGCTCTTAAACAAATAAAAATGTTGCCTCCAATGACTAGCGCGGGTCTAGAAAGCATTAAATCTGTTTTAGACAATCTCTACATTGCTAAATATGTAATTGAAAACCCAGAACCGCCCAAACCTAAGCAATTACCTCCTAAAGAACAAATAACCCCAGATGAGAAAAAGCCAGAACCAGCTTTACCCAAACCACAAGAAAGTCAAAAAAATGTTGTCCAAACCAAGCCAACAATAAACCAAACACCAACCTCTGTTACTAGCGCCCCCCAACCAGCAAGTAAAATTCAATCTGATTGGCTAAATAATAATAACACCGAGTCGGTTTCAAATACTAATCAAACCCAAAAAAATGTCATTTTACAAAATAATAAAGGTGGTCCTCAACCAAAATCAAAATTTAGTTCTTGACATCTTTAATTGCAATGATAGTATTTAATTATAAATTAAATTTATCTAAGGAAAATAATGGACAATAGTCAATCTCAAAAAAATCAAGAAAATCAAAGACATAGCATGTCAGAAAAAGAACGACAAGAGCCTCAAATTGAATTCAATCTAAGCAAAAACTTTAACAAAGTTGATTATTTCAAATTAGCAAAAAAACTTAAAGAAAAACAAACCGACATAAAAAATGCCGAAGAATACAATTTTTCGCCTGAATATATAACTAATTTAAAAGAAGAAGCCGAAACACTAGCATCAGAATTAGGAAAAATTAAAATCAATAACAATGAAAAAGAATTAATAAATAATAACATTGAGCTAATGCATGACCTAGAAAGCAGAATCACTAAAGACGGATTTAATTCTTTAAATAGTAGCGAACAAGAATCATACAAAAAAGCTTTCAGCGAATCAAAAGAATTAGACGATCAAATTGACTCAAAATACTTTAAGGAATTATTAAAAGATTTACTAAAGTCAATAAAATCAGAAGAAATTAAAAAATTTATAACTAAACATTGTGAAATATTAATAGACAATAATTCAGAAAAACTAACGCTTGAAACTATTGGAGACACTCTTTCAATAACTTTAGGTGGTAAAAGCATTTACGAAAAAAGTCAATCTTTTAAAAATAGTTTAGGAATTGAAACACATATTGTTTATTTTAGACCTGAAAAAGCTAGCTTTCAAATAGGACAAACAATTGGCTATATTTTAAAAGAACCAGAAGATTGGAAAGAATCTGCGCCAAAAGAAACCTTTACTCAAGGTGGTGAAAAAGGTAGTTGGGTTGATTTTTGTGGTTTATGTCTAACAGATGCAAATTTAGCATCAAATACATTTAAAAAGGCCTACGAATTATTTTATAAAAAAATTCAAGGTTTTAGTTCGAATAAAATAAATGTAGAAAATAAAAATATTAACCTAGAAACAAATTTCACATCAATAAATCCTAAAATAGTTGAAGAAATTTCAGACAAATCAGAAAAAATAGATTTAGAAAAAGATAATCAATCAAAAGATTTTCAAGAAACCAAAAGAAAATGGGAAGAAGCTGAAAATTTTTGGCAAAAAGCAAATGAAGGCAATTCACTTAATTTTTTATTAAATTTTATTCGCGGTATGTCCGATAGAACAAAAAGAGATTATTGGTGGGCAAACCAAACCATATTTTCTCAGCAATCAGAAGGATATCAAAATCTGGCCCAATTCGAAAAAAAACAAGTTTCAATATTGATTGATAGAAATGATTTTGTCACAGACAGAGACAAAGCCCTAGCTTGTCTTGTTGGAAATGGCAACGAATCAATATCACCTAGAAATGAATTTTATTTAAGGGCTTTGGTTACTGCCGACTGTATGACATCTGATTACCAATCCTGGAGAATAGAGGCAGTTTTACAAGCAACAGACGCCCTTTATCAAAAAACAAACGGCGAGGAAATCACTGAACAAAGTTATGACTTTATTTCTCGTGCTCATCGAATTAGCTGTGGAAAACCAAAAAGAATGGGTAGCAAAACACCTGAATATAAAAAAATAAATCCAGGGCAAAAATATGATCAATTCAATGAAAAAACTAAATTAATTGAAGAAAAATTCGCCACAACTACAAAATATGTTAGGCTTTCGAGAAAAAATTGGGTTGAAGCTTGTCTTGAAGATTTTGCAGATGAAAATATTCGCGGACTTTCTAAACTTTCTAAAGAATGTTTTGATCAAATAAAAGATAGGAAAGGAAATTATTTCAGAATAAATGATAAATACGGCACTGAGTTAGGAAAAAAATCAGATGGAGAAAATTCAGATGATGACGATATTTATTCAGATGATGACAATATTTATACAGGACATATGAGAAAATTCTTACCCACACCATTTCTTAAAAAACTACTCGGTTCTAAATGCTTAAGAAATAATATTAAAGACGACGGAGCATACAAGATGGATGTAGATGCCGTCGCAGCACTTGCGATGATAATTGCCGCAGAAATTATTAATGATTATGATGCCGTAAAAGATAAAAAAGATTCTGGTTTTAAACAAAAAGAACTTTTAAAGAAACATGGTATCGCACCAAGTAATCGGCGAGCAATCGTCGGCGAACATGCAAGAAGTTTTATGCGTGATGCTTATCTTCACTACCGAGAAGAATTTATTAATGATGACGCTCACAGAGAATTTGTCGATTTTTTCCTAAAACCTAGAGGTTTGCAAATTAAGAAAAAAGATGGAGGTTATTATGAAGGGGAACTTATCGAATTTGAGGAATGTGAACAATCTGATTCAAAAATAAAAAATGATTTTAACATTCCATTCAATGAAGATAATGAAAATGAAGAATACAATGATGAAAACAATGCCCTAAAAGCAACCAAAATGGACGAAAATCTCAGTGACACTATAAATATTGAAAAACCAAATAATTCTCAAGAAATAAATAAAACATTAGACGAAGAATTTTATCTCAATCAAGAAACACAAAAAGCTACAGATAAATTAAAAATAATTGATTCTGCAATTAATCATTTTGAAAAAATAATTAAAAAAAGAATTTCCGAAAGTAATCTAAATGACCAAGCAAAACAATCTTTACTAAAATTAACATTTTTAGAAACAGATTCTACAGATGATGAAAAAAATACTATCAATGTAAAAGGTATTACTCAAATCATATTGGATAAATTAAACCTAGAATCAGCAGATACTGAGCAAATTAAAAATCAAATAAATGAAATTGATAAAATACGAACTAAAAGAATCAAACTTATTGAGTTAAAAACAGATTTAGGCGGCTACAACTACGAAGAAAATCTTAATGCCTGCAAAAACCACGAATATTATAAAAAAGAATTTGAAAATTCTCTAACTGAATACCTACAAAAAAATCCAGAAGAAAATCAAGATAAAGCATTCAGCAATATATTTAGTGAAGAAATTTCAAAAAAATTAAAAGTATTCGAAGAAAGTCTAAACAACGAAAATCCAAAAAAAATTATTGATGATCTAAAAAATCTACGCGTGCCGGTAGATAAACTTTCAGAAATTGACAAACAAAGAAAAGATAAATTTCAAGTTATTCCTCAATGCGAATTTGATTTCTTAGAAAAACTGGTAGAATGGAAAATAAGCGATAAAGAACTAAAAAAACATATACAAATAATCATCAACAAAACTTTTGCGAATCTGGAAAAAGAAAATAAATTTGACCTTAATGACACTAACAATCCAGAATTTCAAAAAGAATTTTTTTCCTAAGCAATATTTTCGTATTATTATTTTTTACTAAAAAAACAAAAAAATATAAACCTATCAAAATTTAGGATTTTAAATTTAAATTTTATTTTAGTACTAATAGTTCAATATCTTATTTACTCTCTACATACTTATCAACAAGTTTCAAAAGCTTTTTATACAGTATTTCTGTTTCTTTTCTTGAATTTCCAATACAAATCGCTCCAAATTTACCGTATTTTTGCACCATACCCGGCATATAAACAAGCACGCCTCTTTTCGTATCTTTATTAAAACTAATACGGCTATTATGAACTAATTCAACCAACTCCATGGGCTTAAGTTTTTTATATAATTTATTTTCAATTTTATCCATTGCATAATAGTATACAGGATTATCGCCACAAGCGAGCATTCCCTTTCTCGGATTGTAGATCGCTCCTGTTAAATAATACGCGATACGAAATGGATGAGTTGTACCACCCTTTCTTAAATTAATCTCTATTGGGTAAACCTTGTAAAGTTTTCCTTCTTTATAAACAACAACAAAATCAATAGCAAAATAACCCATCATTCCTTTTTTTGCCATCCATTTACCAACTTTCAAAGCTTCTTTAATGATAATATCTCTATGTGCATCTAATGATGGAAACCTACAACCTAAATATTCTTGTTTATCAGGACCGCCTAAGATTTGCTCGTGAGTAGAAATAATTGAAATTTTTCCGGCTGGACTCACTGACATTTGTACGCTTGGTGAATATTTTTCCTCTCCTGGAATATACAATTCAACTATACCATGATTTTTATTAAACTCATCTAAATATTCTTTACACTCTTGACCCCTCATTTGAAAGGAAATATATTTACAAAAATTTTGTCTGATTGTTCTTGCTAACTTTTTTTGATCTGTTTTAATTGATATTTCGATATGATTTTCTTTTAAAAATTCTTTTGCAAAAAAAATAGCATTTCCTCTTCCTGAACCACTAGTGTCTAATTTAACCATAAGTTTTTTGTAATACGGGTAATGAATTAATAATTTGGCCATAGCTATACTTAATTCAGTTAAATTTTTTAAATAACTATATCCTGGAATTGTATTTAATTTAGCTAAATAAAATACTTTTCTTCCACCACTTTTTGTCCCTAAATAATCAAATTTTTCTTTTGAACCAAATGCAGGCACCTGTAATTTTACGGCTAAATTTCTTTCAGATTTCCCAAGTTTAAAACATCTTAATTGAGTAGTTTTAATGTTTAATATTGATTTTTTAATTTTATTCAATGCTTTACTATCTTTTAATATTTTATTAGTCAAAGGAATAGTTATATTAGCTTTATAATCAACTTCGATATGAATCAAACGAGACTTCATTTCTTCAATCTTTTGCTTATTATCTGAAATTAGACCTAAATAATAATCAAAAAGCTTAGTATTAAAACCTTTAGATGTAATATAAACTATTCTAGTTTTATTGTAGCGAAGCAAAAATAAATAAAATAACATTCTTTCTTCATAATAATCAAGTCCTTTTATTTTTCTCAAATTTAAAATTTCTGAATTAAAACCGGAAACCACAATAAAAGTTCTTTCGCCCCTGTAATTAAAATTGGAAAGATCTTTATTAATCTTAATTCTTCTTTGAAGTTCATTAAAATCGAGTTTTCTACTTATTTTTGTTATCATACATAAACAATATATATTATTATCAATTTGAAGTAAAGAAACTATATGATATAATTAAATTAATAATTATTTAAAAGGAGTCACATGATTACAATTGGTGTTCTAACGCAAGACGACCCATTAAAAGCAGAAAGCATAAGAATTCTAGAAAATGAAGCAAGAAATCAAAATGCAAAAATTAAAGTAATACATCCATCAAAAATTGATTATTTAATATCAAGAAATACTAATTTAATTAAGGATATCAATATTCTATACCCTCGTTTATATGCAGAAACTAATTTCGAGGAATTCTTGTTGAGCATAGCAGGAATCCAACACTATCTAAACTTAAAAGTTCCAATGATTAATACTTTAGAGGGTCTAATTATTGGGTCAGATAAATTTCGCCAATATCAAGTCATTTCAAACGCTGGAGTCAGTATTCCAAAAACATCATTAATTGCTTCTAATGACATGATTAACACAACACTTAAAAATTTTAATTTTCCAATTATTTTAAAAAGGCAATTTGGTTTTGGTGGTTCTTATGTTGCAATAGCTGAATCTGAAAAAAGCGCAAAGTCAGTTATTGGATCATTTCTCTCTGACAAACACCCAGTATTAGTACAAGAATATTTAAAACTAGATAGATGTGTTGATTATAGGGTATACATCGTCGGTGGAAAAGCAGAACATGCAAAATTAAGAACTGCCCCAAAAGGAGATTTTAGGGCCAATGTAGCACTTGGAGGTACTCAGGAATATTTTAAACCACCACAAGAATTGTGTGATTTAGCCGAAAAAGTTGCCAAAGCAGTTAATCTAGAATTATTTGCAGCTGATTTTTTAAAACTTAATAATAAATATTATTTAGTTGAAATAAATCGATCAATGAGTTTTGACCCTTATGAAGGCAAACACAAAATAGTCGCTAAAAAAGCTATTGAATTTATTTTGGATAAATTAAATAATAATTAACATATCTGGATAAAAAGGAAATAATGTGGGTAAAAAATTAAATCACTCTATACAAAAAATAGGCGAAAAGCCGCGCTCAATGTCTTTACAATTGATAATTAATGAAGCTAAAAAAAGAAAAATAAATGCAACGATTATTTATCCAAACTTACTCATTAAATTACAGCATAAAAAACACATTGAGTATGTTTTTGAACAAATGACTACAAAAACTAGCATTATTGGACTTAAGTGTTGCCAGGACAAAATCCTGACAAAATTTCTTCTTGATAAAAATAATATTTCAATTTCTCATGGTAAAGAGTTTAAGATAAATCAATTCAATAATGCTGAAAAATTTGTAAAAAAAATTGGTTGGCCTATAGTTCTAAAACCAAACTTTTCAACCCATGGATCTGATGTTTATATTAATATTAATAATGATGAATTATTTAAAAAATATTGGAAAAAAATCTTAGAACGACACGAAACCATAATTATTGAAAAATATTTTGAAGGAAAAGAATATCGTATTTTAGCAACAAAAAATCAAACAGTCGGTATTATACATAGAGTACCTGCAAATATTGTTGGTGATGGAATTAATTCAATTAAAAAACTCATCGAGCGAAAAAATTCTGATTCAAAAAGAGGTGATAGTTATGATAAATCATTAATTTCAATTAAAATTGATGAAGATTTATTATTTAATTTAAAAAAGCAAAATTTAAACTTAAATTCTATACTTGAAAAAAATCAAAAAGTATTCTTAAAAGATGTATCAAATTTATCACAAGGTGGTGATAGTATTGATTTTACTGATATTGCACACCCTTCAATTAAAAAAATTGCCGTAAAAACAATACAATCAATTCCTGGATTAGCATATGGTGGTATTGATTTTTTAACAAAAGATATTACAAAAAAACAAGATAAAAATTCATATATAATTGTTGAGGTCAATGCAAGCCCCATGATTAGTATGCATCATGTACCATACGAAGGAAAACCAAGAGATATTGCAAAAATAATTATTGATATTCTTTTTTCTGAAACTATAAGTAAAATAAAAAGAAAATAATATGAGCGAACAATTAAACAACCGCGAACAAAAAATAGACGAAAAATGGTATCAAAAACTTGAACAATTTCCATCAACTGAATTGTTTGCTTGGTTTGGTCTTAATAAAAACGATAGCGAAAATTCTAAACAAAGAAAAGAGCTCAAAGAAAATTTTCTCAAAGCAATAGAGTCTCAAAATGAATCTTTTTTTGAATCCGATAAATTTAAAATAACTTATCCTTTTATTGAATCTAAGGATAAATCATTTTTTACAGATAACATTAAATTGCTTGAAGAATTAAAAAAAGAAATAAATTTAAATGAAACAAATGATTCGATCAAAAAACTTTATATATTTAAAATAGATCAAAAAATTAATGAATTTAATGCACTTTTAGCTATTAAAAATCACGACCAAAAAAAATTTTCTGAGTATTCAGAAAAAATCTATGGTTCACCTAATAAAAGTTTTTTTGATCAAGCAAGAAATGAATTATTGAAAAACATAGCTCCATATTTAGGATCTAGCAATAACCAAATAAAAACTATTGCTCAACAATTAACTGAAAATCTAGAAAAAAATTTAAACAAAGAAGATGTATTTCAAATTCCTGATTTTGTATTTGAAGTTAAGGACTTAGCAAATATCTCAAAAAAAACTGCTGAATATGTTAGTTTTTCTTCAGCTAATTTGGGTTTTTTAAATGCAAAAGAAATATTTAAAGCTGGTGCTGCAAAATCAATCTTTAATCAAGAACTAAAAAAGTTAGGGGCAATTAATGACACTCCTAATTCATGGCAAGTTGAAATAAATGAAGGTGTCCAATCATTTTCTGTGAATCAAAAAGATCGGGTTGTAACTTTGCCGGCTTCAATTTTCATGAATTATAAGGAAATTACTTCACTTGCAGAACACGAAATTAATACCCATGTTAAAAGAGGTTTTCAAGGTGAAAACAGTATCTTAAAATTATTAAGATTAGGATTATCCTCTAGGGGAGGTAGGGATGCTTATGAAAGATCTGAAGAAGGAATAGCAGTATACAATGAACAAAAAGTAACTGGATCAAAAACAATTAGAGGATTAAATTACATTGCAGTAAGTTTTGCCAAGGGTTTAGATGGAGAACCTAAGAACTTTAAACAAGTTTTTGAAATTCTTAAGAATGCTTATTTCTTTGATAGTATTAAAAACATAAATATTGAATCGAAAGACTCTCAAGAACAAAAAGAAATTATCAATTCAAATCTAAAAAAAGCAGAAAACAGTGCTTATGAGTTTGCTTACAGAACTTTTAGAGGAACAGATTTTAATAATAAACAAGGTTATTGTTTTACTAAAGATATTGTTTATAGAGAAGGCAGTATTGGAATTTGGCAATTAATTGAAAGGCAAAAAAATATAAAAAGCCCAAATCAATTAAAAGAGTTTATTAGAACATTTACTTTAGGTAAATGGGATCCAACAAACTCTGACCAATACTATTTATTATCAGAATTAAATGTAATTAAATAATTTCTTCGATTCTTTGAAGCTGCTCTAAAGTATTAATCCCCAAAAATTCTTTTTGATTTTGTGATTTTATACCAATAACTTTTTTATTCTGTTTAATAGCCATCTCTACTAAATCTGTTAAATAGTATTCTTTAGAAATAGGATCTTTTTTAATTTTATCAATATTTTGCCAAAGCCATTTAGAGTCAAAAACATAAACCCCACTGTTAGACTCTTTAATTTGCTTTTCTTCCTCTGTAGCATTTTTCTGCTCAACAATAGATGCAATATTACCTTTTTCATCTCTTAGGATTCTTCCAAAACAATGTTTGTTTGGATCATCAAATTCAACCGTAAGAACCGCTATAGTGGGTTTTTCTTTTTGAAAGATATTTATTAGCTCTTTTAATGTTTTGGCGCTCAAAAGCGGCATATCGCCGCATAAAACCATAATGCTACAGCTACTGTCTAATAGTTTTTGCTTTGCTGAATTTACCGCATCTGCTGTACCTAATTGTTTTTCCTGTATTACATACTCGGCTTTATTACCAACAATCTTTTTAACTTCATCTGCTTTGTATCCAACTACTAATAATGGTTTAATATCTAATTTACTTAATGTTTCAATTAAATAAAAAATTATCGGCTTATCACCGATTTGGTACAAAACCTTTGCAGTGGGCGATGACTTACCCTTATTTAACCTTGTGCCCTTACCAGCTGCTAAAACTATTACTTCTAAATTTTTCATAACCACCTCACCCTTACTTCATAATTCATACTTCATAATGCTTAATTCTTAATTCTTTATTCTTAATTCTTTATTCTTAATTCTTTATTCTTAATTCTTTATTCTTGCTTCTAATTCCTGCTACTTTGTTCAATATCTTTTTTAGTAATATGTGGCCAAAATTTCAATATCTGTTCAGCGTTCATTTTCTGACTACCAAGAGTAAATGAATCTAAATTTCTTTCAACTTTTTGTCCTGGCAAAGTTAAAACATAATCATTAATTACTACACCTGGAAAAATCATTGTTGCAATACCCAATTGACAATAGTTTCCAATATAACAACCAAATTTCTTCATCTGGGAATTAACAAGTTTATTCCTCCACATTACCTTAATTGATTTTTTATCGTGTCTTAAATTTGCCGTAATGGTTCCAGCTCCAACATTTACATTTTTTGCAATTACAGAATCACCAATATATGAAAGATGTGCCACATGAGTATTTTCTCCAATAATCGAATTTTTTATTTCAACCGAAGCACCTATTTTTGTATTACTCTCTAAAAGAGTATTTTGCCTAATATAGCAATTTGGACCTAATACACAATTTTTTTCAATTTGAACTGGACCTTCAATATAAGTTCCTGATTTTAAAATTGTTCCAGAATCAATCTTAATTGGACCTGAAATATGAACTCCTGGTTCAATACAAACATCTTTTGCAATACTACCAGGCTTAATACGCTTTAATTTCTCGTGATTAATAGCTAGTTTCTGCCAAGGAAAAATCATAATTAGCTTGTAGCTATTAGCTGTTAGCTATTAGCTTCCTTAAATTTTTAATTATTGAATTGTTTACTTGTTTACTTGTTACTAGTTTACTTGTTTAATTGTTTAATTGATTAGTTGATTCTTTGATTACTTGTTTACTTGTTACTAGTTTACTTGTTTAATTGTTTAATTGTTTAATTGATTAGTTGATTACTTGATTATTTGTTTACTTGATTCTTTGATTACTTGTTTACTTGATTATTTGTTTACTTGATTCTTTGATTATTTGATTATTTGATTAATTGTTTTTATAATTTTCTTTACATTATGTACTAATTCCTTATTTTTTCTCGTAGCAAAATCATCTCCGATAAATTGAATTCGCCCCTCCATCATCTTACCCCCTCTGACACCTTTGACACCTGTGACACTTTTATCTCCAACTGGTTTATTTTGATATATTACATAATCAATTATATCTAATCCTAAATATTTATCAATTTCATTCAAATAATCTTTTAATTGAAACCCATTAGTTTCAGAAAGCTTATTAGTTAAATTATTAATCCAAATTTTTTTTGCTTTTGACTTTCTTACCTCATCTCGTAAGCCACTCACTAAAAAATTACATAAAACTGATGTATATAAATCTCCTGGACCTATTAAAATTACATCTGCTTTCTGAATTACTTTTTTAATACTAGGATTTAATTTAGCCAAAGGGCTTAAATAAATATTCTTTATATCCAAAAAGCTTTTTGCAGTATCAATTTTATCTTCACCAACTATTTTTTTTCCTTTTTTAGTTTCTGCTACAATATTTACTCTATCGTAAGTAACAGGCAAAACTTCACCTTTAATTTCTAGGATTTTATGAGCTTCTAGGATTGCTTTTTTTTCTGAACCTAATTTTTTGGTTAAATTAAGCAAAAATAAATTACCAGAAACATGTCCTTTTTCTTTTCCTGTCTTATAACGAAAATTAAATTCTTTTTTTAGTTCTTTATTTTCTGACAACGCTGACAAAGCACGACGCAAATCCCCAAAAGCAATTACATTATGCTCTTTTCTAATTTTACCAGTACTGCCACCTGAATCCATAGTAGTAACGATCGCACTAATTCTAAAATCTTTTTGCTTCACAAGTTCCGAAAGAAGATTCGAAAGCCCATTTCCTCCACCAATACAAATTATGTTAAGCATAATTTAAACTCCAAAATACAAGCATCAAATAACAAATAAATTCCAATATAAAATATTCAAATTTCAAATTATTTATTAAGAATTGAAGAAAAAATCTTTTTAAGTTCTATTGCTTCATTATATAACAATAAACCTTGTTTTTTTATATTATCATCGTTTGTTTCAATAATTAGTCTTAACCAATAAGCAGATTCTTTAGCTTCCTTACGACAAATTTTTATTCTCATTTGAAAGTCTTTTTTGCTTAATGATTCATTAGCCTCAATATAGTTTGCTCCGACAGAACCAGACGATCTTATAAGTTGTTTTCCATCTTCAAGATTAGATACTGTTTTAGAAATTTTCTTAATAAATAACCGACAATTTTTAGCAAATATAAATGTTCTTTCTTCTAAGTTATAAACTTTTTTATCTTTTATCATTGTAATTTGAGATTTATTTGATATTTGTATTTTGTTATTTGTAATTTTCTAAAACATTATCTAGTGGAGTATATTTTAGATCAAATGCTTCTGCCACACCTTGGCAGGTTAGTTTACCTTGATAAGTATTTACGCCTTTTGCTAATGCTTTGTCTTGCTTTACTGCTTTGACTACTCCTTTATTAGCCAAACTAATAGCATAATCTATTGTTCTTTCAGTAAGTGCAAGTGCAGAAGTCCTAGCAACAGCTCCTGGCATATTAGTTACACAATAATGAATTACCCCATCAACTAAATAAATAGGATTTTCATGACTTGTTGGTTTACTGGTTTCAAAACATCCACCCTGATCTATCGCCACATCAACAACTACTGATCCAGGTTTCATTGATTTAATCATTTCTCGACTAACAAGCTTAGGAGCACATGCACCAGCAACTAAAACTGCTCCAACAACTAAATCAGCATCTTTAAGTGCATCTGCAATATTTTTTTTACTGGAGAATTTTGCTTTAAAAAGCTCATCTTTACTTTTATTAATTCTATCAATTTTCTTTTGATCAACATCAAAAACAGTTACATCTGCACCTAATCCTCGCGCCATTTGCACTGCATTACCTCCAACTATTCCATAACCCAAAACTACTACTTTTGCAGGATAAACTTCATCTGTACCTCCTAAAAGTACCCCTCTTCCACCTTGAGTTTTCTCCAAGAAATGAGCTCCAACTTGAATACTCATTCTACCAGCAACTTGGCTCATTGGTTCTAAAAGTGGCAACTCATGGTTGTCTGTTTCAACTGTTTCATATGCGATTCCAGTAACTTTCTTTTTTAATAAAAATTTAGTTAATTTTTTTTCAGCTGCCAAGTGCAAATAAGTAAATATTGTTTGACCTTCCTGCACTAGCTCAAATTCTGGCTCAAGTATTTCCTTAATTTTTACAATCATATCAGCTTTTTTATAAACTTCTTTAGCAGAATTAATAATTTTTGCACCGAATTTTTTATATTCTACATCTAAAAATCCACTGCCAACCCCAGCATCTTTTTGAACCAAAACCTGGTGGCCAGCCTTAACCATCTTACCAACGCCTCTTGGCGTCATACCAACCCGATTTTCCTTATTCTTAATTTCTTTTGGTACACCTATAATCATATTGTACTCCAATTTCTAATTGCTCTAATTTCTAATTTATCTAATTAAATCCCAATGTACAAATGTCTAAAGTTTAGGTTAATTAGAGTAATTAGGTCAATTAAATTAATTTTATTATTCTACTGTAACGCTTTTTGCTAAATTTCTTGGTTTATCTACATTGTATCCAAGACCTACTCCCACATAATATGCTAAAAGTTGAAGTGGCACAATAGCTAAAATTGGTAAAAGCATTTCAATATTTTCAGGGATTTCAACAGTATCATTGCAAAATGACTTTATCTTTTTATCGCTCTGATTTATTATACCAATAATTTTCCCTTCTCTTGCTTTTATTTCTTCTATCCCACTAAGATTTTTTTCATAAACACTGTCTTTTGGACAAACAACTATACTTGGAAAATTTTTACTAATCATGGCAATTGGACCATGCTTCATTTCTCCTGTTGGATAAGCTTCGGCATGTAAATAAGATATTTCTTTTAATTTTAATGCACCTTCTAAAGATGATGGGTAATTATATTTTCTTCCTAAATACATAAAATTCTTATACTTTCGATATTTCTGGGCAATTTTTTTAATATTTTCTTCTTTTTTGAAAATTTCTTCTAATTGTTGTGGCAATTTTTCAATTCCTCGTAAAATTTCTTTAGCTTTCGCTTTAGTCATATTTCTTTGTCTACCTAAAAAAACTGTTAACAGCGCAAGTATAGTGATTTGCGAAAGCATGGCCTTAGTTGAAGCAACAGCAATTTCCGGACCAATGTGATTATAAACTCCAGCATTTGTTTCTCTAGCAATAGTACTTCCAACCACATTTACAATTCCAAGCGTTAGAGCACCCAATTTCTTAGCTTCTTTTACAGCAGCCAAAGTATCTGCGGTCTCACCTGATTGGCTAATTGCTAAAACCGCTGTATCTTTAGAAATAATAGGTAATCGATATCTAAATTCAGAAGCAAATTCAACCTCCACTGGAATTTGAGCATTTTCTTCTAGCATATATTCACCAATTAATCCCGCATATCGAGCTGTTCCACAAGCAACAATAATTAATCTTTTAATATGTTTTAACTTGTCTTGAACATTTTCTAATCCTCCCAGCTTTACAAATCCCTGACTTGCCTTACATCTACCACGAATAGAATTGGTAATAACTTCTTTTGCCTCGTGTATTTCCTTTGCCATAAAATACTTATAACCAGATTTGGTAATTTTATCTTCGTTCCAAGAAATAACATCAATTTTTTTATTTATTGTTTTCTCGTAAATATCAGAAATTTTAACTTTTTCCCCATTAAGTTCTGCCACCTCTCCATCATCAAGATATATTACTTTTTTTGTCATACCAATAATCGCCGATGCATCAGATGCAATCATTTTTTCATTTTCTCCAATACCTATTAAGAGTGGGCTACCAAATCTTGCAGCAATAATTTTATTTGGCTCTTTTTTATGCACTATTGCCAAACCATATGCACCAGTGATTTGTCTTAATGATCTAATAACTGCCTTTTTTATATCTCCTGAATAATTTTCTTCTATTAAATGAGCAATTACTTCTGTGTCTGTATCAGATTTAAAAACATGACCTTTTAACTTTAATTTTTCTTTTAATTCTTTGTAGTTTTCAATTATTCCATTATGAACTACAAAAACCTCGTTTTTACAACAAGTTTGAGGATGTGCATTTATTTTGCTTGGTTTCCCATGAGTTGCCCAACGAGTATGAGCTACTCCAGTATTACCCGAAATATTTTTTTTACTAATTAATTTTTCTAATTGATTTACTTTTCCAACACTACGAAAATAACTCAAATCGTTTTTATCTATAACACAAATTCCAGCAGAATCATACCCACGATATTCGAGTCGCTTAAGACCATTTATTAAAACTTTCTTTGCATTATTTTTTCCAATATAACCAACAATCCCACACATATTTTCACCTCGTGAAAATTAAATCCTAATTTTTAATATCTAAATCCTAAACAAATCTTAAATATAAAATTTTAAAAATCAAACTATTTACATTTTTCTACTATTGAACCAAATATTTTTCTTAATTCTATGGATTCATTAACCAGCTTAACCTTAATCTTGTTTAAATACAAATTATCAAAATATAATAATTTTAACCAAAGCTCACTTTCTTTAGCTTCTTTGCGACAAATCTTTATTCTCATTTGAAAATCTCTTTTACTTAATGATTCATTAGCTTCAATATAATTGGCTGCAACCGAACCAGACGATCTAACTAATTGTTTACAATCGTCAATATTGCTAATATCTTTTTTTATTTGCTTAATAAAATTTCTGCAATCATCTGCAAATTTGTATGTTCTATCTTCTAAATCATATTGTTTTGAATTTTGTATTTTATTCATTATAATTTATTTAGGATTTAGGATTTAGAGTTTAGGGTTTATAATTTAGGGTTTTCTAAGTTGTTCTATTTTCTTTTTATCTATTTTCTCCCACGGTAAATTAAGATCATCCCTGCCAAAAGCTCCATAAGAAGCTGTATTTTTGTAAATTGCTTGTCTTAAATTTAAATCTTTAATTATTGCGCCAGGTCTTAAATCAAAAACTTTTGTAATTTTTTTAATAATGGTTAGATCATCTTCTTTACCAGTACCAAAAGTATTTACCCAAATACCTAACGGTTCTGGAACTCCTATCGCATAAGCAATCTGAATTAAAACTTTATCTGCCAAGCCAGAAGCAACAATGTGTTTAGCTACATAGCGTGCCATATATTGAGCAGATCTATCAACTTTAGTTGGATCTTTTCCGCAAAATGCACCACCACCATGAGGAATAAAGCCACCATAAGTATCAACAATATTTTTCCTACCAGTAAGTCCAGTATCTGCTTGTGGACCTCCAATAACAAATTTGCCAGTTGTATTAATTAATAATCTATATTTTTTAGTATCAACATTGTAAGCAGTACTAAATAGTTGTTTTTGCTCTTTGTCAAATTCTTTAATAACATGCTCAACTACATTTTTTTTAATATCTTTTTTTATTCTATCTATTGAAATATTTGGTTCGTGTTGAGCTGCAATCAAAATTGTGTCGATTTTTACTGGTTCGTTTTCTAAATATTCAATAGTAACTTGGGTTTTACCATCAGGTCTTAAATAAGCAAGAGTATTATTCTTCCTTACTTCTGCCAATCTTTGAGCCAACTTATGTGAAAGATAAATCGGAAGTGGCATCATTGCCTTGTTCTCATTTGACGCATAACCAAACATAATTCCCTGATCTCCAGCGCCCAAGCCTTTTAAATCTTCTTTTAATATTTTCCCGCTTTTATCTGCTTTGTAAGAATCAACTCCTAACGCTATGTCGTCTGATTGCGCTTTAATTGAAACCATCACCCCAGAAGTTTCCCAATGAAAACCAAATCTAGCGTCAACATACCCAATATCTTTAATAACTTGGCGTGCCACTTTTGCGACATCAACATAACAATTAGTTGTTACCTCACCGGCAATAAAACAGATTCCGTTAGTGATGAAAGTTTCTATTGCTGCTCTAGTTTTTGGGTCTTTTTTTATCATTTCATCTAATATTGCGTCGGAAATCTGATCACAAATTTTATCTGGATGCCCCTCAGTTACCGATTCTGAAGTAAATAGCATAAAATCCTTTCATTAAAAAATTAAAAAATAAAAACGAAAAACTTAAAACAACAACTAAAAATTTAAAACTTATTCTTGCCTTTCAAAGTCAAAATGCTTGAAGCTAAAATATTTGCAAGTTCTAGTGTTTCATTTATTAGCTTATCAGTCATAACTTTATCAGCTTTATTTGAATCCCTCAATAACCCTAACCAAAATTTGGATTCATTTGCAGATTTTAGTGCATAACTAAAAAAATTAGTAAAATCTCTTTTTGTACTACCAGCTTGAGCTTCAATAATATTCGCTCCAATACTTGTAGCACTCCTTAGCACTTGTTTAGAAATTATCTGTATACTAAAATCTTTTTTATCTAAACTATCTATAAATTTAATAATATCAAGTGCATACAAATACGCCCTTTTCTTCAAATCTATTTTGAATTTTGAATTGTTGTTTTGCATTTTGAATTGTTATTTTACGTTTTACATTTTACGTTTTACACTATTTTTCATTTTTCGCTTTACGCTTTACGCTTTCTTTGTTTCTTCTTTTTCGTTTTTCATTTTTCGCTTTACGCTTTCTTTGTTTCTTCTTTTTCGTTTTACGTTTTAAACTTTACGTTTTATTATACTTCCCATCTTGACAAACCGCAAATCTTATGGTACTATTTACCGTTTCACAAATTGAAAAATCACTTGCTGGTTTTTCCTGAAAATTGATAAATAAACGATTATTGATTTTTCCTGAAATTAATCATTGTTTCATATCACACTCCTTTCAACACTATCTAAATTTCGCCAAATCCTTTTAGTCTGCTGGGCAGAACAGTTGATACAATTTCAACATTTTCAACAATTTGAACAATTAGAACATTGCATTTTCTGTTCTGCTTCGGCAGTCTACTAAGAGGTACCTCGAATGAGGCCGCGGCCTCTTAGTAGTGAACTCAATAACCCAATTTGTTGTCATCCTGAGGACAAAGTCCGAAGGATCTCATCACAAATGAGATTCTTCACAATGTTCAGAATGACAAATCGAAAAGGGTTTAAATAAATATTTTTTTGAAAGGGGGGATTCACATGAATCCCAAAAATCTGATAGTTATCACCTCCTTAATTATTTTTTTCGCGACGACCACCGCTACCTGGGCCCAGAACCCGCTGGGTCAGCCGGCGGTCCAGGCCAGTGAAAAACACGCTGAGGTCGAGGCGCCTCGGGATTACATGACCCGGGGGGAGATGGAAAAAGCCGCTCAGGAGTATTTCAAAAAGAATCCTGAGCGAATGGGAACACAAAAACCCGGTATTGTCCAGAGGGTTTTTGTGACCCAAAACAATTACCATCCGCCGACTCAGTCGCAACTCGACTCGCTTGCAAGACAGCGGGCCGAGGAGTTGCTCAAAACCCCAGAATACCAGCACTCAGTGGAGGCACTAGTAAACCGGGGATTGGGAAAAATAGATGAAAAAGGGAAATTTAATATTTCCCCAAAGGCGACTCAAAGCGACCTGGAAGCTGCGGACCGGCGGCTGGCTTATGTTTTGCAAAAAGAGGTTCGGGTGAACCGCCAAAACATAAGTTTAAATCGCGGACTGATCTTTAATTTAGACGGCCGCGAAAGAGCCAACCGGTGGTGGCTCTGGATTCTTTCCGTAGTGGTAGCGATACTGCTACTGGATCGGATCCTATTCTGGACCACAGGCCGAGGACTTTTCTCTAGATTACGGAGGGGCTACTCAACTCCGTAATCTAAAATATATATGAGACTGTTATTTAACAGTCTCTTTTTTTTACATACTTATCCACACCTACACCCCAATTTCACACTATGATATAATATACTCATATTAACTTTAATAAATATGTATTCTAGGAGGGAACCATGGACTCAAATAATTCTGGCGATAATTTTAATATTAAATCCTTTGTTGAAGGCGATATTTTTGATTTAGCAGGACTTGAAAATATGCCAGATGATCAAAAAGAACAAATTATGACTAAAATGATGGAAAGTGTGCGAGATAGAGTACTTGTTAGAATTGTAGATGAACTTGGAGAAATTAAAAAAGATCAATTTTTTAGATTACTTGATGATAAAAACGATGAAAATATTAAATCATTTTTAGAAAGCAATGGCATTGATGTTAATACTTTAGTAGCACAAGAAGCATTAATGTATAAAAAAGAATTTTTAGATAATCTCAAACAAGGAGAATAATATTATGAGTCTTAGTGGTTCAGAAAAATACTCATCTGAATATATTGGAAAACCAATAACATCAGATTCCGATAGTAGAATATATGGTCCTAGCTATGGTCCGCCAAGACAAAGTTATGGTCCTGGCAGAACTCCAGAGAGAGAACCAAACGATTTAGAAGCTCGAGCCATTGAACTTGCTAATCAAATGGCAGAACGCGATTATCAAAGATCTTTAGATAGATACAGTTTTAAAGTATTTGGAAAAGAAATTAGATTTTTATCTAAAGCAAAAGCATGGCTCAACCGGTCTGGAGAACGAAGTAAGGTTGAAAGATTAGATCAAATTGGGCTAGAACAATACAAAGAAAAAAGAGAAAGAAGATGGCTTAAAATTGGAACTAAAGTTTTAGGTGGTTTTGGCTCTTGGGCAGCAATTACTTTCGGAGGTATTGCACTAACAGGACCTGTTGGTGCAGCACTTATGCCCACTCTTTGGTCTGCTTCCCTCCGCGAAGGTATAGATGGTTTAATGGAAATGGGAGAACAGATAGGGTGGGGTGAAAAAAGAATTAAAACAGAATTTCAAGTTCAAACTGAATTAAGTGGAAAATTAAATGAATTGCGTCAAGCAGCAGAATCTGGAAGATTCGAAGATTTTGCTAGAATTGAAAACGAAATTAAACAAATTGAAAATACAGTTATACAAGAACAAGACAAAAATATGACTAGCGAAAGAAAATTTCAGACAGGAAGAGCAATTTCTTCTTCATTATTAACAGCAGGTATAGGAATAATGGGAGGTATGCCTTTGGGGTGGCAAGATTACGATAAAGGTGTAACACCGGTAACACCAAAAATACCAAAAGGATTTTTAGATCAATATCATAGAGTAATATGGAAAATTGGAGGACCAGAATTCATATATAATCCACATGAAGCAGAAGGAGCCATAAAAGCTGCTGCAGAAGTTGGGAAAGAATTAACAAAAGTAGATTCGCCAATTCGTCTTTTAGCAGCCAAAGGATCTCAACTAACAACACTAATGAGTGATTTCTGGGGAGCTACTCATACTTTAGGTCACGGACTAGGTACTATTGAAAAAACCGGATTAGGAGGTGCTTTTGCATATCTATTTG
Organism: uncultured Candidatus Saccharibacteria bacterium; assembly: GCA_964481135.1. Lineage (GTDB taxonomy): Bacteria > Patescibacteriota > UBA1384 > JAMDBS01 > DAOVQR01 > CAYZSW01. The sequence goes on from CAYZSW010000003.1 coordinate 43,105, forward strand.
GTAGAGGATTTGATGGATATCAGAAAAAAACCAAGGGTGACGCATGGAACACAATGGGGCCAGGTTATGGACCACCAAGAGAGTATGGTCCAAGAAGAGGTTATGGACCTGGAAGAGTTTATGGACCACCAAGAGGACCAGAAGGGCCAACACCGCCGGAGGAACTAAAACAAATCATACCAGAAAATCCAGTTAATTCATCTGAAATAATTAAAAATGAAAGAGAATCAATTCAAAAATATTTTGAAAATTATCCAGCATATTTCCAAATGATAGAAAAAATGGCTTCACCAATACCAAAAATGTCAGAAAAATGTATAGTATCAGTTTGTCTACCTTTATATGCAAAAGAAAAACCAGATGTAATCAAAAAAACATTAGAAAAATATATTAATCAAAAATACAAAGAAGGATATTTAAATCCTGAATGTTATGAAATTAACATTTTAGTTAATGCGCCAACGAAAGACAAAAAAGATATTGACACAATGTCAAAAGAATTAGAAGAATTTAAGAAAAAATACCCAGAAATTAAAATTAATGTAATTCAAAAGGAATTTCCAAGAAAAGAAAACATGGGTTATATCAGAAAAATAATAACTGATATTACATTATTAAGAAGCTTAAATAGAGATAAACAAAACAATCAGCATATAATAGCAAGCGCTGACGCAGATTTAGAAAATCTTGATGATAGATACTTTGAAAAAATTATTGGTAAAATAAATTCAAATGAAAATATAAAACTACTTATTACAAAAATGGATTATATCTCTGATGAAATTAAAAAATATCCATATTTAGTCGCAGCAAGAAGATTATGGCAATTTATTGATATTATAGCAAAAGATAACAAATATTTTGGATACTTACCCAAAGCTGGTGGTCCCAATACTATTTTTACAGCAGAAGGATATTCAAAAGCAGATGGATACAATAATCACGATGAAATTGCCGAAGATATTAGATTAACATATAGGGTACAAGACACATTTAGAACAAATACTGAGGCGATTACTTATGATAATAAAATAAAAATCACTACAAGCAACAGAAGAGATATCGACGCAGCAAAAAACAATATTCCACTTGTGCGCCAATACGACAAATGGTTTACAACCGATATTGAAAATAAAAAATTAAAGCCACAAGATTTAGAAAAAATTAAAATAGGATCTCCTGAATTTAAGAAAAAGTTAGAAAATGAAGCAACTGAATTATTTAATGTATATCTTGAACAAAGATTTTGGAGGCTATTTGACAAAAGCCCAGAAGCAATTAATCTGCGCTCTAGACATGCCAACCAAAAAGAATTCGACGACCTAGCAATTAAATTATCAGACATATCAAGTGGAATTGGAAAACAATCGCTAGAAGATGCTAAAAAAATTTTTGACAAAGCTTTAGGACTTTGGGGTGTTAAATATAATTTAACATTCGACAAAAACGATTTGCGAAGAATAATCATGCAAAGAGACAATCCCGATGATCCACCATACACCAAAATAACCTTTACAGATACAAAAAAGCTAGAAGGCGGCTTAGAAAAACTTAAAAAATCTGTAGAAACAAAATAATGGAAAGACTTAATCCCTCAGATGAATTTAATAAGAATTTTCTAGAATCAAGTATTGAATACGATTCTGATAGTATTGAAATTCAACAAGATAATCTAGAAAGAAGGAAAATAGCTGAACAATTAGCCAATAATAATATTGAGGTAAATAAAATACTTGAAACCCTTGGTAATAACTATGAAAAAATGGAAAAATACTATAGAAAAATTACTGGATCAGAATTAACTTCAGACCCATATGGATCTATTGAAAAAGATTTTCCAATAAAAAAAACAACTATTAGTATTGTTATTCCTGCATATAACAATGGAGAAAGATTACAAAAATGTCTTTTATCTATTGAAGGTAGTACCTTTAATGCAAAATGCAACGACAAGCTAGAAGTAATTGTTGTTGACGACGGTTCGACAAATGGTGAAAATCATATTAGTGGTTCAGTTCAGGAATTAATTGACAATAATTTATTGAAAAATCTAAATATTAAAGTTGTTCGTCAACCAAACGGAGGAGCGGGTAAGGCTAGATTCACAGGAGTAAATTTAGCACAAAATGAATACATAATTTTTCATGACCCTGATATTGTTGAAAATCCAAATTTAATTGAAGAATATGCAAAAAGGTTTGAAGTACTTGACAATATTGCAATGTTTGGACCGAGAGGTCATATTGAACAAAACGATCCTAAAATCAGAGATAACAATGAAATCAAAAACTATCTTCCTCGATTACCAATTGATATTCAAGAAGATGGAAGGTGGACAAATGATCATTTGTCGGATTGCGATAACCTTAAAAAACTAACCGACAATCAAAATGTGTGGGTTGATCATGGAAAATGGAACCCGTATAGTTTCTTTTGGGGACTTAATGTGGCTATGAAAAAAAAAGATCTTCTGAAACATGCTGTTGGTTACGACCCAAGAATAAAAGGATGGGGAGCAGAAGACGACATAACCGCATCACAAGTATTATCAAGCGGAGTATATGCTATACCTTGCCCCTCTGCATTTTGTCATCACATAAAACATCCAATCAACATAAATGAAGAAAAAAGACAAGAAAATGTAAGGATACTACAAAACACTCTAAATTCACCACCAAAAAAACCTCTGGAATTTAACCGCAATGAAATCATTGAAAAAATTAACATGAAATCTAAAAAACAAAATTTAGTAAGTCAACCGACAACAATTCCTGATTACAGTAAAATTGCTGCTCAAATGCTAAAAACAGGATTTTATGAAACCGCAGATAAATACAGTGAAATGGCATTAAAAGAAAATCCAAATAGTGGCTGGAATTTATCTGATAGAGCAATGATTTTACTAGAACAAAATAAAACCAACGAAGCATTTCAATTACAAGAAAAAGCGGAAAATTTATTAACAAATAATCCTTATATTTTTATAAATTCAGCAAAACTACACGCAAGAGTTGGAAATTATGAAAAAGCATATAAATATTATGAAAATGCAATTTCAATTGGCGGTGTTGACTTTTTAAAAGAAAACAATATTTTGATCAAATCAGCTCAAGAATACAAAAATGAAGGCACTAAATATTTAAAAGAAAAAAAATTTAGAAAAGCTTTAAATGCACTAGATATGTGTCTAACATTAAACCCAAATATGATGTGGGCCGAATACGATAAAGCACATGCACTCATGGAGTTAAATTTAACAGAAAAAGCATATGGATCAGCTGAAAAATGTAATCAATTAAAAAAAGATGATACTTGGGTGTTGACCTTAATGGGAAAGCTTTCTATAAAGTTAAATAATTCCAATAGGGCAAAAAAAGAATTAAATAGAGCATTAGAATTATGTCCAAGCAATCAAGAAGCTAAAGAATTACTAGAAAATATCAATTTATAAATTATTTTTATTCTACTTATCCACACCTACACCCCAATTTCACACTATGATATAATATACTCATATTAACTTTAATAAATATGTATTCTAGGAGGGAACCATGGACTCAAATAATTCTGGCGATAATTTTAATATTAAATCCTTTGTTGAAGGCGATATTTTTGATTTAGCAGGACTTGAAAATATGCCAGATGATCAAAAAGAACAAATTATGACTAAAATGATGGAAAGTGTGCGAGATAGAGTACTTGTTAGAATTGTAGATGAACTTGGAGAAATTAAAAAAGATCAATTTTTTAGATTACTTGATGATAAAAACGATGAAAATATTAAATCATTTTTAGAAAGCAATGGCATTGATGTTAATACTTTAGTAGCACAAGAAGCATTAATGTATAAAAAAGAATTTTTAGATAATCTCAAACAAGGAGAATAATATTATGAGTCTTAGTGGTTCAGAAAAATACTCATCTGAATATATTGGAAAACCAATAACATCAGATTCCGATAGTAGAATATATGGTCCTAGCTATGGTCCGCCAAGACAAAGTTATGGTCCTGGCAGAACTCCAGAGAGAGAACCAAACGATTTAGAAGCTCGAGCCATTGAACTTGCTAATCAAATGGCAGAACGCGATTATCAAAGATCTTTAGATAGATACAGTTTTAAAGTATTTGGAAAAGAAATTAGATTTTTATCTAAAGCAAAAGCATGGCTCAACCGGTCTGGAGAACGAAGTAAGGTTGAAAGATTAGATCAAATTGGGCTAGAACAATACAAAGAAAAAAGAGAAAGAAGATGGCTTAAAATTGGAACTAAAGTTTTAGGTGGTTTTGGCTCTTGGGCAGCAATTACTTTCGGAGGTATTGCACTAACAGGACCTGTTGGTGCAGCACTTATGCCCACTCTTTGGTCTGCTTCCCTCCGCGAAGGTATAGATGGTTTAATGGAAATGGGAGAACAGATAGGGTGGGGTGAAAAAAGAATTAAAACAGAATTTCAAGTTCAAACTGAATTAAGTGGAAAATTAAATGAATTGCGTCAAGCAGCAGAATCTGGAAGATTCGAAGATTTTGCTAGAATTGAAAACGAAATTAAACAAATTGAAAATACAGTTATACAAGAACAAGACAAAAATATGACTAGCGAAAGAAAATTTCAGACAGGAAGAGCAATTTCTTCTTCATTATTAACAGCAGGTATAGGAATAATGGGAGGTATGCCTTTGGGGTGGCAAGATTACGATAAAGGTGTAACACCGGTAACACCAAAAATACCAAAAGGATTTTTAGATCAATATCATAGAGTAATATGGAAAATTGGAGGACCAGAATTCATATATAATCCACATGAAGCAGAAGGAGCCATAAAAGCTGCTGCAGAAGTTGGGAAAGAATTAACAAAAGTAGATTCGCCAATTCGTCTTTTAGCAGCCAAAGGATCTCAACTAACAACACTAATGAGTGATTTCTGGGGAGCTACTCATACTTTAGGTCACGGACTAGGTACTATTGAAAAAACCGGATTAGGAGGTGCTTTTGCATATCTATTTGGTAGAGGATTTGATGGATATCAGAAAAAAACCAAGGGTGACGCATGGAACACAATGGGGCCAGGTTATGGACCACCAAGAGAGTATGGTCCAAGAAGAGGTTATGGACCTGGAAGAGTTTATGGACCACCAAGAGGACCAGAAGGGCATGAATGGGAAGAAAAAGGCGGTATAACTGGAGGACCTAAGGCCGAAGACATTGAAAAAGTTAAAGAAAAAGAAACAAGATTAGGCGTTGCAGCAAGGACAAACTATATAAATTTAGCAAATGGAATTAAAGATATCGAAAACTTAGAAGGCGTATATCCAGAAAAATTTAAATATAAAACCGTAAACGAACTTACACAATGGTTTATGTTAAACCCATCTATGAAACTACCACAAGATGCATCAAAATCAGAATCACAGCTAAACCATGCAATAAACAGCGAAAATAAAAAATTTGAAAAAATGACACCCAAATATCTAAATTGGGTAAAACACGCAAGAAAAGAATTACAAGAAACACAAAATGAAATAAAAAATGAAATTAAAAACCAAATGGGAGACATACCGCCTAGCTATGAAATTGAAATCAAATGGCCAGATATTAATCAAATAAAAATTTTAGGACATTACGAATTTTTTGGTAATTATGGAAAAGGCGCCGGTGGAATAGCTGGTGTTAGTTACCATATGTCAGGTGAAATTTTAATAAATGGAGAACAACTTGAAAACATATCTAATGAAAAACAAAGAATGATGACTTTAAAATCAGTATTAATTCATGAACTTATTCATTCTAGTCACACAAAAAACTACTGGAAATTATATCAAAAAGATAATCCAGATATAGGAGTATATCAATCAAGAAGACAGGGTCTTCAAACAATGAGAGTAAATAAAGAAAATTTAGATATTGAAAGACATGTCGGGAGAGGATTTGAAGAAGGAGTAACAGAAAACTTAACAGAAAAAGTAATGAAAAAAATGTTTCCTGAATACAAATCTAATGTTTATTCAGGATATAGAAATATATTAAAAATCTTAAATGATAATTTTGGAATAGAAGAAGAATTATTTAATAAAGCACAAATAGATAGACGCAGCTTTTCGCCACTAATTAGAGCAATGGAAAAAGGTAAGAATGCAGTTGGACCTTATGCTTATATGATAATATCAGATCTTATGAATGGTTCTGCCGATTTAGCTGAAAAATTTTTAATAAACTGTAGGAACGCAAGCAATAAATTAAATATTCCAATGCACCATTTCAGAAGTTTTAGAAAAGACCAATTGGCAAGAATTTACCATTCTGAAAAATGGAAAAATTTTTATCCCGGAATTGCAATCCCTGAACTAGAAAATGTTATTCCATTCCCAGAAAAGAAAAAAGAAAAAGACACTTTTTTTCGAGAAATAGTAAACCTTGCAAAAAATAACGAGCTAGAAACACAAGAAAAGTATGAACAGTCAATTGAAAAAGCTATTGAATCATTGAAAGGAACTGAAGGAATAGTTGAACTAGATAAAGATATTCCAAGTATTGTAATACCGGATTTACATGCAAGACGACAATTTTTAATTGATGTACTTGAAGGAAAAACGCCAGAAGGAAAAAATGTATATGATTTATTAAAAAAAGGCAAAATAAATATTGTCTGTCTTGGTGATGGCATGCATACAGAAAATCTTCTTAGTTGGGTTGGAACCGATAAAGAAAATCTAATGAAGTCAGAAATGATCAGATCCCTTGGTATGATGAAAATGATCATGGACCTTAAGGCTCAATTTCCAAAAAATTTCCAATATATTAGAGGCAATCATGATGATATTATGGGTGGGTTCATAAAATATTCTAATGAATCACAAGAAGTAAGGGAATGGATTACCACAAATTTTGGAAAAGAATTTTTAAATAAATATAAAGCATTTGAAGATATGCTGCCAATCATGGTAGTAGGCAAGGATTTTGTTGCTTCTCACGCAGCTCCAGGCGGAGTGTACACCAAAGATTCAATATTAAATAGGGATCCAAAAGTGGTAGGGACAGAACCAGATGATTCCGGACATCATAGAGGTCTAACATGGACAGATAACACCACGGGACAAACAAATGAAAATTATATTCAAGAAACTTTAAAAAATCTTGGTCTCGATGGATATAAATGGATTATAGGTCATAGACCTGTATATGAAAATAATGGAAAATACAGAGAACAATTTGGAGGACAACTTCTGCAAATTAATAACCCAAAAAAGGAAGTATTCGCCTATATTCCCGCAGATAAAGAATTTGATCCAAATATAAATATATTATTTGCAAAAGAAAAAATACCAGTTAAAATCGCCGCGTAATTAATAACAAAAGGAGGAAAATGTCAACAGAAACAGTGGGTTATCAACCTTCAGTTGATGATCAATTTACAGAAGATAAAAAAACATATAAAAAATTTACGATAAATCAACCAAACAGCTTAAATAATAAAACACCAGAAGATGCTGTGAAAGCAGCTGAAAATATTATTAACCCACCCGAAAAAACTAAAACCTCTGAACCTAAATTTGGTGATGCGGTAGCACTTTCAGCAAAAGATGCAGACAAATTAAGAAAAGACGCAGGAATCACAACTGATTCCGAGAAAACTGAAACTACAGCAATAGACAAAAAATTGCCAGATAAATTACAAGATATCCAAAGAAATATAAAAGCATTAGAAAAAGCATTAGAATTATTGCTAAAAGAAGAAGGTATTCTTCCAAAAGATGAAGATGCATTAATACAAATGAAAACAGAAAAAGAAGCAAAGCTCAAAGAAGGCATTGAACTTAATGAAGGTGAAATTTCACCTGAAACAAGAAAAAAGGAAGAAATAATTAATCAAATTTCAATAAGGGCTCTCAATCCGCAAAACGGACAAAATAGATTAGAAAATGATAAAAGAGTTAAATTTACCAGAGAAGATGTTAATTACATCTTATATGAAACAGAAGGCAACGAAACGCAAAAAGGAGAAAAATTAAAAACATATTTAATTAATTCTTTAGAACAAACAATAAAATTAAACAATGAAGCAAAATATGGAAAAGGAACTTTTGCAAAAGTAAAAAAATTTTTTAATGAAGGGTATGGTGGCGCAGCAGCTAAAACCATTCTTGGTGGTACTATGCTGAGTAGTGCTATAGGGTCTGGATTAGGAATATTTGCACCAGGTATTGCCGCAATGGGAGCAAAACTAGCAGCAGAAGGAGTTACGCAAGCCGTTCAAGAATTAACTCAAGGTAATAAAAGAAAAGAACTTCTGCAAAAAGGAAAAATTGAACTTCAGCAAAAAATTAACCAAAAAATTAAAGAACTTAACAGTAATCCAGAACTTGCTAACAATGAGAAATATACTCAAGCAATGCTTGAGTGGATAGAATCAGAATACGCCCAAGAGGTAACAAATTTAGTTGATCAAGATGTTGAAGCTTTAAGAGATATGGAAAACATAAAAAGCAAAATAAGCACTGTCGGGAGCATAGCTTCAATGTTATTAATAGGATTTCCGGCTGACTTTGATGCTGACAAAATAACTCATTTTGTTAATATTGCAAAAGGCGTTTGGTATCAAGGAGGAAGCACGATTGCCAGATCAATTGTAATGAATCCCATGAACACTTTTGGAATTGTAGCTAACCTCGCTTCGGTTGGCATAGGAACATCTTTGGGTTATATTTTTGGTAGAGGAATGGAAGGCGACGAAAAAAAATTCAAACTTGGAATAGATACTGAAAAATATCAAAAAACGGATGAGACTAGAGAAAAAACAAGAACAAGAGCTGAAGAAATAGCTGAAGTTGGTACAACAATACCAAAAACAGAACCAACGACACCAGACATTGACACAACCCCTCCAACAACAGATACAAATACTCCAACCACTGAAGAAAAAACTGAACAAGCAGAAACACCTTCGTTATCTGCTCCAGAATTAGCCATAACCAAATATAAGCAAAATTCACCAGAAGCAATAATTGAAGATTATCAAGATCCAAGTGTGCCAATTGAACAAAAAAATTTAGCGCTTACTCAACTTATTGCAAAACATCCTGATAAAATTGATCTTTCCGGAAACGATCCAGCAGATATTAGAAAACAGATTGACAATACTCTTGCTCTTGCGCCTTTAATGCAAAATCCTGAAAATCAAAAACAACTCAAGGAAATGGCAGAGCAGGCTAAAGAAAATGTAGATGAAGTATTGGGTGTTCCGGGTGTTTGGATCTCCCAACAAGAAATAAAACAATTGTTTTCCAATTGGGTAAAAGTTGGAAACAATGAATATAAAATGCAAAATGACGGAAAATGGAGAGTTAAAAATGCTGGCGTACAAGGCATACCAGGAGTATTCGCCTCTCAAGAAACAATCAATAAAGAATTTGGCAATTGGGTTTCAATTAACGGAAAAGAATATAAAGTTGACAAAAGCGGCAAGTGGAGAGTAAGAGAAGTTTCAAGACAACAAGCGCAAGCTAAACAAGAAGAAGTTAGACAGGCAACCCCAGAAACTACTCAGAAAAAGGAAATGAATTTAATTAATAATTACTATAATAAGACAAAAGAACAAGAAAGAGCACAAACTCTACGAGCAGGTGTTGAGCCTCCAGGGGTCGAAAAGACACCAGAAGCCCAATCTACAACCGCAAAAGTATAAAAAAAAATAATAAATTTAGGAGGAAATATGCAAAATCAAATGGATATTAATCAAAACACAAACCCTGTTGCGTCTACCAATGGCACAACACAACAATCACCCGATATGCAGGTTAAAGTTCAGAATGAGCTTTTAAATCAAGACTTATTCAAAAGCTTAAAGCTCGATAGTTTAACTGAAGAAAAAAAAGAAAGCTTAAAGCAAAAAATGGTTGACACTATTCAAGGTAGAATCTTTGCCCATATAATGGATCGTCTTACAAAAGAAGACCAGGAACAGTTTAAAAAACTTTTAGACACAGGTGACAACAAACAAACTACAGATTTTATTGACAGTAAAGTTAATATTCAAGACATAGTTATTCAAGAAGTTTTACTCTATAAAACCGAGATGATAGATAATGCACAAAAAATTGAAGAAATGATACAATCTAAATAAATGCAATAAGAGTCATTTACTCTGAAAAAGTTATAAAAACAGAATTCCGCAACAAATTATTCCAATTTGAATCAAAAAAATTAGTACTATGAATATTATTGAATATTGTATTTAAGTTAGTAGTAAAGTGCAATAAAAAACTTAATAATTTTACAAATTTATTGTATAATATTTATAGAATATTATTGTAAATAAGTCTCTTGAGGAGGGGTTTTGAATATACCGTCTAATCCAGAACAAACAGCTGGCATCGGACTCGAAAACATAGGGTCTGATTCTTTAATTAATTTAGAAGAAACAGAGCAGGCTACTCAAAACCCACCAAAAGAAAAAAAATCAATATATGATATGGCAGATGAAATATTGGGAATGATTGAAAATGGAAAAGAAGAATTCAGTGTAAAATTTGGTGGAGAAAATATTGCATCAGGATCAAATATGCAACAAAGAATAGAAAAAATAATTCCTAAATTACCTGATTCTATTAAAAAGGGGCACATTATTTCTGCACCAAATATTTTAATTCCATCAACACTAACATTATCAATTTATTCTGCACTACAAGGAATAGACAGACGAAATAGCTCTAACCCTGAAAAAAATAAGGAGGGCAATGTTTGAAATTGATGTAAAAGGACATAAAGTTAAACTGTGGCAAAATAAAGATGGCTCGTGGAAAGCCAGCTACTCTCTTGACCCAATGGGTTTTATTTTTGACGACCAAGACCCTACACTAAAAATCAAATATGAATTACATCATCTTATTGGCCATGGCGAAAATAAAGCATTAGATTTGGCAAATCAAATTGAAAATATTAAAACAGACGGTAATCCAAATCAAGAAAACATTAGCTTACTTTCCAGCAAAATTACTGAACTTATTAATTCTAAAGAAATAAATCCGGATTTTTTACCTATTGAAAAAGCATTAAGCATAGAAATCAAAAAACCAAAAATAAAATTAAATACAATTCCACAAGAAGAAAAAAAAATTGGAAAAATTAAACTAAATACTATTAAACAGGATGATATTTTAATACAAAAACCAGAAATAGGAAAAAAATTGATTGACCAAAATATTTTAGAATCACTTGGTTTAAATGATTTACCAGATTATGAAAAAAAGGATTTACTTACTTCATTTTGTCAATCTGTTTTTCAGGCAATTTTACTTAAAATATATAATAATCTAAACGAAAATGATAAACCAAAATTTGAAAAAATTATTACATCAGGCAGTGAAGAAAGCTTAGGACTTTTCATTAAAACTCAAGTTAAAGACATTGATATTTTAACTACTCAAGAGGTTTTAAGATTTAAAAAAGAAATGATTAACAAGCTTAAACAACAAAATACAACAATTGCTTCTAATTAACAACATCCTGACAAATCACACAAAATATATTTCGGTGTGGTTTTTTTATTTCGCCTAAATATGTTATAATAAAAACAAATAGATAACAGGTTTGATTCAATATTATGGATTTGTTTTTGGTGTTAAATATGTGAAGCCCAATAGTAGAAATTCGACCTAAAAATATTTGCTTATTCTTACTACTGGGTTCAAAAAATAATAAAGTAGTGATTTACTGCAAAATTTTATAAAATGTCTCAAATATTTTTAAATTATTAAGCAGTCAAATTTTCACTACCAGGGAGGGGTAATTGCTACAATTTAAAGTTCCACAAAATATCGATTTAGAAGATAAAATTTTTGGGCCACTAACCCTAATGCAATTTATCTACCTTATGGCGGGAGGTATGATTATTTATGCTGCTTATGAACTTGCCAGCACCGCTGTATTTTGGATAATTTCAATACCTGTTGCAATGCTTACCTTAAGCTTAGCATTTGTAAAAATTCAAGACCAGCCATTTTCTAAATTTCTAACATCTGCTGCATTTTTTTTTGTTAATCCAAAAAAAAGAAGATGGCAAAAAAACCCAAAAGATGAAAAGTTTATCCAAGAGACATTTCCTCAAAAAATCCAAAAAAAAGAAAAGAAAATTGAAGTAAAAAAAGTTGAAAAGTCAGAATTAGAAAAACTAGCAGGAATTTTAGATACAAGCTCAATCGATAAAATTGCCAAACACCAAAACATTAAAATATCTGCCATCGAAAAAAAAGAAACAAAAGAAGATAAAAAATCAAAAAATCAAAATATCACTTCACAAAAAAAAGAAGAAGTTGCTGATATTTTCAAATAAATTTTATTTAAACTAAGGTAATAAATGCCAAAAGAAAACCAAACAAAATTTCAATCAACCCAAAACTATGTTGATATCGGAGAAATTCGAGAAGGTATTTTAATTACCAGAGATGGCGGTTTAAGAATGATACTTATGTCAAGTGCAATAAATTTTGACCTTAAAAGCGAACAAGAACAAAATGCACTAATCGGCCAATATCAAAACTTCCTAAATTCATTGAATTTTCCTATTCAAATACTAATGCATTCCAGAAAATTAGATCTAACAAATTATTTGGAAAAATTACAACAACGATCACTGGTAGAAAAAAACCAACTTATTAAAATTCAAATTGACGATTATGTAATTTTTATTAAACGCCTTTTAACAATTGCCAATATCATGGATAAAAAGTTTTATATTGTAATCCCCATGAATCCACCAAGCGTTCAAAGCAGAGGATTTTTCGACAAAATTTTTAACCCAGTTAATAAAATGAATGTTCAAATTTCACCCACAGAGTTCAAAACTTTTAAAGAAAGGTTGTTAGAAAGAGCCAATACAGTAATTAGTGGTTTAGGGTCATTAGGTATTCGCACTATTCCGCTTACTACTCAACAAATAATCGAGCTTTTTTATAGTTCATACAATTTGGAGGTTTCTATCAAAGAAAAATTAACCGAAGCACAAAACCTTGAAGCGCCAATTGTTAAACCTCAGCCAGAAAAAAAGGAAAGTGATTCTTCACAAAATATATAAAGGAGAAAATGGGCATATTTGATAAATTAAAATTTAATAAAAAACAAAACACACAAGCTCCACCCCAAGAACCCTCAAAAAATCAAACAAATCCTAGTACCACAACCAGTACAAACCAAACTAAAAAACCAAATTTAAAACTTCCTTTTGAATTGCAAAAAATGTCCCAAGAAGAAAGAATCTTTAGGGAAGGTATGGTTAACATGCTCGATATTATCGCACCTTCTTCTTTTGAAATTACTGCAAATCATATTAAAATCGGAGAATACTATATTAGAACACTTTTTACTTACACTTATCCGAGATATTTACAAACAAATTGGCTCTCGCCAATTATTAACTACGACATTACTGCTGACATTAGCATGTTTATCCACCCTTTAGAATCAAAAGAAGTAATGCAGAATTTAAGAAAAAAAGTTAGCCAACTAGAATCAAGTGAAGTTATGGAACGAGAAAAAGGAATGGTCAGAAATCCTGAATTAGAAACTGCAATTTCAGATATTGAAGGCTTAAGAGATGTTTTACAAAGAGGAGAAGTTAAATTATTCCAATTTTCCCTTTATTTCACAATTTATGCCAAAACAAAACAAGAATTAAGTGCTATCGCAAGACAACTAGAATCAACTCTAGGAGGAATGCTCGTCTACACAAAAGAAGCTATGCTACAAATGGAACAAGGGTTTAATTCTTCTTTACCTTTGGGCAACGACGAACTCGATGTAAGACGCAATTTAGACACTAGCTCACTTTCAACTAGTTTTCCTTTTACTTCGGCTGAACTTTCTTCTAACGATGGGATACTATATGGACTTAATAGACACAATAATTCATTAATTTTATTTGATAGATTTAATCTTGAAAACGCAAATTCCGTAGTTTTTGCAAAAGCTGGTGCAGGAAAAAGCTATGCAATAAAATTAGAAGCTTTAAGAAGTTTAATGTTTGGAACAGATATAATTGCTATTGACCCTGAAAATGAATATAAAAAACTTTGTGAAGCGGTAGGTGGTAGCTATTTGCCACTTTCTTTAGCATCTGACAAAAGAATTAATCCTTTTGATTTGCCTCATCGTGAAGATCAAGACGAAACAGGAGAAGAAATTTTAAGAAATGCTGTTATTACAATCAAAGGTCTTGTCTCACTTATGGTTGGGGGAATTAGCGCAGAAGAAGATGCAATACTCGACCAAGCAATTTACGAAACATATGCACTTAAAGATATTACAAGCGACGCAGAAACCCACAAAAACACCTCTCCTCTTATGTCGGATTTACAAAATATATTATCCAATATGACAAATGCAGAAAGTTTAGCACAACGGCTCAGCAAATACACCACAGGAACATTTGCCGGACTCTTTAATAAACCAACCAACTTTGACCTAGATAAAGGATTTGTAGTTTTTTCTATTAGAGATCTAGAAGATCAACTAAGACCAGTTGGTATGTATATGATATTAAACTACATTTGGGCAAGAATTCGTTTTCAAATGAGAAAAAGATTACTAATTGTTGACGAAGCTTGGATTATGATGCAACATGAAGACTCAGCAAAATTCTTATACGCTATCTCAAAAAGATGTCGTAAATATTATTTAGGTCTTACTGTAATCACTCAAGATGTAGAAGATTTTTTAGATTCAAAATACGGTCGAGCAGTTATCTCCAACTCTTCGATGCAACTACTTTTAAAACAATCTCCTTCCTCTGTTAAAAAAGTAGCTGATGTTTTTAATTTAACAGAAGGAGAAAAATATTTACTTTTAGAGTGCGAGGTAGGAGAAGGATTATTTTTTGCTGGCTTAAACCATGTTGCTATAAAAATTATTGCCTCTTACACCGAAGACCAAATAATAACGACGGATCCCCGACAACTACTTGAAATCAGGAAAACCCAACAATCAAACGAAAATGCTTAATCAAAAATTTACTAACTTACCGCACTTCCTCTATATAATCGTCTACTATAAAATCAACAAAAAGATTCAAAAAATTAATTTACTTTATTATATTTATTCATTCTAAGGATAGTTTATGAGCAAATGGACCTGCGGATGCATGATACTTCTTGCAATGATACCCTTTCTTTTCTTTATTTTTGCATTGGGACCAATGGGTAATTTAGCATCTAAGAATCCTAAAAATTCTCCGGATTTTCCAGGCGGCCCAAACTCATGGGTAGGTGGATCTGGCCCAATTGACGAAGATTGTCTTACAAAAGTTGCGTGTTCGCAAGAAGCAAGTATGATCAGGGGCGCTAGTTGCTGCAACAAAGCCAAAGAATTTGGTCATTTAGTTAATAAACATTCTCAGGAAAAGGGAGTTGACCCTGCGCTTGTAGCCGCGATAATCCATGCAGAAAGCGGGTGGTGTCAAGACGCAACTTCTCCTGCAGGAGCACAAGGACTAATGCAGTTAGTGCCAGGAACAGCCTTAGGGCTAGGAGTAACAGATTCTTACGATCCAGACCAAAATATTAGAGGTGGCACACAATACATTAAAGAGCAATTACAAAGATTCAAGCTAATAAGCTTAGCCCTAGCTGCTTATAATGCAGGACCAGGTAATGTTAATTATTACGGGGACATACCTCCTTTTAATGAAACAATCAAGTATGTTGCTGTGGTGCAATCTCTACATAACCTATACAAAAAATGCTTGCCCGTATCTGGTAGTTGTGAAAAATCGAATATTGTTCTAATAGCATTAAACGAAATAGGAAATTGTGAGGATCCACTCGGAAGCAACAATATTCCTAATAAACCATATGCTAACGGACAACCATGGTGTCAAAGATTTGTCAACTGGGTATATCAACAAGCAAATTGTCCTATTCCTAATAACAATAGCGAAAGCACACCAGAAACCTACGAAATATTAAAAAATAATCCGAATTGGCACACCTTTCAAGGAAATATTGAGGAGTCACCACAACCAGGTGATCTTATGTATACTGCAGACAACATTAGCATTTATCATGTTGGAATTGTTACAAAAGTAAACAACGATGGAACAATCGAAACCGTTGAAGGAAATTCATCAGATTGTGTTTCAAAAAGAGTCAGAAATGCAAAAAATTTACACTATGCCAGAAAGGTTAAATAAACTATGAAGAAACAATATTATTTATACATTTTTATTGGGACTATTGTAATAGTATTAGGATTGTTAATATATGGTTGTCAAAAATCATCCACACAAACAAATAATAATACTTTTATGGAACTATCACCCACAACAATTACAGAACAAAACCAATTACAAATCAATCAAATTTTAGATGAGAATATATTTTTTCCAAACATAAACTCTGCTAATAATATAATATTTCTTGCAGACCAAGGAAAATATATTTATGAATTCAATCCAACAACAAACAAGCAACAAAAAAAATTTGACGAAGAGATTTTGGGCATCTATAGTGCAATTTATTCTCCAAGTGGAAATTCGCTTTACATAATGAGCAATTATCCTAAAAAAAATATCAAACTTTACCAACTTAATCAAAAAAACATATCAAGTTTAAATGAAAAAATACAAAATATCGTTTGGCAACCCAATTCAGAAAAAATTATCTACTCGTTCTTAGAAAACGAAAGCATTGATGATGTCTCACACACAATAAATGCTTCTAATCCGAATGGCGAAAATTGGCAAATAATAAAAAAGGTTAACACATCACCCGAGAGAAGTATATTTTTAAATAGCGACAACGAAAACATTTATTATAATGTCCAACCTACTGACTTTAGAGGTTCTGATTTAATAAAATTAAATACTAGTACAAGAGATGAAAAAATTATTGCGCAAGACTCTCTTTACATTTCATTTTCTCCTGACAAGCAAAAAATAATTATTGAAAAAATTACAAATGTAGAAAAAGGAAAATCAAAATACATTTTAATTGACAACAATGGCACTGAAAACAATCGTGTTAAAATAGATAACTTTTATATTGATAAAATCGTTTGGAGTAAAGACTCAAAATTTATATATCAACTTTACGACACCCAGGCATTAGAAAAAATTCACACAGAAACCGGTGAAAAACAAATTTATCAAATTTTTATAAACCCCGATATCAAAGATTACAACCAACCCATTAATGTATCTAATTTAATGATAACTACTGATAATAAAACAATTTACTTTACATCTAATAACAAGCTATATTCTATAAATTTGCCATAAAACTTAAACCAATAGCGACAATGCAGGCAATTTCAATCGCAAAAATAACTAAAGTTTGATACAATAAAAATATAAACGCAATAGGTCAATTCATCTAATAAATACAATAATGTACTAATTTTTTTAATAATACATAAATTAATTATTATGCCAGAAGATACATTACAATCTTTACAATCATTAAACAATAACTCAACTGGTTCAAATAACACTGTCCCCACGCAATCTTCTTCTAGTCAAAAACCAACAAACCAGAAAACCAACAAACCAGAAGAAACTCAAAAAATGAAAATGTATAAAAAAATTTTATATATTGTTTTAGGAGTGCTCGGCGTAGGAATAATTGTTTATTTTTTGTTTTTTTATAAAACAACACTTACAATAAATACTATTCCAGAAACCGCTCAAATAGAAATTGCCGGTAATGTTAGTACCGGCTCAACTCAAATAAAACTTATGCCGGGGGATTACAAACTAAAAATTTCGCAACAAGGGTATGTTACATACGAAAAAAATATTAAAGCCAAGCCAAGCCAAAAAATTGCTTTGCAAGTTGAACTTAAGGTTCAACCAGATCCGGCTAGAATCAGTAATTTGCCAGCAAAATTTTCTACATTAACCGAAGACGAAAAATCACTTGTTTTTGTTTCCAACCAAGACAAAGCTGCTCACATGGTTAGTCATGTCAATACTGACAAAATCTCTAATCCTTCTGTTATTACTCCACCAGCAGTATTTTCCGATGTAGTTAATATGCTATGGGGACCAACAAAACGCCTGGCGATTATTAAAACAAACGACAGAAATACTGGAATTTACGATTTTGGCAGATACGATTTAATTAATCAAGAAAAAATTGATTTTGGACCAGGCATTGAAGGCATATCTTTTAATTCTGACGGCGAGAGAATTGTTTATTATTATGCGCCGGACACAGGAGAAAAAACGCTCATACGCGCCAAAAAGAATAACACTGAAATCGAACGACTAATTGATTTGAGAAATTATAATTTTATTAATCCAAAAGTAATTTGGTCGCACGATGACCAAAATGTATTAATTATTACCAACGAATTATATTTATTTGACATGTATTATAAAACAATAGAAAAATTAGAAAATATTGGGACAATATCAAACGCAGATTTTACTCCAGATTCTACCCAAATTATTTTTGAACAAGAAGGTCAATTAAAATTATGCGATTTAAAAGGTGAAAATATTCAACAAACAGAAATTTTTACTACTCTCAATAAAACTACTTGGTTTGACGAAAACAATCTTTTTTACGCAACAAAAACTGCCAATGAAGCTTCTGATAGTTTGTTTGAAATGTCAATTAGAGATTTTTATAAAAAAGAATTTGATTATAATAAAAGTATTTTTATTAATGTAACTAATCCAATTGTATCTTCAGATAAAAATAGATTATTTTTTGAAAGCAATGGATACTTAAACTTTTTAAATTTAGTAGAAAAAGAGTATAATTAGGGAAAGAACTAATTAACGAAAGAACTTATGAACGGATGAACTAAATAACAAGAACACTAAAGAACGAATAAACTTATGAACGAATAAACGGATGGACTTAAGAGCAGAAAAACGGAAGAACTTAAGAGCGGATGAACAAAAACAATGAATAACAGATAAACTAAAAGATTAAAAAAAAACGAAAAAACTGAAAAATGGATAAATGGAAAAGCAGGTGGACAATAAACTAAAAAACCACTATCTAAAAAGCAAAGAAGCTAAAAAGGAGGGGGTTTGTCTACACAAACAAGGCCAAAATCTGACGGAGGAGCTGCTAAGGACTTTGCTGATGCCGCAAGAAGAAAACAAGTCCAAGCGCAAGAAGAAGCAGCTTACAAACAAAAAAATGCACTAAGAGCCCAAACAGCTCGTCCTTCTGAAGTTGAAATTCCAGAACAAATGGAAGAAAAACAAGAAGAAAAAGATGATAGCGGTCCAAAACGATCTAAAAAGGATGAAAAAAGTGAAGAAGCTGAAAAAACCAAACAAGAAGGACAAAAACCTAGCTCAGAAAATTTAAAACCAAAAAATATTGAGAATAAACCGTCTACAAGCGAAACACCAAAACCAACAGATTCAGGATTCCAAAGTGTTGGCAGAACTCCAGAAGGAGAATTTATTAGTTCAGGTACTAAACCAAACGAGTGGACAAAAGGTATGAGTACTGGAACCGATGCAGCAAAAACTGGCTCAGATTCAGGATTCCAAAGTGTTGGCAGAACTCCAGAAGGAGAATTTATTAGTTC
>CAYZSW010000003.1:62741-62966 GCA_964481135.1 uncultured Candidatus Saccharibacteria bacterium
ACGAGTGGACAAAAGGTATGAGTACTGGAACCGATGCAGCAAAAACTGGCTCAGACGCGATCTCTTCAGGGGCTGAAGCCATAGGAGAAGCCGCAGCAAACAACATTGGTAGCGTTGGAGCGGGCGGTGCCGTTGGTGCTACTGGTGGCGGAGCTGTTGGAGCAGGAACAGGCGGTGCCGTTGGTGCTACTGGTGGCGGAGCTGTTGGAGCAGGAACAGGCGGTG
>CAYZSW010000003.1:63066-105829 GCA_964481135.1 uncultured Candidatus Saccharibacteria bacterium
CCGTTGGTGCTACTGCTGGAGGTATAATAGCAGGCGTACCTACCTTAGGTGTTGGCGCAATTCCTGGAGCAGCTGCAGGTGGCACTGCAGGCGCTGGTACTGGTGGAGCTGCAGGTGCAGCAACCGGTGGAGCTGCAGGTATTGCTGGTGGCGGAGCTGCAGGTGCAGCAAGCGGTGGAGCTGCAGGTGCAGCAACCGGTGGATCCACAGGAATCGCCGGTGGTGGTGGAATTGGAGCAGCAAGCAGTTCCGCAGCCGTTAACAGCGCTCAGGCAGCTAAAGAAACTGCAAAACAGGCTGTCAAAGCTGGAAAATCTGCCCAAGATGCGATGAAAATGGCTCAAGAAGCAGCAGAAAAAGCTAAAGATGCTCAAAAAACAATAAGTGGCAACGCCGATAACACCAAAGAAGGATTAGTCGAAGAGTTTAAAAAAGTTGGCGACGACCCAATTATAAAAACCTCAGTTATTATTGCTTTTCTCATTTGGATAACTTTTAGTTGGATGTTTGTTTTACCTTTTATTGCAATTATGACGCAGGGGACTTTTATTAGAAATGTAATACAAGTATTTGAATTTGTTCAAGATCCAGTCGCACAAGTAAAAAAAACCATACAATCATTAAAAGGAAAAGTCCAAGCCGAAACAATCAAAAAATTATCTCGAGACCAAAGAGATGCACTTTGGATAATCAATGAAACCACCATTCAAGAAGCTAGGAAACAACTTATTAGTATAGAAAATATACCTTTGCTAGAAGGATATAAAAAAGAACTGGAGAAATTAATTACAGAAACCGAAGGATTGCAGCTAGAACTTTTAGCGCTTACAGATGAATTTCCTAACGATGAAGATCGCGATAAAGAAATCAGAAAACAAATGGATAGATTAAACAACGAAATAATGAATAATGGAAATTGGATACAAGAAACAGCTGGTGAAATTTATAAATTGCAGTTTAGAATTACTGGCCATGACGATGAGACTCACGTCAACACCAACAAATACGGAAAAATTCAGATTCCAGGTAATATTCCTAGATTTTATGGATCGACTAAAGATGAGGAAAGTAATCAATTTACGCACAGCTGGGGAAGACCAAAAACAATATCTTTTGTTGTTAATGTATACAAAAAATCACAACGAATGTTCGCGAACTCCTCATGCAAATATAAAACGATTTTGGTAGGCCACATTAGTCCCGAAAACAACAAATCAGATATTCATTCAAAAAGATACATTGATGGGAAAGATGTAATGATATACGCACCGCAAACATTAAAAAATGCTGATTTTGAAAAAGATGATCCAAATTGTAAATATAGCCAAGAAAAATCAGACGAATTTGTAAAAATGCTATGTGACAGTGGAGCAAGCCAAGTAATAGGAAATGGAGCCAATAATTCTCTTTCTACAAAAACTTGCAAGGTTTACAATGATCCAAATTTTACATATTACTGGCTAGTTAGAATAGAATAAAAAGGAGAAAAATGTTAAAAATAAATATAAAAAAATTGATTACCTGTTTAATAATTTTTAGCATAATAATTAATTTGCTTGGTTTTAATATTAAACATACTAATGCTCAGGCAAATGAAAACATTCCAACTGTAAAAGTTCCTCAACCAGAACCACCAATAGAAAATGTATGGAATATGGAAAAATATATCAGCTACATGATAGGCATTAATGGACCTTTATTTAATAGTGCTTTTTATTCTTCACTAGACACAGAACCACGACTCAAAATGCCAGGTCAAGATATGGCATATTATGAATATTTAAACAACCAAATAACAGAATTAGAAGATGCTGGACAAAAATATATTGAATATGTAGCTACGTCAGGACCAAATTTAAATACAATAATATTAAATAATAGTTATTTTGATAACATTTTCGTTTCAAGAGTGTTCGCAGCAAATAACAATTCACAATCCGAGGAAAAAACAAATTTAGACACGAGAGTTACCGCATTAATTAATCATTTAATTACACCTAAGGGTTTAACAGCACTTAATTATGAAGGCGGTGAGGGATTTGAACTTATCAATATTAGAAAAATCCTCCAAAAAGAACAACAAGACCAAGAATACATACCAGAAGAAGACGAAGCTTTACCAGTTTCAAGTCATTATTATAAAAATGCTCAGGCAGTGCAAATTTCTGGAACTGATTATATTAAATGCACTAAAGTTGTAAGAAAAAACGACTGTACAGTTGACTACGAAAAAACAAAAGCCTGGAATAAATTTCCAATAGAATTTGGTTATTTTGCTGATGGATCGCACGAAACTGGCGTTAAACCAGACGCGCAAAACAATCAATTCCTTCAAGAATACGCCAACACTCACCACCAAACTTTTTCCAACATTTCATCTCAAAATTTTCTCCTGCCAATCTTCGGTCAACTTGCTGGTATTAGCAGTATAATAACAAATATTCCTGGCGCTTTAAATAATAATAACAGTGGACCAAATATAATTGCTCTTCTTGGATTGCAATTGTTAAACAATCAAAGCTCAAGCACTCCACCGATCATTCCAGATTATGATTTTGCAAGAACAATAACAAAAACAGGCGAAGCGTCGTTGTTTAATTTGTTTAATGGCATGCTCCCAATAAATAGTTTTAATGGAGAAAACCAAAAGCAATGGCTTGAAAATATTGGAAGAACCACTTTATCACAAAAAATCTTTGGTTTTTCTGATTATCTACAAGGGGCATCTTCTGAAAATATTTTAGAAAACATCGGAAAAAGAAAATTCGAAGATCTTTTAAATATTAAACGAGGCACCTTAGATCAACCAATGAGTAGTCGAGAAGATTTATATCATATTTTAGGTCAAGGAACTATTGAACAAAGATTAAATTTAAAATTAGGTAGCTTTCAGGCAAATAATGTAAATCAAATAAAACAAAATATTGGTGAGGAAAAATACAATCAAATGTTCCAAGACACAAAATTAGTCGCAAACATGCTTGGCATTTCCCACAATGAACTAGAAAGCAATATCAATAATCCCGAAGCTCTCAAAAGAATTATTGGTCAAAGTGTAATTAACCAAAATATTAATATTTATCCAAACTATCAAATACCAGAAAGCGACAACACTATTAATTCAAGGGACTTAGCTTTTGATACAGAAAACTATCTTAAACCTTACATAGATTTTGAAAATAAAAAGATTATAACTCAAAGATACAGTCCTGGTAGTGGAATCGAAATTAATGAATATCCATTTAATCCAGATTCACAAATTTATGAAAATCTTTTGGCTGAAAAACAAAAAAATTCAATTGTAAATCGTTTTGTTAATGCAAACAATCTAAAAGAAGTTTTTAAGGAAACTGGAATTGATGCACTTGCAAAAAAACTAACTAATATTGAAGAGGAAAGAGAATACTTGCGTCAATGGTTAAGTACGGGTGTTTTCCCAGGCAATTTACTTGATGCAAGTGCTGTTGGAAACAATGTTGGACTACAAGATAGGTACGATATAGCAAGAGTTTTTGCTCAAAATAGAGCCGACGAAGTTTACGACAGGATTGGTAAATTACAACTAGAAATTGCCTTTAACCCCAACCTATCACAATATTATAATAATTACGGCACACAATTTACTACAGAAGAATCAGAAATTTTTGTCCAAGAAAAACTTAATCAAATAAAATATGAAGCAGAAAATATCAAATACCCAAACATTAAAGCTACTATTTTAACTCACATAGAGGCGGCAATCAATGCCAAGGACAACACAAAAGACGATATTATAACCAACGCCAAACAAAGATTAATATCTAGAAGCTTATATAATATTGGCACAAATCTACAAAACACAGACATCAAAAAAACCCAAGAAGCGCAGATAATCAATAATCTTATTAATGAAATTATTACTTTACAAGACCTTAACATTATTGAAAATCCACAAAACATTGAATTCAGTGCCAATTTTGGAATAACTCAAGAAGATATACAAAATTTACTTACAGGCAGAACAAATATCGACGATCTTAAAAATTTAGCTGGCAAAAAAACTCTAGCAAGTTTCCTAGAAGCTGATGTAAAAAAAATTGATAATGCTCTCAAAGCAGCTAGGGGCAGTAAACCAATTAGTAATGTATATGAATATTTGAAACCAGAAATAGAACAAAAAGTAAAATATCTAAATCTAACCCTCACAGCCAACCAAGCAGACCAAATAACCGGCTGGGACTTAACCAATATTCTATTTGGAAATCAAAATCCGTTAATTGAGAAAGTTGCTGCACCAAAAATTGCTTCTAGCATGAAAATTCCAACCAATGAATTTGTATCTTTCTTAAAAGGAGAAGTTCAAAATATTTCAGACAAAATTAATTTAAATCAAATGATTCCTTCAGCAGGAGAATTATATAATCCTATCGCAGATAAAATAAAATCACTTATAGACGCAATGGGTAAACCAGATTTTATTGCAAAAATAAACACTATTGGCCAAGACCTATTCCCTGCAAACTTTGCTCCAATCCCAGACACCAAAAATCAAGAATTAATTAATTTCTACAACAATTTAAATTCTTCAATCAATAAATTATTTCAGGGGGAACAAACTCAAAATATTGCCAATTCAATAAATAGTCTTATTGGTGGGACAATGGGTCAAGCCGGCGTTCAAAGATTATTAAACGGAGATAGTTATGCGATGTTGTTAGAAAAAGGAATAAAAGATATTCAATCTTTTCTTGAAAAACAACTCCCCGGAGAAATTTCTGACATAAACATTGCCCGTTGGCTTAATAACTTGAGCAAAGCTCCCCAAGAAGCAATTAATTATATTCAAAATCAATTTTCAGGATTACCAAATCTAGATAGACTTATGCCAAATTTAGTAGGAAAATTTGCCAAAAGTCAATTTTCTATGGACTATGCTATCGAACAAGCCGCCGCACTATTAAAAGTTAATGATCCTGGCTTTAGCAAAAAAACCCTTGAGAGTATTTTGTCAGGAAATCCAACAGATGCCTTAAAAAGTTATCTTACCAATTGGTCTGAAAATTCTGACATTCCATATTCTAATCAAATCAAAAATGTAATAAATGGAACGGCCAGTTGGAATTCATTGAACTCTGAAGCGCAAAATATTTTGAACAATAAAATGAAAGAATTTTTAGGCTTTCAAAACATGCCTGATAATATGACATCTGCCTTAATCAATGCAATCAATGGCAAAATGAGCGAAATTGAAAGCTTATTGGATATTTCAGGAGATATTGAAAATCTAAAATATACTATCAATTCAATTATAAATCGTGGCTGGGATAACATATTTGGGGCTAAAGGTCCTGCATCAGGAATTATTAATACTCTAAGCAGTGTATTTTCTGAACTCAACTCAAAAATCGGTGAATTTACAACTTTATTGCTTAGTCCTGTAAGTAGTGTTCTCGAACTTTTGAATCTTCAAAAAGTTATTGGCGGACTACAAACAGAAGTTTTTGGGTTAATAAATGGGGGTTTAGCCCCCGTTTTAGGACCTATTAACCAAGCTCTTGGTTTGGCCTCTGGTTTTATTGGTTCAATTTTTAATGCCATAATACCGGGTTTATTTTCCGAATTAACAAATATATTTGGTGGCCTTACATCTAGTATTTTAAGTTCTGTTTTTGGTGCTCTTGGTGGAAATTTTGGTTTTGGAATGTTTGGTGGAAATTTCGGAATAAACCCATTTGCATCTTTCTTCCAAGAAACTTGTGAATGTGGTTATCCAAAAGAAGAAATATGGTGCGCAATGGATTATTACCCTTATTTAGATATGGATATTGAAAGCAGAGAAGATAAATACATTTACGATGTGCCTTTTGAGCCAGAATTTGATAAGATAGAACCAATGGGTCTTGATAACACTAAATCAGAAATAGGCGATTGGTCTGGATCAATAAATGACAATTTGTGTTGCACAGAAGTTGGCTGCCACAAAAAATGCGGTGAAATAGTTTTTCGCTTAATCGGAGAAGCGTGCATACCTTTTACAGAATGGCACGGAAAAGGAGAATTTAAACTCGACTCAAACGAAAAACTCAATAGCCGACTAAACCGAGCTGCAAAGTTTAAAATCACACAACTTACCGGAGCACTTTTAAGAGTTAATGAAAAATTTGACTCCATGCAAATGAAACCTAGACAAATTCAAATACCAGACCAAGATAACGATATTTTACCAAACTATGAAGGCAGAATTGATCGACTTTATGGAATAACCACTATGGAAGGCGGGGAAGGAGAACTTGTCAAAACCTACTACGATTCTGTACTTGACTTACAACAGTTTGGTGGCGCATGGTCTGACAAAAGATATCCGTTTGTATATATTAGTTATTAATTATCTAACTAACAATATGAAAATTATAATGAAAAAAACAATTAGATTTTTTTTCTCGATACTTTTCATGTTTGTATTATTAAATATATTTTTTGCCCAACAAAAACTATTGGCAATGAATGCCCCTCAACCCCCAACAACACCTACGGGCACAGTGACACCTGCCCCCAGTCCTCCATCCACACCTGCACCTACGGGCACAGTGACACCTGCCACCACGCCTGGAAGTGGCACTCAAGGTAAATATGTAAGTAAATACTTCGGGACAAAAAGCTTTCCAGATTATATTCAAGAACTCTACAAATGGACAGTTGCAGCCGGAATACTACTTGCAGTTATTATGCTAATGCTAGCTGGATATACTTACGCAATTTCAGCTGGAGATGTTGAGAAAATCAACAACGCCAAAGAAAGAATTGTTGGAGCAGTATTAGGACTTCTGGTGCTCATTTTAGCTGCAGTAATTTTAAGCAACCTTGGAGTTACGAGCATTAACTAAAATTATTTAGTTTGATAAATTATTTTTTTTATTTTTTCTCCACTAATTTCCTTGTTAATCAGATTTAAAATTTTCTCTTCCGAAGCACGAATTTCATAAGCCATTAGCCCATTATCTACTAAAATTCTAATCTTATTGTTTTTATAACTTAACACTTCGAAATTAAATCTTTGAGCAACTGGTTTGGCTTTTTCACAAACATATGCAGCATAAACTTCTTTTGAAAGATTAATTTTTTTCAATTGTTTTTGAATTGTATTTTTAATTTGTTCTATCATTGTGAATCTTTTCAAGATTAATTATTTTATACTTTTTTATAATTTTTAAATCAATATCCTCTAGAGAAGTTAAAGTTAAAATAGTTTGTTGATTTGCAAATAAATCTATTAATTGCCTAGATCTTTTTTTGTCTAGTTCGGAAAATATGTCATCAAGAAGCAACACAGGTTTAAAATTATAATGTTTGATATATTCTATCTCTGAAATCTTTAAACACAAAACTAAAGTACGCGCTTCTCCTCTTGAGGCAAAGTTAATCATAGATTTACCATTCAGCGTGAACAGCAAATCGTCTCTATGGGGCCCATACAAGCTCTGTGCGAGCTTAATCTCTTTTTGTCGATTACGGGCCAAGGTATCTTTTTTTATTAAACTTTCTTGATAAATAATATTAATTTTATTATCTAATTGACTAATTTTAGCATAACACTTTTTAACCGACCGTTGAATAAATTCAACAATAGATTTTCTTTTACTTACAATAGTATTTGTAACCTCTAAAAGCTTATCATCCCAAAAATCCAATTCTTCTATTTTTGCAAGACCAATGTTTATTCGATTAAGTAGTTCGTTTCTCTGTTTAATAATTTTTCTTAATTTAAACAAACTGTTTAGATAATCCTTATCGGTCTGAGCTAAAATAGTATTTAAAAATTTCCTTCGCTTATCAGGAGAACCTAAAACTATCTCTATTGACTCAGGAGAAAAAATCACAGCTTTAAAGCTACCAATAAACTCACTTCTTTTAACTTTTATTGAATTAATCTTGTAAATTTTATTAGATTTAAACTTTGAACTATTGTCTAAAAAAATCTCTAATTTATTTTTTTGTTCTTCGGCAACAATTCGACTATATGTAGAATTAAAATTAACTAATTGCTGATTTTTCAATGTACGGTAAGAAAAACTAACACAAAGCATATAAATCGCTTCAATTAAATTTGATTTTCCAATACCATTAGGTCCTACAATTATTGTTATATAATCAAAATCTACTTTACAATTAACATAATTTCTAAAATTATTTAAATAGATATTTTTCAACATAATTTAATCTCTAATATTTCCGCCGTAAACTAGCAATATAATCATCTCTCCTTTAAAAATAAAAACGGATTTTACAAACCTGTTTTGTTATGAATTTTCCTCTGGCATCTATTTGTTATTAAACTAACAAGTACAAACAGAGACCACGAGCTTTTTTCTGGTCCCACTCCGCAAAGCGAGGTGGGCTAGTAAAGGATGATAAAAATTACTTTCTTTTTAGATCAAAATACGCAAACAGTGACACCGACACCCTAAACACAACAAATCTAATCTTCTACCCTCAGAGGCATTATAATATATAGATATTGTTTCTCCTTAAAAGGTTTAATGACAGCGGGCTTAGAGTTGCCGTTTGCCTCGATAAAAATATATTGTTCATTAACAGCTGAAATTGTATCTAAAACAAATTTAGAGTTAAAAGCAATCTCAATATTTTCTCCTTCAAAACTTTCTACCATAATTTCTGATACAGAATCTCCTACCTGAGGAGAAATTGCTGATATTTGTGCTTTTTTATCTTTTGTAATTGCTAACTTAATATTATTAGCAGATTCTCTAGCAAAAAAACTAGCCATTTTTAAAGCATTAGCAAATTCTTTAACTGATATTTTTACTTTTGTTGTAGATGTTTTTGGAATAATTTGCTGATAATCCGGATAGTTTCCTTCAATAAGTCTTGATACAATTTGCGTATCTGCAAAAGAAAATGAAATTTGGTTATCAGATAAGTATATTTTAAGCTTATTTGGGTTAACGATCGCAACAATTCGTGATATTTCAGACATAGTTCTTGAAGGAACTATAATTTTAATTTTTTTCTTATTTGCTTGTGAATTTTTTAAAGTTGCTTCTGCCAAACGATAGCTATCTGTTGCCACAACTTTTAAAAAATCGTCAGATAGTGACATAAAAACACCAGCTAAAATTGGTCTTGTTTCATCAAAAGCAGCAGCAAAAATTGTTTTATTTATTGCTTCTTGAAAATATTTAGCATCAAATTCAGTAAGAATATTTTTATCTATTCCTGGTATAAGAGGAAATTCTGAAGCGTTTATTCCTTTAATATTTGCTTTGTATTTTTTACTTTTAATATTTAAAGTATTACCTTTTGTTTCAATATTTATTTTTTCATCTGTATTGTTTTGAACAAATTCTATAAGTAATTTAGCAGGTACTGTTATTGCCCCATCTTGCTCAATTTTTGCACCTATCCAAGTATTTATTCCAATTTCTAAATCAGTTGAAGATAGTTTTAATCTTCCTTTATCTGTGGAAAGTAAAATGTTATTTAAAACAGGTAAATTTCCTCTGTTACCAATAATTTTTCCTACAATGTTTAATCCTTTTGATAAATTATCTTGATTACATGAAAGTTTCATAAAATTCCTTTCTATCTTTTCCACAATTTAATTTATAAATATATATTTTGATATTAATTATCGTTTATTATAAGTGTTGTGGAAACTGTGAATTAATAGATTAAATGCTTGTTGAAAAACCGTTGAAAAATATGGGGTATCTTGCTGATAATTTGTTGATAAAATGTTAATAAATAATTTTTCGAAGGCATGGTTTGAAATTGTTAAAAAGTTATCAATATGTTTTCCACAATCTTTCCACAAGCTTTATATATATAATCTTTCTTTTATTAAAGTTATTTCTCTTTGCAAGTTATCATTTTTTTTAAGGTCTTTAGCAATTTTTTTAACCCCGTACATAATAGTTGTATGGTCTTTGCCTTTTAATGCCTTGCCAATTTGCGGGTAAGAATAACCTATTTCATGACGCAGTAAATACATGCTTAATTGTCTTGGGTGAACTAGCTCTTTATTTCTTTTTTTGCCCAAAAGTTCTTCTTGGTCAATAGAGAAGAAGTCAGCAACAATCTTAAAAATTTTTTCCGGCTCAATGTTTTTGTTTTTTCTATTAGTGTAATTTTCTAATATTTCTGTTGTAATGTCTAAGCTAATTTCCTGGTTGTAAAGTTCATAATGAGTTGAAATTTTGTTGAGTGCTCCTTCAAGTTCTCGAATATTGGAATTAACATTTTCAGCAATATAATTAATAATTTTATCTGATAAGTCTAAATTTTTTTGAATACATTTTGTTTTTAAAATTGCGCATCTAGTTTCAAAATCAGGTGTTTTAATGTCTGTCACCATTCCTCCTGAAAATCTAGATGATAACCTGTCGGCTAGTTCTGGAATTGCCTGAGGAATTTTGTCTGAAGTTAATACGATTTGTTTATTTGTTTGATAAAGAGCGTTGAAAGTATGAAAAAATTCCTCTTGTGTCCCATCCTTACCAGACAAAAACTGTATGTCATCAATTAAAAGTAAATCTGCTTTGCGATACTTTTTTTTGAAAGTTTCAATTTTTCTATTTTGGATTGCTTCAACAAAATCATTAGCAAATACTTCACAAGGCGCGTATATTACTTTTTTATT
The DNA here is from genome assembly GCA_964481135.1 of uncultured Candidatus Saccharibacteria bacterium. Lineage (GTDB taxonomy): Bacteria > Patescibacteriota > UBA1384 > JAMDBS01 > DAOVQR01 > CAYZSW01. The sequence goes on from CAYZSW010000003.1 coordinate 73,703, forward strand.
ATTATCTTTTTTTAATATTTCATGTCCAATTGCCTGCATCAGATGTGTTTTACCTAAACCAACTCCTCCATAAATCACAAAAGGATTATATTTTTTTCCTCCTAAATTTTTAGATATTGCAATGCTAATAGCGTGCGCTAGTCGATTAGAATTACCAATCACAAAATTTTCCAAAACATAATCTTTGTTAAGACCTGAATCGTATTTATCTTTTTCCACTTCTTTTTTATTTTTTGTTTTTATTTCTTCTTTTTCTTCAATTTCTGGTTTCTGACTAGTTGATATTTTATATTTAAGTTCTTCGAGTTTAGGATTAAGTTTTTTTAAACTATTAAAAATTTGTTTGTGATATTTATTTTTTAACCACTCTTCTACAAAAGAATTTGGTATGCCAATAACCACAGTTTTGCCATTATTTGAAAGAATCGAAGTATTTTTAAACCAAGTAGTAAAGTTTGCTTTAGAAAGTTCAACTTCTAATTCTCCTAAAATTGTTTTCCACATTTTATCATTTTCAGAATTATTCATAGCCCTCCGAAATAAAAAAAAATTAATAACAATTTAATGTTTTTAGTGTTTCTAATTGTTAAGTTTATCATAGATTGGTTTTCCACATAGTGTCAAGGTATCTGTGGAAAAGCCCTGTTGATAATTTGTGAATACAAAAATAGGTTGACTTAAGGTTAATTTCTCAGTTATAATAACAATATATTTTATTTAGTAATATATTAGTTTTGGTATATAAGGATAATAATGAAGAGAACATTTCAACCTAAAAAACGCAAAAGTCTTAAAAAGCACGGTTTTAGATCAAGAATGAAAACCGCAGAAGGACAAAAAATTATTGCTAGAAGAAGAAACAAGGGGAGAAAAAAAATTTGTGTTAGCAAAAAAAAATAGATTAAAAAATTCCCGTGAGTTTAAAAAAGTTTATAGCTTTGGTAAAAAAATCAATGCAAATTATTTCTTTGTTAAATATTCTAAAAATAGTTTAAATGTAGCAAGATTTGGTATAGTTGTAAGTAGAAAAATATCAGTTAAAGCGGTTCAGAGAAACAAAATCAAAAGAAGAGTTTGTAGTATTATTAGAGATTTACTAAAAGACTACAATAAGAGTTATGATATAGTATTAATATCTCGAAAAAATATTATCAAAGCATCTTTTAAAGACATACAAGAGGATATAAGAAAAATATTATTAAACATTTTTTAAAATGAAATACATGGCACTAAAATTTATTAAATTTTATCAGGCGACGCTGTCTTTGGACCACGGGCCCTTATCAAAATATTTTACTTATGGTTTCTGTAGGTTTTATCCCACTTGTTCAGAATACACATATAGAGCAATAGAAAAATACGGTTTTGTCAAGGGTAGCTTGATGGGAGCATGGCGGATATTACGATGTAATCCCTTTTCTAAAGGCGGACACGACCCAGTTAATTAATTTTTTAAAAAAGGAATTAAATGATCACCTTTTTCAAATCAATATTCAAAACAATTTTACTTAAACCAATCTATAATTTACTTATGGCTATTGTTTGGTTAGTACCAGGACAAAATCTTGGCGTTAGTATTATTATTTTAACTTTAATAATTCGTCTAGCTTTGTATCCTGCCTCTGCTCAATCTATTGACGCGCAAAAGAAAATGAAAGATTTGCAGCCAGAATTAGATAAAATTAAAACAAAATGTAAAGGCAATAAAGAAGAAGAGGCAAAAGCGACCATGGCTTTGTATCAGAGATATAAAATTAATCCGCTTTCTAGTTGTTTGCCAATGCTTTTACAATTTCCAATATTAATAATTTTATATTATGCTTTAAGAATTAGTTTAGATACCTCAAGGTTTGATTTGTTATATAGTTTTACGCCTAGACCGGAAATAATTAATCCGATGTTTTTAGGAATGAATTTAGCAGAACCTAGTATTTATCTTGCAGTAGTTTCTGGTATTTTCCAATTTATTCAAAGTAAAATGATGATGCCAAAAAAAGATAAAAAAGAAGCTAAAAAAGATGGTCAAAACATGATGCAAAACATTCTTAGCAATCAAATGACATACTTTTTCCCAATACTAACAATTTATATTGGAACAACAATCCCAGCAGCGCTTACTCTTTATTGGTTAGTGACGATTATCTTCAGTATCTTACAACAACACATAATGACTAGAAAACAAAATAAATCAGGTATAAATATTAAAATAAGAGAAAAAAATGAATAAAGAGGTTAATCAAGAAATAAAAAATATTATTTTAGAAATACTTATGAAAATGAGTATTGACAATGTTTCCATAGAAATAAAGCAAAAAGACGATAAAACAATTTTTAACATTAGTACCAATGACTCAGCATTGCTTATTGGTAGAGCAGGGGAGAACTTGTCTGCACTCGGACATATTGTTTATATTATGCTTGCTCGAAAAATCACTGATGTGCCTTTTTTTATGATTGATGTCAATAATTATCGGCAAGATAAGATACAAAATATTATTAATTTAGTAGAAAATACGGTTAGTAGGGTAGAGCAGTCGAAAAGAAATGAGCTTTTAATGCCAATGACTAGTTATGAACGAAAACTAGTACACACTTTTATTGCTGAAAAATACAAAAATTTAGAAAGTATTAGTATTGGTGAAAAGCCAAACAGGCGAGTACTCATTAAATTAGTCTCATAATTTAAAACACATACCATATTCCACTCCGTAAGTGGAATATGGTATGCGGTGTGACAAATAATAATATATTTTGTTCTATATTTATAATTTATGGAGGAGTGCCAGAGTGGTTTAATGGGCCGCTCTCGAAAAGCGGTGTCTCTTTTTGGGGCCAGAGGTTCGAATCCTCTCTCCTCCGCCAAAATTATTTTTTAGTTTTTGTAATTTTATTTTATTGGGATATTTGATAAAATATAAATAGAATTAATTTTTAAGGAGGTTATGAGTCCGCAGGATAAATTTACAAATATTGATAAAACTCTGTTTTACATGAGTCGTGAAGATGAAGAAATTCAAACTAAGATTTTAGCTAAAAAATACGAATTGCCATATATAAATTTAATCAATTACCCAATATTGGGCGATATTTTATATTTAATTCCTGAAGAAGAAGCAAGAGGAAATTCTCTAGTGTGTTATTTAAAAACTGCTAAACAGATTAAGGTCGCAACTTACAATCCGTCAAATATTAAGCAAATAGATCAATATCTCAAAAATTTAAAAAATAAATTAGGCACTGATATTGTTGTTAGTGTTTGCTCTAAATCCAGTTTTGTGTACGCGTTGAGTTTGTATAGAGTTTTTCAGCAGCAAATAGATACTAAACAAAAATTAGAAATTTCAGAACAAGAAAAAACAGATTATCAAAAAGAAATAGCAAACCTTAGTGATTTAAAAGAACAAATTGGTAAAGTTTCAATTTCCGAATTGCTTAATGTGATTTTTGCCGGAGCTGTAGCTACGCAGGCATCTGATATTCATCTAGAGCCTGCAGACGAATATAATTTAAATATTCGTTACAGAATAGACGGAGTACTCACTAGTGTCGCGGAATTGCCAATAAGTGCCTTAAAAACTCTCTCCTCTAGGATTAAATTTTTGTCAAAACTTAAAATTGATGTACACGACAAAGCTCAAGATGGCCGTTTTGATGCTACTGTTTCTAATACCCCTTTTGATATTCGCGTTTCAATAATTCCTGCTGACTATGGTGAATCTATTGTTATGAGGTTATTACCGAGAAAAAAAACATTTATAACTTTGGAAGAATTAGGATATAGTCCAAAACATATGGAGATGATAAATAACGCGATAACAAAAACCCATGGAATAATTTTTAACACAGGTCCGACAGGATCTGGAAAAACAACGACTTTGTATGCAGTTTTAACTAAACTTAATAAACCCGGAGTAAAGATAATGACACTAGAGGATCCCATAGAATATAGAATCAAAGGGGTAGACCAATCACAAGTTAATGTAGAAAAGGGTTATACTTTTGCTAATGGTTTAAGATCGCTTTTAAGGCAAGATCCAGACATTATGATGGTTGGTGAGGTGCGAGACACAGATACTGCTAAAATTGCTATACAGGCCGCAATTACTGGGCATTTAGTTTTAACCACTCTTCACACCAATAGTGCTCCAGCCGCTATTCCTCGTCTCTTAGATATGGGCGTTGAACCATATTTACTTGCCGGCTCAATTAATTTAATTATTGCTCAAAGATTAGTTCGTAAGCTTTGCCAAAAATGTCGAGGCAGAAAATGTGCCGAGTGTAACAATACTGGTTTTAGAGGTAGGATTGCTATTGCTGAGATGTTTAAACCTTCACCAGAAATTGAACAGCTTATTAAACAAAAGGCAACGATAGCTGAATTTACAGATTTAGCAAAGAAACAGGGCATGAAAACAATATATGAAGACGGTCTAGAAAAAGTTCGACAAGGCATAACTACTCAAGCCGAAATCGAAAGAGTTTGTAATGCATAAACAAAATTCTAACCTCTAAAACTCTTGACATAAGAGATTTTTTAAGTTATGCTAATTGGTCTTGTTTAAGACGATTTTATGGTAAAAACTTAGGCATTTAACTTGTTATTTGATGCACTAAAACAATTTCAGATTTTTTCTGCCAAATTGTTTAATGTGTTTTATACAACAAATTAATTGTCTAAATTTAAAAAATTAATTTGAAAGGTGTGTGACCCTAATGAATAAACAAGTTGCAATGGTTGTCATTTGTATCCTCGCTTGCTTTTTTGTCATAAATGTTAGTGCTATGGCAGATTCATCTTCATTTTTAGTGGTTATCGAAGGTGAAAGTGATTGGCAAACAAAAAAAGCACTCTGGATTGAGTGCACCAACAGATTAAGTCAGGCTGGTCTTTTTGTTTTAAGGCCAAATGAGCCGGTTTTGTCTCTTGATTACGCAGATCGACTTAATTTGGGAGAAAATTTAATTGTTTATTTAAACATTAAAGAATTTTCTCACAAAGAGACAAGACATAACTACAACTTCTCGCTTGTTAATACTGATTCGCTGGAATACATTATCTATACAAAACTGCAAATCCAAGTATTACAGCAAATAGGGAGAAGTAGAAGTATAGTGTTCCCGCAAGCTGGAGACGAGCCGGTTATTACCTCGGAAATTAAAGAAAGGTATAACCAAACCAACATCAACGGACTTGTGGCAGGAGGTAGTGGTGCGCAATGGCAAAGATTAAGAACTTTATTATTTGAAGATATTGCCTCGCAGCTTGCAAATAGAGTAAAAAATGTAAGATCTAAGCAATTTCAAATTATAAATTATTCACAGCAAAATTCGCAACCACAGCACAACTCTCAAAAAGTTATTTTTACTAAAGGAAGAACTGCTATTGCTCAAGGAGAACAAAAGGGTGACAAAATTGTTGTTACTAGCGGTTCGATATCTGGTGGCTATGACTCTATATTTACTTTTTCCGGAAATATCAAAGAAAGAAATTACCATGAAATAAGAATTTTCGGAGAAGGTGATGCTAGACCGCAAATTAAAAAAACCTATTTTGTAGTCAAGGGAAGAGAAGTAATAGGTGAAATCTTTGTTAATTCTTTTTCTGGCAATAGAGCTGATTGTAGTATAGCATGGTCTATACACAGGAATTTTTTTGGAGATAGGGCTATACTAAAAAACTATTAGCTCTGCACCATAATGTGAAAAACACAAGAGTTACTTAATTACAAGTAACTCTTTTTTAATATGATATATTATTTATTTTTTTTGAGTTGATTGACAAATATTAATTATTGACCAAAATCTGCATAACCACCAAGGCCTGATAATACCCAATTAGCTATTGCCCAAGCTGAAACAACAATCACAATGCCAATAACAGCATCAAGCAACAGTTTTTTAGCTTTAGTGGAGGCTTCCTCGTTTCCAGCAGAAGTAAGATACTGTAAACCTCCAACAATAAATAAAATTACAAATGCAACGCCTGCAGCACCAAAAGCAAAGGGTAATATTTTTTGGTCCAGCAAGGTTTTGAAGTTACCAAGATTTTGGCTTTTCCATGGCCCCAATGCCTCTGCCCCTCTTTGGCCACCCATAGCCAGGGCTTGACCAGTAAATCCAAAAACAATGATTAGTAAATAATTTATTTTATTAAAAATAACACTTTTTACTTTATTCATTTATTTCCTCCTTTTATTTAATAAATATATAAAAAAATTATTATCCAAAATTTGCATAACCACCAATGCCTTTTAATACCCAATCAGCAATTGCCCAAGCTGAAACAACAATCACAATGCCAATAACAGCATCAGTAATTAATTTTTTTGCTTTGGTAGCATTTTCCTCGTTTCCAGCTGAAGTTAAATACTGGACCCCCCCAACAATAATCATAATTACAAATATCGCTCCTGCAGCGCCAAAGATAAAAGTTAAAATATTTGTAATCCAAGATTTAAAACTCCCTACCTGGGTGAATAAATTACCTGGTGGCGCTTCAAGAGCATGTGCTGTATTAATTTTTGCAATTAATAAAAATATTTTTTCCATATTATTTAAATTATTTAAGGTGTTTTAAACCAATTGGTCTGACCGCCTATAACAGATAATAATAATTCAGAAATCGCCCAAGCACCCACTGTAATTACTATTCCTGCTACTGCATAAGTCATTATCTTTTTTGCCTTGGTAGCAGTTTCTTCATTTCCAGCAGAAGTAAGATATTGTAAACCCCCAACAATAATCATAATTACAAATATCGCTCCTGCAGCGCCAAAAACAAAATCAAGAATTTTACCAACTAGTTCATTTAATGGTATCTTCGACCAATTACTTCCACCCATATCACCAGCTCCACTAGTTGCATAAACTTTGCAAATAAATATTTGTATATTATTTATGATCATTATGATAACCAATCTGCGCGTCCGCCTAATAATCTTAATATTAAATCAGAAATTCCCCAGGCCGCTACAGTAATAACAATTCCAACTACTGCATAAGTCATTATCTTTTTTGCCTTGGTAGCAGCTTCTTCATTTCCAGCAGAAGTAAGATATTGTAAACCCCCAACAATAATCATAATTACAAATATTGCTCCTGCGGCACCAAAAACAAAATTAAAGATCCCTGCTACAGTTGGTCGCAACCGAGTTTGATCTGGAAATCCAGCATAATTATTAGCCAAAGCTTTATTTATTGGTAATAAAATATTCAATAGGTAAATCAATGAAAAATATTGAAATATTTTGAAAAGTTTATTTTTCATTTTTTCCTTAAAATTATTGAATTACTGGGTCAATTTCACCACCAATACCTCTGATAATCCAAGTTGCAGCAGCATAACTAATTACCACAATAACAAGTCCAATCACAGCATCAATTAAAAGTTTTTTTGCTTTGGTTGATGCTTCTTCGTTTCCAGCTGAAGTTAAGTATTGAATTCCTCCAACTAAAAATAAAATTACAAAGACAACCCCCGCTGCACCAAAAACAAAAGTAAACAAAGTTTTTAATACTTTTCCAAAGTCGTCCTGAAATGGTCCAAATCGGGCTTGTACCTTATTGAAATAAACCATACTTAAAAGCAATGATCCTGAAATAAGGGCTGATGATTTTTTTAACATTTTTTGCATTTTTCCTCCTTTATTAAATATTTTAATATTTTATGGGACAATTGGCGTTTATGGTTTAATTATGTCTGGAATATCGGATCCTAATTTAGTTAAAATGTAGCCAGCTATTGCATAAGACATTATTGTAATTGTAATTCCTATTATACCATAGGTTAATGTTTTTTTGCCACGAGCTACTGCCTCTTCGTTGCCGGCAGAAGTTAAATATTGCAGGCCTCCAACTATTATTACCACAACGAATATTGCTCCAGATAAGCCAAAAACTAATTTAAATACTGGTTCGATTTTATCTTTAAGCGCTTTCAATGCGGCATCTTTAGCAGGAGGGGTATAGTAAGGATTTTGCGCTAAAGCTGAACTAAATAAAATTAAATTTATAATAATTATTTGAATAAAATTTTTTATATTTTTTTTAATTTTTTTATTCATTTTTAAGCCCATAATAAGCTAATTAAATATTCTAAAACAATTTTTGCTGAAATTAATAATATAATTGCAATAATTGCCCACATTACAGTTTTTTTGCCTTTTTCCATTTTTTCTTTATCACCAAAAGAACTTAAATAAAGAATTCCTCCCCACATAAAAAATATTGTGGCAACTACCGCTACTCCTGCCTGCAAAAAATTTGCAATTTCTTTTAAGCTTTCTATTATTGTTTTAAAATCAATTTCTGTTCTGTCTGGTTTTACTATAATTTTATCAATTATTGATGTTCCGCCACAACCATATAAAAACATTGTTAATAATAATATTTTTATTAGATTATAAATTTTTTTTATTGTATTTTTTAAATTATTTTTTTTCATATTATAATATATTAACATAAATTAATAAAGTTACTACCATATTGAAGATACTAAGTAATTTGCGATTGCCTGACCAAAAACAACCAATATTATTCCTATTGCTGCAGCAGTAAGAGCTGTTTTCGCCCGAGTTGCTTGTTCTTCATTGCCAAATGATGATAGATATAATATTCCTGCGGCTAGAATACTTACAAAAAACAAAACACCGCCAATAATTGTTAAATAATTCGGTATTGCCTGAATGGCATCATACCAGTTAGTAAATCTTATATAATTTTTTATAGTTGGTTTGGGTACAGGGGATGCTTGTGCAAAAACCTTTTCAATTCCATAAGTGAGAATTAGCATTAGAAAAAATATTTTGTAAAATAAACCAGTAAATAATTTATTTAACATTTTTCGCCTCTTTGCTGATTAATAATATATTGTTTAATATGGTTCAGTTCTAAGCCAGGTTGTACTTCTGTTTGCTGCTGCATCGATTGCTGATTGAGGGTTTTGATTGCGTATTGTGACATTTTCAATTAATTCTGTGAAAACATTGTCTATTTTCATAGGAAATTTACCCTTATACCAATTTTGAGCAGTATTAAGTTGAAATATAAAAGTTCTATTTTTTTCATCTATCCTTTCTTTGGTAATAGGAACATCTTCATCCTCGATTTTATTTGGTGCTGGTCTTCTGGTTGCTTTTAAATAGTTATTCAACCTTTTTTCTCTGACATAGTTGATAAAATCCCAAGCAACTTCTGGATTTTGGCAGTTGTTCGTGACTGTTTCAACCCAGTATTTTCCAAAATCAACAGCTTGAGGTGAGTCCTTGATTTGCGGAAAAGGACCTATCTGATAATTAAAGGTTGGTGCCCTTTCAAATATTTGTTTTTGAACATAAGAATAATTAATCATCATAGCAGTTTTCCCTTCAATAAATGCAGTTAATGAATCTGGCATCGAATTGTTCCATGTGTAAGTGTCTTTTTTGCCGGGATCTGAAAAACTTTTGTAAAACTCTAAGGCCTTAGTTCCTGCATATACTGGTTCACCGCTCTGTTTTTGTATTGCCAAGTTAAAAGTTGCTGTTTGCTTATCGTCTGAAATCATTTGTGTATGATTCTGTAGCATAAGTAAAGTTAAAATGTCGATTGATTGCTCTACATTGTTGGCAGTACCTAGTGCAACTCCGGCTCTTTGGATTTTATCCCCATCTTTAATAGTTAAAAGTTTTACTGCTCTAATGAATTCTTCCCAATTAGATGGCGGATCTTCTAGTATATTATCTCCTCTTTCTAACGCTTTAGCATCTTCTAATTCGTTTCTTACTTTTCTAAATATTTCTGGGTTGTAATAAAGTGCCAGGGTGTCAATGCTCCAAGGAATGCCATAAATTTTATTATCAATAATCAGATCGTTTGATGCGATTTGGGGAAATATTTGTTTAAATCTATCGATTGATAAAAATTTTTCAGGTATGGGTTCTAGTTTATCATATTCTCTTGCAACCCAGTCGTTTCTTATCATCCAAATATCTGGTCCTTGTCCTGCGGCTAATGCGTTGGTTGTAGCTTCAACATATTCGCTGTATTCTTTTTCTTCATAAATTATGTTTAAATCGTATTCATCTTTTCTATCTTGAATAAATTCATTAATGATTGGCTGCATAATTTCTTCTGAATCAAAAAGACGCCAAATTTTTAAGTTGACTCTTTTGCCTGGAGCTTTTTCTTTTTGCCCTCCAGGACTACAACCTGAAAAACTTATTGCTAAAACCAAAATTAACAATATGCTTATAATTTTTTGTAGTTTAATTTTATTATTTGAAAAAATATTATTGATTTTTTTCAAAATCCCTCCGTGCTGTTCAGCTATTTAAATTTTGATTTAAGATAAGCTTTAATCTGTGGACCAATCTCTTTATCTATTAACCCCAATTCAATATTTGTTTTTAAATAATTTAATTTATTACCAGTATCAAAGAACTTTCCGTTTTTAATTAAGCATGCATATACTGGTTTGGTTTTAATTATTTTATCAATTGCGTCAATAAGCCATAATTCTCCTGATTTGCCTAATTCCAATTCTTCTAGTGCCTCGAAAATATCAGGAGTAAGTATTGATCCACCAGGAATTATGATGTCTGAAGGTCTATTTTTATACCCGGGTTTTTCTACAAAATAATCTACTTTATAAACATCTTTATCGATTTCTTTAACTTTTGCCATGCCGTATTTATCTGCATCTTGAGGATTTTCCATTGATAACGCATTAACTACTGGAAGGTTGTATTTTTCATAAACTTTTAACATTTGTTTTAATCTAGATGGTTTAGCATAAATAAAATCATCACCCCACAGCATTGCAAAACTATTTTTACCGACAATTTTTTTGGCACAAAGCACTGGTGTTCCGTTTCCATATGGTCCAACCTGATCGATAAAATGGAATTTTGCCATTTTGGAAATGTGTTTAATTTTTTGTAATAACTTTTCTTTACCGGTTTTTTTAAGGTGATAATTAAGATCTTGATTATCAGAAAAATGATTTACAAGATCTTTTTTTTGAGGAGTTTTTACAATAATAATTTCTTTAATTCCCGCTTCAATACATTCTTCTACTACATACTGAATTGTTGGTTTGTCTAAAATTGGTAATATTTCTTTGGAAACTGCTTTTGTTGCTGGTAACATTCTGGTGCCTAAACCCGCTGCCGGTATAACCGCGTATTTTATTTTCATAGTTTTTCCTATATTATTGTTCGAAGTTTACTTCAATTGTTCTGGTTTTAGTTTTTTCTTGTTTCGGAATTTTAATTGTTAGAATCCCATTTTTTAATGAAGCATTTGCTTTGTCCGGATCAACAGCAACAGGCATAACATATGTTCTAGAAAATGGACCCCAATAGCATTCCTGACAAAAATAATTATCTTTTTCAATTTCTTCTGGTTTTAATCTTTCACCTTTTATACTTAAAGATTCATCTGTTATTGATATTTCTAAATGGTCTGGATTAACTCCTGCGATTGGTGCTTTGACAATAACATCTTCATTTGTCTGATACGCATCGACTGCTAATTGTCCTTCATATCCTTCTTCTTCCATCCAGTCTGAATCTGCTGTTAAATCTTTTGTATTACTATCTTGATTCATAACTCCTCCTATGTTTATAATTTAGTTATTAAAAACTTTAAAAACTCCTAAACATAAAAATATAAATATTCTCTACATTTATTATATCAAAAAAATATAATAATTTAAATTTGAGACAATATTAATCCCGTTAAGTTAAAATTTATTTGAAATATGTTTGTTAAACTTAAATAAATATTATTAAAATTGTGGATAAAAATTTTTTTAAAAAATTAATTTTGTGTTATACTAATAATAACATGTATAAAAATATTTTGCTAAAAATTCTATTTGTATTACTAATAGCAAATATCTTGATAATATCAGGAATTAATTTTAATTCTAAAAATTTTAAATTAGAAAATACGCAAGCTAGTTCTTTTGATGCCGGTTATATAATTGATGATAGTAAATTTATTGCAAAAGATGACATGAGTGTTAACGATATCCAAAGGTTTCTAGAAGAAAAAGGAAGCGAACTTAGACATTTTTCTGAGAATGGTAGATCTGCAGCACAAATTATTTACGATGCAGCTCATGGGCACGGTGAGGCATCTGGCCCGCCACCAAATGGTTGTTTTAATGGTATATGTATTAATCGTAACACTGGCACAGTTAGCCCCAAAGTGCTTTTAGTAACCATGCAGAAAGAGCAATCATTGATTACCAATCATTATGCTTATGGAGACAAACAAAGAGCTTATGATTGTGCTATGGGTTATGAAGCAGGGCGAGGTTGTCGTTGGATGTTTGAAAATCGACCTCAATGGAGAGGTTTTACTAATCAAGTAGAGTGGGCTGCTTGGCAATTAAGATATAATTATGAGCGTGCTGCTGGTTATGGTTTTTCAGATTGGCAGGTAGGCCAATCATTTTGCTGGGATAATATTTGTTCAACTTACAAAAACCGAGCTACATCTGCACTTTATAGATACACTCCCCATATTCAATACAGCTTTTCTAATCTCTATAGAAACTACTTTGGCTCTCCTGTAGGAAATAGAAAAAATTATCACGCTGATTTAACTTCTAAATCAAATAACCCAACATTACGAAGAAACCAATCTGTAGAAGTTGAAGTTAAATTTGTTAACACAGGTTGGGAAACCTGGCACAAGGGCGGTGACAATCCTGTTCGGTTAGCTCTTGATAGAAATTGGGCTAGCAGAACAGCATGGCAAGGTTCAGATTGGATAAGTGAAAATAGGATTGCAGAAATGATCGAAGACTCTGTTTCGCCTGGTCAAACAGCGACATTTCGATTTGAATTAAAGGCTCCAGACAGTATGCGTGTTGGCACTCATCGTTTTCATGCCCGACTTGTTAGTGAATTTAAGGAATGGTTTGATAATCCTAGAGAAAATGGATATGTATATTGGGATATAAATGTTCCACATCCACAAGCTCAATGGATTTCGCAATCAGAGAATCAAATAGTTGCTTTACCTGGCGAAACAAAGGATTTATGGGTTAAGTTTAAGAACACAGATTCTAGTAATTGGATAACCCCAGTAAGATTAGCTACAGACAAACTAATGAACGAAAATTTCTTAAAAAGATTTAAGCATGACTCTTGGGTGAACGACTATCGCATTTCCGAATCTACAAGTTCAATAGCTCCGAATTCAGAACACACTTTCAACTTTAAAATTAAAATACCTCAAGATTTAAGACCAGGAAGATATAGATTCGATACTCGTTTGGTTTCTGAAAGCTACAGTTGGTTTGAACGACCAGATACAAACGGGGCTGCTTGGTGGGAAATTATTGTACCAGAACCAAAAGCAGAGTGGATAGAACAATCAAGTTATCCTGCGATGCACAAAGGTGATAGCACAACCTTGTGGGTTAAATTTAAAAATACTTCTTCTTTTACTTGGCGTTCATCTGGCAATAATCCTGTTCGTTTAGGATTAGACAGATATTGGAATCATTCAACAGTTATGCAGGGAATGGGTTGGATTAATGAAAATCGTTTGAACACCGCCCAGGAAGGTGATATTAATCCTGGTCAAACAGGAACTTATAGATTTAATATTTACATTCCTCCAGATAAGCCGTCAGGAAAATATCGATTCCATGTTAGGTTAGTATCGGAATTTTTTTCATGGTTTGAACCAGATATTAATGGCGCTGCTTGGTGGGAAGTTACAGTTTTATAAAATTAATTATTATAAATTTTTATGAAAAAACTAATTACTATTGTTTGTTTGTGGCTAATATGTGCATTATTTATTGCATTATTTGCCAACGCTACTTATCATAAAGCTGTTTTTGCCCAAGGTGAATTAGAAGATTTTTATATAGTTAAATATTCTGAAATTAAAACCCGTTCAGAAATTGCCGATATTTATAATATATCTATAGATAAGGTTCAAGAACTTTCGGAATTTGGCGCATTTAGAATTGAATTAAAAGATGTAGCAAGCCAGGGCGGTTATTCACCTGACAATAATTTTTTACACAACTTAGAATACTATGAGCCAGATTATAGGTATCGATTGCCTAATTTAATCTCAAGCGGAAATAATTCAAATAAAGTAGATGGTTCGGCTACTCCAAATGACCCTTACTATCCTAGCCAGTGGGGTTTGCCAAAAATAAGTGCAAATTCGGCATGGGATAAAACTACAGGCTCAACAAATGTAAAAATCGCGATTATTGATACTGGGATAGATGGAACTCACGAAGATTTATCAGGTAAGGTTTTAGCAGGTTATGATTATGTTAATTCTCGCTCTATTTCTGCTAATTCAGATTCTGACGATCAAGGTCATGGGACAACAGTTGCCGGTGTTGCGGCTGCAATATCCAACAATTCAGTTGGTGTTGCCGGCACTGATTGGAATGCTCGTTTAATGCCAATTAAAGTTTTAGATTCAACTGGTACAGGTTACGCTTCAGATGTTGCGTATGGTATTAGGTATGCTGCAGATAATGGAGCTGATGTAATTAACATGAGTTTGGGAAGTTCTTCTTCCTCTTCATTAATATCTTCTGCTGTTGACTATGCTTATAGCGCTGGAGTAGTCATGGTTGCTGCTTCTGGTAATGGCAATACAACACCAATTTCATACCCTGCAAGGTATGAAAAAGTTCTGGCAGTCGGAGCAACAAATAGTTCTGATGTTAGATGTGATAATAGTGATTGGGGATATCCTTATGGGAGTAATTACGGATCAGATTTAGGAGTGGTCGCACCAGGTAATGCAATATATGGCCCAAGAGATGGTGGTGGATATAGATCTGTAAGCGGAACATCTTTATCAAGCCCGTTTGTAGCAGGAATTGCTTCTCTACTTCTCGCATATAATTCTTATCTTTCAGTTGACAATATTTATTCAGCAATTAAAGATAATGCAGATAAGGTTGCAGGAATGGGCGGAGAGAATTTTAGTATTTATTATGGTTATGGAAGAGTCAATGCTAATAACGCCTTAAGCGGATCTGAAACCTATATTGCTACATGGGTTTCTCAGTCAAGTTATTTTAATATATGGCCGGACGGAACTCAGACACTTACACTAGCTTTTAAAAACGACGGCACTGCTACATGGACAAATTCTGGGAGTAATCCGGTAAGATTAGCTACGGATAAATTTCAAGATGAAAGTTTTATGTCAAAATTTAACGATGGAAGTTGGGTTTCCACTTATAGAATAGCAAACTTAAATGAATCTTCAGTTGTTCCTGGCCAAACAGGTTCTTTTACTTTTAATGTGAAAGCGCCTAGCGATTTAAAGATTGGTTATTACAGATTTTTTGTTAGAATGGTAGCAGAAAATAAAACTTGGTTTCAGAATCCTAACACAAATGGTGGTGCTTGGTGGGGTATTACAGTTCCAGCACCAAAAGCAACATGGGTCTCACAGAGTGAATATCCTGTTGCCTCGGCTGGAGACACAGTTGCTATGTCAGTAACTTATAAAAATAATACCGGAGTTACTTGGAATAATTCATCGCCTGCAATTCGGCTAGCAACCGATAAATTTCAAAATGAAGGATTTATGTCCACATTTAACAATGGAAGTTGGGTTTCAACATACAGGATAGCAAATCTTTCTACTGCGACTGTTGGAGATGGTTCCAACGCCACTTTTAATTTTAATATTAAAATTCCAAATGATTTGTCTCCTGGTATATATCGTTTCTTTGTGAGATTAGTTGCAGAAAATTTTTCTTGGTTTCAAGACCCTGATACTAACGGAGGGGCATGGTGGAGGATAGAGGTAACAGAATGAAAAACAATTCATGGAAAGATATTTGGCAGGAGGGGTCAATAGATCAAGAAATGAGCCAGATTTCACGCGAGTATACTTATACTGAAATTTTTGATAAATATTTTAAAAAAAATAAAAAAATATTAGAAGCGGGTTGTGGGTATGGTAGATATTGTTTTTACCTTGAAAAAAAAGGTGTTAGATGTTTTGGAATAGAGATTGAAAAAAATGCATTAGAAGTTGGAAAAAGATACGCTAAGAAAAATCAATTAAAAAGCAAATTAATTTTAGGTGATGTAAAAAAATTACCATTTGAAGATAATATTTTTGATGGATATATGTCTTTGGGGGTAATAGAGCATTTTTATTCATTAAATGATATCCAAAAGGCATTTGACGAAGCGTACAGAGTTTTAAAAAAAGGCGGTTATGCCTTTTTTTCAGTTCCAAACCCATATGCAGTAACATTTTGGGTTCCGAAAATAACAGGCAAAGAAAAAGTTTATCATCGTTCTATACACAAAAAACACCTAAAAAAATTTGCTCAAGCAAGCGGTTTTCAAATAATATCATTGCGGTATCGTGACTTTATTCACCCTATGCATACTCTTAAAGTATGGATAACAAAAAAAGACACCAACGATTCATATAATTTATATAAAAAAACTTTTAAAGATTTTGAAAATTATCCTGTCATACAAAATTTTTGTTCAGGACTTCACATGTTAATAAAAAAATGAAAAAAATCCGTTTGGTTATTATTTCAGAGAAAACTAGATATCACTTCCAAAAACCTTTGGAATATTTTTCTCGTATAGAAATAATCCATTTATACAAATCACACTATCCAGACATGCGCCCACAGGAATTCAATGTTAAGCTTGTTAAATATAAAAATATTTTTGATTTATGGGGAAAATTAAAAGAATTAAAGCCAGATTTGATCCAAGGACTAGATCCTTATTATGGTTATTCGCGTTTCAAAATTCCTATTAAAATAATACTGATACTAAAAATAATATTTTTATTTTCTAAGGTTTATAAAGTAGATTATTTTTTTCCAATTTTAGAAAATATTTTACCTTACCAAAAATATGGTTTTTTTGCAGGTTTTATTATGAAAAATATTGTTAAAATTTATGCTACAGGAGCTAAGTTTATTTTTTATTTAAATGCCGGTGCAAGGCAAAACCTAATTTATTTAAATATTCCAGATAATAAAATTTCATATGCCTTGTGGGGCATTTGGGGTTTAAATGTAAATGCGTTTAAAGCAAAAAAAGAAAATAAAATTATTAATAATATTTTATTTGTTGGTAGGTTAATAGAACAAAAGGGTTTGCAATTTTTAATTGATGCTATGCCGAATATCCTTAATAAATTTCCTGATGCAAAAATTACAATAGTAGGAGAAGGAGATTATAAAAAAAAGTTAACAGAGCAAATTAATTCATTGAAGCTAGAAAAAAAATGTATTTTTTTAGGTCAAAAAACTGGCAAAAATCTTATTCAATGCTATCAAAAAGCTGATATTTTTGTTAGTCCTTCGTATTCCCACAAGTATTCTGCAGAACAGATATGCTTTGTAAATATTGAAGCAATGTCTTGCGGATTGCCTTTAGTAACAACAAGATCAGGTAGTATCCAAGAGTATGTTGTGGAAAATAAAAACTGTTTTTTGGTAAATGAAAAAAACTCAAAAGCTCTTTCATACGCAATAATTAAGATTTTGACAAACCAAGAATTAAAACAAAAAATGTCAAATTATTCCAGAAATTATGCATTAAAAAGATACAATGCCAAAAAAAATGTTCGAAATTTAGAAAAAATAATTTTAGAAAAAATTAAACATGCTCGAAGCAATATTCAAAATTAAAGAATTTATTTTAGATACAATATTTCCTAAATATTGTGTAGGTTGTGGTTTAGAAGGAATTTGGCTTTGTCAAAAATGTAAAAGCAAAATTATTCATATTAAATCACCTACCTGTCCATACTGTAAAAGATTAACAAAAATTGGACAAGTTTGCCCCAGGTGTCGCAAAAAATCAAATTTAAATGGAGTAATAATTGCAGCATATTATGAAGACGGTCCTTTAAAAGAAGCAATCCATACTTTTAAATATGATGGCGTGTTTGATCTAAAAAAAGATTTGGGAGAAATTTTAGTTGAATCATTAAAGAAAAGAAATATTAAAACAAACTTTGTTGTTATCAGTGTTCCTCTGCATAAATATCGTTTAGCCCAAAGGGGTTATAATCAGGCAGAGTTGCTGGCTAGTCTTTTAGCAAAAAGCTTTAATTACAAAATTATAAAAAATAAATTAAAACGCAATAAAAACAAAGCACCTCAAATTACTTTATCTAAAAAAGATAGAATAGAGAATGTTAAAGGAATATTTGGTTGGATTGGGGACAATAAGGAAATTAAAAATAAAAAAATCATCTTGGTTGATGATGTATTTACAACTGGTTCAACTTTAGAAGAATGTGCAAGAGTTCTAAGGTCTAACGGAGCTAGAGAGGTATGGGGCTTGGTTTTGGCAAAGGCCTAATTATTTATTTTTAATTATTGCCATATATTGTATAAAAGCTTTTGGAATATAAAATTTTGGAAAATATTTTTTTGAATAATTAGTACTTAGTTCGAGCTTGAAATCTTTTAAAATTTCTTCCCATTGTTTTTTACTCATTAATCTTTCATTACCAAAATCTTTTTGAGGATAAAAATTATTTGGCACACTAAATACAACTATTTTAGAAACTCTTAATTGCTCTTTTAATAATTTATAAATTTCTTGATTTGAAAAATGCTCAAAAAAACCTTGATGAAAAACTAAATCAAAACTATTGTCTTTAAAAGGTAGAGAAAAAGCGTCTGCATATTGCAAATTAACTCTTGAATTAAATTTTTTTATGATTTCTTTTTGTTTTTTTAATAAGTTTTTGTCATTATCAATTGCTGTTATGTCTAATCCTAAATATGATAAAAAAATACTCATACCAGCTGTTCCACAGCCAATTTCTAACACCTTTTTTGGTTCATAATTTAATATGCATGTTAAAAATTCTTTATGTGAATAAAGATTTCCAAGAAATTCGTTAATTTTAACATCCTTATTATAGTATTTTGACCAACTCAAAGTATTTTCCTAACTTAACTAAAAAACTATTAGTTATCACAACTTAAGCATTTTTTAGAGATTTATCATAAATTTTGGAATTAAAAACTTAAATACATAAGTCGCTAATTACTTTAAATTTACTACATTTTCCAAAAGCATTGCAACTGTCATTGGTCCAACACCACCTTTTGTAGGAGTAATATAGCTGGCTTTGTTTTTTACTTTTTCAAAATCGACATCTCCTACAATTTTTCCTCCAATAGTTGAAGTACCAGCATCAATAATTATTGCATTATTTTTTATCATACCGGCTTTAATTAAATGTCCTACTCCAGTTGCAGAGATTAAAATATCAGCTTGCTTTGTGAAGCTTGATAAATTTTTAGTTTTTTTATCGCAAATTGTGAGTGTTGCATCAGAGTTAGCAACTGCAATCATATTCGCAAGAGGTTTACCCACTAACTTTCCATATCCAACCATAACAATATGTTTTCCAGAAAGATTAATCTTATAATTTTCTAATAGTTTTAAAATTCCTGCAGCTGTAGGTGGTGCAATTACATCTTTGTCGCCAATTAAAAGTTTGCCAATATTAAGGGGATTTAAACCATCAACATCTTTTTTAGGATCAATAGTTTCAATTATTTTATTTGTATCTAATCCTTTTGGTAACGGCAATTGAACAATTATTCCGCTAACATTTTTATCTTTATTTAATTTTTGAATTTGAGTAATAATTTTTTTTTGCAGGTTATAAATATTAGCTTTATTCCTAATTCTTAATTCATAATTCTTAATTTGTATGCCAATTCCAACTTGTAAACATTTTTTTTCTTTAATCGAAACATAAAGTTTACTTGCCGGATCATTGCCAACTAAAATAACAGCCAAGACGGGTTTTTTATTCATCTTAGCGATTTTTTTAGTAATATCAGAATAAATTTTTTTGGCGACTTTTGTGCCGTCTAATATTTTCATAATAGGTGAATTATAGCAGAAAACTGCAGATTTTTCAATGCTGGTGAGTATGAGTAATCAAATTAAGCGGATATTTTTTTCCGGAAAAATAATCTTTTACAATTTGTTTAATATCTAAGTCACGCAAGGTGTCTTTATCCATTCTAAAAATTTCTTTTGGCGAGAACCATTTTATTTCACTAATATCATCAGCAAGTTTAGATTGTTTCCCTGATATTTTGCCAACATAAATTATTTTTATTGGATGTGGAACTAATCCAAAGTATTTTTTAAGTTCTGTCCTTAACAATGAATAAATTCCTAAAATATAACATGGAGTAAAATCATATCCAGTTTCTTCTTTTACTTCACGTTTAGCGGTATCAATTAATTCTTCACCTAGATCAACCCATCCTGTAGGCAAATTCCATTTATTTGTATCGATCTTTTTGGAAGCTTCACGAACTAATAGAATTTTATTATTTTTTTCTATTAACCCGCCACAAACTACAAATGGTTGCGTTCTAACTCGTTTATGTTTCATAATTTTTACTTAATCCCTATCTTTTATTTTTTAATTCTTAATTCTTTCTTACTTTTACTTATTTCCTGTGCCCGGTACTGGGAATTTTTTGCAGAGTGTTTTTACTTCTTTTTTAATCTTTTCTAATTTTTTCTTATTACCAATATTTTCCGCTACTTCATTAATCCAATATGCAATTTTTCGCATTTGGGGTTCTTTCATGCCACGGGTTGTGGCAGCAGGAACTCCAATCCTAAGTCCAGAAGGGTCAAAAGGAGTTCCAGTATCAAACGGCACCATATTTTTATTGGTTGAAATTCCAGCCATGTCTAAACTTTCAACAAATTTTTTTGCATTTAATTTTTTGTTTCTTAAATCAATTAAAATCAAATGATTATCTGTTCCTCCGGAAACTAAATCAAAGCCATATTTTAGAAGTTCATTAGCAAGAGTTTGAGCATTTTTTATTATCTGCTTTGCATATTTTTTAAAACTTGGCTTTAATGCTTCGCCATAGCAAACTGCTTTAGCAGCAATAATATGTTCGTGGGGTCCTGCTTGAATCATCGGAAATACTGTTTTATCAACTTGTTTGGCATACTTTGCTTTACAAAGAATCATTGCACCACGAGGCCCGCGTAAAGTTTTATGAGTTGTGGTTGTAACAATGTCAGCATAAGGAAAAGGGGATGGATGAACTCCTCCTGCAATAAGCCCTGCAATATGTGCCATATCTACCATAAGATAAGCCCCAACACTATCGGCGATTTTTCGAAATCGTTTAAAATTTATAGTTCTTGGGTAGGCAGTATAACCTGCCAAAATTAATTTAGGTTTTATTTTTTTAGCTAATTTTTCAATTTCTTCATAATTTAACATTTGAGTTTTTTTATCAACTCCGTAAAAAGAAAATTTAAACCATTTCCCAGAAAAATTAACTTCCGCACCATGAGAAAGATGCCCACCATGAGCTAAATCCATTCCCAAAATTTTATCACCAGTTTTAAGTAAAGAAAAATAAGCACACATATTAGCAGGAGCTCCAGAAAAAAGCTGAACATTAGCGTGCTCGGCTTTAAAGAGTTTTTTAGCTCTGTCTATTGCTAAATTTTCTATTTTATCAACTATTTCATTTCCTGCGTAATATCTTTTTCCAGGGTAGCCCTCAGAATATTTATTGGTAAGTATTGTTCCCATTGCTTCTAAAATCGGTTCTGAAACATAATTTTCTGAAGCAATTAATTCAATTCCATCTGATTGACGAATCTCTTCCTCTTTAATAAACTTGTAGAGTTTTGTGTCTAATTTTTTCAAACTTGTAAGTTTCATAGAGAGTCCCTATTGTATTTATCCTGCGGATCTTATCCACCGATACACAGATTAGTTATATGGAAAGGGTAATTAAGCCAGTATGGAAAATTGGGTAAAGTTTATAGCTAAATATCAATAATCTAACCTCTAAACCATACTAGCATCCTAACCTTATACTATTAGTGTTATCTGTGAACAAAATCAGTGGGAGTATTAACTAATATTGCTATCTTCCAACAGATACATACTTAAACCCATTTTTTTTCATTTCTTCTGGGTCATAAATGTTTCTTGCATCAACTACTACTGGTTTTTTCATAATTTTTTTAAGTTGTTTTTTATCAATTTCCAAAAATTCATTCCAAGGGGTGCATATAAGAAGAGCGTCAGCATTTTTTGCTGCATCAAAAGGACTATTAAAATACTTAACATTTTTTAACATTTTTTTTGCTTGTTCTTGTGCGACCGGATCAAAAGCATAAATTTTTGCTCCTAATTTTTGTAAAGAATTAATAATGTCAATAGAAGGAGCTTCGCGCATATCGTCTGTATTGGCTTTAAAAGCTAATCCCCAAACAGAAATTAATTTGTTTTTTGGATTACCAACTAGGTTTAATATTTTGTTAGTGATAATTTCTCTTTGTTTGTAGTTAACCTCTTCAACTTTCTCTAATATTGTAAAGTGATAATCATGTCTTCTAGCAATTTGTATTAGTGCTTTAACATCTTTTGGAAAACAAGATCCTCCGTATCCAGCTCCAGCAGAAAAAAAAGCATATTTACCAAATCTCTTATCTAGTCGCATTCCTTCAGCAACTTTTTCTACATTGGCTCCTACTTTTTCACAAATATTCGCAATAGAATTAATAAATGAAATTTCTGTAGCTAACATAGAATTTGATGCATATTTAATCATTTCAGCAGTTTTAATATCTGTAAATAAGATTGGTGCATTAAGTGGTTTATATAATTTACCCATAATATTTTTCGCTTTTGTAGAAGCATTGCCAATAACAACTCTATCTGGTTTTGTAAAATCTTCCACTGCGGTACCTTCTTTTAAAAATTCTGGATTTGATACAACATCAAATTCACCCTTGTAGTATTTTTTTATAATATTTTTTACCATGTCGCCTGTGCCAATAGGAACCGTACTTTTATTAATTACAATTTTGTAATCATTCATTGCTTTTGCGATTTGCTCTGCTGCTTTTTGCACATAAATTAGGTCAGCTTCTCCATTTTCTTTTGGTGGAGTACCAACAGCAATAAAGATTATATCAGTTTTTTTTACGGCTTTTGGAAGATTAGTATCAAAAGATATATTTTTATTTTTTATATTTTTTTTAACTATTTCCGATAACCCTGGTTCATAAATTGGTATAACGCCTTTTTTTAAATTATCAATTTTTTTCTTATCAATATCAATTCCAATTACTTGATTACCTAAGTCAGCAAAACATGCTGCTGTTACAAGTCCTACATAACCAGTTCCTACAACTGTAATTTTCATAAAAGTCCTTATAGTTTTTTAGTAAATTTGAATTACTAATTGTTTTTAATTGCTATTGCCAATTATTCTTTTTTAGTTTTTCGATATAGTCCTTAATATCTTTTTTAGGTTTCCACCCTAATGACCTAGTTTTTGTTGTTACTAGTTTTGCAATTTTTCTATTACCTTTTCTTTCTGGTATCATTTTTATTTTACCACCAAACATTTTAGCGATTTCTAAGATAGTATAACTTTTTGGGCTTCCTATTCCAAATTCGTCTCCAAGCCCTTTTTCACCAACCAAAACCAAACCATCAATAGTATCTTCGATATGTGTGAAATTTCTTATTTGGGTTCCCGGCTTTGTTATTGTTAATGTTTCTTTATTTTTCATTTTTTTCTTAAAAAGTGCTATAAGTGTTGCATATTTTCCAGTTTCTATTTCTCTTGGTCCATATACATTGTAAAAGTAAGTAATAGCATAAGGAATACTAAACCATTTGCCGTAATTCATAACTAGCTCAGTGTTTGTAGCTTTAGTCCAAGAATAAGGACTACTGGCGTCCCCATATTTAGTACTGCTTCCAGCATAAATGATTTTACATCCTACTTTACGCACAAACTCCAAAACTGCAAATGTGCCATCTTTATTAAATTCCCAAACTTTTTTTATATCATCAAAACTTTGTTCTACTCTAGAATACTCACCTAAATGATAAACAACATCTGGTTTAAATTTAATTAATTTATCAATATCTACTGTGCTTCCTTTAATATATTTAACATCATCTACATGATTTTTAGTACTGCCAGTAAAATAATTATCTAGTGAATAAACATCATTATCTTTATTTTTTGCAAGTTTCTCGCAAAGATGACTACCCACGAATCCGGCACCCCCAGTAACTAAAATAGTTTTTTGTTTCATATAAGCTCCAAAATGATTGTTGTTTTCGGGTTAATTTTAACACAGTTATAAAAAGTATTCAATCATAAAAAAAACACAAATTTGTGTTTAGAAGAATAATTTAATTACTATTTTTAGAATCTTACAATATTAGATATAGTTTCATTAAGACCGTGAACTAGCTTGTCATTTTCAGGCAATTTTGTGATTAAAAAATTGCGAATAATATTTGGATTAATTTTTTCAATATTTATTTCTAAATTAGGTTTAAGTTTTCCGTTTTGTTCTAGCAGTAATTTAAACACCCCGTATGAATTTACAATGCAAAAGGATTTGAGTTGGCTAAAAGCATAATTTTTTTCTTTGAAGCTAATTCCTTTTGAAGATAGCGTATATTGAATTTTTTCAGGTTGTTTTTTTGCCATACTGAATAATGCAAATATCGATGCAATTACCAATACCATTGCGGCATAAATTTTCATAAAATAAAAAATTACTAAAAGAACTAAACCAATAACCCCAATCAAAATGTACCAGTTAGTGTTTTTTTTGTAGTAAATAAAATCAGGAGCTTGCCAACTTATAATTTGATTAGTTTGTTTAATGTTTTTTGTGTTTTGAGTTTTTTTAATTTGCATGATAATTGTTTAATTTCTTTGATATTTACCAATTAATTGAGCTTTGTCTAGTATGTATGGTTCAATTTTCTGTAAAAAATTATCTTTATTTATATCATCAATTTTTTCAGCATTTAGTGCATAAATTGTAAAAATATATCTGTGCTTGCCAGAAGCTGGGCATGGTCCACCATACTCTGTTTGTCCAAAATCATTTTTAATTCCTTCTCCACCATTAATATTTATACTTCCTTCCACGCTTCCATTTGTGTCAACCGGAATGTTAATAACCACCCAGTGAACAAAATTTTTTCCTGGTGAGTCAGGGTCTATACAGCTCAAAGCAAAACTTTTTGTTTCTTTGGGGTATTCCGACCAATTAAGTTCTGGCGCAACATTATCTCCATCACAAGTATATTTTGATGGTAATTCGCCCTCATTATTAAAATTTTTACTAGTTAGTTTCATAAATTCAACAATTTTAAAAAAATTTAATTTTTATTAATAGTTTGTTAATTATATTATATCACAAATTTATTTACTTGATTTCCATAAACCATGTATATTGCAAAAAGCTCTTGCAAATTTAATGTTCGATCTAGTTTGAAATTCAACCTCAGGTTTATCACCAGGTTTTAAGAATTTTTTGCCTCGTTTATTGTCTTGTGTGACGATTTCTATCCATTCAATATAATGTTCTTTTATCATTGGGTGCTCATTGAATCCAACTTTTATTAGGTAGCCGTCTTGGATTTTGCATTCCGAAGGGGGCATTTTTTTAATAATTGGAATGTGTTTTTCACCAATTTTTGGATCTTTATTTTTTTCGGGCATTTTTTCCATTTTTTTTCCACAACAGACCAATTCTCCTCCACCAACATATAGAACTTCTACAATGTTTCCACAAACACTGCATTTAAAAATTTCTCCAATTTCTTTTGTATTAGTCATATTTCTCCTTGATATTGTTAAGTTTTATTGTCCACAGCCACAACCAGAAGATAAGTTTTCTGGATTATAATCAAATTCAGATAAGCTGTTTTGATAATTAGAATTTTGATAGTTTGGATAATCATTGGATTGAAGCGTAGGTTTTTTGTTTTGGTTATAATTTTTTAAAATTATTTGATTAATTACGCCAGTTCCTGCGACTATACCGTAAAAACCAGCCAAAGATATTAGTATGGTGCCAATAATGATTATTAATATTAAATATAGTGTTGTATATTTATTTTTTTTACTTTTTTTATTCATATCTTATTATGTTCATTATAACAAATAAATTTTAAAAAATAAATTTTTGATTTTTTGTTTGTGTTATAATATAAATATGGAAAGAATCAAAGCCCATTATAAAATTATTTTAATTATTATTGCTACAATAGTCGGATTAGCAATTTTTATATATTTGTTTCTAAATAATTTGGCTACCGGTAGTGTTTTTTATCCAGGTTATATTAAAACAATTCCAGAGATTTCAGATAAAAATCCGACAGGTCAAGATAATTACGGGCAAATAGCAGGGGATTACGAAGAAAAGGAAAGCGTCGAAGATTTGGATCAGGAATTAAAACCGGAAAAATCAATTAAAAAAAACATTTTAAAAACACAACAAAACTTAGAAAGTTCAAATAATGTTGATGCCTTAGATAATGAAGATAGTCCAAAAGAAAATAGCCCCGCCGAACCATCTCCAACATATTCTTTTCCTACCACTCCTCCTCAAAGCCCAATTCCACTGCCATCAGTATTAGATTAAACAAATAAAAAACTCCCTAAGTTAGGGAGTTTTTTATTTATTCTTCAAAAGAAATTATCGATCGTTTCTTTCACGCATTGGACGAGCAATATTTACTTTAAGAGCTCTTCCTTCAACTTCTTTACCATCCATTGCTTTGATAGCTTTATCAGCCATAGCGTCGTCTTTCATGGTAACAAAGCCGAATCCTTTTGATCTTCCAGAATATTTGTCAGTAATAACTTTTGCTTCAACAACTTCACCGAATTCAGCAAAAATTTCCTTTAATTTTTCATCAGTTACTGAATAAGGAAGATTACCAACATACATTTTATTTTTTTCTTCAGCCATTCGAAATCCTTAAATTTCTAAATTAATCGACCCCGGCCGAGTTCCTACAGGGTCATTTTGTAAGACCTTAGAGTACTTTCTAACCGACAAATACATTATACACTAATACGAATAAAAAATCAAGTAGAATTTAGTTTTTACTATATTTTCCATGAATTTTATTTGTATTGTGTGATCTATAAAATAACATTATTATAAAAACCCAGACTCATACTTTCATCTCAAATTAAATTTTTTTCGGCATAAAAAATATTAATAAAATTGCAAAAACAAAACCTATCATGCCTAAAATAGAAAATGTTGCACTTATTCCAAATCGATCAGCAATGACCCCGGCAATAATCGGGCCAATTATAAAACCAACATTCTCAGAAAAATTGCCTAGTTCTTGAGTTTCTTTTTGTGAGCTAGGAAATTTGCGGATATATTGTGCGTATAAACCCTGAATGATCGGATAAATAATACTAATAAAACAAAAAGCAATAAAAATTATTAGAGGAATTAGTATCGAGGTTTTAAAAAAATAAAAAAATGAAAGAATAAAGGCTCCAATCAAAAGTCCAAAAACAATTGAATTCTTTGCCCCAAACTTATTGGTTATCTTGCCTACAAAATTTCCCATAATTAGTGCTGGAAGCAGATAAGCAAACATAAAGATACCATCAAATGGCTCAAGTGGTAAGCTTTCAGCAACCAGTGGTCCCAGTGTCATAAAAAATGAGTCAATAATAGTGTAAAACGCTCCCAACAATAATATTGGCAAGATTGCTTTACCTGTTTTTTTCCAGGCAGAAAATTCTTTCAAAAAATTTGATTTTGCGATTGGTTTTTCGGAAATAAGTTGCTTGGTTTTGCGAGTTTGCCAGATAAGCAAAATAAAAAATATCACAGCAATAATTAAAAATAATAATGCAACATAAAAAGGTTTATTATCAACAATATTAAAAACTAAAAAACCAGCAATTAGTGGTGCCAGTAAATATCCCAAAGATTGAAAAACAGAGATATTGCCTGATTTTGCAATAAGCTCTTCTTTTGGAAAATAACGACAAGTAAAATCTATTATACCAAAAATTTTAAGATCATAATAAAAGCCCCATAAAATCATTGCTAAAATATACAGCCAAAAAGAATTTGCATTCCAAATAATCATTAGATAAACCAAAGCAACAGCAAACATCACCACAAATAATCTACGAAATAAAGAATTTTTAAAAATTTTGTAAATAGTAAAATTAAAAAAAGCTCCTGAAACTGCCGCAGAGCTAAGTATAATCCCAATTGATGTATTTGATAATCCACTTTGTGTAATAACAAGTGGAACCAAATAACTAACAATTCCATCAAAAAGTGCAAAAAATAAAATTACTATTCCAAAAAGATATATTAGTTTATTTTTGGAAAAATATGGAGCTTGGTGTAGTATTCTTACAAATTTTGACATTTTTTATTTCTAATTATTATTGGATAATATTATTTTGCCTACTTAAGTTTTGAATTAATTAACTACAACTTATTTATCGTAGTTTCAATTCGTAAAAAACTAAAAAGCAATTTTATTGAACAATTAAATTATACATTATTATTAACAAAGAATTAAATTAAAACATAAACATCTTTTTAACTGGCGGTGAAATATTAACCTTTGCGCGAACCTTTTTCCAATCGCGAAGCGATTGATCTTCGCACGCTCCGCGTGCGTGGTGGCTCTGAATGAAATCGTACGCGCGAAGCGCGTGGTGATGCTCTCTGCGCGCCTCGGACGCGCTCCCGCTGGTCGCGCGCGGCAAACCCAAAAATTTCCTTTCATTTTTTTGTGCGGCTCCCCCCAGACCCCCCGCCGCAAGGCGGAAAGAGGAGAAGGAAATTTTTGGTTTGCTCCACCGCTTCACTCCTTCAAAAGGGCTCGTAAGTAAAATATAGCATTATTGGTTGCATAGTGTCGCCCTTTTTCCGTCGTTCGCGTCGGTCCGAGGCGCTTCCTCTCCGCGTTTAGTGGTAGCTTGATAGTACGCTCACACTTCGCAAGCACCTCGCATTAGCCGTTCGCTTCGCTCACGATGCCTGCTCGGTGCTTGCTTCGTGTTCGCTTGGTAGCTTCGATGGAGTTCATGGTATTCAAGTGATTTGCGCTAACGCACAATATTAACTTTCTTACGTATTGCAAGCGATCTGATTTTACGGGTTGCAATATCCGCAGTACTGCGGATCAGAGGCTTCCCCATACTTTGTAACCCGTTTCTTCTCCCAGTGACTACAGACATGGCATTGATATATGTCGTTCAGCGGTAGGTCTGTCGGCATTCGGCAAAGTGCACATGGAAGTCCTTTTTCAAAATCAACCACAACGAAACCGGGAGCCTGACATTTGGGACAGAGAGACGCAATGTTTTTTATTAAATCTTCCGTTGCCTTCTCTATGGCTTTCATTCGTGTCGGATTCCTATGTGCGCGCATGTCGGATTCGATGAATACCCGCTTGGTAAACATTCCACCGAGCATCTTGGTCACCGTTTCCTTCAGCACGTCCTCGGTTTGTATGTTCTTATGAATGCCAAAACGACCACTTTCGCTTTTTCTTACAATTACTCCGTGCTCAGGGAAACCAATTTTTTTGGCAAAATCCAGTGCTTCTGCCACCGTTGCCACATACCGCCCGTCAATGTTTGTTTCCGATGTTCTATGATGTCCTCGGATTTCATATCCGTTTCTCTTATCAACAAACAGCAATAATTCCAGATTAGACTGGATGAATGGGATGGACGGATGCGCTCCAAAACTGCCTTCGCTTGCAACACCTAATTCGGCATCTACGCTTGCAATCGCGGCATGCGCTTTTGCGCGTGCCGCTTCTAATTGATTTCCGGCTCTTTTAATTTCTCTTGTAAACGTACCGAATTTGTCGGAATTAAAATCTTTTGGAACGACCACTTCAACGCCAAGATTTTTTTCAAGCAATGGTGCAATTACCCGCTCTTTTTCGTGCATCGTAGCTATGACAAGTTTTCTACCTTTGAATAATAAAGAATTCTGCATAGTTTTATTTCAAAAGTTGATCACTACTAACTCCCAACGCCTCGGCAATTTTGCCAATTGTCTCAAGAGTAGGGTTTTGCTTTCCGGCCTCAAGATTGCTGATATACGCTCTATCAATTCCTGTCGCACGGTGAATATCGCCTTGAGACATTGCCTTTGCTTCCCGAAGCTTTTTCATATTTTTTGCAAATTGTTGTATTTCGCTGTCTTTCATAGGTATTGAAAATTAATCAACACCTGTACTGTAGCATTTTATTGTGTTTAATGCAATAATGTGATATATTGCATGTATGGTTATAAGCGGTGGAGCAAACCAAAAATTTCCTTCTCCTCTTTCCGCCTTGCGGCGGGGGGTCTGGGGGGAGCCGCACAAAAAAATGAAAGGAAATTTTTGGGTTTGCCGCGCGCGACCAGCGGGAGCGCGTCCGAGGCGCGCAGAGAGCATCACCACGCGCTTCGCGCGTACGATTTCATTCAGAGCCACCACGCACGCGGAGCGTGCGAAGATCAATCGCTTCGCGATTGGAAAAAGGTTCGCGCAAAGGTTAATATTTCACCGCCAAATGTAACTTCCGCTTCCGAAAGGAAACTGGATGACCGCGCCACAGGCGCGGAATGGGGCAAAAAACGGCGTCGCTTCGCGACAAACTCGCTGGGGACGGGCGCGCCGAAGCGCGCGGATTTGTCCTTGTTTCGTATCTAAAAGCTATATGAATATGTCCAAACCAAAATATTTTCTTTACGCTCGCAAATCATCAGAGGATGATGATAGACAAGTGATGTCTATTGAAGCTCAACTCTTTGAGCTTCGTGAATATGCGCGTAAAGAAAATCTTGAAATCCTGTCGGAATTTCAAGAGTCGAAAAGCGCAAAGACACCGGGGCGCGAAGTGTTTGGAAAAATGATGGAGCAAGTAGAGCGAAGTGATGGTGTTGGTATTTTGGCGTGGCACCCCGATCGTCTTGCTCGCAATTCTGTTGATGGTGGAAAAGTTATCTATGCCGTTGATACTCGCAAGATCGTGTCTTTGCGCTTTCCGACATTTTGGTTTGAACCTACCCCGCAAGGGCTCTTTATGTTGCAAGTGGCGTTCGGACAATCCAAGTATTATTCGGATAATTTGAGCGAGAATATCAAAAGAGGCGTCCGCCAAAAACTGCGCCGTGGGGAATGGTTGAACCTCGCGCCCTTTGGCTATGAGAACAATCCGAAAATTAGAAATATTGAACCGCACAAGACAAATGCTCGGATTGTTCGTCGTGCTTTTGAGGAATACGCCAAAGGGACGCATACGCTAAAATCTCTCGGCTTATTTTTGGCGGACTTGGGCGTGGTGTCTCGGAACGGAACGCCACTTGCCAAAGTTTCCATCAAACGGCTTTTGACGAACAGAGCATATCTTGGATTTATCAAACACAAAGACGAATGGTTTGATGGAAACTTTGAGCCACTTGTTTCTCCGCAATTGTTTGAAGCCGTGCAGAACGTATTGCAAGAGAAGTCGCAACCGCGTAAAAGGAAAAATAAACACGATTTTCCTTTTACCGGACTTTTTCGATGTGGCGAATGTGATTCTATGATTTCCGCACAGTGGACGACAAATCGCCATGGTACAAAGTATAGATATTACAGGTGTTCGAAAAAGCGCGGTCGCTGTTCGCAATCCTATCTGCAAGAAAAAGACCTTGCCGAGCAAATCAAGGCACGGCTTCAAACAATCTCGCTTTGCGATCGCTACACTGATTGGATGCTCGCGAAAGTGAAAGAGTGGGAGCGCGAGGAAGTTGGAGCGTCGCAAAGCGAGGTTCAAAATCTTTCCAATAAAATCAAAGCAAGCGAGGCGCGCTTGGAGAAACTTATCTCAGCCTATCTTGATGGCGATATACCAAAGGGAATGTATTTGAAAAAGAAAGACGAAAATATGCGCGCTCTCGCTGCTTTGAAAGAGGAAATGAAAGATTTTGAAAGCGGAAGAAACAAGTGGGTCGAACCCTTGCGGGAATGGATTTTAGATACGAAACAAACCGATTTTTTGTCCTCATCCGCTGATTTTCACAAAATCAGCTCCTTCGTCAAAAAAGTCGGAACGAACCCTATGGTTCGTGACAAATCCGCGCGCTTCGGCGCGCCCGTCCCCAGCGAGTTTGTCGCGAAGCGACGCCGTTTTTTGCCCCATTCCGCGCCTGTGGCGCGGTCATCCAGTTTCCTTTCGGAAGCGGAAGTTACATTTGGCGGTGTTTTTTGAACGAAGTTCGAACTTTTTTTGAGCAAAACCCCCAATAA
>CAYZSW010000004.1:0-95497 GCA_964481135.1 uncultured Candidatus Saccharibacteria bacterium
ATTTACCTATTCACAAAAACACAAACTATTGTCCAAAAGGGTGTCATCAAGTACACAAGTTTGCAATCTAATCATTTATTAGATATAATTAAGCGTCTTTTAAGTAAGCTTAATTTTTAATCTATGCAAAAAACAAATTTATCAAAAGAAATAAAAATCAAATCTAGAATTGTTATAAGTGCTTTAGTATATATATTGGCAGGTGGTACAATATTGTTTCATTATTTGGAAAATTGGTCATGGGTAGATTCGTTTTATTTTACTTGTGTAACAATTACAACAATTGGATACGGTGATTTAGTACCAACCAAAACAGGAACAAAATTACTAACTATTGTTATTGCTTTTTTAGGAATTGGAATTTTACTTTTAATATTAGAATCAATGACAAAATATTACATTCAAAATAAATATAGTGCTAACAAATAATTTTTACTCAAAAGATTATATTTTTATCACCCTTCGCCAGCCCGCCCCGCTTCGCGGAGCGAGGCCGGGGAAAACCCTGTGGTCTTAAGCCACAGAAAAATTCATTATAAGAATTCATAATATATTAGTGAGAATCTAATAATTTTTATCTGTATCGCGTTATTACCCTTCGCCACAAAACTTCGTGGTTTTAAGCTACAGGGAAATTCATTAAATAAATAGAATTATTTTTTTTCAAATGGATTTATTTGTTCTGTAATTTTTTTAACTTTTGCAACTGCTTGTTTTTCTTTTTGTGTTGCTCCGCCATTGTATCGCATCAGAGCAGCTATCCATTGGGTATGTTCAACATTTTCTAATATCATAATTACAATTAAAGTAAGTGGAATACATAATAAAACCCCAATCCCGCCTAAAAGGTAACCCCAGAAAAATATCGAAATGAATACAATAACAGGTGAAATTTTGAGCCGATCGCCCATAATTTTCGGTTGAACTAAATTTTGAATAGATCCGTTAATGAGTATGTATCCAACGGCAATTATTAAAGCCGTTGTTGGTCCTTTATAGATAAAGCTTAAAATAACAGGAGGAATAAGGGCTATCACAAAACCTATAACCGGTATATATCCCATAAACCATGATAATATACCCCACAATAAAGCATATGGAATACCAAATGCTACTAACAAGATGATATTTCCAATTGCCACTAAAATATTTATGAAAGTTAAAGTATTAACATATTTTCTAACATCATGAGTAATATTTCTAATTCTTAAATAATTTTTTTCATTAATTTTTAAGTCAGTTTTGTCTCTTTTTTTAAATGATATTGCCGAGATAAACATAAAAATAAAGATTAAAAGGGTTATTCCAAATTGTGAGACAAATAAAAATGTCGCACTAATTAATTTTTCAATATAGGGTATTATGCTTTGTATAGAATCCTTGCTTATTCCTATAGTGCCGGTTTTCGAAGTAATATTTGTATATATTTGATTAGAAAATTGAGTTAAATAATTTGGTATTTCAATAGACATTCTAGTAACTGATGCAAGAACAATTATTAGTACTAATCCTAAAATTCCAACTACGAATAAAATTGTCAGAATCAATGAGAACCAATTTCCAAATCCGTGTTTTGATAAATAAGAGTGGATGGGTAGAACAGATATTGTAATAACAACTGCTAGAAGAATTGGATTAATAATGTTTGAAAGTTCTTTGATGCCAAAAAGTATAATAAAAATACTAGCTGCACCAATTAAATAAACTATAAGTTTATGAAAACTATTATTTTTTAACATTTCTTTATCCATATTTATATTATAGCATATAGTTAAAAATATTTGTATCAAAGTACAAACAGCTTATTTTTAAAATATAAGCTGGTATTTATAAAAAAATAATATTATAATATAGATAATAATTATTAATTTCTCGCTTTTGCGAGAGGAGGGAAAAATGCAGGTTTTGGGCATTGCTTTAGGTACATTTCTGTTTTTTTTAGTAATATCAATCTTGGTTGCCACTTTTTTTATGTGGGCTGGAGCCAAAATGGCAGGATTGCCAAAAAGCAAAACTAGTTTTAGTAATTCTTTGATGGCAGCAATCGGTGCTGCTGTAGTGACTTGGATTATTTCTGCAATTTTTGCTGGTGTAGCAGGTATTGGAGCAATAGTGGGATTTTTAATTGGAGTATTGCTTTCAATGTTTGTTATTAAGGCAGTATTTAAAGTAGATTGGGGAAAAGCATTTTTAGTTTGGCTTTTCCATCTTATTGCACAGGTTTTAGTTTTCTTTATTGCTGCAATGACATTTGCCGGAGCACTTCTTACTTTGGTTAAGTAAATAACTAACAATGAATAACAATTTTTAACTAGCTTTTTAATATGCAATTAATAATTTTTTGGTTAATAATTTTTGTTTTAAGTTTATTTGTTCTAATAAAAGCATCTGATTATTTTACTGGATCAGCTGAAAATATTGGAATTAATTTTGGAATTCCAGCTTTTATTGTGGGTGTTACAATAGTGGCAGTAGGAACATCTTTACCAGAGCTAATAACATCAATAATTGCAGTTTTTAATAATTCATCAGAAATCGTGGTTGCCAATGTAGTTGGTTCCAATATTGCAAATATATTTTTAGTTTTAGCCGTAGCAGCAATTATTGGCAAAAAACTTAAAATTGATTACAATCTTGTTAATGTAGATTTGCCTCTACTTATTGGGTCGGCTTTTTTATTGCTTTTGTGTGTGTGGGATGGCAAGTTTACCTGGCTTGAAGGTTTGCTTTGTATTGGTGCATTTTTAATTTATCTTTTTTATTCTATAAGTATATCTAAGCCAACAAATAAAGAAAAAAGAGATATTGTAGAAGAAGTTAAAAAAGATGCCAAGTTACATACTGGAGAAGAAAAAGTTACTTGGAAAACATGGGGAATATTAATTTTAAGTATATTTTTTATTTATATTGGAGCAAGATATACAATAGAATCTGTTATCGCACTTTCTGAAATTTTGGATATTGGTAAACAAGTTATAGCTGTTTCTGCAGTTGCGCTTGGTACATCTTTACCCGAATTTGTTGTTACAATTTCAGCAGCAAGGCGTGGTAATCCGGAAATGGCAGTAGGTAATGTCTTAGGATCAAATATTTTTAATGCATTAATTGTAATGGGGGTTCCAAGCTTATTTAGTGGCCTAATAATTCCTCAGGATATTTTACTTTTTAGTTTGCCCGTTATGATTATTGCTACTTTAATGTATTATTTTGTTACCCAAGATAAACAAATCACAAAATGGGAAGGATGGATGCTAATAATATTTTATGTTTTATTTATCGGAAAAATATTTAGTATATTCTAATAATGTAGAAGCGGATTGATGCGGATAGCTACGCAGAAGAACGCAAAATAGATAGGATATTATGGAAATATTTGCAGCATTATTACTTGGTGGATTTTCGCTATTTTTTATATTTTTATGGCTTTTTATAATGCTTGTTGCTTTTGGCGGAACAGTTTTTTGGATATGGGCATTAATTGATGTTGCAAAAAGGGAATTTAAAAATAAAGACGATAAAACACTTTGGATATTAATTGTTGTTTTAACTGGTATTATCGGTTCAATAATATATTATTTTATGATATATAAAAAATATACTCAAAAAAATAAACTAAATAATAAGAAAGGATGAAAAATGACAAACCCAGAAATATTAATTGAAAAAAATTCAAATAATTTTGTTGATATAAAAAGTGAAGAAATAAATAATTTGTTAGAAGAATATTATGATTTAAGTTTAGATGATAAACATATGATTGAATTTAATGATGAAATGTATAATTTTTTTCAAGATAAAAGTCAAGAGCCATATAAAAAAACAGAACTTTATCATAAATTAATTGGTAGTCAATTAGATAAATATGAAGAAACTCCGTTTGAGTTTTATGAAAAAGTTAAAGATTTTATTAATGGTTTTAAAAATAAAAAAGGAATAAAATGATAACTTATAACGATTTTCAGAAATTAGAAATTAAAATTGGTACAATAAAAGAAGCTATCAAGATAGACGCATCCGATAAGCTTATTAAGCTTTTAGTTGATTTGGGAGAAGAAGAATTGCGAACGATTGTAGCCGGCATTGGTCAAAAATATTCTGAAGAGAATTTGGTCGATAAGCAAATTCCAATTCTTACAAACCTAGAGCCAAGGGAATTATTCGGAGTTATTTCAAATGGCATGATTTTAGCTGCTCATGATTCTGAAGATTTACCAGTATTAATGCATCCTGACAAAAAAATTGAATCAGGCAATAAAATATCTTAAATAATATGAAAAATTCAATCAAAAAAGGTTTTAGTTTTGGACTTACTTCGGGTATAATTACTACCTTGGGTTTAATGGTGGGAATGTATTCGGGTACTCATTCGAAAATTGTTGTAGTAGGAGCAATTCTTGTTATTGCTATTGCAGATTCTTTGTCTGATGGATTGGGAATGCATCTTTCAGAAGAATCACAAAAATCATCAACTGAAAAAGGTATTTGGCAAGCAACATTTTCTGCAACATTTACAAAATTTATTATTGCTTTAACATTTTTAATACCAATATTTTTGTTTTCGTTATCCACTGCAATAATTGTTAGCATTATTTGGGGAATATTGCTTTTGGTTGTTTTTAGTTATTTTATTGCTAAAAATCGAAACAATAATCCATTTTGGGTGATTTTAGAACATTTAGTAATTGCAATTATTGTGATAATCGCCACTTATTTTGTAGGTCAATGGATAGGAGAAAGGTTTAATTAATGAAAAAAATCATAGGTAAAAAAATTAATTTAAGAAATTTGAGAGATTCTGACGCCCAGAGTATTTTTGAAAATGTAAATGATAAAGACATAATCAAATATACGCTTTCAATTCCATATCCATATAAACTTATAGATGCTGAAAACTTTATTCAAAGAGTAAACCAAAAAAACATAAAAGATTTTCATTTTGGAATTGAAGATAAAATCAGTAAAAATATTATTGGTATGATTAGTTTACATATGAATCCAAAAACCATTAAGGTTGCGGAAGTAGGTTATTGGTTAGGCAAAAAATATTGGGGTAAGGGATATATGAAAGAAGCGCTTGATATAGTGCTGGATTATGGATTTAATAAATTAAAACTAGAAAAAATTTATGCTGGTGTTTTTAAAATTAATAAAAAATCTCAAAAAAGATTAGAACATGCTGGATTTAAGCAAGAAGGTTTGTTAAGAAAACATTATTTTAGATTAGGTGTTTGGCATGATGATGTTGCTTATGGTTTGTTAAAAGAGGAATATGAAAATAACTAAAAGAACTTTTGTATTTTTAGAATTTTTAATCGGTGGCATAATACTTGGAATTATTGAAGATATTATTATCATTAAGCTTTTAACCGATAAGCCCATTACTTGGCAGATACTTTTAATAATTGTAGCTATCGCTATTCCTTTTGCTCTAATTGGTGAATATGTAGTAGATAAAGTTGATTTTGTAAAAATTTTTAAGCTTGATAGAAAATATAGAAAAATCGAAGTTTTTTTGGAATTTTTAATAT
The DNA here is from genome assembly GCA_964481135.1 of uncultured Candidatus Saccharibacteria bacterium. Classification (GTDB taxonomy): domain Bacteria; phylum Patescibacteriota; class UBA1384; order JAMDBS01; family DAOVQR01; genus CAYZSW01. The sequence continues at coordinate 5,529 of CAYZSW010000004.1, forward strand.
TTGGAATTATTATTGGAGTGGTAGAGGACTTAATTGCTTTTCATTTTGCAACAGGCGAGCAAATTACCTATCAAGTAGTATTGGTTGCTACTTTAGTAGCAATTCCATTTGCATTTATTGGTGAGTATATACTTGACAGAATCGACATGCTTTCTTCCTACAATCAAAGAAAAATTGTTTGGAAAAACCACGAATAATTATTTAACATTAAGATTTTTAAGTATTATTATACTAAATCAATAACCAATAGTATAACTTATAAATTATGTAAGATTAAAAAAAATAATGTCATTAAACAAAATTAAGTAAAATTGCAATACTTTTTAGGAAATTATGGATTTTAAATTATTACAACAAAAAGTCATCAAAACTGCACTAGATTATGGCAAAAGACACAATATCAAAATTGATAAAGATTTTGCGATGATAAAATTATACGAAGAAGTTGGCGAATTTTCTCAAGCAGTACTTATACATAGAAAAAGATGTAGAAAAAAGAAACTAATTTCTTCCGAGTTGTCAAAAAAAGAATTATCCAAAGAGCTTGCAGATGTAGTTGGACTTGCAATTGTAAATGCATATTTACTAGATATTGATTTAGAAGATGCAATTGATAGAAAGTGGATTAACAAAGAGAAATAAACAATATTTTATTTTTTAACTTTCTTTTCACCACACCGACCTCGTAGGTATGCCAAAATTTTACAGGTTCAAGACCTACTCTGACCTACGAGGTCAGAGTAAATCGGCATCAAATCTAGTATTTAACCAAAAAAAGTACACCTCAGAGGTGTACTTTTTGGTATAGAATATTAGTGATGGATTCTATTTTTAAGTTTTCTATGATAATTAATCGCAAAGCGGTGGGATTCGTCGCGGATTTATTATTTATATTTACTTATACCTGTTATTATGGTATAATTTTTGTAAATATTAGTTAAACTATTATAAAAATGAAATCAAAAATACAATTTAATAAAAGTTTTATTGAAACTATATTAGATAAACTAAAAATTGGTAATAGGAGGGGAATTCATCTCAATGCTATTCCAGGTCATGCGAGATCTCGAATAGACTTATTTCATTTGAATTATTTAAAAGAAAAATATGCACTAGAGTTTTTTGATAAATTAACTAGTGAATCAGATTTTACGTTTGATATTAATTTAAATAATATTGATTTAAATAGAGTTGATGATGATACTAAACATAGAATTTTTTTTGTTTCTAAAAAAATTGATAATATTATTTATGATCATGAAGACCAATATAAAGAATTTGGTATTAAAAATTTTGGTTTTGGATATCCTTTATTGATTAAACGAGATAAAAACAATCCGGACAAAATTATTAAAGCTCCACTGTTTATTTGGAAACTAGATATTTATAAATCTCATAGAAAAGCTAATTCGTGGCAAGTATTAAAAAAAGAAAATTATCCAATATTAATTAATGAATTACTAAGAAGCTATATATTAAAGGATATTGACATTAATATTGAACAATTATCAGATGAAATATTAGAAGATAATATTTTAGATAAGAATGAAATAAGAGAAATATGCAATAAGATACTTAATCAAATAAATAATAAAAAAAATCAAATAACTTCTAATCTTATTACTATTAATGAATGTGTCAGTAATGATGAAATTAATAAAATTACTGGAGATGAAGCTTGGATACAGTGGTCAGGTGTTTTTGGATTATATAAATCAAGAAAAGAAACAATCATAAATTCAAATGAGCAAATAATAAATAATATTGATAAATTTCAGGAAATAGAACTAAATATTGATGATTTTAGAACTTCTACAGTTAGTTCAGTTGATATTGACCCAAGTAAAGAAAAGATAATTAATTCTTTGACAAAAAATGAATTTAAATTAATACAGGGTCCGCCAGGTACTGGTAAAAGTAAAGCAATAACCGCGATAATTACTAATATCTTAGCAAATGGGGGTAAATGTTTAGTTATATGTGAAAAAAAGACTGCTTTAGATGTAATTTATAATAATTTAGATAAAGATGAACTTAAACTGTCCAAATATTGTGCATTAATAGATGATGTAAATAATGATAAAAAGAAGGTGATTAGAAAAGCTAGAAATAGAGTAGAAAAAGATTCATTATATTGTAATCAATTTGCAATTGATAACTTTAATACAAAAAATAAAGAAATAAAAAGTCTAAAAGAAAATATTAATGAAAAACTGCTTATAACATCAAAAAAAATATTTGGTGAAAAAAGATGGATTGATTTATTAGGTTGCTATTTACGATTATCAAAAGAACAAAATAATAATTTATTAATCAAAAATTTTCAAATAAGTAATGAGTACGATTTAAATTATGATGAGTATCATAAAATTGAAAAATTAATATTAGAAGCAAAAAATATATATCAAAATATATCAAATAATAGTTTTAAATATTTAGATAGAATACCTAAAGACAAGTTTTTAAATGATTACTCAAAATTATATGAAGATAATATAAAAAGAAATATTGATAATAAAATCGATATAATAAATAAAATCATTGAAATTAGTTATAACCAAAAATTTAAAAGCTATTCATTATCAAATAATAAAATTAGAAAGATAGAAGAAATTGATAAATTTATTCAAGATAATAATGATGTTAAAAAAATAATTACTGAAAGTTTAGAGCTAATTAATAAATATGAATTACTTGGTCGAGAAACCGACAATATAAAAATAAAAACTGTAGAGATATTTAAGAGTATATTTGCAAAAAGATATAAACAGATAATTAAGTTTAAACAACAACTTTTATTAAATCTATCTAATATTAATAAAATAATTGATTTTTATGATAATGATTTACTAACATCTATTGAAATTGAATACAATGAATCTATCAAACATTATAAAAAAGAATTAATTAAATACGATCAGAATTGTAAATTAGTGTTAAACAAATACAATTATTTTAAAGAAATGTTAATAAAAATATTGGATTGCGAAAAAAATATAAAAGAACAAAGTTTGATTATTAATAGTGATTTAAATATTTTAGAAAATGATAATTATAAAGAGTACCAACAAAAAATAATTCAATATTTAGATCAATTAAATGATTTTAAAAAAGAAATGAAATACTATAGGTATTATCATCAATGGAATTATTTTATTTCTAATATTGATAGTCAATATCAGAAGTTAATAAAACAATTATTAGAATATGAAGTTTGTGAATGGATTAATATATTTCAGACTTGGTATTATTATAATCTTTTATTAAAATATGAAGATAATAATATGTTAAAGCCAATTACAAGTAATTATGATTTAGAGAAATTAGATAATGGTTTTAAAAACTTAAAAAAAACGCAATTAAATAAAATCCAAGCAATATTAAATAAAAGACTCGAAAGTTGTAAAAATGATTATGAAAAAAAAGGAAATTTTCATATTTTATATAATTTAGCTAAAAATAAAAAATACCCCCGGTCAAATTCATTAAGAAAAATAATTTCCGAAAGCTTTGATTTATTTAGTTCTATTTTTCCAATTATTTTAACAAATCCAATTGCAGCGGATTCAATTTTACCACTAGAATTAGGTTTATTTGATGTTGTGATATTCGACGAAGCTAGTCAATTAAAAATTGAAGATACTTTTTCATCACTTATAAGAGGAAAATTTAAGGTAATATCTGGTGATGAACATCAGATGCCACCTTCTAATTATTTTACAGCTGGTGGTCAAGATAATAATGGTTTTTTTGATGAAACATATGATAGCGAAATTATTGCACAACAACAAGCTACTTCTGAGTCTTTACTCGAATATGCTGAAACTCTAAAAATTGATAAGGAAAATAAATCTTATTTAGATTATCATTATAGATCAAATAATTCTGCATTAATTAATTTTTCTAATTATGCTATTTATGGTAATAATTTAAAAATAATGAATCAATCTGAAAATGATAGTTGTCCAATAGAATTTTATCAATTAAATGGAAAAAACAGAGATAGAGTTAATCAGAAAGAAGCCGATAAAGTTATTGATATTTTAAAAAATAAAATTATATTTTCTGATCAAGCAATTCCATCTATTGGTATAGCAACTTTTAATATTGATCAGAGAAATGCTATAAAAGATAGAATATATTTAGAACGGGAAAAAGATAAAAAATTCGATAATAAAATGATTTTAATTGAAAGTAATAAATTTTTTGTTAAAAATTTAGAAAATATTCAGGGAGACGAAGTAGACAATGTAATAATTTCTACTACATATGGTTTAAATGAAGATAATATATTTTACGAACGTTATGGCCCTATTAATCAAGATCACGGTTATAAATTATTAAATGTATTAATTACTAGAGCAAAAAATAAAATTTATATATGTACTTCTATTCCTGAAAAAAAATATTTAAATTACAAAATTTATACTGAACAATATGGTAATAATAAAAAAGCAATTTTTTATTCATATCTAGCTTATTGCAAAGCAATTAGTGAAAATGATATTAAAAAGTCAAAATATATATTAGATTTTGTTAAAAAATTTACTAAAGAAAATCATAGAGAAGAATATCAATCGGTTAGATTAACAGAGTCGCCTTTCGAAGAAGAAGTGTTAAATATTTTACAGGATAAATATCCGAATTTAAAAATACAACCACAATATGAAACTGGTAGTTTTAGAATTGATTTTGTAATATTTAAAGGAGATAAAAAAATTGCTATTGAATGTGATGGTAAAAGTTATCATAGTTCAGATGAAGCTTATGCTTATGATATGTTTAGGCAAAAAGAGATAGAAAAAATCGGGTTTATTGTATATCGAATTTGGTCGACGAATTGGTTTTATGATAACAAAACTGAAATTGATAAAATGTTTAACTTTATAGATAATATCAAATCTTATTCTTCAACTTCCTGTGATAAGTAATAGCAAATCTGTGGGATTCGTCGCGGATGCTTTCAATAAATTTTCTATCAAGAACAATGTTTTTTGCGGCATTGTTTTTAAATAATGCAAATCCTTTACGAGTCGGACCTTTGGCAACAGCAATTATTGGCAAGGATACTTTTTTTGTCCGTAAAGTACTTAGTACAGCAGAGAGCTGACCTTTTCCTCCGTCAAGAATAATCAAATCCGGATTTGGCCATTCGGTATGATTGAATCTACGATCAATAATGCTAGCCATCATTTGAGGATCCCCGGAGTTAGCTCTTGGTCTTTGGTCTTTAGTCATTGGACTGTCATCCTGATGCAAAACCGAAGGATCTAGAGATTCTCCACTGCGCTCAGAATGACTATTTTTTTGCTTAATTCCTAATTCATAATTCTTAATTCTAAATTTTCGGTAGTCGCTTTTATTTATTTCTCCACCAGTAAATACCACCATTGATCCAACAGCAAATTTGTCCCCAATGTTGCTAATATCATAAGCTTCTATTCTATATGGTATATTTTTTATTTGTTCAAATGATCTTTCCTGCTTAATAAGTGCCACATCATTAATATGTGCAAAGGCAGTAATTTGATTTCTGATTTTTGCAGCTTCTTCGTAATTTTGGTTTTTTGAATGCTCTAACATTTGTTTTTTAAGTGATAAAATAACCCTTTTTTTCTTGCCATCTAGTAATTGGGAAATTTGTTTTACTATTTTTTGGTAATTAGATTTTGATATATATCTACAGCATGGTGCAGGACACAAATTAAGAGGATAAAATAAACAAGGAGAGTTATTTTTTTTATATTTTTTAAATTTGTTTTGAGTACAGTCACGAAATGAAAAAATTTTTCTTAATATTGAAAGCATTTCTTTTACGGACGTAGTATTAGTATATGGACCCCAATACTTTTTTACTTCGAGAGAGTCCTTTTTAGGACGAGTCGAGAAGTTTTTTATTAATAAGCTATTGCGATTCGAGAAGTTTTTCATTAATGAGCCATTGGGATTTGATAAGTTTTTTGTTTCAGTTGGACGAATAATTAAAAATCTTGGAAAATCTTCGCGCGTTAATCCGATTTGAATAAAACTTTTATCATCGCGCTCGCGAATATTGTATTTTGGTTGATGTTTTTTAATTAAATTTGATTCTAGTATGAGGGCTTCAATTACTGAGTCTGTAACTCGATACTCGATACTCGAGATTCGAGAAATTAGTTCTTCTGTTTTAGTATCGTGCGCGCCGTGAAAATATGAGTTAACTCGGTGTTTTAAAACCGAAGCTTTGCCAATATATATCAATTTTCTATTTTTATCATAAAAAAAATATACACCAGCACAAGATGGTAATTTAAGTAGTTTTTTTTTAATTTTATTTTTATCTATTTTCATAATCTATATATCTATTCAATTGAAATAATTTGCAATCCATATTTTTCGATTTCTTTTTTTGTCCAAAAAAGATCGTCATTTTTAAATTTTAAAACATAAGTCACTTTTTTTTCAATCACTCGACCAGTATATTTTTTGGTTTTATTATTCGATTCTCGCAAAATTAAAATATCACCAGATTTACATTTCCAGTCTGCAAGGCGAAGTTCAAATTTTTTCTTGCCTGATTTTATATCGTCAAAATATTTTGGCAAAATTTTCTTTTCAATTTTCATAATTTACCTTTTTATAAATATTCTTTCAAGAATTTTCCAGTATAACTTTTTGGATTATTGGCAATTTCCTCAGGAGTTCCGGTTGCAATTATTCGACCACCTTCATCTCCACCTTCAGGACCAAGATCGATTATATAATCAGCAGATTTAATTACATCCATATTGTGTTCTATTACAATGATTGTATTTCCAGCATCAACTAAACGATTTAAAACATCTAGTAGTTTTTGAATATCAGCAAAATGAAGTCCAGTAGTTGGTTCATCTAAAATATAAATATTTTTTCCAGCTTGTCTTTTTGAAAGTTCTGTAGCAAGTTTTACTCTTTGTGCTTCACCGCCAGAAAGGGTTGTAGCTGGTTGCCCAAGCTTTATATATCCAAGTCCAATATCAGAAAGTACCTCAAGTTTATCAGCAATTTTTGGAATATTTTGAAAAAATTTTAATGCATCACTTACACTCATATTAAGAACTTCAGAAATATTTTTTCCTTTATATCTTACTTCTAAAGTTTCTTTGTTGTACCTTTTACCCCTGCAGACATCACATGGAATATAAACATCAGGCATAAATTGCATTAAAATTTTTAAATAACCATCGCCTTTACAATTTTCACATCTTCCACCATACACATTAAATGAAAATCGACCAGCAGAATAACCTCTAAGTTTAGCATCTTTGCTTGATGAGAATAGATCACGAATTGATGTAAACACGCCCGTATAAGTTGCAGGGTTGCTGCGAGGAGTTCTGCCAATAGGTGATTGATCAATATTAACTACTTTTAATATTTTTTCAAATCCTTCAATTTTATAATGTTTACCAGGTATAGTATTTGCTTTATTTATTATCCGGGCAAGTGTTTTATAAAGTATATCGTTCACTAGTGTAGATTTACCAGATCCAGAAACTCCGGTTACACATGTAAAAATTCCCTTGGGAAAATGGACATCAATATTTTTTAAATTATTTTCTAATGCCTTACTTATGCTAATAAAACCTTGTTTTATTTTTCTTCTTTTTTCTGGAGTTTTAATTTCTAATATTTTTGACATATATTTTCCAGTTAAAGAATTGCTGGAATTTTTAATATCTTTTAAGCTACCTTTTGCGACAACTCTACCCCCAAGCTCCCCAGCATAAGGTCCTATATCAACAATATAATCAGCAATTTGCATTGTTTGTTCGTCGTGTTCTACTGCGATGACTGTATTTCCTAAATCACGTAATTTAGTTAAAATATCCAATAATCTTTTTTGATCTCGTGCATGTAATCCAATAGATGGTTCATCTAAAACATACAAAACACCAGTAAGGGCTGAACCGATTTGTGATGCTAGGCGTATTCTTTGAGCTTCACCTCCTGCTAAAGTATTTGCACGACGGTCGAGCGTTAAATAGTCAAGGCCAACATTAACCAGAAAACCTATTCTGTTTTTTACTTCTTTCAAAATTTTTGAAGCAATAAGGTTTTGAGTTTCAGTTAATTTTAATTCATTAAACCACTTAAGAGTTTTTTTAACTGGCATATTTACAATTTCAGAAATATTTTTGTCTGCAAGTTTTACCAATAATGCATCGCGTTTTAATCTTTTGCCATCACAATTAGGACAAGGTGACATTTTCATATATTGCTCAAGCTGGGATCTAATTAAATTAGAATCTGTTTCTTTGTAACGCTTTTCAATTAAGTTTATTAGTCCTGAAAAATTTATATAATATGTAAAAGCATGATTAGAGGTAAAATGACGCATTTTAAATTTAACAGGTTGTTTATCACCATGAATTAAAAAATTTAAATCTTCTTTGTTCCAATCAATTAGCCGAATATGGGTTTGGTATCCTAAGTATTCAGTGACTTTATTAATGATTGATTTGTAGTATCCTTGGTGATAATGATATGGCATAACTCCACCTTCGGAAATAGTTTTACTTTTATCGGGAATTATTAAATTCGAATCTATTTCTCTTTTTGTACCTAATCCATTACATTCTTTACAAGCGCCAAAAGGACTGTTAAATGAAAATAACCTAGGTTCAAGCTCTGGAAATGTAATTTCGCAATCAGGACACATTGATTTTTCATTAAATATTTTTTCTTTTTTATTATCCAGATTAACAACTTTAACAATTCCACCTGAAAGTTTTGAAGCGTTTTCAATCGCTTCTGCAATTTGTGATATATTATCTGCAGTAATTTTTACTTCATCAATTAAAATTTCAATAGTATGTATTTTGTATCTACTTAGCTTAATATTAGTATCTAATCTTAAAATTTTTCCATTAATGTTTGCTTTAGTGTATCCATCTTTAAATAAATTATCTAAGAGTTTAATATATTCACCTTTTTTACCTCTTACTATTGGTGAAAATATTTGAATAATAGAGTTTTCTTTCCAGCTTAAAACAATATCAACCATTTGTTGTATAGTTGTAGAAGATATTGGTTTATTACATTTAGGACAATGAGGAATGCCAATTTTAGCAAACAGTAATCTTAGATAGTCGTAAATTTCTGTAATAGTTCCAACAGTTGAGCGGGGATTATGGCTAGCAGATTTTTGATCAATTGATATTGCTGGGGATAATCCTTCTATATATTCTACGTTCGGTTTTTCCATAACACCTAAAAATTGTCTAGCATAACTAGATAAGCTTTCTACATATCTTCTTTGTCCTTCAGCAAAAATAGTATCAAAAGCTAAAGATGATTTTCCTGAACCAGAAACTCCAGTAAAAACAATAAGCTTATTTTTTGGCAATTCGAGATCAACATTTTTTAGATTATGTTCTTTTGCGCCTTTTATAATAATTTTGTTTAACATAAACACCAATAGTAACCCATTTGGGGCCAACATTTAACTAATATTAATTTATATAATAATTATATCATGTTTTCTAGTAAAGTAAAAAGAAATAAAACTATTTATGATTTTTTTATTTTCTTTAAAGATTTAATCTCGTCTCTGAGTAATGAAGCTTCTTCGAATTGAAGATTCTTAGCAAGTTTATTCATTTCTTTTTCTTTTTGTTTTATTATTTTTGGTAATTTATCAATGTCAATTGCATGTTTATACTCTTCGGCAAGTTTTTCTTTTTCAGCGTCTGTAACAATTGAGGAAATATTTTTTTGAATTGTTTTTGGTGTAATGTTATATTTTTTATTATATTCTAGTTGTTTATTTCTTCTACGCTCGGTTTCATTTAATGCTCTTTTCATTGAACCAGTAATATTGTCAGCGTATAAAATTACTCGACCGTCAATGTTTCTAGCCGCACGACCAATTGTTTGAATTAGCGATGTTTCACTTCTAAGAAATCCTTCTTTGTCAGCATCTAAAATTGCCACCAGTGTAACCTCGGGTAGATCCAGCCCTTCTCTTAACAGATTAACACCGACTAGACAATCAAATTTACCTAATCTTAAATCTTTTAAAATTCTAATTCTTTCTAAAGTATCAACTTCTGAATGCAAGTATCTTGATTTAATATTTTTTTCTTTTAAGAATTGTGAAAGATTCTCAGCCATTTTTTTAGTTAACGTTGTAACTAAAATTCTATTTCCTTTTTTGGATTCATTTTCAATTTCTCTTATAACATCGTTAACCTGTCCTTCAATTGGTCGGATAATAGTTTTTGGGTCAGCAAGTCCAGTTGGACGAATTATTTGTTCAACAATTTGGCTTGATTTCTCTTTTTCATAATTACTAGGTGTTGCTGATGTATAAATTGTTTGATTCATTTTTTCTTCAAATTCATTAAATTTAAGTGGGCGATTATCTCTTGCAGAAGGTAATCGAAAACCATATTCAATGAGATTATCTTTTCTGGCTTTATCTCCTCCAAACATAGCTCCAATTTGTGGTACAGTTACATGAGATTCGTCAATGATTGTTAAAAAGTTTTTTGGAAAATAATCAATTAGTGTATAAGGGGCATCTCCTGGTTTTCTACCAGTTAAGTGACGAGAATAGTTTTCTATTCCTTTACAATAACCAATTTCTTCTAACATTTCTAAATCATAATTTGTTTTTCGTTCTAATCTTTCAGCTTCAATAATTTTATTATTCTTTAAAAAATATTTAACACGCTCTGAAAGTTCATGACGAATTGATTGAATTGAGTTTTTTAATGTATCTGGGCTAACAACAAAATGTTTTGCCGGAAAAACGAAAAAATCATTTATTCTTTCTAAGATATTACGAGTTAATTTATCAATAATTGAAATTGATATTAATTTGTCATTTTCAATTTCAATTCTAGTAATTAGATCTTTATCGGGTTGCATAATGTCTATAACACCTCCTTTAGTAGTAAAAGTGCCACGTTCAAGAGTTGAAGATCTAGAATAATAAAGATTAATTAGATTTTCTATCAGTTTAGATCGAGTTATTTTTTGACCTATGCTTAAATTTAAAACATATTTTTTATATTCAGAAGGAGAACCTAATCCATATATACATGATACGCTCGCAACAATAATAACATCATTGCGTGATAAAAGTTGAGTTGTTGCCCAGTGACGAAGCCGGTCAATTTCTTCGTTGATGTCAGCATCTTTTTCTATATAGACATCTTGAGCTGGTAAATATGCTTCAGGCTGATAATAATCATAATATGAAACAAAGTAGCCCACTGCGTTATCTGGAAAAAATTCTCTGAACTCTTGGCAAAGTTGTGCCGCTAAAGTTTTATTATGAGCAATAATTAAAGTTGGCTTCTGTACTTTTTCGATAATATTTGCCATAGTAAAAGTTTTTCCAGATCCAGTTACGCCTAAAAGTGTCTGATGTTTTGTTTCAGATTTTATACTTTTAACCAGTTTTTCAATTGCCTTTGGCTGATCACCTGATGGTTTGAATTTAGATTTAAGTTTAAATTTATTCATTCTGATATTTAGTTTACTTAATATTGCTTTAAGCTTTTTATTGTTTGTAGATTATATCATAAAAATTTGATATATTAAATATTAGGAGGAAATATGATACAGCAAATAAAAATAAAAGAAAAAAAAGACCATACTATTTTTTGGGTTTTCGGGGGTTGTTTTTTGTTGGTAATTATAATGACTGTGATTGGTTTAGGATTATTTTATTTAATTTTTAAAAGTGCAAATCATTTATCAAAAAACAAAGCTTTACCATCATGCTATCAAGATCTTACTGATAACTATAAAGAAGATAGATTGTTTGAAAATACTCAATTTGGTTTTATGTTTAAAATCCCTCAATCTTGGGGAGAATATAGAATAGTACAGGCCACAGATGACTATGGTACAAGTTTTGAGGTTTTAATTAAGACAAATGATTCTAGTTATTCTTACCCAGAATATCCTGGTTGGATTATGCCAGTTGTTTTTTCTGTTTACACAAAAGCTCAATATCAAGAAATAATATCTGACCCAATTGCAAATAATGCAAATAAATTTATTGACGAAAAGAATAATTATATTTATACATATTCTCATTGGCAAGATTGCCCACAAGATTTATGCGATATAATTAATCCAGAAGATGTAGTTAAAACATTTAAAGTTTATTAATCTTTTTTCTTAATTAGTTTCTTGAACCAATTTTTGATCTTGTTCCAATCAAATGAGTACTCGTATTTTTTTAAATCTACTCTTTCAACAATAATTGCTGCGATTATTGTAGTTAATGGGACTGTTAATACTAGTCCAATAGTACTTGTTAATATTCTAATTATTTCAGTTGCAACAAATTCTCTTTGTATCGCAATCCCAAAAGAAATACTTTGCTGTTGAATTAAAAGTATCAGAGGTAAGCTAACACCCACATATGCCAAAAATAATGTATTAATCACAGAGCTAATATGATCATTACCAACAACCATTGCTTTGTTAAATAAGGTTTTCCATTCTATTTTTGGATTTGTTTTTTTAAATTCTTCAACCATTGATGATTGAGTCAATGCAATATCGTTCATAACCCCGACAGTTCCAAGTATAATTCCTGCTAATAGAAGTTGTACTAAATTAATTTCAACATCAGAGCTAAGATTGATATATAGAGATTCCTCAGATGCAATGCCAATTAGTCCAGACCAGCTTATTGATAATTTTGCTAATAAAGCTACAATAATTACTGAAAATATTACTCCAATAATTGCAATGTATGTTTTTACTTTAAGTCCGTGCGTGAAAAGCATAGTTGGTATTATAAACAAGGCAATAGAAAAAATTGAGATTAAAACAGGATCTGCGCCATTTGCAATTTGCGGGATTAAATATTTTAAAATAACAAATGAGGTAAATGCCAGCCCAATAACTGCACGAATTCCATACCATTTGCTAACTAAGAATATTATAATTATAAAGAATATGAATAAAAACCAAAGTGACGATTTCCTTTCTTTATCTACTATCGAACAATTATAATCGTCGTTAATTTTTGTGCATTGAACAATAATCTTGTCACCTTCTTGAGCTTTGATTAATGTTTGCATATCTTTGTCAGTGGCTTGGACCCAGGGTATTTCTAGCTTACTATCTTTATAGGGGCCGTCTAAGATTTCAATGGCGGCTTTTTTAATTGTAACACTTTGGTCTTCTAATGAATGTTGATTTGTTTCTTCTCTTTCTGTAAATTCAATAATTTTTGCAGTCATGTAATGAACTTCGACTTTGGGCATCTGGTCTTTTTGAAAATCTTTTTCTGCTATATTTTCTACTTCTTTTTTGGTATCAACAAAATTTGTATCATCGGCTTTTAATTGAGCAGATACATTGGTAGTTATTGTTAGCGCTAAAATTATTCCAAGAATAATTTTTTTAAGCATTTTTCCTTTCACTAAAATTTTAGCAATCATTAAAAATGAAGGCAAATTATATGAAATTTTAAAGCTAAATTTCAATTATTGATAAAAATAAAAATTCAAATGGCAGCCCCGAGGGGAGTCGAACCCCTCTTTTCAGCTTGAAAAGCTGACGTCCTAACCGATAGACGACGGGGCCATCATTTGAATTTTTATTTATAATAACAAGTTAATTAAAGAAATTATATCATTTTTTTATTTTTTGAGCAACCCATTTAAAAACTTAATTATTAATTTTGTAATTTTTTGTGGATAATTAATAATTAAAATATGGTTAGTGTGTTCAATTATTTCTAATTTGGATTTTTTTATTAATTTCGCGATTTTTTCCGCATACTTCAAATTAAAAATTGTGTCATTTTCACCTGAGATAATCAAAACAGGTATATTTATTTTAGGCAAAATTTTTTCACCATTATATTTGTTAAATTGATAAAATGTTGCAGAGTAAGATTTAGGAGAAGTATTTAATATATCAGTGAAAATTCTTTTAGGATTGTAGTCGCCAGTATTAATAAAGTCGTCAAAACTTTTTCTATTGTATAAATTTTTGTCAGGCAAATAGTTTGATAGAAAATAATTAAATAATCCAAGCACAGGAATTATTGCTTTTAGTCTTTTTGGAGATTTGTAAGTGCTAGCAATTAAAATAGCTCCTTTTGCTTTTTTATATTTGTTTTGATAGATGCTTGCTATAACTCCACCAAAACAATGACCAATAATTACAAATTTTTTAATTTTTTCTTTTTTGATAATTTTATTAATATCATCAGCAAAATATTCTAATTTATAATCATTAATTTTTTTTTGGTCTAAATGATTCACCGTGTCCTCTTAAATCAATTGCTAATGTGGAATAATTTTTTTTATGCATTATAGTTCTAATTTCATTCCAAGCGTATAGATTTCCTCCTAGTCCGTGAAGAAAAACCAAATATAAATCATTTTTATTTTTATGTATTTTATAATTTATTTTCATTTTATTTTTTGATAAATAAAAAATCCAAAAGAGGATTAAAAAAATATAATTATTTTTTGGAGGGCCTACTGGGATTTGAACCCAGGACCAATTGCTTAAGAGGCAACTGCTCTACCACTGAGCTATAGGCCCAAAGGTGGTGCGCCCTGAGGGATTCGAACCCCCGACCTACTGTTCCGAAGACAGTCGCTCTAAATCCACTGAGCTAAGGGCGCAATAATCCCTATATTTTTAAATCAATTTTAGTGGGGTGACTGGAGGGATTTGAACCCTCGACCCTCAGGACCACAACCTGATGCTCTAACCAGCTGAGCTACAGCCACCATGGTACGCCCGAGAGGAATCGAACCTCTAACCTACAGCTTAGAAGGCTGTCGCTCTATCCGTTGAGCTACGGGCGCAGAAATTATCAATATAAACATAATTATCTAAAAAACCAATACAAATATTTTTGGTAGTCTTTTAAAAATATTTTACACTTTGGAGCGGGTGAGCGGAATCGAACCGCCATAACCAGCTTGGAAGGCTGGGACATTAACCGTTATGCTACACCCGCATACGAAAGTTTCAAATTTCACAATACAAATAACAAATAAAATAAAACAACAATTTATAAATGAATTTTCAAAATGTTTGAACTAGTCGCAATTACTGAACGAAGTGCGAACCTTTTTTGAACAGAATTCTGAATGATGCCATGCCTACGGCGCGGCGAGCGAGCAACAAACTGTCCGCAAAATTCGCAATGTTTAGATTGGTCGGGGTGCCGCCGGGACTTCCGCCTTCGTTATAACTACGGCGGATAAACCTGTCTGCCGACAGGCAGGCTTCTCGTTCCGCACTAAAATATCAAATTCAGAATTCTTGCCATGAGCGAAGTAATCTGAGTCGAATGGTCGGGGTGCCGGGACTCGAACCCGGGACCTCCTGCTCCCAAAGCAGGCGCTCTAGCCAACTGAGCCACACCCCGATATTGAAAAATAACAAATTACAAATATCAAATTTCATCAGTCTCGGCTAGGCCGATCCTAGACGGAAATAAATACCAAATTTCTAAGCAAACAATAAATATTAAAAATCCATAAATTTGAAAAATTCAGTATATTAAAGATCAAAATCAATTATACTCCAAATATCTCTGGTAGTCAATCGACATGTTAGGTATAATACAAATGTAATATTAGTATTCTAATTATATTTTATCATGAATAAAAATATTTTAAAATTGTTGATAATGTGTTTTTTGTCTGGTTGCGCTAGTACCAAGTATCAATTCGATACTAAGGTAAATAATGCTTTAGAATTTATCTCAAAACCGTTTATCTGCGAAACTCGTATTCAATCAGATTCTAATGAAAATAAAAATTTAAGCCAGAGTGATTCAGAAAAAATTAAAAATTCTGTCAATTTAGATATAGTTTTTACATCTCAAGCACCTTTTGCTAACTGGGATGATTTACACGACGAGGCGTGTGAAGAGGCGTCATTGTTGATAGTTCATTGGTATCTACAAGGAAGAAAAACTTTAACTCCCCAACAAGCAGAAGATGAAATTCAAAAAATGGTTGCTTGGCAAATGGAAAATTATGGTGGTCATTATGATTTAACGCTCGAGCAACTTGCTGATTTTGCAAAGAGATATTATGGATATAAAAATATACAAATTAAAAATGTTAAAAGCATTGATGATATAAAAATGGAATTATCTAAGGGTAATCCAATAATTATACCAGCAGCTGGTAGAGATCTTGGTAATCCATACTTTAAAAATCCAGGTCCGATATATCACATGTTGGTTGTAAAGGGTTATAATTCACAATACTTTATTACAAATGATGTAGGTACAAAAAGAGGTGAAGGTTTTCAATATAAGTTTGATCAATTGTTTAATGCTATTCATGATTATAATGGTAAAACAGAAGAAAAAATGAGAATGGGGGCTAAGAAAATTCTCATTATTAATAATTGACATAACATGCACATGTGTTAAAATAATAATGCTTCTTATATTGTATTAAGCTAAATTATTTTTTAAAGGAAGCAATATGAATTTAAATTATTATTTTGGAGTAAACAATGAACCCTATATTATTAGTAGGTATTATCTCGGCTTTAGCCGGGGCAGGTGTTGGATTTGTTACAAAACACACATTAACACAAAAGAATATTCGAGAGGCAGAGCAAAAACAAAAAGAATTGGTTCTTAAGGCAAAAGATGAGGCATTTAAAATAAGAGAAGAGGCTAAAAAAGAAATCGATCAAAAGCGTCGGAATCTTGACGAACGAGAAAAAAGAATTATTACAAAAGACGAGAATTTAGATAGGCGGTATGATCAAATCGAATCTGAGAAAAATAAAATTGCAGAACAACAGAAAATCGTTGCAAAAATCAAAACAGAAATAGATAATATTAAACAAGAGCAAAAACAAGAACTCAAAAAAATTACTAAGTTAGATGATCAACAAGCAAAAGATCTATTGCTTGCTATTATTGAAAGAGAATTTAAAGATGAAGTTATTGAAAAAATTAAAGCTTCTAAACAGGCTGCTAAAGATGAAGCAAAAAATATTGCTAAAGAAATCATCGCGACAGTAATAGCTCGAATGGCTTCTGATCATACTGCTGAAACAACAGTGTCAAATGTTGCTTTACCGTCAGATGAAATGAAAGGCAGAATTATTGGCAGGGAAGGAAGAAATATCCAAGCTTTTGAAAAGGCTACAGGAGTAGATGTTTTAATTGATGATACACCAGATACGGTTACGATTTCTTCTTTTGATCCCATGAGAAGATATATAGCAAAAGTGTCTTTAGAAAAATTAATTTCCGACGGTAGAATCCAGCCAGCAAGAATTGAAGAAATTATTGAAAAAACTAAGAAAGAAGTAGCGGTTGAAGTGAAAGAAGCAGGTGAGGCGGCTGCATTTGAAGTTGGTGTGGCAGGATTGCATCCAGATTTAATAAAAATTTTAGGTAGATTGAAGTTTAGAACATCATACGGTCAAAGTG
The DNA here is from genome assembly GCA_964481135.1 of uncultured Candidatus Saccharibacteria bacterium. GTDB lineage: Bacteria > Patescibacteriota > UBA1384 > JAMDBS01 > DAOVQR01 > CAYZSW01. The sequence continues at coordinate 22,957 of CAYZSW010000004.1, forward strand.
TGTTAAAACATTCAGTAGAAGTTGCTCAACTAGCAGGGATGTTGGCTTATGAAATAGGTGCTGATGCAGCTTTATGTAAAAAAGCGGGATTGTTGCACGATCTTGGTAAAGCTGTTGACCACGAAGTACCGGGCGCGCATCACCATATTTCTATGGATATTTTGCGTAAATATGGAGCTTCAGAAACTCTCATAAATGCTGTTGGTGCTCACCATGATGACATTGAACCAAAAACAGTAGAAGCAATCGTTGTTAGGTCGGCAGATGCAATTTCCGGTTCAAGACCAGGGGCAAGACATGAATCTTTAGAATCTTATATAAAAAGATTAACTGAGCTCGAAAATATTGCCAACTCATTTACTGGAGTTGAAAAATCTTATGCAATTCAAGCTGGTAGAGAAGTAAGAATTATTGTAAAACCAGAAGATATTGATGACCTAGCAGCTCTTAAATTATCACAAAATATTGCTAAAAAAATCGAAACAGATTTACAATATCCAGGAACTATTAAAGTTAATGTGATTCGTGAAGTAAGGGCAACTGAATTTGCAAAATAATTAATCATGTTGAAGTTGTTTAAATTGTTGAAACTGTTGGATTTGTAAATATTTAGATTCAATTCCAATAAGCGAAGTGATTGAATATCTTCAACTTTTAGAACTATTTTTATGAACATTTTATTTATTGGAGACATTGTAGGTAGGCCGGCAAGAAATGCAATAGCCAAGGTATTGCCTGGTTTAAAAGAGGAAATGCAAATAGACCTTATATTTGCTAATGGAGAAAATTTAACATCGGGTAATGGCATGACTTTCGATGTTTATAAAGATATGATAAATTTAGGAATTGATTATTTTACAAGTGGAAACCATATTTGGGATAAGAAAGATTTTATTAAATATTTGGACGAAAAAGATATAAAAGTTATCAGACCTGCAAATTATCCAGAGAGCGTTCCAGGTAAATCAATAGCTGAAATAAAATTTAAAAATCACAATATAATTTTAATTAACCTTTTGGGTAGAGTTTTTATCCCAAATCAAACTGACAACCCATTTTTAGTTGTAGATGAGATATTAAAAAAAATTAAAAACAAAATTATTATTGTAGATTTTCACGCTGAGGCAACTTCCGAAAAAAATTGTATGGGTTATTATTTGGACGGTCGTGTAAGTGCTGTTATTGGTACGCATACTCATATACCGACAGCAGATGCTCGAATATTACCTAAAAAAACCGCCTACATTTCTGATACAGGTATGGTTGGATTACTTGACTCAGCTATTGGTTGTGATTTAGATTCAATAACCCAATCTTTTTTAACAGGATTACCTTTTCAAAGCAAATCCAGTCCAGGTAAAGTTTTTTTTAATGCTACTTTTTTAAAAATTAATGAAAAAAATGGTAAAGCTAAAGATATTAAATTGATTCAGAAAATTATTGATTAATTTTTTTACTTTGCAATTATCAAGATGTGGTGCTCCCGAGAGGAGTTGAACCTCTAGTCTTTCCCTTAGGACGGGATTGCTTTATCCAGTTAAGCTACGGGAGCAATAATGACTAATAAATTAATTTCTAACAAAATTCATAATATAAAAACAAAACAATTATAACAATTTGTTTTGTTAATCTCAATGATTAAAAGATTGTTTTTTTTTGTTTTTAAGATATAATAAAATTAAGATTATTTATTTTTTTATAAAAATATGTTTAACCTTTCTAAAAAATTTAATAAAATTTCCTTCATATTACTATGTTTGGGTATTGGAATAGGATTTTTTTTGATAATTCAATTAAAAACTCCAGTTGTGAGAGTTGTTGATCCAATTTCTCCATATATTTCTTTACAGGATACTAAAGATGTTTTAGTTGAAGAACAGGATCATCTTAAAAATAAAATCAATATTTTGCAGACAGATATTACAAAAAGCGAAGAAGAATTAAAAAAATACACAGCCAGCCAAAAAACCGTAGAAGAAATAGAAAATTATAAAAAAAATATTGGCCTAACAAAAAGAACTGGTCAGGGCATAATAATTAAAATTGACGACTCAAAAAAAGCAGAAGTATCTATAGATTCGATTACTCATGCAGCGGACTTAAGAGACATTGTAAATTTTTTATGGGGAGTAGGTGCAGAAGCAATTAGTATTAACGATGAAAGAATTGTTTTTGTTTCATCTATAGATTGCATTGTTAATACAATATTAATAAATAGCACTAAAACAGCCCCACCTTTTGAAATTAAAGTAATTGGAAAACCTAAGGATTTAGAAGATCAGGTCAATAATTCAAATAATTTAAAAGATATTAAAAAAAGAGTTAAAAATCAGGGTTTGATTCTTGAAGTAATAAGAAAAAATGATATTACCATACTGCCGTATGATGGAAGTTTTGTTATTGAATATGCAAAAATAGCGGAGGCAAATGAGTAGGTTTTATAAAATATTAATTTATTTTGGTATTTGTTTATTTTTAGGTTTTTTGTTAACTAGACAATTTTATTTAAATAAACAAATCCAAGAGATTAGCCAGCCTGAAGTTGGGAATTCAATAGCACTGGTAGTTACTGAATATTTTAAAACTAATAGCCGTTTGCGCAAACAAATAGATCAGCTTCAAATGCAGAGAGAAAAGCTCTTAGAATCTGCTACAAGCTCTCAGGAATCCAATGAGATTTTACAAGAAAATCTGCAGAACTACAAAATTATATCAGGGTCTACTGCTGTAGAGGGGGAGGGAATTGAAATAGTTTTTTACGATAAAGTGGACTCAACACAAATTATTGATATAATAAATGCAATTAAAAATATCGGCGCAGAAGCAATTGCAGTGAATAATCGTAGGTTAGGTCCAAAATCTTATGTTGAGTCAGGAATTTTTCAGCCACCAACATCTATAGAGGCAATTGGTAATCCAAATCTACTTAAAGAGTCACTTGTAAGACCGGGAGGAATAATTGATCAATATGGGACGGGTACGGTCGAGAAAAAGGAAAAAATCTATCTGCAACCAATCTAAAATTATTAAAAGGTTTTTATGCAAAAAGAAATAATTTTTAATATATCTTTTAAAGCAATCATAAAAATATTATTGGCAATATTATTTTTATTATTTTTGTATCTTATAAGAGACATATTGCTTTTAGTTTTTGTAGTTTTAATAGTAGTTGCAGGTCTTGGACCAACTTTAATATATTTTGATAAATATAAGATTCCTAGATGGCTTTCGGTTACGATAGTATATATTTTAATTCTAGCCTTTCTTGTTTTGCTTTTCTTTTTAATTATTCCCCCGGTAATTGAGCAAAGTAGTTTGCTTATTAAAAATATCCCTTTTATAATCGAAAAACTTCCTAGTTCGATTTCAGAATTTATTTCAAACAATTATGCAACTGAAACAGAGAAGTTTTTTTCGTTATCAGAAAATTTAAAGAATATCAGTAATAGCGTTATGGAATACACTTTTACTTTTTTTGGATCAGTAAGTGATTTTGTGTTAATTTCAATAATTAGTTTTTACCTTTTATTAAAACAAGAAGCAGTTGAAGAAACATTTTTTTCTTTTTTTCCGGATAGAAAAAAAGAACACATGAACAAGATTTATAATAAAATCAATCAAAAGCTTGGGAAATGGATAAGAAGCAGAGTATTGCTGAGTTTTATAATTACAATCATTACTTTTATTGTTTTATCATTAATTAATGTTCCTTATGCTATGATGTTGGCAGTACTTGCGGGAATTTTAGATATAGTTCCGATTATCGGACCAGTTTTTACAGGTCTTGTTATTGGAATTATTGCCTATACAACTGGTTCTGTGTGGTTGGCAGGACTTTCAGTAATTCTATTTACTTTAATTATTCAATTTGCTGATAATTTTATTGCTCCCAAGCTAATGGGTAAAGCAATTGGGCTTTCGCCAGTTATAATTATTATTGTCTTTACAATCGGAGCAAAATTAGGAGGAATAATTGGTGCTGTTTTGGCAATACCATTTGCCGCAGGAATATATGTTTTAATAGAAGAGTGGGAATCTTTTAAAAAAGCTGTATTTAATTAAAATCAAATTTTAAATCAAAAGGAGGAAAATGAAAAAAATTACTAAAATATTTCTAATTATTCCATTATTTATTTTTGTATTTTTTGTGTTTCAAATTACTATTGCTTCAACAAGAAAATCTCCAGAAATTTATTTTACTAATTCAAATGCTACAGACCCGTTTGATAAAAATTTTGAAATATCTGAAATAGAATATGGAAAGTCATTTAATTTAGTTGGTGAAAATTTTTCTGTAAGCAAAGATGTGCATATATATTTAAATCAAGAATATATTGGTGTAAAAGAAATCGAGGATGGCAAATTTAGAGGTATTATGAATATTAAACAGGAGGAAGCAGAGAACAAAACATATTCTATAAAAGTTGATGGTGCTGCCAGAGGTGAAACATTGGAAAAAGAAATTTATGTTAAGTTGCCATCAGTAATTCCTTCTTGGGCATATATAATTGTTGGTCTTATTGTGATTGGCTGTATTGTTTATTTCATCTATCTAAAAATTTTTCAAGAATAAATTATCCACTTTAATTTAAACTTATTTTTTGGTTTAATTAAATTACAAGGATTGCGTATGGACGAAAAAAAGCTTACAAAAATTTTAGAAAAACAAACAAAAGAATTAAAAGAGGATTACAGTCGTCAAGGTAAAATGCTTTTAGATGAGTTCAAAAACCAAACTTCAATTATTGCTGAACAATATACAAGTTTAAATAAAAAGGTTGATAAATTAAGTGATAGACTTTGTAAAGTCAGCGATAAACTTGATAATGCTTGTAATAAGCTTGATGCGACTTTTGAAAAAGTGGGTCAAAATTCAGAAAATATTGAAATTATTAAAGAAGAAGTCAAATCAATTAATAATTCATTAAAGAAAAAAGTTGATGCAGATGAATTTTCTTTATTAGAAAAAAGAGTTGTAGTTCTTGAAAGAAAAGTAAAAGTCACATAAATACCCACCAATTCCATTTTTTTTTTGCTATATGTTAAAATGTAATTAAGTAATAAAATATTATTAAAATATTTATTTTATGAATAATCCGGAGGGAGAACAATTAGGGAGTAGTCCACCACAGATAGATCCAGAAAATAACAATCAAAACTCAAATCAATCTGTGGATAAAAAGAAGCAATTAGGAGTATGGGCGCTAAAACGACTTTTACCAGTAACACTTGGTATTTTTTTAGTTTTAGGTATCGCTATAGCCGCAGTACCTTCTTGGAGAAACTATTTTACCAATATTTTAAGTCAATTCGGCCCAAGAGCGGATTTTTTTAGTGATTCAACCCAAGATTATTACAATCTCGAATGGTCTGGACTATTAAAAGAGTTAGGAATTGAAAATATAGGTTCTAGTGGAAAATGCTATTTAGATATAGAAAAAAATATTGTTTTAAGTAACCCACCTGTATTTAGACGTGACTTTTTGGTTTTTCGACATTCTAAATATACTTCGTTTTTAGGTAGAGAACTAATTCGTTCATTTTGGCAAGGAATTTTTAATGCTAAATCATCTGGAGATAACCCAGATTTTCTTGGTACGGGACATATTGACTTGTCTAATCGCAGTTTTTATATAAAACCAGTCCAAATTAAATCTAGTTGTCCTTTTGTTAATCATCTAAGACATACTAAATTAGAGAATGTTAGGGGAGATGGAATAGATCATGAAGCATATGATCAATGGATTGGAAAAGTCATGAAAAATATTTGGGCAGAACCAAGTATTACAACTCCCATTATTTTTAACAAAATTAATTCTAGTTTTGCAATTGATGTAAAGAAAACTAAATGTTTATTTGAAATAGAAGAGAATCGAAATCATATAGTAGAAGGTTATAGAAATAAAGGTTATGATTGCGATTTAGATTATTTATATGGAATTAATGGTAATCTGAGTTACCAATGTGTCAAAAAAGATACGGTATGTGATGAAAATGGGAATAATTGCGAACCGAGGATAATTGAATCTCAAGTTGGTTCTGTAAATGATGATTGTGGGGCGAAGACCATAGGTAAAGGAGAAGAATTGAGGATAACTGCTAAACCCAGACCAGAATTAGTTGTAGCGCCAATTGTTGATTATAGAAATAGTGATTATTACACATTTACTCAGCCAGTTGTTTGCCCAGAATTAAAATGGAATCCTCTACTGTATCGTAATTTAGGATGGCTTTCCTACTATCATCAAGTTTTTTCTGATGCCCCAAATAGAAACATAAAAACCTTTCAACAGCTTTCTCGTGGACAATTAAGTGTAGATGATTTATTTAAAAGAATGTATCCTGATAATCAGGATTATCGAGAATTGTTAATCAATAAAAGCGTTTATCCGATAAAACAAGCAACAGATTTTGATTATATGCCGATTTTTATCCATGCCAGAAAAATAACTGATAATGACGCCATTAAGAGTGAATTTAAATCTTGTAATTTTAATGAATTTTTAAATCGCAATATTCATTCCGGAATAGACTCAGAAAGTTATAAAGATAAGGAAATAGATTTTGAAATAAAAGGGTCTGGCGCAGGTGGAAAGTTAGGTTACTTGCATCTTGATAAAGATAAAATCAATGATAATTTATTTGAATATACTTTTGAAGAAATAGAACAAGAAAATAATAAAGGTAAAATTAAGCTTAATAGTCGGGGGTTTGCAACGAAAGATAATGCAGTCCTAATATATAAGCCGGACGAAAATCAACCAGCGGGTAGAGTGGAAGTAGCTTTTACACTACACATGGATGAAAATGATGGATATTATGCAAAAAATGTTCAAAATCAAATAATAATAGATGTAAATAACATTAACGCAGAAATCAAGTTAAAAGATGAAGAATCAGAAGATCAAGATAACAACAAAACATATGAAGGATTTTTTAAGATTAATCAGGGGTTTGTTAATGGCTCAACTAAAGAAGAGCCATTAAACAAAGCCACTATTGGCGAGAGTTTAAAAAGAGATTTTGAAATATGTGCGTATGAGCAGATAGATAAAGTAAATGATAAGGATTTTCCTATTTGTTTGCCAATTGTTGAAAACCAGGAAGATAAAAACAAAATTGGCGCAAAAATAATTATTTCTGATATTAATCAAAGATCTTCCAATGCTGGATCATATAAAGGAGTAACAATTATTGAAAATCTTAATTTAGATGAAGATGGTAATTTCTCATTTCAGCTAGACATTGATCGTTCAATAAGGCCTACTGTAAGAATTACAGATATAATTACTGGCAAGTATGTTGAAGTGGAGCAACCTGTAGAAGTTGATTTGTCATTAAAAGTTATTCAAGACGATGAGAATAAAAAATCAGATTACAGTTCGTTTGAGCATTCTTTTTCAAAAATAATAGATGGTGTAAAATGGATGTATAAAACACTAATTATTAATACAAAAGATCAAAAAGAATTAGAGGATAAGTGGTATAGTTTTTAAAATATTGGAAAATATATTAATGCAACAAGACAATCAACAATTCAATAATCAAAATAATTTAGAACAAATTAATTTTTCTAAAAATTTTTCAGATGGTCAAAGACAATATACTAATAAACCACCAAAAACCATAAATAAAAAAGTTCAATGGATTATTGTTGCAATATGCTTACTGGCGATTATTGGAATTTCTTTTTACATATATTATTCAAGATATGCTCTTGGGACATTGGTTATCAAATCTACAACACCAGAAGTTAATATTAAAGTTTTTGGACAAGAATACGAAAATATCAACGAATTAGAAATTAAGCTACCTCCGTTTCAACACAATGTCCAGATTTATAAAGAAGGATGCTTAACGCAAACCCAACTGGTAGATATTAAAGCTCTAAGAAAAAATGTGTTGGAGGTAGAGTTGTTAAAAGCAGAGCATGTTGGCAATAGTTCTAATGTTTTAAATTATTCGGGATTGGCAGCTGTTTCGGGAGATGATATTTATCTGCTAGATTATTCTCAAAATCGGGTAGTAAAAATTACTGAAGATGGCCTTACTACTCTTGTAGAATTTGATTTTCTAGATGATATGTTCTTTACGGAAGACAATGTAAGAATTCCTAGGGGTTTTTATCGTTCAAATATTGATAGCTATTCTTGGGTTAAAAATAATCAAGCTCAAGTTGTTGGTCTAGTATTGTCTTATGAAAAAGATGAAAAAATAATCAATAAATATCTTAACCTTCAAAATGGTGAGATACTTGATATTGGTAATAATTTAAACAGTGTTAGAATGAATGAAAATTTAACTTTTGCCTATTTTAGTGAAGATGAGGATTCTTTGGTTTTAGAAACTAAAGATTTGAATAACAATGTTAGTAAGAATATTATTAAGACAGATGAATTAATACCTAAAATAGAATGGCTCGACAATAACCATATAATTTATATTTCTTTAGAGATTAGTGAAGATAATAAAATTTTTAATAAGATAAAAATAATTAATTTAAATACTAAGCAAATTCAAGAATTAGAATTTTCAGATGCAGAAATATCTAATTTTGTTATTTCACCAGAGAAAGATAAAATACTAGTCATTTCATCATCAGACCAAGTCAAAAAAGCTACAGTTGTAAATCTCGCCTCAATGCAAAAGCAAGAAATAAATGATATAAAATTTCATCAGAACTTTGTTGATTTTTATGATAATAATAATTTAGCTTATATATCATCTACTACTCAAGAAAATAAAAATCAAGATGATAAATTGGTTTTTAATATTAATAAATTTAATTTAGAAAATCACAATAATGAACAATTGTACCAAATAAAAGATTATTTTTTTGACTTTATAACAGATTTTACAATTGGTAAAAATACTCTTTATCTAATCATGAATAACCAAATAATTAGGTTTAACAAGAAATGAAAAAAATACTAATTACAATATTAATGTTGTTATCTGTCTTGACTCCTTTTGAGGTTTTAGCTTATACTCCGCCTCAATACATGTTTGATTTGGATAAAGATGACAATAAATTGCATACTCAAAAGGAATTGGAAGACGCTAGGGATCCATTTGCAAGAGAGTTTGACAAAAAAATAACTGATGCATTGGTTGTTTACCGAGATGAAAATGGGCGTCCGATCCCACTTGATCTATCATTGGAATTTATCGGAGAATTAGAAAAAAAAGGTTTTTTTCAGCAGTTTAATATTCCAAGAGCTCTGCATGTGTTAACTGGGATTAGCAATAGTAATAAATTTTCAAATGAAATAATTACAGTTACTACGAATGCTACAGTAGAATTTTTTGATCATGCTGTAGTCCCTTCTATGCAGGTAGATAAATATAAAGACGGAAAATATTTAAAAAAAATTGGTGAAGAGATATGGACAAGACAATTGAAAATGATTACTTATTTCCAAGATTTAGCAAATAAAAAATTAAATTGGAAAAGCAAAGGCAATTGGGATAAATTAAATTTTCTAGATGACTGGTATGAATGGCATCCAGAATTTAAAAAATATTATTGCGAAGACGAATGGACGAATTACGAATACGATCTTTTAATGAGGTATTACAACAAGAGGCAAGAAATAAAAGCATTAAGAAGTGATTTAGTAACTAAAGCAGAGTATTTACCAGAATATTTAACTAGAACATTACTTGCGCAAGCAGCATTAAAACTAGGTACACCTCTTTTGGGTTTAGCTCGCTATTATGCGATAGATAAAGCTAGCACAGGAAATTCAGATTGGCTAACAAGTCCTATCATCGGAAAACTACAAAATCTAAAACCAGAACAAATGTTATTTAGTATAAGAAATGGATTTGATCCGTATGGCCGTCCATTAGATCCAAATGACCTATATGTTTATAAAATCATAGGTGGCAAACAAACACTAATTTATTATGGTCGATCAACCAGTACTTTACCTGTTGTTTCAATCGATGTTGGAGGGCGAAATCTCGGTCCAATTTCACTCCCAATTGACAACACAAAACCGTTTGTGAATCCGGAAAGTATGGCGTTAGTACATAAACCACAATCTAACCCTGTTGGATTAAACAATACATCTATGTCTCCTGATAAATTATCTCAAGCATTAACTCAACAGGCAGGTAATATTTCCAACGATAAGCTTTTAACAGCTTCTGCCCAAAGTGTTATTGATAGTCCTGCTATGGTTGTTCCAGTAGAACATTCAAAACCCTTTTTTCATAAAGTAGATTTAGGAGATAAAAGTTTTTTGCTGGATCATAAAAAAATGTTTAAAAATTCAAATTTACCATTTAATCAAAGTTTAGATACAGCTGAAGATATCATTAATACAACAAAATCGATGGATAACTTTTTCAAGAATTTTTTTAAAAACGATCCAGAAATGTATAAGAAAGTTAATGATTTGTTAGCAAATGGTTTAAACAAAACATTTGTGATAAAAATGAAGACAACTGGTAGTTGCGGGGCATATGAAATATGTTTAAACGAAAAAATTTATTCAATAAAAGATAGATTTGGTGGGCTAGGTTTGGATGGTATAAAGATTACTTTTGTTGTCAGTAAAGACGGAAAAAAAATGGTTATACACCCTTTGGTACATGAATACATGCATCGTTTAACAGGTTACGGTGAAGGGGGTGAAGGGTATATAGGGCTCTTCGATTTACCTGAAGGTTCGAATATTAGAAAACTAGCAGAGGGTTTAGTGGAATATAATTCAATTACAGTAACTCAAAAAATAACAGGTACAAATTTTATAACAGACCTAGATAGTGATTTTGGATATTACCCTTACGAGCAAGTTTTTTGGAAAAAGATAGATGAAGTTATTCAAATAAAAACACAGCCTATCTTACACAAAAAAGGATGGTCAGTTGCACAATCGCTGGTATTAAGTAAAAACATCAGCCGTAATATATTACTTGAGTATTATATAAGAGATCCAAAAAATGTGTTATATAATTTTTTTGGACCAGACTTTTACGAATTACTAGACAGAATAGATTCTGATATGTTGAGTAATGCTCACTTTAATCCAAATGTAAAAATTCCGGAAATAGATGAAGCGGTTAAGAAATGCAGTGAAATTTTTGATAATTGGCAAAAAAATAACCCCTATTATCCTGAATATTTTAATAAATAAATTTACTATGAAAAAAATTTTATCAATTACATTATTTATCTTAGTATTTATAACTTTAACAGCTTTAGTTAAAGCTGATACCCCTTATCCTAATGCTCCAAGGTTTTCTTTAGAGTATGAAATCGGTCAACTTATTGAAGGTAATGAGCTAACAGAAGTTACACTATTGTGGCATACTCCAGAGAACAACAATAGAGAGCTTCCTTATGTTTTTACATATGAGATTATCAAAAAAGGTCCAGGTGGTGATGATGTTAGTTTTGTAGTAAATCCCGGCAAGATTTTTGGTAGTCAGGATTTAAATATTGGATCTTTTAATGATCCTATGGCAGTTGTTGGAGATACATATACTTACACTTTAATAATTAGAGATACATCCAGCAGATTAGTAGGTAAATATAGTGTTAATGTGTCAATACCTATGCCAGAACCCCTAAGTTATGTTGAAGAGGAACCCGAATTTAATAGATTTTATCTTTCGCCTTATTTAGAAGAAGAGCAATTGATTGAATTTTACAATTCAATCAATAATAAAATTCAGAACGATTCAGAAGAAGAAAATCAAGATGCTATTAAGGCAGAATTTAGTATTGAGCTTGATGGTAAAGTGGTAAATATTTTGCTGGGGGGTTTTGAATCTGCGGTAAAGAAAAATTTTTCTGAATTTCAAAAATATTTTGAATCTGTATTAAAAAGATATGAATTAGAGAATAATTATACTATGTCGGGAAACTTGAAAAAATATACTAGTGTAATACCATCTTATAATTACGATTATGATAAAAAGTCAGATAATAACTATTCAATGGATGTATTTGTGAAACCATTTTCTTTTCAATATGGTTCTGAGAACACAAGCAAGTATTTAAATATGAAAGCAAGCTATAAATTTAAAGATCAAGACGACATTAAGAAAGATTTTAATTTGTATTCTAATCTACAATTTAGTATTGTGCCTGGAAGTAATATCAATGACTCAATAAGATATTTGAAAAGCTCATTATATCAAAATGAGTTATGTGAAAGGAATTATTCTCTGAAACAGATAGTAAATTCCGAACAAAAAGAAATAGAAAATCAACCATATTATCTTGAATCGCAAATAAAGGTATATTCTATAGATTCTGAAAGTGGTGAAGAAAAAAAAGAATTAGCTTATTTGCCGATTAATTTTACATTGTTTGAAAATATAGTTTTTGCCCCATTTGCTAAACATTATTTAGATGAAGTATCTAGGGGTAGAGGAGAAAAAAAATATACATATAATTCTGAACAGTATTATTCATACACTCAGCCTTATTCATATTTATTTCCAGAAGACGAAGTTTCCTTTAAACTAAAAATTACTCCAGAAATGATTTTTAGAGCAAAAGATTATGACGGAGAAATTGGACAAGAAGATTTTACAAACAGGGTTCAGGAGATCGGTAATATTGAAAATTATAAATTTATAGTTGAATATGATAAAAATAGATTTGATTTAATGCCTCATTCAGTAATAAACTCTATGATTCAGGCAGGAGGAGTAGCTTATTTTTATGAAGACAATCCAGATATTGGTATAGTTGAGTTGACTTTTGACGAGGATTCCTTTAATAAGGATACATTAGAAAAACATATTGAGTTTGTAGGCACTATTAAGGCTGGTAGTGCAGATAATTTATTTACAAATCAAGAGAATATTTTAGAAAAATCAAGCTTAAGGTTTAATGTAAAAATTTTGCATTCTGAGGATAATTCTGACAATAGTAATATTATATTTGAAGATGACACTAATTATCTATTATCAAATAGAATTTTCGTTCGTTTGGCAGGACATAGTATGGAAAATATATTTATTGGTATGATGCGAGGGAATAATAAAGTAAATAGCTGGATACTTAATACTTACGACGATGGACAAAAATATTACACGAAGGATCACCAAATCTACAAAGAGATTATTTTAGCTCCACAAAACTTATCTAGTGAATATAGTATTGGCATTAATCCAATAGATGCATACAATTTAAGTCCAGTGGCTGTTAGAAATATCAAGCCAGCTGACTTGCGTTATTCTTCTGGTATCGGAGGTTATTTATACGATATTAATTTAACCACCGAAGAATATAAAAATCTTTTTGCAAGTGTGGGGCGAATTGATTCTGATGAAAAAAACATTTATCCTTATAATATTTACTACTATGATTTTAAGGACCAAGAAAAATCTTCGCCAATTAAAATTAATACAACTTTTTATCATCTAAATGGTAATAAAAGTAATTTTGATTTTTCTGCTAACAACGGAGAAATTTTTAATGTTACAGGTACTTTATTTGCAAACAATGAAACATATATTGAAATTAGTGCTGAAAAAAATGGGCAACCGTCTAAGCAAACTTATAAAATTAATTATGGACTTGGTCTTTCGCTTGCATCAATCAGGTTTAATATCAATGTGTTCGGTTATCTTTTTGACTATTTATCTAAATATGCAAGCATTGAAAATATGAATTTTACTTTTAATGAGCCGGGAGAAATCAAACATGAAGAAATATCCTTATCCCCAGAAATCGATGAACAAGAAGTACAAGAATCTTTTAATAAAGATGTGAATGATTATATTGATATAGCATTTTACGAATCAAGCGAGGAATATTATAAAGGAATTTCTAAAGAAGCAGAATATGGGAATATAGATACCCCAACATTAGAGCTACAAAAACAATTAGATGAAGGATCTTACATACAAGAAGTAAAAACATATTTATCAGATATTTATTCAGAAGATTATTTAAATAATCAAGATGATTTTAATGACTTTATGTTTTTAAAAGATGATGAAGGAAATTTCTTGCTTAATAACGAGATGATGAATTCAAAAATTGAATCTGAACAAGATAAAATTTCATTGTTAGATAATTATTCTCAGCAATATTCCGACGATCAGTTTGCTAAGGCCAGTCACATAATCTACAATATCAATCAATTAAATTCTGATTGTGCTAATCAAATCATTGATGAAGATAAGAAATTTATTACTGAAAACAAAGATTATCTTTCCCAAATAAACGATTTTAACTTTTTGCAAGATACCAGTCAAATACCAGAAAACTGGCCTACTGATTTTTCAAGTAAACTCAAAAAACACGAAGATAAAATAAGTAGTATTGAATACAATTGCCAAGTAAAGAACATTGAGTATATTAAGCAAATCCAAGATATCCAGCAAGGAAATGATTCGGCATATTTTTCTTCCTTATATCAAACAATAGAAGACTTCTTTAAATCGCTTGTAAATAATCAGGAAGCTATAGATCAAAAAACTGCTATCTTTGAAGAATTGAAAGCTAATAATTTTATTCCTGGTTTCTTTGAACCTTTTAGTAAAATATCTCATCGTTATAGCTATATAGATGACGGTCAAATAATAGAAGATGAGATAACAGATTATGAGTCACGGCCTGACGATAGTATTTCTTTACCAGAAGATATTTCCCAAATTACCTACCACAACCGTCCACTTACAGAACAAGAGCTAACAGACCTTATCACACTTGAAGATTTCTTCTATCATGCCCAGTATCCAGAACAATTTAGTCCACTAGATGCAGTTGTGTTTGATCATTTTGAAAACCTAAAAAGATTCTTTAGAGAAAGAAACCAAGAATTTAGAGCCATTTCTGATCCTCGTTTCCCACAACTATATAATATATTAGATGCTTGTGCCGACAACAACTATCGTCTTCCTCCAAAACCAGTTGATCATTTTGTCGGTCGCTTTCTAGATCAAGAAGAAAAAGACAAGTTTGCTTACGCAAGAGATCTAATCATAGAAAGACAATTTAAATATCCAGACATTGAAAGATCAAACGAAATAGATAGTATCATAGAAGATATCCGTAATTACTTTAGGCCAAAAGAACAAGAACTACGACAAATTAATGATCCTCACTTTTTCCATTTAGATATTTTAGATGCACTCTTTAACGGCAGACCTCTTAATATGCCTCCAGGGCAATTTGAAAACTTTACACACGATAAAGATCAATTAGATAGTATTAGAGGAATGTTTAAAGATGCCAAACATCTTATCTACACAAAACAATCTCAATCACTTACTTTAGATCAGCAAGCCAATTATGACAAGATCAAAGAATATTTTACATTGGAAGAAGGAATGCTTAGATCTTTGCCTCACGATATTGTAGACCTTAATGTATTAGATGCCATGCTTTACAATTTACAACTACCTCCCCAGCCATTTTACGAACCAATTGTAGAGTTTTTTGATGGTGTCGGACATTTCTTTGAAGAAAATATATTTCAACCAATAGTAGATCTGTTTTTTCCTCCGCATGATATTACCTACCACAACCGCCCACTCACAGAACAAGAACTAACAGACCTTATCACACTTGAAGATTTCTTCTATCATGCCCAGTATCCAGAACAATTTAGTCCACTAGATGCAGTTGTGTTTGATCATTTTGAAAACCTAAAAAGATTCTTTAGAGAAAGAAACCAAGAATTTAGAGCCATTTCTGATCCTCGTTTCCCACAACTATATAATATATTAGATGCTTGTGCCGACAACAACTATCGTCTTCCTCCAAAACCAGTTGATCATTTTGTCGGTCGCTTTCTAGATCAAGAAGAAAAAGACAAGTTTGCTTACGCAAGAGATCTAATCATAGAAAGACAATTTAAATATCCAGACATTGAAAGATCAAACGAAATAGATAGTATCATAGAAGATATCCGTAATTACTTTAGGCCAAAAGAACAAGAACTACGACAAATTAATGATCCTCACTTTTTCCATTTAGATATTTTAGATGCACTCTTTAACGGCAGACCTCTTAATATGCCTCCAGGGCAATTTGAAAACTTTACACACGATAAAGATCAATTAGATAGTATTAGAGGAATGTTTAAAGATGCCAAACATCTTATCTACACAAAACAATCTCAATCACTTACTTTAGATCAGCAAGCCAATTATGACAAGATCAAAGAATATTTTACATTGGAAGAAGGAATGCTTAGATCTTTGCCTCACGATATTGTAGACCTTAATGTATTAGATGCCATGCTTTACAATTTACAACTACCTCCCCAGCCATTTTACGAACCAATTGTAGAGTTTTTTGAAAATTTAATTTCATTTGAAAATATACTTGGTAAGGCATACGCCCAAGACAATACCGAATCCCCAGAAATTTACTTTACTCCGATAAATAGTGATACCAATCAGGAAAGTCAGATAGATAAAGCTTTGGTAGGACAAACAGTGGTTATTAATGCTAGAAACTTCAATCAATCTAAAAACATCCAAATTTACTTAGATGATACTTTCTTAGAAGATGCCAAGATCTTAGGTGGGGGATTTGGCATAAAAGTAAAAATGCCACTAGATATTAAATCTGGAAATTACACCATGAAAGTCATTGGAGATGCCCAAGGTGAATATGTGTTTAAAGATATATATATTGAGCATCCTAGAAACTACAATTGGATTTACTATGTTTTGGCAGTGTTATTTGTACTTGCCCTTGGATTTGTAATCTACAAAACTAAAAACAAAAAACCACAACAAGATGTTGTGATTTAATTCTATAATTGAATTAGGTAAAGCATAAATAAACTTATTTGTTGCAGGTTAGTTTAGATGGCTTTTTTTCGTAATGTTAGCTTATTTATCGATAATTAGGTTTAATGTGAACTAGTGGTGGACGACACAGGACTTGTCCATCCAATTGTCTTACTATACCTATTACATAGTGTTATTATAGTGTAGCAATTTGGAGGATCCGCCTTTGGCGGAAACCTAAATATTTTAATTATTACTGGTGCATCCAAGTGGATTTGAACCACTGACCTCCACAATGTCAATGTGACGCTCTAACCAGCTGAGCTATGGATGCATATACACTGGCGGGCAGGTAACCAATTGAGCTAGTCGTCCAAACATTATTTCATCATTAAAACAGATACTAATTTTATCACAATAATATTTGAGTATCAATATTCATCTAGCTAATAACTTCCATACCCAGGTTCTAATCTTTCAACTTCTCCTACAGTTCCTATTGATCTATAGTAACCAGGGTCTTGCCCCTGCATACCGGTTTTAGAATAAGCGTTTGTTGAAACTTGATAGGTTTGTCCTGTTGAAGGCGAATGTACTGTTTCGTATCCTAGTATTGCTTCAGACCATTTTTCAGACAAATCTTTTTTGTCAGAAGAATCACTTACTGAGTTTGATGTTGAAGAAAATCCATCGTCTGGGCTTGGAGTAATTTGTGCTTGACATCTGATTGATATTGCTACGGCCGAAGGAATTGCTCCATTTTTTTCCCAGCTATCGACTGTTGTAAAACCAGTATAATAACTTAATATGTAACCATAGTCATCAACCGGGTATTTTTTGTATAATGCAATGCCTTTAATATTTTTCCCTTCTGTAGTAGATGAAAAATCACGCATTATAAAGCCACCGTCTACGGTCTTTGCGTCTTGGGAAAAAGTAAAATTTTCATTGCCTAATGCTTCCATCATTAGTTTAACAGCATTTTCTGGTTCTCCTCCCCAGCCATATAAAATAGGGGCTATAAACCATCCAGCGCCTTGGGTTTTTTCTGGGTTATATAAGTCAACTCCACGACCACTTTCATCTGATGTAATAATCCAATCTTTTGGAGTTAGTGCTTTACAGTATCCTGCTGATTTTTGAATGAATTCAACTGGATTAAATTGATCTATTGTAGTTATTCTGGGTTTTGCAGTTTCTTCCGAAGGCTTGATTTCAAATTCAAAATTATCAACATCATTTTCGCTAATATCGTCAAAATATTTGTATGTGTTTGAAAACCAATAAATTATACTTATTAGTGCTATTAATAAAACTAGAGGTGTTCCGATAATTACTACTTTGCCAATTGGTTTGTTCCAAAATTCCACAAATTTATTATTTTGTTGAGGAATGTTATTTGTTTTAGTTTGATTTGGTGTTTCGTTATTATCAAACATTTAATGTCCTTAAATAGTTTAATTTATTTATCGCTTAAAATTTCATCAACTTTATTTTTTAAATTTTCGTATGTTGGGTTGAAATCTATTAGTTCGTTATTAAAGAAGAATGTTGGTGTTCCAGTTAAATTCACACTTTGTGCTTTTTGCATATGTCTTTGAATTTTTGATTTTATTTCGTCTGAATTCTTATCGTTTTCAAACTGATTCATATCAAGACCAATCTTTTCTGCCGATTGTTTAATGCTTTCTGTGTCTAATTTATCAACCAAATAAAGTTTATCGTACATTTCCCATGCTTTATTTTGTTTAGCAGCTGCCTCAAAAGAAAGTGCAGCCTCCATGGCATTGGGGTGATAAGAAAGCGGGTAATGTAAATAGATAAATTTTACTTTATCTTTATATTCGTCAGTAAATTTTTTAATTTCTTCAAAATAATTTATACAGGCTGGGCATTCAAAATCAGCAATTTCAATTAAAGCTATTTGTGCATCTTCACTTCCTTTAAAGAATTCATCTTGTTCTAAATTTTTTATTAATTCGGAATTGATTGGCTGGTTTTTATTTGTACTATCTCCTTTTATTGAACCGTTACTTTCAGAGTAGCTTTCGCAACCTGTTAAAAATGTACTAATTAATAAAATTAAAACAATATATGTGTATTTTTTCATTTTTCTCCTTTTTTTATCGTTATATTAATTATACTATTTATTTGTAATTATTTCTAATTGCTTTATCAATTTCTACGACTATGAATATTGTTGATGCTACTAATATTGTCATTGTCCATTCTCTTAAAGAAAGAGGTTGGGTTCTAAAAAGTGTTTGTAAGAATTTTGTTTGGGTTGTAAGAATAGTAAGTACAACGGAAATAATTGTCATAGGGATAATATATTTATTATTTAAAAACTTAAGTTTTAGTAGCGAACTTGACATAGACTGAGCATTAAATACATTAAATACTTGGAATAGTATCATAGTAATAAATGCAAATGTTCGCGCTTTATCTAATTCATATCCACTATTTAAAATAAATTTATATAATGCAAGTGTGCCAATAGTCATAGTTAAAGAAACTATTATCATTCTAACAAAAGATATATTATCTATAAAACCAGCTTTTAATCTTTTGGGATTAAGTTCTTCGATTTTTTTGTGTTTGGGTTCTACTGCCAGGGCTATAGCACCGGTAATATCAGTAATTAAATTAATCCATAATATTTGAACAGCAATTAAAGGAATTGGTAAATTAATTATTAGACTTGTGACAAGTATACACACTTCACCAATATTTGTAGATAAAAAATAAAAAATAATTCTTCTAATGTTTAAGAACATTGTTCTGCCTTCTTCTATTGCAGCAATAATAGTAGAAAAATTATTATCAAGTAAAATAATATCTGATGCTTCGCGAGCCACATCTGTTCCGCCAATACCCATAGCAATACCTACATCAGCTTTTTTTAAAACTGGTGCGTCATTTACTCCGTCTCCAGTAACACCAACAATATTTCCTTGTTTTTGCAGAGCTTTAGCAATTTTATATTTTGTCTCGGGAGTAATACGAGCAAATACAGAAACATCTTTAACAACACTAAGTAGTTGGGCTTCGTTTAATTTTTCAATTTCTTGTCCTGTTAATATTTTGTCTCCTTTTTTGGCAATATGTGTTTTTATAGCAATAGCTAAAGCGGTTTCAGGATGATCACCGGTAATCATAATTGGTCTAATTCCAGATTTCAAACATTTTTGAATAGCAACAATCGCATCTTTTTTAGGAGGATCTTCAAGACAGGTAAATCCAAGATAAGTAAGGTTTGAAATATTGTTTTCTTGAATTCTTTTTTGTGAATAATTATCAAACTTAGCAAAACCAAGTATTCGATAGGCGTTTTTTGCTTCATAAATAAATTTTTGTTCTATTTCTTTTTTAATTTGACTGGTTAATTTTAATTTTTTTCCGTTTGATAAGTAAAAAGAACACATATTTAGAATTATTTCAATTTTTCCTTTTACAGCCAGTAAATTCCCTTTTGAAGTTTTGTGCAAGGTTGCCATATAACCCTTATCAGAAGAAAACTGTATTTCATCGATTCTAGGATAATTTTTATTTAATTCATCTTTATTAATTTGAGCTTTTTGAGAAGTAACTAGTAGTGATCCTTCAGTGGGGTCGCCTTGGATTTGCCATTGATTTTCTTTTAAATAAACCGAGGCATCATTACATAGAGTAGATATTTTTAGCAGGGTAGCTAGATCAATATTTTTGTTAAAATCAATTTTTTTATTGTTAATATAAAAATTTCCTTTAGGTTCATATCCTTCACCATCAATATCAACAATATTTGTATTTGATAAATAAATTTTTTTTAAAGACATTTCATTTAGTGTAAGAGTTCCAGTTTTATCAGATGCAATTACATTAATACTGCCTAGTGTTTCAATTGCTTGCATTTTTCTAATTAAAGCTTTTCTTTTTACCATTCTGTTAACACCGATTGCAAGTACTATAGTAATCATTGCTGGAAGCCCTTCTGGAATAGCAGAAACCCCAGCTGAAACAGTTGTAAAAAACATTTCTATTGCTGTTTGTTCTCGCCAAATACCAAGAGCAAAAATCATTAAACACACCAAACCAACAATATATAAAATAACTTTTCCCAAGGAATCCATTTTTTTGTTTAATGGGGAAACTTCTTCTTTAGTTGTTGCAACTTGCTTTGCAATTTTTCCAATTTCAGTGTTTTCGCCCGTGGTAACAACAATACCTAGTCCTTTTCCGGAACTAACAATGGTTGATGAATATACCATATTTTTTCTATCCGCTAAAGTTGTTTCAGTAGGAAGTTTTTCAATATTTTTTCTTACTGTGGTTGATTCGCCTGTAAATATAGATTCATCAACAGATAATTCATCAGATTTAATAAGTCGAATATCAGCAGGTATTTTTTGACCAGTATTAATAACTACAATATCTCCAATAACTAATTCTTTAGCATCTATTTCGGTTTCTTTATTTTCGCGAATTACTAAACACTTGTAAGTAAAAAGTTTTTTTATTGCTTCTAGCGATTTTTCTGCTTTAAGTTCTTGTATGAACCCAACTAGAGTATTAATAATTACTACTGCTCCTACAACTGCCGAATCAATGTATTTTTGTAAAAATAAAGTTACAATAACTACTACTAAAAGAATATAAATTAAAGGACTTTTAAATTGTTTAAGAAATATTTTCAGTGGCGTCACAGAGCTTTTTTGATTAATATCATTTGCACCATATTTTTTATATCTTAAAACTGCTTCTTTTTTACTAAGACCTTGTAAATTTACATTAAATTTTTTTTGTATTTCACCTATATCAAGATTATGCCAATTATTTTGCATTTTACCTCTTTATTTTATGGTTTTAAATAAATTTAACCAGATACATTATTAGTATTCCTACAATAAAAAAGCTAAAACTTACAATTGATTTAACTAAAGATTTTTCTTTGCGAATTTCTGGAATTAAATCTGAAGCTGCAATATAAATAAACCCTCCTGCAGCAATTGGTAAAAGATATAATTCAATATTTTCGGAATATTCTATTAAATAATAACCAACTATACCGCCGGTTAATGCTGTTAGAGCTGTTAGAAAATTAAAAAAAAGTGCTTTAGTTTTTGTATATCCTGAGAATAATAGAACTCCAAAATCGCCAATTTCTTGAGGAATTTCATGTAATGCTATAGCAATTGTTGTACTAATTCCAAGCGCTGGGTTAACCATAAATCCTGTAGCAATTATTAGTCCATCAATAAAATTGTGCACAGCGTCTCCAATTAAATTCATTGTTCCAAAAGTATGTACTTCGCATTTTTCTTTATGACAATGTCTCCAATGAAGAACTTTTTCAATTATAAAAAATATTATAAATGCAATCAAAGTCCAAGTAAAAATATTTATATTACTTTCTTCTGCTTTTTCTTGTGCTTCTGGTAATAAATGCAAAAATGCACCTCCCATAAGAGCGCCAGATGAAAGCCCAACTAAAACAATCAACATTTTTTGAACTAATTTATCTTTTAAAGATAGTGTAAAGATTCCTATTAGAGATATTACGCTTATTGCAAGCGTTGCTAAAATAATCTGAAGAAGTATATTCATAAATTTCCTTTCTTTTTCTATATCATATCAAAAATCTAGAAAAATAATAAATTTTGATTTTATAGAGATGTTAGAATATTTTTAATAATGCGTTATTGATTGACTTTAGTACAAATATTGTGTATGATATTCTAGTTATTAATAAAATCGACAATAACAAGGGAATACCCTTTTTTTATTTTATCACCCTTCGCCAAAAAACCCTGTGGTCTTAAGTCACAGGAATGAATGGCGAAAGGATGATGCCCCGAAGCTTTAGCGAAGGGGAAGTTGATCGAAGGCTACGGGTGATGAATTTAAAATAATCCCTAGATACCCTGTGGTCTTAAGCCACAGGGAAATTCATTTTAAAGATTAAATATGATTAAAAATGTTGCAATTATTGCTCATGTTGACCATGGTAAAACCACACTTGTTGATGGTTTATTAAAGCAATCACAAACTTTTCGTGATAACGAGGCAGAAATGAGTCAAGAACTAATTATGGATTCTTTTGACCAGGAGCGTGAAAGGGGAATAACGATTTTAGCTAAAAACACTGCGATAAATTATAAAGGTATAAAAATAAACATTATTGACACACCAGGTCACGCGGATTTCGGCGGTGAAGTTGAAAGAACTTTAAATATGGCCGATGGGGCAATTCTAGTTGTTGATGCTCAGGAAGGTCCTATGCCTCAAACTAGATTTGTACTTAAAAAAGCGCTAGAAATGGGGTTAAAAATTATTGTTGTAATAAATAAGATAGATAAAAAAAACGCACAAATTGATACTGTTTTAAATGAGATATCAGATTTATTTTTAGATTTAGCACAAGATGAGTCGCAACTTGATTTTCCAGTTTTTTATGCAATTGGAAGAGAAGGTAAGTCATGGGTAGATATGCCAGAGGATATAACCCAGAAATCAGATTTAACACAAATATTTGAAGCTATTATTAAATATATTCCAGAATCTATTTCCAATAAAGATGCTAGTTTCCAAATGCTTGTATCTGCTCTAGATTGGGATGATTATAAGGGTAAATATGCAATTGGTAGAATTAAAAAAGGTTTAGCTAAGCCAGGAGCACAGGTTTGTTTAATGCAAAATAATGCAATCAAAGAATCAGGAAGAATTGATAAAGTTTTTATTAACACTGGACTTAAAAGAATTGAAGAAAAAGTTGCCGTTTCTGGCGATATAGTTGCTATTACAGGGCTAAAAAATGTATCAATCGGAGATACTATTTCTGATAAAAATAATCCTGAATCATTAGAAGGAATAAAAATCGAAGAACCAACATTAAAAATTTCAATATCTGCAAATACTTCTCCGTTTGCCGGGCAAGAAGGTCAATTTGTAACTGGCAGACAAATATTAGACAGAATAAAAAAAGAATTAGAAACAAATGTTTCTATGAGATTAGAAATAAATAACGATGGTGAATATGTACTTTCTGGCAGAGGTGAATTACATTTAACAGTATTTGTAGAAACTTTAAGACGCGAAGGATATGAATTGCAACTTGGTAAACCTCAAGTTGTAACAAAATTAATTGACGGAGTTATTTATGAACCGATCGAAGAATTAATAGTTGAATCAGAGAATGCTTATACAAATAATATAATAACTGAGATTACTCGTAGAAAAGGAATTTTACTTTTACAAAAAGATTTAAACAATGGAAATACTTTTTTAAAATTTGAAATATCTACTCGTGGTTTAATTGGTTTCAGAAATAAACTTCTTACTTTATCAAAAGGAACTGCAGTTGCTAATTCAATGTTTTTAAACTTTTCTCCAAAAACCAACAATTTATCTAAGATGAGAAATGGAGTTTTAGTTGCATCAGATTCTGGTAAAGCTGTTACATATGGATTAAATAATGCTCAAAGTAGAGGAATTACATTTATCGAGCCACAAACACAAGTTTACGAAGGAATGATCGTTGGTTTAGGCTCTAGAAATAATGATTTAGATATTAATGTAACAAAAGAAAAAAAATTAACAAATATTAGATCATCTAATTCTGATATATCTGTGATATTAACACCGGCTACACAATTGTCGCTAGAACAATCAATAGAATTTTTAGAAGATGACGAACTTTTAGAAGTTACTCCAAAAAACTTAAGATTAAGAAAAAAAATTCTAGATAAATCTCTTCGAGCTAAATCTAAAAATAAAGTTAACTAACTTTGATTTATATATTTTAATAAATGTATTTAAAAATTTGTTGAAGTAAAATTAATAAAATTTAATCTCCCTCCGCGGAACTCCTCGACCGCCAGCCTTGCCTGCCTTGTCGACCTTGTCGGCAGACAGGTCGGTTCACCTCGCGAAGCGGGCAGACATGTAAAGTCGTGGGATCTTCAATAATATCTATAAAAAAAATCAGCCTAATTAAAAGCTGATTTTGAAATTTATTTTGCTGAAATTTTTAAAAAATTTACATATTTTTGAATTTGTTTTTTTATTTGAAAGCCGTTCGCCGTTACAAGAAGAAAATATTTAGTTCCTTCGGTGTCCTCGGCGAGAAAAATTAATTCTTTGTCGCTTTTTGCTATTTCGTCTATAATCCAATCTGTTTCTGCGACTTTTGTGATTTGAATATTATCTTTCTCACATTTTTTCAGGAAAGGGACCAAAATTTCTTCTTCGTAGATCTTTTCGGCTTCCTCCCATGTCATACTCATTTTTTCCACCTCCTTATAAATTTTTTTTCAATAATGAGATTGCGTTTTTTGGTATTATTAATAATCCCAATATCCTTGTGCTTCTATGGTTGATTCCTTAAGTTTTTTTATGAAATTTTAATTTTTGCTTTTTCCAGGTTATTTGAGAAACGTCCCCGATAGGGATACATTACTTTTTCCATAGGTTGAATTTTAATGCCGTGGTGTATTCTAATTCTGCTTGTTTTTTTATAACCTAGTTTTGTATAAAAACTAACTGCAAACAAAGAGGATTTTATTTTTATTTTTCTAGATCCTATTTTTTTGGCTTCATTTTCAAATTTTTTTATCAAATTTCTGCCAAAACCTCTATTGTGGTATTCGCCTAATATAAATAAATTTGTAAGTTTATTTTTATTCCCCCTAACTATTCCAATAACTTTTTCGTTATCTATGGCTACAAATAATATTGGACTTTCAGAAAAAATCTCTTCCAATTTTTTAATATTTTCTCTGTCTGTATTATAAAAATTGATATAATCATCAATTCCTTTTTTACTACTTTCTTTGATATTAAATTTTAAAAAAGTATTTCTAATTAAAGAAGCAACTTTTTTAGTATCAGAAACCTTAAATTTTCTTATTTTAGTCATTTTATCTATTTTCATATTTAATATGTTCATTAATATATATTTTACAATAAACCACAAAGTGATAAATGTTTTTTATTAATAATGGATGTTGAACTTAGCTTACCAAAAATACTAAAGAAATCAATGTGGTTTCTTGACTGGGCACACCGATAATAAATTAATTTTAATAATTAATAAAAAACAGCTCTATCTCGCGACAAACTTTGCTGACCTCTTGGCCTGTTTCGATTCTCAACAGGTTCGAATTTCGAGTCTGTTGAGAAAGTTTATCGAGAAATGGAGTTGAGGGGAGATAAGCACTTTTCTAAAAACCACTCGGTTTTTAGTATTTTCCTCTACGGTAAAACAACTGTTTTCTCCGCCTAGTCTCGGCGAGACTGGCCGACCCCTTTCCTCGGTGCAACTCTCCTAAATTCCCACAAACAACAAATACCCAGCAAAACTGAGTATTTCTTGTTTGGTGGAGCTGAGGGGAGTTGCACCCCTGTCCAAACATTCTAATATTTAATCCTTACCGAAAGATTTATCTGCCTTAGGCAGAAAATGTCTTAGTTTGTCTTTGAATCGGTTACCAAGACAATCTTACCGAATCGCAATCTGATTTATAGCGCCCAGTATTATCAGTCAGATTCCAATAAAGTGGACGGCCTTAGAATTTAAGCTAAAGCAAGAGAAGGAGTTAAAGACGCAAAAGCGTTTTTTACCTTCTGTACTAAGTTTGCACTTAGAAAGTGTTAATTTTTTAGCGAGAATTTAACAATCTCGTCTTTCAGATTAAATATTTTAAAAATGCCTGTCGAAGCTAATACAGCCCCGCCCGCGACGCCTCGCGTTACTCGTTGACGCGTGGCGGGCGTGGCCCATTAGTTTTGAAGAAGTTTTTGTTTCTTTCTTTTAGATATTTTCTTCCAAATCCAGTTTTAAAATATTTTTCTCTATGGTATGCATCGGTTTCGTTTAAACAAATTTCACAATATATTAGCTTAATTGGTAGCCTGTTTTTAGTTGCATTGATTTTTCCAAGTCTATGCTCAGACAGTCTTTTTTAATGTTATTGGTGCAACCAACATATAATTTATTGTCTTTTTGACTCAATAATATATATGTATAGAACATAAATACATTATAGCATTAATATCATATTTTACACATTTTGTCAATTTAGCTATAATTACAAATATGTTAATTATTTACATCATAATTTTAATTATTGGGTTTTGTGCGTTATTTTATGCAGTTTCACAATTAATTTCGATTATTTTTGGTGCTCAATATGTAAAAACACCCCATGAAATAATTAAAAAAGCAATTGAATTGTCTAATATTAAAAGAGGGGAGAATTTTTATGATATAGGTTGTGGATCTGGCAGGATTTTAAAATTTGTGGCAGATAATTACGATGTTAATGCAATTGGAGTGGAGATTTCCCCGCTCCAATATTTAAAGGCCAGAATTCTAACAATAGACAATAAAAATATAAAAATTATCCATAAAAATATTAATTTAGTGAGTTTAAAAAATGCAGATGTTGTTTTTTGTTATCTTTTGCCACCTCTTATGAAAAAAATGGAAAAAAAGTTTGCTCAGGAATTAAAAAAAGGAAGTCGAGTTATTTCGCATAGTTTTCCACTTCCCAACAAAAAACCATCTAAAACAGAGCAAGTAATTAATCATACCTTGTATTTATATAAGTACTAATAAGTTATAATTATAAATTAAAAACTTTTCAGGTTTCTTTTTATCTCTCTATCTAAATCTTTTTTCTTAATTTGTTCTCTTTTATCATAAAGTTTTTTTCCTTGAGCAACAGCAATTTCAACTTTTGCTTTTCCTCGTTTTAAATACAATTTTGTTGGAACTATTGTTAGTTTTTTCGCTTGAATTTTTCCTACAAGACGAATGATTTCTTTTTTGTGAATAAGTAATTTTCTGGTTCTCGAATTATCGGAATTGTCATTAGTTGCAATATTAGCATTTATTAAAAAAAGCTCAGGATTTTTTTTATCTCCATATAAAATTTTTGCATGAGAACCCTTTAAATTAATTTTACCAGCTCTAATTGCCTTAATTTCGGATCCAGTTAAAACAATTCCAGCTTCAAGTTTTTCGATTAAATTATAATCAAAATACGCTTTTTTATTTTTTGCAATTTCAGTCATAATTTTTCATTTTAATTCTACTAATATTTAATCTAATGCAACTAGTTATCTTTTATTAAGAACATTAGAATTATCATTCTTATTATACCTGTTTTTGACATTACATTAAAGTAGTGATAACTTTAAATTAAGATGAATAAAATTGCAAGAGGAAAACTAATAGTTATTGAAGGAGTTGATGGCTCTGGTAAAACAACACAGACTAATCTTTTGATAGCCCGTTTAAAAAATATTAATAAACAAGTACAAACAATTAAATACCCAAGACACGGTAAACCTTTTTTCGGGAATATGGTCGATGAATATTTGAATAATAAATTTGGGCCTGCAGATAAAATTAATCCTTATTTAGCGTCATTAATTTATGCTTGTGATAGATGGGAAACAAAGGCGCAACTTACAAGCTGGCTTTCAGTTGGGAATTGGGTTGTGCCAGATAGGTATATGACCTCAAATTTAGGACATCAGCTGGGTAAACTTAAAACAATGCAAGAAAAAGATCATTATATTAAATGGGAGGAAGAATTAGAATATAAAACATTTGGGATTCCAAGACCAGATTTAGTAATATATTTAGATATGCCAATTAAATTAATTAAAAAATTGCTTAAACAAAGAAACGAAAAAATGGATGCTCATGAATTAGACGAAACTCACTTAAAAAATGCACAAATTGCTTATAGATATTGCTTAAAGAAATTTTCTTATTGGAAAAAAGTAGATTGCACAGAGTACGATGAACTTTTATCACCTGAGGAAATTCATAAAAAAATTTGGGCAAAAATAAGGAGTACGCTATGATTTTAGGTTTAGTAAGTTTTATTGGAGCGGGTAAAGATACGGTTGCTAGTTATCTAGTAAAAAAAGGTTTTATTCACAGATCTTTGTCTGATGAAATTAGAGACGAACTTAAAAAAAGAAAATTACCAGAAACCAGAGATAATCTTATTAATGTTGGAAACGAGTTAAGAAAAAAGTTTGGTAATGATGTTCTTGCAAAAAGAGCTTTTGAAAAAATCAAGAAGCTTAATAAACATGCAATAATAAGTAGTATTAGAAATGCAGGAGAAGTGAAATTTTTTAAAAAACAACCAGAATTTATACTAGTAGAAATTTACTGTCCTTTAGAGATTAGATATAAACGGTTAAAAAAAAGAAATCGGATAGGTGATATTAAATCATTTAAAGAGTTTCTTTTATCAGAAAAAAGAGAACAGGCAAGTGATCCTAGTAAACAACAAATTCACAAAGTAATTAAGTTAGCTGATTTAAAAATTAATAATTCAGGCACAATCAAACAATTACAAAATAATACTGATAATTTAATTAATAAAATAAATAAAGGGGGAAAAGGACAAAAATGAATAAAAACAACAAGCCCTCAAATCAAAATAACAAAAAAGAAAAAAACATAAGGCCTAGCTGGGATGAGTATTTTATGAATATTGCCGAGCAGGTTGCAACTCGCGCCACATGTGACAGAAAACATGTTGGAGCAGTGATTGTGAGAGATAAAGTTATTTTATCTACAGGTTATAATGGTTCACCTCGTGGTATGGCTCATTGCGACGAAGTAGGGCATGAAATAATAGAAGGTCATTGTGTTCGAACAGTTCACGCTGAAGCAAACGCAATTGCACAAGCTGCTAAAAATGGCGTTTCAATAGAAGGAGCTACAATATATACTACTTCTTCTCCTTGTTATGATTGTTTTAAATTATTAATTAATGCAGGAATAAAAAGAGTTGTTTATAAAGAATTTTATTCTAGCCGTTATGGCATGTCGAAAATGGTTTTGACTTTAGCCAATAAAGCGCAGATTTGGATGACATATTTAGGAGATGAAATTATTAAAGATTAAAAAATTAAATAAAGATGCTAAGGTGCCCAAATATGCACATTTTAATGATGCAGGTATAGATTTGTATTGTATCAAAAAAACAACCATAGCACCTCGTCAAAGAGTTTTAGTAGAAACTGGAATTGCAATGCAAATACCGCTAGGATTCGCAGGTTTAATTTGGGATAAAAGTGGTTTATCAACTAAGTATGGGCTGCATGTTTTTGCAGGTGTAATTGATGCAACTTACAGAGGTGAAATTAAAATTTTATTATACAATAGTTCCAGTAAAGCATTTACTTTTGAAAAAGGCGATAAAATATCTCAAATGCTTATTCAGCCCGTTATGAATTTTAAAATCATTGAGAGTAATAAGCTTTCTGCTACAAAAAGAGATCTAGGTGGATTTGGTTCTACCGGTAAAAAATAATTTTTGTTAAGATTTTTATCTGGAGGATTTATGAAACAATATTTAGATATTGTAAAAAAAGTATTAAAAGATGGTAAAACAAAAAAAAATCGAACAGGCGTTGATACTATTTCGGTTGCAGGAACATTTTTTGAACATGATATGTCAAAAGGTTTTCCGATTATTACTACAAAAAGTGTACCTTTTAAATTAGTTGCTTCTGAGTTGGAATTTTTTATTAAGGGCATAACAGATAAAAAGTGGCTGCAACAAAAAAATAATCATATTTGGGATGAATGGTGTTCAC
The DNA here is from genome assembly GCA_964481135.1 of uncultured Candidatus Saccharibacteria bacterium. Classification (GTDB taxonomy): domain Bacteria; phylum Patescibacteriota; class UBA1384; order JAMDBS01; family DAOVQR01; genus CAYZSW01. Next base: position 53,284 of record CAYZSW010000004.1, read on the forward strand.
CAAAGAAAGTTCCATATTCGCACAATGAAAAAACAAAAAACAAAATGTTTTTAGAAAGAGATTTAGGTCCAATCTATGGATGGCAATGGAGAAATTTTGGCGCTCAATACATCAGTTATAACAAAAAACCAAAAACTAAAGGTGTGGACCAACTAAAAAATCTTGTAGAGAAACTAAAACACAATCCAAACGATAGAAGAATGATTGTATCCGCCTGGAACCCTGTTGATTTGTCGCAAATGGCACTTCCGCCTTGTCATTATTGTTTTCAAGTTACTGTTATTGGGGATAAATTGAATTTACTGTGGAGCCAGCGTTCTGTAGATGTTGCCTTAGGGTTACCCTTTAATATTACAAGTTATGCACTTTTACTGCACTTACTAGCCAAAGAATCTGATTTAAAAGAAGGTAAACTGGTTGGTTTTTTAGCAGATACTCATATTTATAAAAATCATATCGCTGGCTTAAAAGAGCAAGTAAAAAGAAAACCATTTAAGCTTCCAAAAATTAAAACTAGTAATTTTAAATCAATCTTTGATTGGCAGTATTTAGATAGTGAATTGTTGGGTTATAAGCATCATGAAAAAATTAAATTTGATATTGCAGTTTAGGAGGATAAAATGAGCAAAATTATTGTTATTTCTGCAGTTGCAAAAAATAATATTATTGGTAAAAACAAAGGTATTCCTTGGCATATTAAAAAAGATTTCGAACATTTTAAAAAAATAACAATTGGTCACCCGATAATTATGGGAAGTGTTACTTACGAATCATTGCCAATTAAACCTTTACCGGGCAGAGAAAATATTGTTTTAAATCCAAATAAGAGTTATAAGCCAGCAAATGTTACAGTTATGCATTCATTTGAAGATGCAATAAAATACGCAAAAAAATTTGACAAAGCATTCATTATAGGAGGAAATACTGTATATCAACTCGGCCTAGAAATAGCAGATGAGCTAGAACTTACAAAAATCGACAAAAACTATGAAGGCGATACTAAATTTCCAAATGTTAATTGGAAAGATTGGAAGTTGATAAAAAAAGAAGATTATTCTGCTGATGACGGCTCCGGAGAAGTTGTCAAGTTTTCATTTTGCAAATACAAAAGAATAAATAATTTGAAAAAATAATATTATTTGATATAATATAAATAAGTTATTAAAAGTGTTGACGCGGAGTCACTAACCGCTGAGCTTTTACGCATTAGTAATTGAGCGAGATCAATTATAAAGAGATCCGTAATTGGATAATCTGGGTGGAACCGCTTCGATTAAGTATCGGAGTCCCGGAAAATCTAATATTTACGGATTGTTTTATTTTTTAGAAAGGAATATATGGCAAAAGAAAAACATTCAAAATTAGACACTATGCGACATAGTAGTTCGCATTTAATGGCAATGGCGGTTTTGCAACTGTTTCCTAAAGCAAAATTTGCAATAGGACCTTCTATAGAAGATGGTTTTTATTATGATTTTGAGTTAGATAGATCTCTTACAAACCAAGATTTAAAAAAAATTGAAAAGATTATGACTAAGACTAAATCAAAAAATCACAAATTTGAACACGAAGAATGGACAATAACAAAAGCTGAAAAATATTTTAAAGATAGTAAACAAAAATATAAATTAGAACTAATTCGCGACTTATTAAAAGAAGATCCAAAGCTTAAAAAGGTTTCAATTTTTAAGACGGGTGAATTTGTAGATTTGTGTGCAGGACCTCATGTAAAATCAACAAAAGAAATCGGACCATATAAATTACTTTCTGTAGCAGGAGCTTATTGGCGAGGAAGTGAAAAAAATAAAATGCTACAAAGGATTTATGGAACCTGTTTTGAACAAGAAAAAGAACTCGTGGAATATTTAAACAAATTAGAAGAAGCTAAAAAACGCGATCATAGATTTTTAGGTAAACAACTTGAACTGTTTATGATAGATGAAGAAGTTGGTCAGGGTCTTATCTTATGGCTCCCAAAGGGTGCACAGCTCCGCAAAATTATTCAAGATTTTGCAATTAATACATATTTGAAAAATGGCTATAAACCTGTCTATACTCCTCATATTGCATCAACAGAATTGTTCAAACATTCGGGTCACTTAGATTTTTATAAAGAAAACCTTTATTCTCCTTTTGAGGTAGAAAAACAAGCTTATATGGTTAAGCCGATGAATTGTCCATTTCATGTTCGTATGTATAATAACAGCATCCATTCTTATCGTGATTTACCAATCCGTTGGACAGAAATGGGAACAGTATATCGATATGAAAGAAGTGGTGTGTTACACGGACTTACTCGTGTTCGAGGATTTACTCAAGATGATGCTCATATTATTTGTACTAAAGAACAATTATCACAAGAACTTTTCGAAGCTTTAAAGCTGACAAAATATATGCTTAAAACTTTTGGATTTAATGATTTTGAAGTTAATATTTCAATTCGTGATCCAAAAAATAAAGATAAATTTATTGGTGATGATTCTTCATGGAAAGCTGCAGAAGAATCATTAATAGAAGCAGTAAAAAAAGCAGGATTTAAAAACTTTGTTTACGATATTGGTGGAGCAGTTTTTTATGGACCTAAAATTGATATTAAAATTGCTGATGCTCTAGGTAGAATGTGGCAACTTTCAACAATTCAAGTAGATTTTAATCTTCCAAGTAGATTTAATATGAAGTATATTGATAAAGAGGGTAATGAAAAAGCTCCATTTATGATTCACAGAGCGCTTTTAGGATCTCTAGAGAGATTTATTGGAGTTTTAATTGAACACTATGCAGGTTCCTTTCCTTTATGGCTTTCTCCTCTGCAAGTAAAAGTTTTAGCAATATCTCAAAAGCATAATAAATATGCACAAAAAGTTTTAGATGAACTAACCAAAAATGATATTAGAGTAGAAGTTGATGATTCAGACGAAACACTGGGTAAAAAGATTCGTAATGCATTAAAAGAAAAAGTACCATATATGGTTATAGTAGGAGATAAAGAAAAAAAACTAGACAAAGTCGCGCCAAGAACTAGAACTGGTAAAGATTTAGGTGCAATGAAAATTAGTAAATTTATTGATAGAATAAAAGAAGAAATTAAGAAGAATAAATAATAATATCAATGTTGTCCTCCTACGCTTTCGGTATTCCACTCGGATTATTCATCCGTGTTACAATCCGAGATGCTTCCCGCTTTGCATAAAACTTTGCGGGACAAGTCGGAGGACTTCCGGTTTTGCTTCCGTCGTGGAGTGCAAAACACGGAGCGGAGGGTATATGAATAAAGATCAAATAAAAAAGTACATTGACCATACAAATGTAAAACCAGACGCAACAGAAAAAGAAATTAAAACACTTTGTAAAGAAGCAAAAGAGAATGGTTTCCATTCAGTATGCGTAAGTGCTTTTCGTGTCAAAGATGCTCGTAAATTTCTAGGTGATTCAAACAAAATCGCACTAATTTCTGTAATTGGTTTTCCATTTGGCTTTTCTACAACCGAAATTAAGGTTTTAGAAGCCAAGCGCGCAGTAAAAGATGGAGCTACAGAAATTGACATGGTAATTAATATTGGTAAAGTAAAAGAGCATGATTGGGGATTTACCAAAAAAGAAATATTACAAATCTCTAAAGCTATAGCCCCAATTGGACTTAAAGTTATTGTTGAAGTAGGGTATTTAAGTGAAGAAGAGCTTTTTAAAGTATCAAAAATTGTAAAAGAGGCAGGGGCTAAATTTGTTAAAACCTCAACTGGATATGGACCTCGACCCGCTCAATTAAAAGATATTAAAATTATGAAAAAAGCAGTAGGGGATTTTGATATTAAAGCATCGGGTGGAGTTCGTGATTATAAAACTGCAGAGGCAATGATTAAAGCCGGAGCAACAAGAATTGGAACTAGTTCAGGATTAAAAATAATTGGTAAAGATCAAAAAAAGAAAAAAGATTTATCAGGTAGTAATGAATAGAAATTAATTAATAAATAATATTTGATAACTCATAATTATAACTAAAATTTGATAAATGTTGAGATATAAAGTTATTAGATATAGTTTTGAGATTTGAATTTTAAACTATAAGTTTAATTAAAAGGATTAATATGAAATATAAATTTTGTGTATCGGGTACTGCTGACGGAACAATAGCAACAAATAAAGCAAAAGAAAAAATTGTTGAATTGGGCAGGGAGATTATTAAACAAAACGGAGTATTGGTTAATGGTGCAACAAGTGGTGCTCCTCATTGGGCGTTAGAGGGTGCAAAAAAAGAAAAAGGTTTTGCAATTGGAATTTCCCCTGCTAGTTCAGAATTAGAACATATTAAAAAATATCGTCTGCCTATAGATGATTACGATATGATTATTTATACTGGTTTTGGTTATTCTGGTAGAAATTTACTTCTTACTAGATCGTCAGATGCAGTAATTATTGTTTCGGGCAGAATGGGAACTTTAAATGAATTTACAATTGCTTTTGAAGATGATAAGCCAATAGGTGTTTTGACCGAAACAGGGGGAACAGCTGACATTGTTGAAGGTATTGTTAAAAGTTCACGTCGCGGTCTTGGAAGAATTGTTTACGAATCAGATCCTAAAAAACTAGTTTCAAAACTCAAAAAATTAATTGCTAAAGATAAAGTAACAGCAAAAGAACTAGAAGAATTCAGGGTTAATCCAAAACTTAATTGGACTAAGGAAAAATTAAAAGAAAATAGTAAATAATTATTTGTTAATTAAATTATTGATAATATCCCAACGATGTTTTTTTTCTTCTCTAGCTATATTGTCTTTGTATTTTTTTTCTGCTAAGGTTCCGGGACGGGGAGAATACTGGGCTGCAAATACTTTATAAAAACCAACTTTTTTGCAAATTTCGACTGTATTTTGAAATTGTTTTTTAGTTTCACCAGGAAACCCAACTATCACATCAGTTGATATTTTTAAATCTTTAATTTTTATTTTTAAATCTTTAATTAGGCTTAAGTAATCTTGTGTGCTATATTTTCGATTCATTTTTTTTAAAATTTCATCATCACCTGACTGTATTGGTAAATGTAGTTTTTTTTCCCATTTTTTTAATTTAGGTAAAGTATCTACTAAACTTTTGTGAAAATCATGTGGGTTAGAGCTGGTAAAATTAAAAGTAAAATTACCAGGTATTTTATCAATTTCTTCTAGTAATTTTGCAAAAGGTAAAATTAAATTTTCATCCCGAACTCTCGCCTTGGATTGACTTACAAGTTGAGATAAGTAATTTGAGATTTTTTTTGATTTTTGGGATTTTGAACTAAATTCAGAATGACTTATATTAGTTATTAAAAATTTATTTTTATTGTTTTTATCTAAACCATAACTATTAACATTTTGACCTAAAAGCATAATATGTTTTTTGTTATTTTTGATTTGTTTTTTTATTTCATCTAAAATTTCATTTTCTTTTTTTGACCATTCACGACCACGAGTATATGGTACAGCGCAATACGAACAAAAATTATCACAACCAAACATTATCGGTATAAAGGCAGCATCTTTATTAATATCTAGCGGAATACACTCTGTTTGTGGTTTTAATTTAATATTAACTTTTCCTTTTAGTAAAAGAGGTAATTTTTTATCAATATCATTAATATCAATTATTAATGCATTTTGTTTTTTACTAGAAAATTTTGGTTTGTCTTTTTCTAATATACATCCGGTAATTATTACTTTAGGTTTTTGGGGAAGCTTATTCCAAACTTTAATTTTTCCAAATATTCTATCGATTGGTTTTTGACGAACAGAGCAAGCAATAGCCACGATTACATTAGCATTTTTTTCATTGTCTAAAACATAACCCATCTTTTCGAGTAGATGGGCTATGTGTTTGGCATCGTAATAATTTTGATAACATCCTGTGATAAATAAGTAATAACTCATACTTTGAAGTAGAAAATTATTTAGTTGTTTCTTTTTTGTCTTCAGCTGGTTTTTCTGCAGTTTTTTTGTTATCTTCTTCGCTTTCTTTTTCCTGTTCTTTTTTAGCTTTTTCAGCTTCTGCTTCGGATTCCATTTTTTCAATTCCTGCTTGTTCTTCGTCTTTTGCTGATTCTTGTTCTAATTCTTCTAATTCTTCTTCGCTTCTTGGCGGATTAACAACAGCTATTGTTTCTTCGGGATCATCTTGAATCTTAATAGTTTCGGGTACTTTTAGATCTTTTACTAAAATAATATCTTCAAATGTCTTTAATATTGAAATATCAACTTCAATGTTTGAAATAAGATTACCAGGTAAACATTTGACTTCAACCGAATCTTTGTTTTTAACCAAATTTCCTTCCAACTCTTTTACAGCAGGTGATAATCCGGTAAATTCTAAAGGAATTTCAGTTGTAATTTCTTCATCCATTTTAATTTTATAAAAATCTATATGAATAACTTTGTCGGTGATAGGATTTTTTTGTGGTTCTTGAATTAAAATCTTAATAGGTTTTTCGTCTTCAATTAATAAATCGACTAAAGTTGAACTGCCGGATTTTTGATATGTTTTTATAAATTCATTTTCATTTACGGTTAAATTTGTTGATTTTTTCCCTTGACCATACAAAACAGAGGGCACTAGACCCTGATTTCTTAATTGGTTAACTTTTTTACCCACGATATTTCTTTTTTGGGCTTTTAAAATTATTTTTTCCATAGTTTTTCAAAATCTCCATCGAAATTATTTATTTCTTTTGTTAATAGTTGGCTAAAAGTATGTTTATTAATATTTGATGTGTAGTTTTTATTATAACTTTCAAATGCTTTAACGATATCCTGGTTTATTGGTTTGTTGCTTATTACCACAAAAATTGATACTGGTTTATGATTATTAAAACAATTTGCTTGTAGAAAATAGATATTTTCAAACCAGCCTTTAAGCTTAATTTCTTCGATATTATATTTTCTTTTACAAATTGGACAAGACAAAAGTTTTTGCGCCATTTTGATAATATGTTGAAATCTATCCATATTATAACCCCTCGATAATACATACTATCATACCTGTAAAAAATTTTCAAGTATATGATTACATTATAATATTAATATGGTATAAATGATATGTTTTAATTGTTAAATTAATAATTAAGGAGGAAAAATAATGAGCTTTTATCCGCCAATCCAAATATGGCTAGGAATACAGGGAGATTATAATGAATTCCAAGAAAAAATTCCAACTGAGGTATTTATTGATTTAATGGATAAAATTCAATAATCCGAATCGCGCCCGAGTTGGATCTTGAATTGTTTTTTAACCAGCAGCAAAAAATAATAGGGATAGGGATTGAAATACTATTTTTTGACTTAAACGATAGCATAACAAATATCAAAAAAGAGGAAATTGATCCCAATAACCCCAAATATAATTTATTAAAAGAACAATTCCGAGCTTGGAGATTGAGCGATGACATAAAAATTTATGTCAGCTGTCCAGGATATTACTGAGATTTCTGCCAAGATTTAATCTTGGCATGGTCACCTGAAAGTAAGATATTTGGAACGCATATTCGCGTTCCTTTTTTTATTGATTCTTTCTCCAATTATTAATTTTTTCATGATTTCCACTTAGTAATACATCAGGAGTTTTAAGGTTAGTACATTCTGTTGAAAGCGGTTTATAGTTAGCAGGTTTGGTGTATTGTGGGAATTGTATATATCCTTTTTTACTATGAGTTTCATTTTTTAAAGATTCATTATTTATCACTCCTGGTATAAGTCGTGTTACAGCATCAATAATTGCCATTGCTGGGATTTCGCCTCCGGTTAAAACAAAATCTCCTAGAGATATTTCCATATCAACTAGTTGCCTTATTCTTTCATCAAAACCACCATAATGACCACAAATGAGTATGATGTGGGAATAACAAGAAAAAGTTTTCGCTATCTTTTGAGTAAATTTTTTGCCCTTTGGAGTTAAGAGGATTATTTTACATGTTGAAGTTGCTCTATCGCTTTGTTTGCCCGAGTTGCATTTAGAACAACTAGAGCAACTGGAACAATTAGAACATATATCAGCTATTGCATGATCTACTACATCTACTTTTAATATCATTCCGGCGCCTCCACCATAAGGAGTATCATCAACCGTTCCATGTTTATCAGTAGCCCAATCTCTTAAATTGTAAGTATTTATTTCAGCTAGTTTTTTATTTTGTGCTCGCTTAATAATCGATTCTGCTAAGATCGGTTTAAACATTTTTGGAAATAATGTTAAAATATCAATTTTCATAAAATTAATTTTAATTTAATTAATAATATTAATAAACAAAAGACCACCTGTAAAAGATTGTGGTGATCTTTTGTAAAATATATAAAATTTTATTTTTTATAATACTTCAGTTGCTTTTTCTTCTTTATCTTCTGGTTTTTCTTCTCTTTTAGGTTCTGGTCGTGAGCCACCTTCTGGTTCGGTAATTTTTAAATTTATTCGTGAATTATTTTTTGCTCCAAGTACACGAAGTAATGTTCGTAAAGCTTTTGCAGTTCTTCCTTCTTTTCCAATAACTTTACCCATATCTTCAGGATTAATTGAAAGTTCAATTAAAACTCCCATTTCATCAACTTTTCTTTCTACTTTTACATCATCTGGGTTATCTACAAATGATTTAACAACATATTCAACAAATTCTTGATCTTTTTCTGCCATTGTTAACTCCTTATCGCTCATATTTGAGCCTAATTAATCCGCTACAATAACGGACTTATTAATATCTGTTATCATTTATTTTCATCTTTAGAATCTTTTTCTTCACTACCTGATCGACCGTCTGTAGTGTTAGATTCTTGTGATTTTTCCTCGTCACTCATTTTTTGTTTTTCTTGAGCTTCTTGTTCATTTTTTGCTTCAAGTTCTGCTTTAGATTTTTCTTTTTCGGCAACCTCTTTTGCTTTTTGAACTTCTTTTTCTTTCTTTTCTGCTTCTATTTGTTTTTTACTTTTTGATTTAAAAATTTTTATTACAATGGATTTATGTTTGATTCCTTCTTTCTTTAAAATTTTTGCAACAGTGTTGGAGGGTTTTGCTCCATTGTTTAACCATTTTAAGGTTTCTTCTTTATTTAAAACAATTATTTTTTTTCTAGGGTCATAATTGCCTAGTAAATAAATATAACTACCTTTTACTGGAGCAGAATGTTCTGCTACAACAATTCGGTAGTATGGTTGATGTTTTTTTCCGCCTCTTTTTAATCTAATTCTTAACATTATTACCTTTCTTTACATAACCGCCATTGTGCGGGTCTTTACTTTGATTTTCTAAAGATAATCTTATCATAAAATATACAATTTGTCAATAATTTTTTGAGGTAAATTTTTTTTATAACCGTTTAAAAATTGAGTCCAAGTAATATTTTTTTTACCTTCTGGTGTAATTTTTTTTATTTGAATTTTGTTGTTAATTAATTGGGCTTTAGTAATTTTAAATATTTTATTGTCAATTTTTGTATATGCTCCAGGAGAGGGATTAAATGCATTAATTTTTTGCATTATTTTAATAGCGGGTTTGTTCCAATTTATTAAAGCATCTTGTTTTTTAATCATTTTGCAATAAGTTGATTTTCGATGATTTTGCGGTTTTGGATTAATTTTTCCTTTAAGATAAAGTTTTAATGATTTAATTAAAAAATCAGGTCCAATTTTTATTACTTTTTCGTATAAATTTTCCAAGTTATCATAATTAGAAATATTTATTTCAGTTTGATTAATAATGGGTCCGTGATCCATTTTTTCGTCTAATTTCATTATTGAAATTCCTGTTTTGTTATCACCTGCTAAAATTGCAGCGCGAAGGGGATCGGGTCCTCGATATTTAGGTAAAATTGATGGGTGAACATTAATAATACCTTCTGGAAATAAATCAATAATCTCTTTTGGAATAATTTTGCCATAAGCAACAAGTACTCCAACATCTGGTTGAAGTTTAGTTATCAGCTTACAGCTATCAGCAGTCAGCTTATTAAATTTAAAAACAGGAATTTTATTGTTGTTTTGAAAATTTTGATCATTCTCTGAGTTAAATAGAATCTTATTATTGTTCGTGCGAAGTCGAGAACTTTCTATAATCTTATCATTTTGATTTTGGATTTTGCATAAATATTCAGCAATTGGCGATTGTTTAAGCTGTTGTCCTCTTCCGCTTTTTTTATCTTCCCCAGTCACAACTCCAACAACCTCAAAATCAGCATCTTTTAAAAGTGTTTCTAAAAAAGGTACAGAAAATTCTGGTGTTCCAAAAAATACTACTTTATATTTCATATAACAATTGTTATTTTATTATATTTTTAGATTTTTCATCGAGTATTTGTTTATTTTGTTTTTCACGAAGTCGTTTTAAAGTTTTTTTATCCGTTCTGTCATAAATTAATATTCCATCAAGATGATCTATTTCGTGTAAAAGTACTCGCGCAAGTAAACCCTTTGCTCTAATTTTTACTCTATGTCCATCTAAATCTGTTGCTAAAATATTTGCAGCTAAGGGTCTTTTAACTGGTAGCTCGACATCCGGACACGAAAGACACCCTTCTTTCATAATACTAGTTTGGCGAGATTTTAATGTAACTTTAGGATTAACTAAAATGAGCGTTGGAATTTGTTCGTTGTCTTTTAGTTTTTCTTGTGTTTCTTGGTCTGCGTCTTTAGGTATTTCGTAACCAGTAACTAAAAGGCGAATTGGAATACCTAGTTGAATTGCAGATAATCCAACACCTTTATTTTCTTTCATAATTTTTATCATATTTAAAGCTAGTTCGCGAATTTCTTTTGTAACTTTACGAACTTTTTTTGATTTTTGTTTCAGTTTTTTGTCTGGATAAGTTAATATTTTCATTTTTAATAAATTTTAAATGTTTCAAAGGTTTCAAAGGTGTATCAATAATTTTGTCTTATAACACTTTTGATACTTATGAGACCTATGATGCATTATTTACTAAATCCCTTTGGATTTTCTTTATGCCATTTATATGCTGTTTTGATAATAGATTCGATAGTATCATATTTTGGTTTCCATTTCAATTCTTTTTTTGCATTTGAGGCATCTGCAATAAGTTTAGCCGGGTCTCCTGCTCGACGCGGCCCGTATTCAACATTAAAATCAACACCAGAAACCTTTTTAACCGCGTTTACAAGTTCTAAATTAGAAAATCCTTTCCCTAGTCCTAAATTAAAGACATAGCATCTATTTTTTTCTTTGATAAGTTTTAATGCTTTAACATGGGCTGATGCTAGGTCTTCTACATGAATATAATCTCTAACGCATGTTTTATCTTTTGTTTTGTAATCTTTACCAAATATTGTAAATTTTTTTCTTTTACCTATTGCAGTTTCGATTATTAATGGGATTATATGTGTTTCCGGATCATGATTTTCTCCAATTAAACCATCAAAAGATGCGCCCGCTGCATTAAAATATCTAAGAACACAAAAATTAATTCCATAAGCTATATAAAATCTAACCAAAACTTCTTCAAAAATTAATTTTGTTGTACCGTAAGTGTTTACAGGTGCCTTTGGATCAGTTTCTTTGATGGGAATTTTTTTTGGTTCACCATAAACTCCAGCGCTCGAAGAAAAAACAATATGTTTGATATTATTTAATACCATTGCGTCAAGTAGTATTGTACCAGCACAAACATTGTTGTAGAAATATTTACCAGGTGACTGAACTGATTCTCCAACCTGTATTGACCCGGCAAAATGAATAACTGCGTCAATTTTTTCATTTTTCATTAAATTACTTAATTTATTAAATTCATTTATATTACCTTTTACAAATTTGATTTTTTTTGATTTTAATTTTGAGTTAATTTTTTCGATTGCTTGTTGATGTCCACTCGAAAGATCATCATAAACAATTATATTGTTATAATGTTTTATTAATTCACGAACGGTATGAGATCCAATATATCCTGCCCCACCTGTTACTAAAATATTCATTTATAACCTCCATTTAATTGCAACATTGCTATTAGTATATATTAATTTTGGCGTTGTTTTATGATTATGATGTTAAAAATTATTTATTCTGATGTATTTTAATTGTTTTTTCGTAAGCTTTAAGCATTGTACGGGAAGTTTCCAGTATCGAATATTGTTGAGCAGTTTTTTTCGCTGTAATTGATAATTTTTGATGTAATTTCTTGTTTTCTAAAACTTTTATAACTTTTTGTGCATAACCATTAATATTATCTTTAGAAACTAACCCCTCTTTATTATTTGTAACGATATCACCAGTTCCAGGTGCTTTAACAATTACTATAGGTAATCCGGCAGCTAAACCTTCTAAAATTGTTAGAGGGTGAACTTCTGACTTACTTGCTGTAACATAAATTGTTGCTAGATTTAAATAGTCAGGCATGTCTTCGTAAGGAATAAAATCAGTTATTATTGCTTTAGTTGAAAGATTTTTTTTATTAATTAATTGATTAAATTTATCAATTTCAACTCCTCCACCAACTAGTAAAAGTTTTGTATTAGGTATTTTTTTGTTGATTTTTTCAAAAGAGTTTATTAAAAATGAAAGATTTTTTTCTTCCGCAATTCGTCCAGTAAAAACTAAAACTCGATCTGAAGATTTAATGTCATATTTTTTTCTTAAAGAATTTATTTTATTTAAATTACTTTTTTGTTCAAATCTTTTAACTTCAATACCATTTGGAACTATAAATATTGGAGTTTTTATTCTGTAAGATTCTAATTTTCTTTGAATTCCTGGCGCAGGAGCAATAATTAAATCCACCTTTTGAGTAAATTTTTTAATATATTCAATAAGTTGTTTTTTTACAAATTTTTTAGAAAAAGGAATATAGTGTAAATATTGATCGTATTGAGTATGATTGGTAAAGGCAATTGGAATATTAAATTTTTTAGCAGTTTTAGAGGCAATGTCTCCCATAATAAAAGGATGTTGAACATGAATTATATCCATTGTTTTAGCTATATTAAGAACTTTTTTTTCCAAAGGAAAAATATAATGATAACCACTTTTACCTGGTAATTGCCATGATTTGCAGTATATTACTTTTTTATCATTGGGCTTAGTGTCAGTATAAGTAGGACAAAAAATATAAACATCATGCCCGAGTTTAGTAAGTCCTTCTTTAAAACCAATTACAGAATTTACAACCCCGTTTAATAAAGGTTTGTAACATTCAGTGAAAATTCCAATACGCATATGCTCCTTTCACACAAATTTATACACATTAGAACATAAATTCACACATAACTTCGGTAGCGTGTATTTTCGTGTTCATGTTTGTGTATGTCTATGTATTTTCATTATAACAAACTTATTGGGTCTACATCTACACTTACTCCTTGTGGAAGAGATTCAATAATTTGTTTTAGTTGTTCTTGTTGCTTGTTGCTTGTAACTTGTTGCTTGATAATAATCTGATATCTGTATTTTCCACGACTTTTTTCAATAAAACATGGTACAGGTCTAATAATTTCTAAATTAGAAATTTCAAATTTCATATTTAAAATTTTATTGTAAATATTAAATATTGTTTTTTTACAAATTTCATTATCCTTATCCTGATAAATTATTTTTATAAGTTGTGAATATGGAGGATAATTATATTTTTTTCTTAATAATAATTCATTTTTTAAAAAACCATTAAAGTTATTATTTATTAAATATTGGTAAATTTCTTTATCGGGATTTTTTGTTTGAACTATTAACTGTTTTTTGCATTTTTGTATTAATCTAGTGAGCGTAAAATATATATTTTCCGTTGATTGATAATCTGGTAAATTTAAAATATTATCAATATTAATAATTCCAATTAAATCAGCATTAATGCTAGAATAACTAAATATTTTTTTTGTTGTAACAATAATATCTGCATCGTAAACATTTTGTGAATTTTTTTCAATTTTAGTAATTTGTGTTTCTGGGAAAAGTTTTTTTATTTCTGATATTACTTTATCAATTCCAATACCAAAAGATATAAAACTTGTTCCTTTACAAACAGGACATGTAGATGGGATACTTGATTCTTGGTTGCAGCGATAGCAAATAAATTGAGAAACATTTTTTTTCACTAGTGGTAAATCACAATTTAGACACTTAAATTCGTATTTACAGTTTTTACATAATATATTAGAAGACATACCTTTGCGATTTACATACAAAATAATTTTTTGTTTATTTTTTAAATTATTTCTAATTTCATTTTCTAAAAACCAAGAGATTATTGTTTTTTCTTTAGATGAATCTATTAGGTTAATATTAATATTTGAATTTGTAGTAGAAGAAGCTAGAGATTTTAAATTGATATATTTTTTCTCGTTTATATTAAATTTATCAGAAACGCTTGGACAAGAATCTCCTAATATTAAATTAATTTTTAATAAACAGGAAAGCCATTTTACAATTTTTAAGCAGTGGTAGTGAGGAGATCGTTCTTCTTTAAATGCAAAATGATGCGGAGAATCTATTATCATTAATCCTAATTTAGTAATTGGTAGAAATATTGCTGAACGGGTCCCAATTACAATTTGATATTTTCCTGATCTAATATCTAGCCAATCTTGATATCTTTGAGTTTTTGTTTTATTTGTGTCATATACTATAACTTTGTCAAATTCAGATTTAATTTTATTTATCAATGGATCATTGCCTAATATTTCAGGAATTAATATTAAAACACAGTTATTTTTACGAACTACTTTGTTGATTAACTTTAAATATTGTTCTATTCTATTTTCTAGTCGGTCGTATATTGTATATATTTTATTTTTGAATGGTTTTTTATCATTACTAATATAATTGTTTTTTTGATTTAAAACAAAATCACTATTTTTCATATTACTTAGAATTCTTTTTGCGGGCGGAGGAATCATGAAAAAAACAACTTCACCTAAAGATGCCAAATAATAATTGGAGATCATTTCTGCAATTTTTTTTTGGTGCTGATTTAAAACAGGCTTTTTATCAATAATTTTTGAAATTGATTTAAGTTTAAATTTTATATCACTTTTTTCATGTTTTTTAATATCCCAAATAACTCCAAATATTTTTTTTCTACCAAAAGGGATTTCAACCAATAATCCAGATTTAATAAATGGTAATTGTTCAGGTTTAATTAGATAGGTGAATTTTTGATTTATTTTTTTGGTTTTAGAATTTACAACAATAGATGCATATTGCATATAATACTCTAATAAATGTTAATTTGATGCGAATTAATGCTAATCAAATTTTATTAATTATTCTTTTTATTTTTACATCATTCTTAGTAAATAAAATTAGCATTCCTAATCTTAATTTTTGGGCTTTTAAGTAAGCCCGAATCTGTTCATAATCTTTTTTATAAAAATATTGGCCTACTTTTAATTCTAGAATAATTTTATTTTCAATTAAAAAGTCAAGTATGTATTTTCCAATTTTATGATTATCAAATTCTAAATCTATACCTATCTGCTGCGTATAGTTTATATGATATTTGTTAAATCTTATTGCGAGAGCTTTTTGATAATATTTTTCTTGATATCCATACCCTAATTCATTATAGACATCATAAATAATCCCAACAATTTTATAACTTAGTTTAGGGTATACTAAATCGTCTTTAGCATTATCATTATTTAAAATTAGCATATATTTGCATTGAAATTAGTAATTATTAGTATGCAAGATATTACTTATGTCTTGTTACTTCAAATCGATATAGATAAACTGGTTCTTCCGGAGAAATTCCAGCTTTTTGACGAGCAATTCCAACTTGTAGCTCAGCTGTATCGATATCTGGCAAATCAGGTAATAATAATCCTGTGCGGCCGTCTTTACTTTTAACAATTACTCCGTATTTCTTAGTATCTAAAGATGTAATTCCTTGAATCGGTTCGGGTTTACTTAAAACATCAACAGAAATTTCAAGGTTATTTAATTCCTCTTTTTCTATTGGCTGAAAACGAAAGTCAGATGAACAAGCAGAAATTGCATTATCAATAATTTCTTGCGCAATATTTTTTTTAGTTGCTAAAAATGTTCCAATACATCCCCGCAGTTTTTTTTCTGTGTTATTTTGTGTATTTGTTTGTGTTGATTCGTGTATAGACACAAAAACACCAGATTTTTTTTCTAGCATTTCTTTTGGTAAATTTTTAGGAACATCAATTTTCTTACCTGTTTTTACATAATTCTCAATTGCAAATTTTGCAAGTTTTGTGTAATTGTCCATAATTATTTTTTTTCTGTTAGTAGACAGTTCTTATCAATATTTTACTAATAATTATTTATTAGTATTTTGAATTTTAAAGTTGGTTACTAGGTAGCCGACGCCAAATGGTCCTTCATAGCTTAGTATTTCAGTTTGATAATTTAATTTTTCCAAAACACCCAGTAATATTAAAATTGATTTATATCCACATTCACCAGCATCTTTAATGATATCTTCATCTATATTTAATATTGCTTCAGTATCCTTTGATTTTAAATCGTTAATTATTTGTTTATCAAAATTTGTTCCAATATTATTTTCGAACAACCGGTGTGACATATCGCCACTTGCAATTATTCCAATATTTTTTTCTTCTAGATTACATACATCAAAAATAACCTGTCCGAAGGCGTAGTGATGCAAGCGGTCTAGCATAGAATAATTAATTGGAATAATTTTAATATCTTCATCTAAATGTTTAGATAAATAATACATTGGTACTAATATTCCATGATCTAGGATAAAATTTTCAGTATTAGCATTGCAGTTAATATTATTTTCTTGAGCTTGATTTATAATTTTTTGTGCTAAGCTGTCATTTGATGAAAAGTCAAATTTTATTTGTGGTGCTTTAAATTGTGTAAAATTTCCAGAAAATTCGCCGCCGAACCAAACATTCATTCTATCTGGATAAATTACACCATGAGGAGAAATTACAATTAAAGTATCAATATCTTGTTCTGAAATATGCTCTGCTAATTTCTCCATAGCTAAAATAGTTTTTTTAGCTAATTTTAAATCATTTGTTTTACCTACACCGGGAATAATTATTGGAGGATGTGGTGAAATTGCGCAAAATTTGATCATATATTTCCAAATTTATAATATTTAATATAATAATTACAATGTTTTACAAAATAATAATTTCTTTGAGTTGATTATATCAAAATTATTAATAAAAGTTGAATTTATGGCATAAAATAGATAAAATATTGATGAGGTGATTATGTTTTATGATCGAATTGAATCCGGGGAAAAACTAGCTAAAAAAATTACTCAGTATAAAGACAAAAAAAATACTGTAATTTTAGCTTTATCCAAGGGGGGATTGGTAGTAGGTAAAGCTATTTCGTCAAAGTTAAATTTATCACTTGGACTTTTATCAGTTAAAAAAATTTATTCACCAATTAATTCCAATTTAATTATTGGGGCATTTGCTGAAACTGGAGAGCCAATAATTAATGATCAACTAATTGGCACAGATGGTATTAGTCCTGATTATTTAGACCGAGAAATCTCAAGCTTGAAAGAAAAAATTAAAAACTCTAATATTAATCAAAAGTTAATAAAAAAAAATGATGTTTCCAGTCAAAGCATTATTATAGTTGACGATGGAATAAATTCAATTTATCCAGTTATGGCGACAATTTCATACTTAAAAACACAAAAAGTTCAAGAAATAGTTATTGCAACACCAGTTATCAATTCGGAAATTATTTTTAAACTTAAAAATAAAGTAAATCATATATATTATATTTACTCATCAACTGAACCTTTTACTGTAGACCAGTTTTACGAAGAATCATTTTTGGAAACTAATTGATTGCTAATTTGTACTTGGGACAAATACTTTTCCAATAGTATTAAATGGGTATAGTGTTAGCCATGCGCGACCGACAATTTCATTGATTTTAATAGCTCCAATTATCCTTGAATCATGGGAATGTTCTCGATTATCTCCCATAACAAAATATTCCTCAGGACCGAGTTTTATTTCAAGTGTTGTATCTGGATTATTTGCAACATAAGTTTGAAAATTTGATGGTATATAATCTTCTTCTAACAATTTATTATCAATCAATATTTTATTGTTAGTAATTTTTATCGACTCTCCTGGTAAGCCAATAATTCGTTTAATGTAATCTGATCCTGATGCGTCAGGTGCTGCAAATACAACGACCTCACCTCTTTTAGGATTTTTTAAGCGATAGCTTAACTTATCAACAATTAAATATTGATTAGTGTGCATGTTTGGTTCCATACTATTTCCATCAACTACAAAAGGTTGGAATAAAAAAGTTCTTATTAAAAATGCAGTAATAAGAACAAAAAATATTGTCTTTAGTATTTCAAATACTGCCATTAGAGATTCTTTCATAAAATATGCCTATATGTATAAATTAATTTGAGATGTTTAAGTTAAAAGTATTAAATAAAATAGATTTATTTAAAACTAAAATTTCTTCAATAAATAATATATCAAAACTTGAAACTTTTGACAATTGCAATATACTAATTAGTAGCTAGTAGCTAGTAGCTAGTAGCTTGTCTGTCTGCCGACAAGTCAGGTGGCTTGCGATGCTTATATCAGATATTTTTATTTAAGGTTAGATTATGTATCCAATATTATTTTCAATTGGAAAAATTAATTTTTATAGTTATGGTTTGTTTGCAGCTATTTCGGTTATTGCAGTATATTTTGTAATGAAACAACTAGCTTTTAAAAAACAGTTAAACGATAATAATTTATTTGATAAAGTATTGTTAGTTTTTGTTTGCGCTTTGATTTTTTCAAGAATAAGTTATTTTGTGTTGTATAATAATCAGTTTGATGCTTGGTACGAAATTTTTTATGTTTGGAATGGAGGACTTATTTCATTCGGAGGAATTATCGGAGGATTCATTGCTTTTCTAATAGTTTTTAAAAAAGACTTAATAAAATGGCTCGATGTAATAGGAGTTAGTTTTTTACTAGGTGCTAGTATTTGGAGAATTGGAGGTTTTTTGTCTGGTGGAAATCCTGGAATGATTTCGAATAGTTTTATTGCAATTAACAATCGTATACCTACTGTATTAATTGAATCACTGATTTTATTTTTTATATTTTTATATTTTTATAATAATTTTACCAAGATGAAATTCCCTAACGGAGTAATTTTTTGGATATGTCTAGGTGCGTATGGTTTTATTAGAATAGGGATTGATTTTTTGCGCGATTACAGTGGACAGTCAGTTAAGGTTTTAAATACTGGGCAAATAGCGGGTTTGCTGATGTTTGTAATTTCAGGATTTGCAATATTATACCTTGTTTTGTATGATAGATATAGAAAAAGGAAATAATATGAAAAAGCAATTATTTGATGAAAATTTTTTAAAACGCCAAAAAAGTTTTTTATTATCGGAAAAACAAAGATTGATTAATGAATTGGCGTCGGACAGTAAGTTTCCCGAGTATGGTGATACAGAAGAAGATAATGCTTCAGAGGTAACTGATTTTACTGAAAAAAAAGGCATTGAAAAAAAATTAAAAGGTGAATTAGTTGATGTAAAAATTGCTTTAGACAAAATTGATAATAATCTATATGGCATGTGTGAGGAATGTAAAAAGCAAATAGAAAAAGCACGATTAGAGGCAATGCCATCGGCAAAAACTTGCATAACTCATAGTAATAAACGGATTAAATAATGAGCTTAAATAGAAGATTTTTTAACATTGCAATATTTGTAATGTTTTTTGTTTTTATGGACCAGCTTATAAAATATGTTTTACAAACATATTTTTCATTTATTATTTCGGAAAACTACGGAATAATATTCGGAACTGTCGAAAATAATTTTTTAAAAATTTTAATAATTTTAATTGGAATTATTTTACTTATATATTTAATTTTTAATACTGATTTTTCAAAATTTTCAAACATGCTTGCAATCTCTTTAATTATTGCAGGAGCAATTTCTAATATTTTGGACAGGTTTATTTATGGATATGTAGTAGATTATATAAATTTACCTTCATTTTTATCTTTTTGGCCAACTTTTAATTTAGCAGATATTTTCATTGTAATCGGCTTAGTTGTATATTTATATAATTTTTTTAAAAGTAAATGATTTATGTTTTATTTTAGTGAAGTATGATTTATAGATCTAACTATAATACTTTTTATAAAAGTTTGTTTTAATCCAGCCTTCGCGAAATCCCAGGGCTTTAGCCCGGGGATGAAGCAAGGTAAGATTTCGCTACGGCGGATTTCAGCTCCGCCTAAGTGGAATCCGCGGGTTTTAACCCGCGGAGCTTCAATAGGTAATAAATTCTAAATAAAAAAATCATTTTTATTAAATGATTTTTTTTTAAAAATAAACTATATTTTAAATATTTTTTATTATTTAATTCGATCAATGATTTTTTTAAATTCTTCTGGATGATTCATGGCCAGGTCTGCTAATACTTTTCTATCAAGCTCAATTTTTTTATCGCTAAGTTTTTTGATAAAAGTTGAATAATTAATATCATGTTCTTTACAGGCAGCATTTATTCTAATTATCCAAAGCTGTCTCATTTCTCTTTTTTTTGTTTTTCGGTGTCGATAAGAGTGTTCACCAGCTTGAGAAATTGCTTCCTTGGCTCTTTTTATTAAATTTTTTCTGCCATGTTTATATCCTTTTGTTTTTTTAAGGATATTTTTATGAGTTTTTTTAGATTGTATACCTCTTTTAACTCTTGTCATTGGGTTCCTTAATTGGTTATGCTAACATTATTTTAATTTATAAAAGATTACGAATAATTACCTGTACGGCAATAATTTTTTAATTTTTTTTGCATCAGTATTACTTAAAACAGCGTTTCTAGTTGATTGAGTAAGTGTTCTTTTTGATTTTCCTTTAGTTCTGTGTTGTGCAGACATTTTTTTTCTAATTATTTTATTTTTTTTAGAAATTTTTACAATTCTTTTTTTTGCTGATTTCGAAGTTTTTAGTTTTGGCATTCTTTGACTCCTTTGATAGTATTTCGATGGTTACTTTTTTAATATTGCTGAAATACGATTGCCTTGTCTTTTGGTATTTTGTTCAAATTTTGCGTTTGATAAAACTTTAAATTCATCAATAAGTTTTTGAGCTTTATCGGCGAAAATATTTTCTCTTCCTATAAGTTTAATAGAAATTATTACTCTATTGTTTTGATTCAAAAATTCTTTGGCTCGCTTAATTTTACATTCTAAATCGTGTTTATCAATATTAACGCCTAGTTGAATTTCTTTAGTTTCGCCACCTTTTTGTTTTGATTTTTGTTTCTGAATTTGTTTTTCTTTTTCGTATAAATACTTACCGTAATCTAAGATTTTGCAAACAGGTGGATTAGCGTTGCCTCCAATTTCAACTAAATCTAAACCTTTTTCATAAGCTAACAACATAGCTTGATCAATATTAATAACACCTAAATCTGACCCTTTTTCGTTAATTAAGCGTACTGATAAAGAGGAAATTTCTTGGTTGATAGATTGTTTTTTCTTAATAAATAAACCTCATGAATTATTTTTTATCAGTATTTATTTTAACACGAGCACAAATAATTTTCAATACCTTAGGCCTAACTTTAATTTCTATTGGTGTTTTAGCAATAATTTTGTTGTCTAAAATAACTGGCATAGGTTCAGGGGTGTCTATCACTAAGTGTCTCATTCGTAGATAAGTATTAAAATTATTAATTTGTTTTTTTCCAACTAACCAACTAAATGTTTTATTCAAAAAATTATTTTTTTCTTTATCATTTTCAATATTTAAATAAATTTTAGGTTCATCGTGGTTAACTAAAGAAGGAGAATAAATTGCGATATTAGTAAATCTGATGTTAGTTTGACATTTATCAAAATAAATTGTCCCAATGGTTGACTTGTCATGTACGATGTTTGCTTTGGTAAGAAAAAAATTATCAGGTAAAATATAGGCAAGATTTATGGTTTTAATCTTTCTTTCTTTTAGGGCAATACAGGCATCTTTAATATCACCGAGCCCAATTAATTTCTGTATATATGAACTAGCATTAATTGGAATTATACCCAGTGCGCATTCAGTATTTTGTAAGTGTTTTGCAACACTGTTAATTAGATAATCAGAACCAAC
The DNA here is from genome assembly GCA_964481135.1 of uncultured Candidatus Saccharibacteria bacterium. Lineage (GTDB taxonomy): Bacteria > Patescibacteriota > UBA1384 > JAMDBS01 > DAOVQR01 > CAYZSW01. Next base: position 75,341 of record CAYZSW010000004.1, read on the forward strand.
AGCTACAATTGTATTATATTGTTTTGCAAGAGCAATTTGAGTTAATTCTTCTATACTTCTTGCGGGTGATACACGACAAATTTCTCCTGTTATTCCGTAAAAAGCCAGTAAACTTTGAATTTTTTTCTGGATAGAAGCAATAGACCCATTTTTAGGTTGTTCTAAAATATAATAGTACATACCACTGATCTTGTTTCACAGATTTCACTGATATTAATCCGTGTTATCAGTGAATCCCACTTTTTGAGAAGGGCGGGATAAATAAAAATCTGTGGTTATTTTTCTAATTCGTATTTTGGTTTTTCGTCATCTGATTTATGTTTAAACCAAAAACCACCTTCTTTTTTTTCTTCTTTTTCGTTATTTTTAGTATCTTTTTCATCTTCTATTTTTTTATCATTTTTTTCATCTTTGCTTTTGTCTTCTTTTTGTGTTTCGTTTTCTTTGTCAATATTTGTCACATCTTCTTCATTTTTTTGATTCTCATCGTGTCCAATCATTTTACATTTTCCAACAAATATGGCACCAGATCTTATTACTAAATCCTTTGTTTCTATACTGCCGTAAACTTTACCAGTTGGCGTAAGTTCTAATTTTTTATGTGCTAAAACTGTACCACTAGCTTTACCAGAAATAATTATCTCTTGAGCCGTAATGGGACCTTTTACTTTTGCGGTTTCAGTGATCTGGACATTTTTATCCGAAATAACTTCACCATCCACAGTGCCATGGATTGTAATGTCGTTGGCGTCCTTTAAAACACCATTTAATTTTACATTAGAACCCACTACTGTGCCTGGGCCACCAATTTCTTGATCTTTATCAAACATTAATGCCTCCTAACTACTCTTTGAGAGTATGAGCTTGCCCCTCTTTAATAAATTATTATTTATATTTAATATACCAAATTTAAATAATTTAATAAAAAAATAATTGTAAAAAAAATTATATTTAATATTTATTTTTTAATAAAATTAATATTGGTATTGAAAACACTATGTATATTTGTTATAATACCAAAAGCCAAAATTATCAAGGGTATAAAAATATGAAAAATAAAAACATTGTTGTCAAAGGTGTTAGAGTAAATAATTTAAAAAATATTGATGTAACAATTCCTAGAGGGAAGCTGGTTGTTATTACCGGAATTTCTGGTAGTGGAAAATCATCTTTGGCATTTGATACCATTTATGCTGAAGGGCAAAGAAGATATGTTGAATCCCTTTCAAGCTACACAAGACAATTTTTATCACCAATAAAAAAACCAGATATCGATTATATCGAGGGACTATCTCCTGCAATTTCAATTGATCAAAAAAGCGTGGGCCAATCTCCGCGCTCTACGGTTGGCACAATATCTGATATTTATGATTATCTAAGACTTTTATTTGCTAAAATTGGGAAAGTGTATTGTCCAATTTGTGGAGTCGGTTTGAGTAAAATTTCTGTAAAAAATAACGGAAAAAATAGTTTTAAAAAAATATATCGATGCGAAAAATGCAAAATTGAATTACCGGAATTCACAATGAGTTCTTTTTCGTTTAATAGTCCCCATGGGGCATGTACTACTTGTAAAGGTCTTGGTAAAAAAAAGCAAATAGATCCTCTTTTAGTGTTACCAAATAAAAGACTAACTTTATCTGAGGGAGCAATTCGTCCTTGGAGTAGAATTACTTCACATCGAAATGCTTATCATAAAATTCTTTTAGATTTATCTAAAAAGTATAATTTTAGTTTAGATGCCCCGGTTTCGAATTTACCCAAAAGCATTATAAATTTATTATTATTTGGAACAAAGGATAATTTTTTTCTTGGAATTATTGATAATTTAGAAAAAAAATATCAAGAAACAAGTTCGGACTATATTAAAAATGAAATACAAAAATATATGACAGAAATAATTTGTCCAGATTGTTTAGGAAAACGACTTAAAAAAGAAGTTTTAAGTATAAGAGTTGCAGGTAAAAATATTATTGATTTGAATCAAATGACCATAGATGACCTTTTAAATTATTTTTCAACAATTAAAAATAAAATATCAAAAGAAGATTGTAAAATTAGTTTACAAATAATTAAAGATGTAATTGAGAGATTAGATTTTATTCAAAAAGTTAGTTTAGGATATTTATCATTAAATCGTCAAGCAGATACTTTAGCAGGGGGCGAGGCGCAAAGAATTAAATTAGCAACACAACTAGGATCACACTTAACTGGCATTTTGTATATACTAGACGAGCCCTCTATAGGATTACATTCTAAAGATCATGAAAAACTAATTCAAACATTATTTCAACTAAGAAATTCAGGTAACACAGTAATAGTCGTTGAACATGACAGGGAAACAATATTGGCAGCTGATCATGTTATTGATATTGGTCCGGGTGCCGGAGAGCTTGGGGGAAAAATTATTGCTCAAGGATCTCCAGTTGAAATAAAAAAATCATCTAAATCCTTAACCGGTAAATATTTAACCTTAAAAAACAACATTTCTAAACCAAAAAATAGGAGGGTTAACAAAAATAAATCACTTATTATTAAAGGTGCGAATGAGTTTAACTTAAAAAACATTGATGTAAAAATTCCACTTAATACTCTTACTTGTGTAACTGGCGTTTCTGGTTCTGGAAAATCGACTTTAATGATTGACATTTTAGCAAAAGCACTAGCACAAAAATTTCATAGAGCTAAAAATGGGCCAGGAGAACATAAATCTATTTTAGGAACTCAAAACATTGATAAAGTAATTAATATTGATCAATCTCCTATTGGAAGAACTCCTCGTTCTAATCCTGCAACATATACTCAAATTTTTTCTACTATCAGGGAGATATTTGCCAATACAGAAAAAGCTCAAAAACATCATTTAACCACAAGTCATTTTTCATTCAATATGGTAGGCGGTAGATGTGAGAATTGTAAGGGAGACGGGGTTATTAAATATGAAATGCATTTTTTGCCCGATGTGTATATTACTTGTGATATTTGTGATGGTAATAGATATAATAAAGAAATCTTAAAAATTAGATACAATGAAAAGAATATTGCCGAGGTTTTAGAGATGACTGTAGACGAAGCGTACGCTTTCTTTAAAGATGTACCAATATTAAAAACAAAATTAGGTGTATTGTCTGCTGTAGGTTTAGGATATATTAAATTAGGACAATCAGCTACAACTTTGTCGGGAGGTGAAGCACAAAGAATAAAACTTGCTACTGAATTAGCTAGACAAGATACCGGTAAGACATTATACATTTTAGATGAGCCAACGACAGGTCTTCATTTTGAAGATATTAAAAATCTTTTAAATGTCTTACAAGCTCTTGTCGATAAAGGCAACACAGTTTTAGTAATTGAGCATAACCTAGATATTATTAAATGCGCAGATCATGTTATTGATATGGGTCCAGAAGGAGGGAAGTATGGTGGGAGGGTTATTGCTCAAGGCACCCCAGAAGAAATTACTAAAGTGAAAAAATCATACACTGGAAAATATTTAAAAAAAATTTTATAACTTAAAATTAAAATAAAATATTTCAATATGGTACTCGCATAAACATAAAAAATATTATTTATTTATTTCAAGGCGAGTTCAAGAATTTAGTGCACCACGCGTTCATAAAGTACAAGCTGTTGACAAAAATTATTTATTATGTTAATGTAAACTATTAAATTGAAATTTCAATTTAAAATTTTTTAAATGAGAGGTGGTAAACATTTGTTTAAAAAATTTAACCTCTCAAGACACGGGAAATAAATTTTTTTTTCCAAATTTTTTTCCTCGCCGGCTAAGCCGGCATTTAAAAAAGGGGAAATAAATTTTTTATAAAAATTTTTCACCCCCTGATTACAATAATAGTAGACCCTGATTTTATCAGGGTCATTTTTTTATTAATACTATGAATTTGACATATTTTTCGTTCGAGTTATAATTAATTTCTACTGAAATTGATGTTAGAAAATTGATGGCTAGCTGATAGGTTTTAAAATATATGACTTATCTAACTGCTATCGATTATATTCTTTACGGTCGGAAAAAAAATAATAAAATATTAAAAAATGTTTTCGTGGATGGGATTTAATCCTATCGACACAATTGCGAAAGCAAATTTTGATATTGTGAAACTTTTAATATTAGTTTTTATTGGATACCTTATAAACTAAATTTATAAAGTATCAGGTCGATTATTAATTATTGGAAACACGATGATAAATAAAATGATAAAATTGTTAAATAGTGTACTAGTTGTTTTAGTGTCTGTAGTGTTTGTAATTCTGTTTGGCTTGTTTTCAAAAGCTTTTGCTACGGTAAATGATCCTATTTCGATTACAATATCTCCAAAAAGCTCTATTGTGGATTCTGGCGAGAGTCAATCTTATACTGTGAGTGCAGCAGATGAGCAAGGAAATATTTGGGATGTTACTAGTTTATCAGAATATTCAATTTCTGCAGGTGCTGGTGGATCATGGTCCGAAAATACATACACTTCTTTCAGTTCAGGTTTTTGGACAGTAACTGCAACATACTTAGGCTTGACTGATGAAGCTCAAATAAAAGTAAATCCTGCTGTTGTTGGCTGGGAATTAACATCAAATTTAAGCGATAAAGTAGCAGGATCTAGTTTTGATATTACTGTTGCGCCTAAAGATGTTTTAAATAACACAATTACCGATTATGATTGGAGTAATCCAAATAATTTTCCAACATTTTCAGGGTTGGGAAATATTGGACCATTGTTTCCACAATATGAATTTATTAGTTCTAATTTAGGAGTTGCAACTTTTAAAGTTACAGTATTTAAGGTTGAAACTCTTGTCGCAATAAAAGCCCAATTAGGTTCATCTGTTGGATATACAAATCAGTTTAATATTGATTATGCTAAGTCCGTATCGATCGAAATAGATCCTAAAGAGTCAACAATTTCTTTGGATTCATTTCAACAATATTCTGTCACAGCTCGTGACTTATATGGTAATTCAAGAACGGTAGATACTCACGACGGTTTAACTTTATCAGTTTTGGAATCTGGACATGGTGGAATATTTGTTGATAATACATATTTTCCTGGTAATGTTGGCACATGGACAATAAGAGGATTTTTTGACGACGTTACAGATGAAGCAAAAATAGTTGTTAAGGAAAAAATTATTGAATCTTTAAGTATTGATCCAACAAATTTGAATTTAGCAAATGCAGATCAAAATCAGTCATATACAGTTACTGCATACGACTTAAAAGGAAATAACTGGGATGTAACCTCTGAAGCTAAATTTTATACCAATGATCCAAAAGGCCATTTTCAAGACAACATATATTATGCTGGTAAGGTTGGCACCTGGGAGATAAAAGCACAAATTGACGGAGTCGAAGTATCTACAAATATTACCGTCCATTATCCAGGTAGTCCAAAATCAATGGAAATCATTAAACCATCGGAAGAGATATTTGAAAGTGAATTATATCAATTTGAAATTAAAGTATTGGATAAAAATGGTAATCGAGTTAGTGACTTACTAGCTTATTGGGAAGTAATATTTCATTCAGGATCTGGCGTTATTGATCAAAACGGGAAATTTATTGGATTAAAACCAGGTAAGGTTAGTATTAAAGTAATAGTGATTGACAATAATTTCAATTATCTAGAAACGATTATTACCTTCACAATTAAAGAAAAACTAGTAGAAGAAAAAGAACAGACAATAACAGGCGATTTAGCTGATTCAGATAAATCTAGTTTAAGTAAAATTATAAGAAGTATTGTTCCAAAGGTAGAAGCAGCTGAAATTATAGAAGATACTGAAGAGCCAGAGAAAGAACCAAGCGACGATGAAGGGCAAATTATGGGTACTGAAATTGCTACAATAGGGCCGGACAACGAACCAGTTAGCAAAGAAAATCCCAGATTGTCTTGGATAATTTCGATGGTATTAGCAACAATTATTTTAGGATTTGCGTATTATGGTTATAATTATTTTTCAGAACCAAAGATGGCAGAAGTAGATATTCCTGTTAAGAAAGATATTTCAAAATCGCAAAATGAGATAAAAAAAGCTGTACAAGAAGAAATAAGTATTAATCAAAAAAATAATTCAGAGGAAATCATTAAAGACATCCCAAAGCAAGATGAGGACAACAATGATAAATTAAGATGGTAATTTTTTAAATTTATCATTTTCACAACAAAAGAAATTAACCCCCATGATCTTACCTGTCTGCCGACAAGGCAGGCAAGGCAGGCAAGACATGTGGTCGGGAAATTTCGCAAAGTTGAATTAAAAAATGCATCATTTAAAGAAATAATGATAGAGGTAAGCAGAAATCACCGCAGATTTGTAAACTATACTGGGGTGATTTTTGTAATATAATTATTTTTGTTATAATTAAAATAGCATAACTAATTTTAATATCTTAAATTTCGATAAATAAATTCTTATTAATAAAAGAAAATAATAACAAAGGAGTAATATATGGAAGACCAAACAGATATTTCAAAACATATTTTGATTGTTTTATTAATTTTAGCTTTAGGTGGCTGTGGATATCTTTATTATTTAAAAACACAAGATGATAATAAAATTTCAGATCTAGAAAGTCAGTATTCGCAACTTAAAGATAAATATAATAATGTTATTTCGCAACAGACCTCTTCTCCATCTCCAAGTCCAACGCAAGATTGGAAAACTTTTACTAATGAGAAATATGGTTTTTCTTTAACACTGAATGATAATTGGCAAGGGTATAAATACGAGCAAGACACAAAGAATTTTCAAGATAATGGAGTACATTATAGATTTTATCTTCCAACTAAGGATAAAGATTATAAAACTGATAAGACGGGATATGCTTCTCCTTTTGTAATTTCAATATACAAAATTTCTGATTGGGAAAATCTAGGAAATAAAAACGATTTTACAAAAATCGATCAAAACGATAAATATGTATATGCATATAGTATTTGGGATACTGTACCAAGCGATTTAGAGGAAACTATTACCGATGCTGAAATTAAAAAAGTAATAAATACATTTAAATTTACAAATACTACAAATTAGGATTGACTTTTGAGTATTTTTATGTTATCTTTTATTGGCTTTAAGTAATTTAAATCACTGCTCCTTGCGGAGAGGAAAGTCCAGGCACTAAAGAGTAATACACCGAGTGTAAACTCGGCCGTCGCAAGACGAGGGTATAGGGCAACAGAAAATAAACCGCCTTAAAATTTTTGAAGGTAAGGGTGAAAAGATAGAGTAAGATCCTATCCGTTTGATTGGTAACAATCATCTGTGTAACCCCTGTATAGTGCAAGTTGAGTGGATCAAGTCATTATATTAATATAAATTTAGTTCACTAAATTATATTAAAAAAGATGCTTCTCGTATCAATAATTACTGATCTCAACGCATAAGATAGATAGTGATTTAAACAGAACCTGGCTTATTAATTACTTAGAGTATTAGTATCAAAAAATGAGCGATTAAAACGCTCATTTTTTGTTGGCTCCGGGACTTGGATTCGAACCAAGATTGACGGCTTCAAAGGCCGCTGTCCTACCATTAGACGATCCCGGAACATATTAAAATATTACCAAATATTTTTAATATAATCAATTATCTACTATCATGCTTCGCAGTATCGTAGTATAATATAATCATGGGAAATACCGAAAAAATAAAATTTAATAAAGAAGCATTGGATTTTTTGAATAATACATTACCGAAGATAAAAAATAAAAAAGAAGCAGAAATGTTTTTAAAAGATTTAATGAGTTCAACAGAGATTAAAGCAGTTGCTAGGAGACTTTTATCAGTTAAAAAATTATATAATGGTAAAACATATGCTCAAATAAATTTTGAAAGCTCGCTGAGTATGGGTGTAATTAATAAAATGCATTTTAAAACCAAGGGTAGCAAAGTTTTAAAAAAATTATTATCATAATTATTTACTATTATACTTCGAAGTGTCGAAGCAAGGGAATAAGAAATGAAAAATATTTATGCGATTTATAAGCCAAAAGGTCCGACAAGCCATGATATTATTAATCAATTGCGTCGAATTACTGGCGTAAAAAGAATCGGCCACGCTGGTACACTTGATCCGCTAGCAAGCGGAGTTCTTTTGGTTGGAATTACTCGTGAAGGCACGCGGGAATTATCAAAATATATTGGATGTGATAAAGAATATATTGCTACTATTAGGTTTGGAGAAACATCAGAAACAGATGATGCAGAAGGAAAAAAACAATTAACAGATAACAATAGACAAATAACAAAAATACAGATTAAAAATATTTTAAAACAATTTATTGGTAAGATTAAACAGGTGCCACCAGTTTACTCGTCAGTTAAAGTGCAAGGTAAGCCAGCACATAGGCGCGTAAGGGCTGGACAAAAAATAATTCTTGGTGCACGGGATGTGGAAATTTACTCTATTAAAATATTAAGTTACAAATACCCATATTTAAAAATTAAAGTTGTTTGTTCGTCTGGAACATATATTCGATCACTTGCTCGTGATATTGGTCAAAAGCTTAAGGTTGGAGCTTATCTATCTGATTTAGAAAGAACAAGAGTAGGGGATTTCAAAATTGAAAATTGTTGCGATGTAGATGATTTTCAAAAAATTATTTTCGATTAATTTTTTTCTAAATTTTTGTATAATTAAACAAAACAAATTTTAACACACCGATGATGTGTTTTTTGTGAAAATGGTTGACTACTCGTAAAATTGATGGTATATTACTAAAATGATTTTTTTGTAAATTGATTTTTACAAAAAAGTTCATTAAAAAAATATGAAAGGGGTGCTTATGAATGAAGCGCTTAAAATTAGAAAAGCTCATCGAAAAGTATAAAAATAATTCCGATAGAATTAAGGTGGTATTTGGGAGGGTTAAAATTTACAATCAAGAATTACAACTAGCTAAGAGTAAAATGAAGGATTTACCGATCAATATTATTACAGATGTACTCAGGATTAATATCAAAAAACATCTTGAGTTGATGTTTATTGATTCGATGAAAAGTAAAGAATTAATGTTTGCACCATTCGACATTGAATCTAATCGGCTGAATTATTTAGCTAGATGGATTGAGAATTTACACCGTATAGTTAAAACAGTAAATCGTCAAATAATCGACGATAATGCGATTTTACATTTTAAATCTTTTTGCGAAAACATCAAAAGAGACAAAAAAAACTGGGTTTTAGTTTTTAATACACTCAATAAACACAATTTGATTGAAAAAGTGTGTTATAGACACTTTGTAGAAAATATTTCAGAAATAGAAAAAAAAGAATTCAATTTGGATGTTTTTAAATGTTGGAGTGAAAACGAAAATAAGGCAGAATTGTTTAGGATTATTTATGCTTCGATGTTAATGCAAACTATTGCAGTTTTACACTGGGGCCCGAAGGGTATGGATTTAATCCAATGTGGCTCTATGGAAAATCTAACAATAGAGAAAAAACCTTATCTGTTAGAAGGGTACATGAATTGGATGATACTGATTGGGTTAATGATTATTTGTGATTTGGAATCAAAAAATTATTATTTCTTGCTTACTATGTCTGATATGATAAAGGAAATAGCAATTATCAAATCAGGTATTGAAGATGTATGCCAAGAAATAAAATCATTGAATCAAAAAATCTGTAATCTTGAAAAAGAAAATTATCGATTGAAAGATTTAATCAATAATCCAGAATCCTTCGATGATTTATTTTTACTTCGAGATTACAAGATGATTAATTCAGAAATACTTAATGCATTTTTTACTAGTGATTGCAGAATTGATGAAGAATATTGGGTCAAAACTTGGACAATGTATTTTTATGCCGATGCTATTGAATCATTAGAAAATAATGGTGCCGATGCTATTGAATCATTAGAAAATAATGGTTTAGAAAATTGGTACGATGTACTGATTCAAGTTTCCAACAAAGATATAAGAGCAAAAGATATAAAATCTATTTGTACCAATTTAAAACTAGATTTTAATTCTAGAAATTTGCTAAATTATTTTAACCAACTTTTCAGGCTCAGTGATGCAGAATATGTAGAAAATTCCGAAAAATCACTTATTGAGCAAATCAACGACCAGCCAACAAGTGTTTTTAAGTCGTTTCTTGAAGATCCTGTCCTCAGAGAACATTTTCGAAGATCCATAAGTCACTGGGGATACGAATATTTGGGAATGTATATTGAAAGCGATTTAGAAATATTATTGAAGAAAAGGAATATATGGATTTTTGGAAAAAGAATACATTTTGGAATTACTACTTAGCATGGATAATCTTTATTTTGTTTGGTGTACTAGGCTATTATTTATCAAGTTATTTAGCGCTATGGTCATTTTTAGTATTTGGAATTTCTTTTTTATATATTATGATAAAATTTACAGGGTATTTGTATTTAAAGAATAAAGGTATATTAAATCTAGTTTATTATATAGTAATTTTATTATTTACTTTTTTAACATTTTTTTTGTTTATACACTTAACGGGTATTTTTACATTATTTATTCCATCAAATATTATTCAAAATCTTTTATTACTTGATTTTTTATTATGTATATTATTTATTATATTATCTTTTATATTTGTATCTAAAGATGTATATATTACAATAAACAAAAATTTATATCATCAAGCACCTATACTTAAAATTATTCCTGAAAAGAACAAAAAAACCGCATATTATATAATTGTATGTTTTGCTTGTATATTCTGGATTATATCAATGATATATTTAATTTATTTTATACCAGAATACATACCGTACCTTAAAAAATAATATTCAAAGCTTACTAACTCTTTCATCTCTGTATCAAAAGGGATTTATTCATATACCGATATCAAAATCTAGTAAAAAGATGTTTTTTTGCAATATCCACTTTCATACTTTCACTTTGTAGGTGTAAGTATTAAAATGCCTGTGGCAAAATTTACAGCAAGATTCATTGACATAACAGGTTAGATGTACTATATTTAAAAAGAATTAATTGATTTTGTTGAACAGGAGAAATTATGAAAAAGTTAAACCAACAAGAAACAATTCAAATTTTAGAAAAATTTAGTGAAAAATTTGGTAGGAATAAAGATAAAGTTATTAAAAGATATTTAAAACATAAAACTATTCCAATACCATTTTTTGGTGGAATTGATATTGGTAGCCCTTTACCAAATTTTTGGTGTGCACAAAATAAATCTGAAAAAGAAATTTTAGATATTTATAAAAGTGTCGTAACTTTTGATATTGCAAAATTCAAAACAAATAAAAAAAGCAATGAACCAGCAATGAAATATTTCTTATCACTTATCAAAAAGTTTTTTATTAAAGAAAATATTAAATCTATGTATGCTGTTGGGAATTGGATAAATAGAGATCTAGCAAAACATGCAGTTAATTTTAGTATAAATGATTTTCCCGAAAACATAATAAAAACTACTATTTTTGATAACTATATGTTTCCTGAAAATTTAGAATGGGTACTTGCCTCTACTCACGAAAATTTTTATTTTCTTGCAGGAAAAAAATCTTTTATTAATAAATTTAAAAAAATATATAAAGATTATAAAAAATATAGTATTGATATGAATTATGTAATTGTTAATAAAAAACTCAACACTTGAATTAGAATAATTTGTTCATATTATGAACCAATATTTCTGCTTATAAGTATTGAGTCTTAGTCAGAATATTTGTCTTAATATTTATTAAAATTCATTGACATAACAGGTAAGATATATTATAGTTAAGGGGAATTAATAGAATTTTTGAATAAGGAAGTGCTATGGACTTTTGGAAAAAGAATAATTTAATTAAAATAATTTCAAATATTTTTATAATAATAATGGTTGTTTTATTAGCGGTATCCTTAATAATTACTAATAATATTTTTGGAATTTATCTACCAATAAAAAATACAATTATAATCGTAAAAATAACCGCACTAGCGGTACTATTTTTTATTGTTTGGATTCTGGTATTTCGAACAATAGAAAATTATAATGTTTACATCAAAAATAAAAATATAGAAACCCCAATTCTTAAAAAATTAAACCCAAAAACTAAAAAAATACTTTTTTTAATAATTAATATAATAATTTATGCATTTTGTATTTACTCAATTATTAATATTATACAAATATTACTTTCAATTGATAACATTGTATAAACATAAGATTATTATCTTTAATATGTTCCTTAATAATTTAAGCCACAAAGTTTACTAACTTTTTCATCCCTGTATCAAAAGGGATTTATTCATATACCGATATCAAAATCTAGTAAAGGATGTGTTTTGTGTGAAAAGAAAATATTTTCACGGACCAATAGCGCTGGTCCTGATTTGCGCGCTACTTGTACTTACCTTTCCAATTTCTGGTTGCAGAAGTGGTGTCTTTCGTTATTAGAGTAGTTTAATTGTAATTAAAAAGTTATCATCCGCTATTATCGGCGGTTTTTTCTTTTTGTACAAAATTGATTATAATAAAATTATGATAAATAAAGTATTGGAGGTAATTTGAAAATATCATTTTATGGAGCTTGTGGAGAAGTAACAGGTTCTAATTATTTAATTGAAACCGACAGCAGAAAAATAATACTCGAATGTGGTCTTTTCCAGGGGTTAGAAGATTCAGAAATAAAAAATTATCGCGATTTTCCCTACAATGCTTCGGAAATCGACGCGGTAATTATTAGTCATTCTCATTTAGATCACATTGGCCTACTTCCAAAACTTTATGCTAATGGTTTTGTCGGTAAAATTTATTCGACATATCCTACTTATGATTTTGCAAATATTTTTTTACAGGATGCTCAAAAATTACAAGAAGGAAATCTGCAAACAAAAAATAAACATGGGCTTATATATTCTTTAGCTGATGTTTTAGGTGTTATAGAACATTTCGAACCAAAAGAATATTATGAAGATTTTACTGTTGTAGATAACATAAAAGCTAAATTTTATGATGCTGGTCATATTCTTGGATCAGCAATAGTTGAATTAAGTATCGAAGGTAAAAAAATAGTTTTTACTGGTGATTTGGGTAATCCCCCAGTGCCAATTTTAAGAGATACGGATTTTATTGATTATGCAGATTATGTAATTATGGAATCTACTTATGGTAAAAGGTCGCACAAAGGAATCAAAGAACGCTCAAAAATTCTTGAAAGCTTAATTTTAGATACAATTAAAAATAATGGAACACTACTTATTCCTTCTTTTGCGCTAGAAAGAACTCAACAAATTCTTTATGAAATTAATGCAATGATATCAGATAAAAAAATTCCTGATATACCAGTTTATTTAGATAGTCCACTTGCTATTAAGGTAACTAAAATATATCCTCAATATGAAAAATACTACGACAAGGAGGCTAAGCGCAGAATAAAATTGGGCGACGATATTTTGCATTTTCCAAGTTTAAAAATTTGTGAGACAGTAGAACAATCAAAACAAATTAGACATCAGTTGGGGCCAAAAATTGTTATTGCTGGAGCAGGAATGAGTACCGGTGGTAGGATTCTTTTTCACGAAAGAGATTTTTTATCAGATTCTAGTACAACTTTAGCCGTTGTTGGTTTTCAAGTTAAAGGTACACTAGGAAGGGAAATTATTGATGGCGCCAGACAAGTTGAAATTTTAGGCGATAAAATCAATGTTAAAGCAAAGGTAGTTTCGATTGACTCTTATTCGGCACACGGAGATTACAATTTTTTGACATTGTGGCTTTCAAAAATTAAAGCAGTAAAACAAGTTTTTCTAATTCATGGAGAAGAAGAGGCCAGAGAGAATTTATCAAACATAATAAATTCCAAACTTCATATTAAAACAACATTACCAATAGAGAAAGAAACAATTGAAATCAAATGAAAAAAATAATTGATAAATATTATAAAGTGATTGTAGCTTTTTTATTTATATTAATTCTAGCTACTAGATTTTATGGTTTAAAACACCCCGAATGGAAAGTTTTTGATGAAATATATTATACTGATTTTGCTCAAAAACATTTAAGCGGTGGGGAATATTTTGATGTTCATCCGCCTATGGGTAAATTATTTATTTCTCAAGGTATTAGATTTTTTGGGGATAATCCACTGGGGTGGAGAGTTTCAGAAGCTTTTATTGGGGTATTTTGTGTAATATTAATTTATTCAATTAGTCAAAAATTATTTAAAAACAAATATATATCTTTGATAAGTTTATTTTTATCTTTATGCTCAACGATGCTACTTGTTGAATCTCGTTTGGCATTAATTAATATTTTTATTGTATTTTTTATTTTATCAACAGTGTATTTATTTTTTCTTTGGAAAGAAACTAAAAATAATTATATTCTCTTCTTGTCTGGCATTTGTTTTTCATATGCACTTTTAGTTAAGTGGTCTGCTTTATATATATTTTTTCCTTTATTGGCTTATTTATTAATTGATCCAGAAACAAGAAAACTTTTTTATCAAGAATTTATTATAAAATGGTATAATTTAGCGATTTTATTAATGTTGTCAGTAACAACTTATTTTGTAATATTTCAACTAACAGATATTAGTCAATTTTCTTTATTTGATTGGCACGCCCAGGCATTTGGATTTCATAAAAATTTAACCCAAACTCACCCATACGCATCTAAATGGTATACATGGCTTTTAATGATTAGACCAATTTGTATAGAATATAAAGATCTAGATAATGGGGGTAAGATAGTGGGTATTTTACAAATCGGCAATCTTGCAATATTTTGGACTTCTATTGTTGCAATAATTTATGCTATCTTCAGATTTTTTAAAAACGAAAAGAATAAAAATATTTTGTTTTTTATAGTTATTAGTATTTTTTCATTTTTGTTACCTTGGGTATTTATTAGCAGAATTAGTTTTTTATATTTATTCTTGCCAGCAGTACCATTTTTAATAATTTTAGTTTCTTGGTTTGTTTACAACTTACTTAGAACAAAATATAATATAATTGGGTTTATCATATTACTGCTTGCGTTTAGTTGGTTTGTTTATTTTTTTCCAATAGTTGTTGGCATGCCTGTAACAAAAGAACAATATCAGCAAAGGATGTGGCTTAAAACTTGGATATAATATCAGTTTAACAAAATGACATATGAGTAAGTTAGCTATTAAAATATATAATAATTAAACAATAATTATTATATAGATATTAAATAATGAAAGGTTTTTTATGAAAAATGCGAAAATAACAGTATATTCAACGCCAGCTTGCCCATATTGTGTGATGGCAAAAGATTATTTAAAAAGTAAAAATATTGATTTTATAGAAATTGATGTTTCTAAAGATGAAAAACAGGCAGAGATTATGGTAGAAAAATCAGGTCAAATGGGAGTTCCTGTAATTATTATAAATAATCAAAATAAAGAAGATATCGTGCTTGGTTTTGATAAAGATAAAATTAATAAAATATTAAATATTTAAATTATTAATGTTGTTACGATTTTTTAATTATTTATTGTTCGTGTTTGCTGACAATTATTTATTGTTCGAGTTCGTCGAGAACCATTAGTTGATTTCAAATATATAACTTTTCTATCGAATTTTTATTTGATTCGAAATATAAGTATGTAAAAATTGAAATGAATTCTATTTGAATAAAAAAGTACCCATTTATCGTAGGTACTTTTTTTAGTTTCAATTTTTAGTTGTTTCCACAACCACAGCCTGGACCATATCCGCATCCAGAGCAGCCATCGCAACCCGGGCCAAAATTATTCATATTAAAACTCCTATATATTTATGTATATTTGTTATTCGACCTTAAAAACATTTTATCATTTTTTAATCATTTCTTCAAATACTTGACAAGATTTATGCATTTTTTTAAAATATTAATAGATATTTATAATTAAAGGTTTTTTATTATGCAAAGTCGAAACCTGGTACAAATTATTATTATTTTGAGCCAAATTATTTTGGCCATTATTAATCGTACCAAGGCGGCTATTGCATAGTAAATAAACATATAAATACAAAAGCTAGTCCCGCCTTGGCGGGATTAGTTTGTTTTTATAGTAATTTAAAAATTAATCCTTTTCAGTAATTATTTGCTTAAGTTATTTAGGCATATACATTGCTGGAAAGGAGGAAAATATGACGGTTATTGAATTGGTTTGTGCGTGTGGTGCGTCCCTGGAGGATGATCCGAGCGTGAATCATCTTTCTGGCTACAGTTGTCCAAAATGTAGAAAACAATATATTTCTATTAATGGGCAACTTGAGGTTAAAAAAAGGAGTCGAAACAATAATGGATGAAAATGACAAGGTTGTAAAGTTTATGCATCCGGGTGGAATTTTACACCCCAAAACAGTTTTGATGTCCGAATACAAATGTGGCTAACAGTTTTTTGACTTTGAAGTGAAAAGGAGGTGAGGATATGTCTGAAGAAAAAAAAATAAGTCAACCTCAATTGTCCGAGGATCAACGCAAAGATCTTGATCTAGGTGCAAAATCATGGCTCATAGAACTTCCCGTCGAGTTAGTTGAAAAACTTTCGCAAGAGCAACCTGTATGTGTAGTTTAGTCGTAAAAAATCAAAAGCAGTATCAACAATAAAGGAGGTGAAACAATGAAGGCATTAGTTGAAATTTTGGAAGAAAAAACTTTTACTCTAGAGGATACAGTAGACAACTGTAAGGTGCCAAGATGCTCAGGAAAGATTTGCTCATCTAATGGGTTAAGATGCAACATTTGTAATGAACCATACGAGAGTCATTATGTAAAAATAGGGAAAAATAAAGATGGAAGCTTGATCTACGGATATAAATACTTGCGTGTTAAGAAATAATGTGGCTTTTTCAAAAAAAATTTAGGGACATAGCGATAACAATGCTTTGTTCCTTTTTTATTTTTTAAATATATAAATCTGATTAAATATACCTGTGGAAAAAAATAAAATAATTTAATGTGTATTTTTAATTTTTTGATTTAAATTAAACCTGTTATTCAGGTTATTTTTTAATTTAAATTATAAACCTATTGACAAGGTTAAGACCTCTGTTAATATGGTAGATAGATAATATATAATTAGGTCGAAAGATAGGAGTTTATATAAGATTTCTAGTAAGGCCTCTGTAAAGCTCCTTAGCTGTCATATTGATTAATATAACAGTAAATCAAATACAGAGGTGAAGGGAGGTGATTATATATGGCATATTCAGTTAAATCTAAAAAAACAGGTGAAGAATATTTTTTACACAAAAAAGATGTAACTCTTAGAGGAGGCAGAAAACAAACTATTTACTTTTTTGCTCGCACTGAAAAAGAAGGTGTTTTAGACGATTTGCCTGCTGGCTATGAAGTTATGGAAAATAAGCGAACAGGTCTTCCAATGCTTAGAAAAGCTAAATAAGTTTTTTATTAGATACAAGAAAACCCGCAACATTTGCGGGTTTTCTTGTTGAATAAAAAACAAATATTAGGTATAATAAAATTACAAAATTATCAGTTTTTGGAGATTTCATGAAAAGATCTGAATTAATTTTTAATTTCTTGCTATTACCAATAGATATTGCAATGATAATTTGTTCGTTCGTGTTTGCATATTATTTGCGTAATTATCAAGGTGAAGTAATTACTTTATGGGAATTTTCTGATTATATTAAGTTTATTTTATATTTAGTTCCATTTTGGATAATTATTTTTGCCATAGAAGGATTATATAGTATAAGAAAAGTTCGTTACGGTATTGATGAATTTGGCGGAATAATTATTGGTGTATCTGCCGGAATAATGCTAGTCGTTGCCTGGATATTTTTGTCTCGCACTTTCTTTTTTTCTAGATTAGTAATTTTATACAGTTGGGTTTTAGGTATAATATTTGTTACTTTGGGCAGAAGAATCATTAGGATTATTCAACATTATCTATACAATTATAATATTGGTATTCATAGATTGATTTTGGTTGGTAAAAATAAAATTAGTTACAATATTTTAAAATCTATTCAAGAACACAAAAAAAGTTTAGGTTACAAGCTAATTGGCATTGTATCGTGCCCTGAAGATAAAGATTATAAGACACAAGAACATATGAAGATATTGGGCCCAATTTCTGATTTAGAAAAAATAATTAAAAATCATCCGATCGATGACTTAATTATTACTAATCCAAATTTATCTGAGTCAAGAGTTTTAAGAATCATTCAATTTTGCCATGAAAATCAAATTAGTTTTAAACAAGTGCCGAATCTTTTTGAAGTTAAAACATCAAATGTTTACACTACCGCTTTGGCAGGAATTCCTATTATAGAATTTTTTCGTACGCCTCTGGAAGGATGGGGTAAAATTGCAAAAAGAAGTTTTGATATATTATTTTCAAGTATTGTTTTAGTATTGCTTTCGCCGATATTTTTACTCGTTGCAATTTTAATTAAAATTGATTCCAGGGGTCCGATATTTTTTCGTCAAGAAAGAGTTGGGGCAGACAAAAATTTTTATATTTTTAAATTTAGAACAATGTATGATGGAGCAGAGGCAAAACATGCTGAATATATTAAAAAGTATGGCAATATGTTTAAACTAAAAAATGATCCCAGAGTTACAAAATTAGGAAAAATTTTAAGAAAATTTTCAATCGATGAATTGCCTCAGTTTATTAATGTATTTTTAGGTGAAATGAGTGTTGTTGGACCAAGACCACCTATGCCGATTGAAGTTAAACTTTACACACAAGAACAAAGAAAAAGGCTAGGCATCAAGCCAGGAATAACCGGCCTCTGGCAGGTTTCTGGCCGATCCGATGTTTCTTTTGAAGAATGGGTTAAGCTAGATGTTTATTATATTGAAAATTGGTCATTTGGCATGGATATAAAAATTATTCTAAGAACTTTAGTTGTAATTTTTACTAAAAAAGGTGCTTATTAATATAAATATTTACAAAGAAAAAATATTGGTTTCAAATTAATAATAACAATTTTGTATAAATAAAAAATCAAAAAAACAAATTTTTTACAATAAAAATAAAAGGTAATTTATGAAGGTTGCATTAGTACATGAATTTTTAACTCAATATGGTGGCGCAGAAAGAGTTCTTGAGGCACTGCTTGAAATATTTCCAAATGCCACAATCCATACACTTGTTTTTGATAGACAAAAAATGGGTAAATATTTTGGTAAATATGAAATAAAAACTTCTTGGATACAAAAAATGCCTCTTGGGGTTAGTAAATATAAATGGTATTTGCCGATTATGCATAAGGCAATAGAAAGTTTTGATTTTGAAAAATATGACTTAGTTTTATCAGACGCATCAGCATTCGCTAAGGGAGTAATAACTAAAAAAAATACTTTACATATATGTTATTGTCATACACCCACTAGGTATCTTTGGAATGAAACCGAGTTTTATTTAAAAACTGCACCAATACCTTTTTTTATTCGTCCTGTTATGCCTTATGTAATCAATAATTTAAAAAAATGGGATTATAAAGCAGCTCAAAGACCAGATTTTATTATTGCTAATTCAAAAACTATTCAAAAACGAATTAAAAAATATTACGATAGAGATTCTGTAGTAATTCATCCTTTTGTAGATGTAGAAAAATTTTGTATTAGTAAGAATATTAAAAATTATTATTTAATTGCCGGACGCATGGTTCCATACAAGCGATATGATATTGTTATAAAAGCATTTAATAATTTAGATAAAGAATTAAAAGTTGTTGGTTCTGGTTATGGTTTAGAGGATTTGAAAAAGATAACAAAAAGTAATAAAATTGAATTTTTAGGAAGAGTTTCTGACAAAGATTTGGTAAAATATTATAGCGAATGTATAGCATATGTATTTCCTGCTTTAGAGGATTTTGGTATAACTCCGTTAGAAGCAATGGCGTCGGGAAGACCTGTTATTGCATACAAGGCCGGTGGTGCTACAGAAACAGTGGTTGATGGTAAAACTGGTAGTTTTTTTATAAATCAAGATGAGAATTCTTTAACAAAAGCAATAGAAAAATTTAATCATAAAAAATTTAATCCGTTAGAAATTCGAAATCATGCATTGAAATTTGCAAAACATGGTTTTAAAGATAAAATAAAAAAATTTGTTAATAGTAAAATCAAATTATAATATTACAGAAAAAAAATTAAACTTGCTATTCCCTGTGGTCTCTGCCACAGGGTAACCTTTAAGGAAAGTT
>CAYZSW010000005.1:0-95012 GCA_964481135.1 uncultured Candidatus Saccharibacteria bacterium
TATTTGTAATAATTATAAGATGTTCGTAGATAGAAATTTCTACGGCTGAAAGGAAAATATATGGAACTTAAAGATTATGTAAAAATTATTGGGTTGCGTTTTTGGTTATTTGTATTAGTAGTAATTGTAACTATGTTAGGAGCTTATTTTTTTACTGTATCTCAACCGGAAGCATTTGACGGCTCGGCGGTTATTTATGTAAATAAAAAATCAGATCAGCCAGAAGCTGGCGATTTTGAGTATGACAAGTATTATGCAATACAAGCAAGCTCTCTTATGGCCAATACAATAGTGAATTGGTTAGCTGATCCATCAAATGTTATAAAAATTTATGATAATGCTAATTTAGATTTACCAACAGAAAAATTAAACAAGCTGGCAAAAGTTATCAATGTAAAAAAATCAGACCCTGCGGCCATAAAAGTTACTGCGTCTTCCACAAACGAATCGAATGTTTATAATCTTATAAGCTCAACCAAAGATTTTACTGAAAAAAGATTAAATTCAGATATTGTTAATGGTTCAGCAGAAAACTTCTATTTAACTTTCTCGGATATAACTGTTTTAAGGCGTCAAAAGTCTGTAGTAATGAATACTTTTATTGGGTTAATTTCCGGTATTGTTTTAGGTTTGGCATTAGTATTTCTTGTAGAATATTTTAACCCAAAATACAAAAAATAAACTTTTTAAAAAGTTTATTTTAGGAGGATAAATTGCTCGACGGTATATCGAAAAAAAAACCAAATAAATCTGTAAAATCTAGTGAGCCTAGCCATAATAATTCTAATAAGCCAGGTTTTATATTGAATTCTGTTAGAAAAAGTAAATTAAATTTTACAAAAATTATTATTGCTGTTGTTTGTGTAATTTTAATTAGTATAATTAGTGTTTATGCTAATGATAATTTGGTAAATGTAAGAGATCAAATGGATTTTGTAAAATTGTTTAACAACGGTAAGTATTTAATTGTTTTTCAGAATAATGCTGAAGCGAGGGCAACAGGTGGATTTATTGGTAGTTATGCAATTTTAGATATTCAGCATGGTAAAATAAAAAATTTAGAAATTGAAACTAATATTTACAAGAAAGATAATTATTATGATTATATCTTAAAAAGGATTGCCCCAGAACCTTTAGCAAGCTGGCATAAAAATGAAGGAAATCCGTATTGGTCGATGAGAGATTCTAATTGGGCAATCGATTATCCTGAATCGGCTAGAGAAATAGCTTGGTTTTATAAAAATCAAGGTGGACAAGAAGTTGACGGTGTTATTGCGATAAACGCAACATTTGTTAGAGATTTACTAAAAGTTTTAGGTCCTGTGAATTTGCCACAGTACAGTCAAACTATAACTTCAGAAAATTTTTTTGATGTGCTACATGAAGAAATTGAAAAAAAATATTGGGAAAACGAAGAAAATATTTTGATTAATGAACCCAAAACAATCCTAAAAGATATGTACGATGTTTTAAAAGATAGAATTTTTGATAAATCAAACCGCAATATAATTTATAATTATATTTTTCAAAAACTTAATGAAAAAGAAATCCTAATTTATTTTAAAAATTCTCTTATTCAAAAAATTGTTTCATCAAAAAAATGGTCTGGAGAAGTAATTAAAACAGAAAAAGATTATTTATATGTTAATAATTCTAATTTAGGGGGAATGAAAAGTAGTTTAAATATGGCTCAGGATGTAAAATTAATAAGTAACATAGATTCAGGAAAAATTATTAATAGGATAACAATAGTTCGTTCACATTTGGGTGATGGAACTTGGCCTGACGGTAATAATAGAAATTATACAAGAATTTTAGTACCACATGGATCAAAATTAATATCTGCTTCAATGGATAATGTAAGTGCTATAGATTATATAAATATTGGAACTGAAGCTGGTAAGCAGGTTTTCGGTGTTTGGTTTACAGTTCCGATTGGCCAAACAAGAATTTTATCAATAGAATATGAATTGCCAGAGATTGCAAAAAGTGAAGATTACGAATTATATATTCAGAAACAACCAGGCAGTTCCAATACTCAGATAGAAGCAATTTTTAATGGACAGGTTTTATACGATAACACTTTAGATAAAGACCTGATATTAAAGTAAATTTATGAAATTTGCTAAAAAAAGCTACTTGTTTTATAATGATATTAATAGTCAATCAAAACCTATATTACATTCGAAAAATAGGTTAATGATACTCTAAATATGGAGGATTTTATTTTATAATGGACAAATTACAAAATAAACAAAACGAATATACCGCTAAGCAAATTACGGTTTTATCAGGTCTTGAGCCAGTTAGAAAAAGACCCGGTATGTATATAGGCGGAACTGGAACCGCAGGTTTGCACCATTTAATATGGGAAGTTGTTGATAATGGAATTGATGAAGCAATGGCTGGTCATGCTAACACTATAGATATTGAATTATTACCAGACAATAAAGTTTCAGTATGTGATAATGGTAGAGGTATACCCGTTGATATTCACAAGCAAACTAAAAAATCAGCACTTGAAACTGTAATGACTACTCTTCATGCCGGGGGAAAATTTGGTGAAACTGGCGGGTATAAAGTTTCTGGTGGTTTGCATGGTGTGGGAGTTTCTGTAGTTAATGCGTTGAGCGAATCGATGGAAGCTCAGGTTTATAGAGATGGGAAGATATATTCACAAAAATATGAAAAAGGAAAAGTTGTTTCAGATGTTAAGGTTATTGGAAAAACAGATAAGCAAGGTACTAAGATAATATTTAAGCCAGATTCTTCGATATTCAATAATATTGTATTTGATTTTAATGTTATTGTTAATCATTTAAGACAACAGGCATATTTGACTAAGTCTGTTCTAATTAATATAGCCGATACAACTTCACAAAAACCCAAAAAATATTCCTTTTATTTTGAGGGTGGAATATCATCATTTGTTAGACATTTAAATAAAAATAAAAAAGTTCTTAATGAACCGCCCATGTATGTAGAAAAAGAAATGGATAATGTTAGAGTAGAAGTAGCTCTTTCCTATACTGACGATTATAATCCTCATGAATACAGTTTTGCTAATAATATTCATACAAGAGAAGGAGGAACTCATCTGACTGGTTTTAGAACTGCATTAACTAGAGTGATAAATGACTATGCAAAAAAACATGATTATTTGAAAGATATGAAAAATGGAAATTTGTCGGGTGATGATGTGCGAGAAGGTTTAACAGTGGTTATATCAGTAAAAATTAGAGAACCACAATTTGAAGGTCAAACGAAATCTAAGCTTGGCAACCCCGAAGTAAGAGCTGTAGTTGACGCAGTGGTTTCTCAGTCATTGTCTACTTATTTAGAAGAAAATCCGCAAGATGCAAAAAAAATATTAGAGAAGTGTTTATTGTCTGCACATGCTCGTTTAGCAGCTAAAGCTGCACGCGAAACTGTGATTAGAAAAGGTATTTTGGAGGGAATGACACTCCCTGGAAAGTTAGCAGATTGTTCGGAAAAAAATGCTGAAAATTCAGAACTGTTTATTGTAGAAGGAGATTCGGCTGGTGGTTCAGCTAAACAAGGACGAGATAGAAAATTTCAAGCAATATTGCCTTTAAGAGGAAAAATATTAAATGTAGAGAGAGCTCGTCTTGATAGGATGTTGACTTCAGACGAAATTAAAAATTTAATTATTGCATTTGGCGCCGGTATTGGCGAGGAATTTAATATTGATAAAATTAGATACCATAGAATAATTATAATGACCGACGCTGATGTTGATGGTTCACATATAAGAACTCTACTTTTGACATTATTGTATCGTCATTTTCCTCAAATTATTGAAAAAGGTTATGTATACATAGCGCAACCACCTTTATATCAAATATCCAAAGGTAAGGAAAAACATTTTGTCTATTCGGACGAAGAAAAAGACGCTTTAATTAAAAAAATTGGTTCTGAAAAAGTTTCTATTCAAAGATATAAAGGACTTGGTGAAATGAACCCAAATTTACTTTGGGAAACCACAATGAATCCTGAAAATAGGGTTTTATTGAAAGTTAGAATCGCAGATAACAACCAAACAGATCAAACATTTTCAATGTTAATGGGAGACGAAGTTGGTCCTAGAAAGCATTTTATTCAGACGCACGCAAAAACTGTTAAAAATCTTGATGTATAATTTTTCAAAATAAATATTTAAATTACTACACTAAGGATAAAAATGCCAAATACAAAAAAAGACTTGTCCCGACTTGACGGTCGAGTCAAGTCGGATAAAAAAATACATGCTGACAGTAAAAATGCTAAAGAGCATGGTAAAAAACTTGTACGAGAAGAAGGCATATTGAATCTGGATGCTTCTCATAAAGATTGGTATAACCAGAATCAAATGGCAAAGCAGAGAAAAAAACCTAAATATATCCCTTCCGATGAAAAAAAATTGAAAAAAGATTGGAAAAACTAATAATAAATATATTATATGAACAAAAATATTGATCAAAATCAAAATAAAGATTTAGAGTTAGAAAAATCTAATAATCAGAATAATGATATTCGTATTGACGAATCTAAGCTAATCAATACAGATTATGGGCTAGTTAAAGACAGAAAATTAACCAACGAAATGCAATCATCTTATTTAGATTATGCGATGAGTGTCATTGTCTCTCGTGCATTACCAGATGTGAGAGACGGCTTAAAACCAGTGCATAGACGAGTTTTGTTTTCAATGCATGAGATTGGTTTAAAATCGACATCAAAATTTCGTAAATCTGCAACTGTTGTTGGTGATGTATTGGGTAAATATCATCCGCACGGAGATACCGCTGTTTATGATACGATGGTTAGAATGGCCCAAAATTTTTCTATGAGATATCCGCTCGTGAATGGACAAGGAAACTTCGGTTCAATGGATGGAGATAATGCTGCGGCAATGCGTTATACTGAAGCAAAAATGCACCCTCTTTCTGAAGAAATTCTATCAGATATCGAAAAAGATACAGTTGATTTTGTTCCTAACTACGATGGAACAAGAGTTGAACCAAAAGTCCTACCGGCTAAGGTTCCACAATTATTACTAAATGGTACTTTGGGAATTGCGGTTGGTATGGCTACCAATATCCCTCCTCATAATTTAGGCGAAGTTATTGATGCTACAAAGTATCTTATTGACAACCCGGAAGCAGATGTAGATGCATTAATGCAATACATCCAAGGCCCAGATTTTCCTACTGGTGCTAATATTTACAATATTGAAGATATTAAAACCGCATATGCGACAGGCAAGGGTAGAGTATTAATGCGAGCAGTAGCAGATATTGAAGAAAAGAAAAAGGGCGGATTTAGAATAATTATTAGCGAGATTCCTTATCAAGTGAATAAAGCAGATTTAATCACTAAAATAGCAAATTTAGTTAAAAATAAAAAAATAATCGGTATTACTGATATTAGAGACGAATCAGATAGAAATTCGGGAGTGAGAATTGTGATAGAGCTCAAATCAAATGCGTATCCTAAAAAGATTTTAAATAGATTGTATACTCTAACCCCGATGCAATCTGTTTTTCATGTAAATATGATTGCATTAGTAGATGGAATACAGCCAAAACTTTTAACGCTCAAAGATGTTCTTTCAGAATACATTAAACATCGTCAAATTGTAGTAAGAAGAAGAGTGGAGTTTGATTTAAAAAAAGCTAAGGATCGAGCGCACATTTTAGAAGGGCTAAAAAAAGCCCTTGATCATATAGACGAGATAATTAAAGTGATTAAAAAGTCTAAAGATAGAGAGATTGCTAAAGATAATTTAATTAAAGATTTTAAATTATCAGAAAAACAAGCAATAGCTATTTTAGAAATGAAGCTTTCAACTTTATCTGGACTTGAAAGAAAAAAAATTGAAGACGAATTGCTAGAAAAGATCAAACTCATCAAAGAATTAGAGAACATTTTATCATCTGAAAAGAAAATTTTAGAAATTATTAAAGATGAACTTGACGAGATTAAACAAAAATATTCAGATAAAAGAAGAACAAAAATTTATAAACAAAAAATTGGTGACTTTTCATTCAAAGATCTAGTTCCAAATGAACAAGTAATATTTACATTAACTAAAAGTAATTATGTTAAAAGAGTGCCAGTTGCCTCATACCGAGCTCAAAAAAGAGGCGGAAAAGGAGTGGCTGGTATGGAAACCAAAGAAGAAGATTCTGTTGATCATTTAATTATTACTTGGACGCACAACGATCTACTGTTTTTTACGGACAAGGGAAGAGTTTTTTCTACAAAAGTATATGAAATACCTTCGTATAATAGACAAGCTAAAGGCGTAGCAATGGCTAATTTAATTCAAATATCGCCTGATGAAAAAGTTACAGCAGTTATTCCAATCAACAAAGATAAAAAAAATCCAAAATATTTATTTTTTAGTACTGAAAAAGGAATTATTAAAAAAACAGAATTTAAGAAATTTGACAACATTAGAAAATCAGGTGTAATCGCAATTAAGCTTAAAAATAATGATTGTTTAAAATGGGTTAAATCTACTAGTGGTGAAGATAAGATAATTATTATTACTCATCAAGGAAAAGCAATATATTTTTCTGAAAAAGATGCCAGACCAATGGGTAGATCAGCTTCTGGAGTTAGAGGAATTAAATTAAAAGATCAAGATAAAGTGATTTCTACCGATATGGTACAAGATGAAACATCAGATGTTTTTACAATATTAGAAAAAGGTTATGGCAAGAGGACCAAAATATCCAACTTTACATTGCAAAAAAGAGGTGGCATTGGTATTAGGGCTTCTAAGGTTACAAATAAAACAGGTCCGGTTGTAGAAGCTTTGATTGTAGACGGTAGTGATGGAGATGTAGTAATAATTTCTCAAAAAGGACAGGTAATTCGTACTTCGCTAAAATCTGTTAAAAGATTGGGTCGTGATACTCAAGGAGTGACATTAATGAGACTGAACTCATCTGATAAAGTTGCGTCAATGACAATTTACAGAAAAACAAACGACAGTGAAGAAGATATTCAAGATGATTTACTAAAAAGTGGCAATAATGATGTTTTAGAGCTAGGCGTCAAGGATGATAAAAATATTATTAATAATACAAAATCAAGTGACCAAAATAGTGAAATAAAAAAAACAAAAAAACGCAACTCAGATAATAAAAAAATTACCAAGGAGGAAAAAATGACAAATAATTCTATGAACCCAAAATCAGAATTTAAACCAGTAATTAAAGCTCAAATTAAAAAGAAAGCGATCGATAAAGGAAATTTTAATAAATTTAAACCACAAGAAAGTCAAATTACCAAAGACAGTAATCCTAATTGGTGGGGCGGAGATAAGAATAAGGGCTAATTAGTTGATATGAACCTAACAATCTGATATGCTAATACTAGTACTCACATAATGTGGGAAATATTGATTTTAATTATAATTTTCATAAATATAAATATAAGGCATGTATGGCATTTCGAAAAAAAAGAAAACTATCTAAAAAAGAAGCAAAAGCTCAAAAAAAACAGGATTTATTAGTTACTGAAAACAGTGTAAGTGAAATTATTGAGCCAGTAAATGAAAAAAAATCAGTTCTAATTGAATTGCCCCAAATAATTACTGTTCGTGAATTAGCAGAGCGTTTTGATATTCCAGTAACAAATTTAATATCAGAACTTATTAAAAATGGGGTTACAGTCACAATTAATGAGTCAATTGATTATGAAACAGCTGCAATTATTGCCGATGAGCTTGGATATAAAATAAAAGCTCAAAAAGAAACAAAAGATGATAGAAAAAAACAAAATTCTAATACATTTACGCAGTCAGTTGGTTTGGAAAATAGGCCACCGATTGTAGTTGTAATGGGTCATGTGGATCACGGCAAAACAACTTTACTCGATAAAATTAGGCAATCAAAGGTCGCAGATTTTGAAATTGGAAAAATCACACAACACATAGGAGCTTATCAGGTTAAAATTAATAATAAAAAGAATATTAATAATATTATCACTTTTTTAGACACTCCTGGACATGAAGCTTTTTCTGCCATGAGAGCTCATGGGGCGAATATTACCGATATTGCAATTTTAGTTGTAGCTGCTGACGACGGTGTTAAGCCACAGACAAAAGAAGCAATTTCGCATGCAAAAGCAGCAGGGATTCCAATTCTTGTTGCAATAAATAAAGTTGATAAACCAGAAGCGGATATAGAAAAAGTTAAAAGAGAATTAGGCGAATTGGGATTAGTTTCCGAAGAATGGGGCGGTGATACTGTAATGCTTCCAATTTCTGCAAAAAGTGGCAAAGGTGTAGAAAAAATATTAGAAATCCTTTTAGTTATTGCCGAACTCGAAGACTTAAAGGCCCAAAAAAATATTGGAGCAAGTGGTGTAGTTATAGAATCTCATATGGAAAGAGGCATGGGGCCTGTTGCAACGGTTTTAATACAAAACGGTGTTTTAAAAACTAAAGATGTTATATTGTTAAATAATACTTACGGAAAAATTAAAAAAATAGAAAACGATAAAGGCGTTTCTGTAAATAAAGCTTTTCCTTCTGATCCAGTAAGAGTGATTGGATTAAAAAATGTTGCAAATTTTGGTGATATTTTTGAAGTGGCAAAAGATGAAAAAGAAGCAAGGTTCAAACTATTATCTAAACCAACGAAAACTAAAAAAACCCATCTATCTTTAGGAGAGATATCACAAAAAATTAAATTAGGTCAGATAAAAGAACTAAATATTCTACTAAAAACTGACACACAAGGTTCTTTAACTGCTATTCAAGACGCTTTGTCGAATTTATCTAATGATGAGGTAGTGGTTAGGGTTGTCCATAGCGGGATAGGAGATGTTACCGAAAATGATGTCAATTTAGCAATAAGCGCTAAAGCGTTAATTATTGGATTTAGTGTTTTAATTAATTCTGCTGCAAAAAATTTAGCATATATTCATGGAATAAAAATTAATACATACAATATAATTTACGAATTAATAGATGATATTTCAAGCGGATTATCAGGTCTTTTGGAGCCGGAAATTGTTGAAAAGTCGTTGGGTAAACTAAAGGTTTTGAAAATTTTTAAAAGCAATAAAGATTACAAAATTATTGGAGGAAAGGTGATTTCAGGAAAAATACTAAAAAGCTCAGATATTAAGATTGTTAGAGATAAGGAAAACATCGGGATTGGAGTAATTGATAGTTTAGAAAAAGAGAAAAAATCGACTTCTGAGGTTACAGAAGGTTTTGAATGTGGACTGGGCTTAAATACCAAAACTGCTATAGAGATCGGTGATATTATTGAAAGTTTTGAAAAAACAGAAATCGCAAGAAAAATTTCCCAAAGTTAGTTTGATTACAAGAAAAAATATTTATTTTGCATTAATTTATTTACTTGTTATAATAAAATTAATTATTATAAAATTGGAGGATAGTTTTTATTAAAAACTTTCTTATCAGGGGGGTAAAAAAATGGAAATTGTAGAGGGGAAAATATTAGGTGTCAGTGATGATATCGCAAATTTTTGGTATGGCTTAACAATTAATAAAAACCCTTTTGTAATTTTAGACATTTTAATTATTGCGATAATAATTTATTGGTTTTATGTTTTAATTAAAGAAACACGCGCTATTCGAATTTTGTATGGAATTTTGATTTTGGCAATAGTGATGATTCTGGGACAGATATTTAATTTAGCAGGTTTAAATTGGATTTTGGGTAAACTTTTTACCATGATATTAGTAGCGATACCTGTTGTGTTTCAACCAGAATTAAGATCAGCATTAGAAAAAATTGGACGAGCAAAATTTGTTGGAAACTATGCTAATTTAGGTAAAAAGGAAATTAATGAGGTAGTGAGTGATCTTACTGAATCAATGAAAAATCTATCTAAAAATAAAACTGGTGCTTTAGTTGTTTTAGTTCAAAATACCGGTTTAAGAGATATTATAGACACAGGCCAAATTATTAATGCCCGACTTTCTCCAAAACTGCTTATGACTATTTTTTCACCTCATACTCCTTTGCATGACGGGGCAGTAATTATTAATGGAAATAAAATAGTTGCAGCGGGATGTATTTTGCCATTGTCAGACGATACTTTCGATTTTAATGTCGGTACGCGACACAAAGCTGCTGTTGGGATGTCGAGCCAGTCAGATGCTATTGTTTTAGTCGTTTCAGAAGAAACAGGTACAATTTCTTTATCTTATAATGGTCAGTTGTCCAGAGATTTAACAATTAAAGAGCTCGAAGAATTATTACTTGATTTAATGTATAATAAATCAAGAACAATTAAGAAAAAAATTGCTAAAAAGAAAATTCAAGAGGTATAGTACAAAAAATGATAAAAATTATTACAAACAATTTTTGGATTAAAGTGATTTGCATTTTAATTGCCACTGGTGTTTGGGTTTATGTAGTTAATTCAGAGTCAAAAGTAGATAATTTTCCAGGCAGTATTGCACTAGAAGTTAGGAATAAACCAGAAAACTTGGTTGTTATTAAAAATACTGATTTTGTTGAGCTGAGAATTGTTGCCGAACAAGGGATGTGGAAAAAACTTTCTGCTGATACCTTTCAAACATATATTGATTTAGCTGGTCTAGATATTGGTACTCATGAATTGCCAGTAAAGGTTAACACTAATGTTGATGGTGTGCAGGTTGTGGAAATTAATCCACCTAAAGTTATGGTCAGATTGGAACCACTAATTTCTAAAAAAGTGCCAGTAGTTGTAAAAACTTACGGGAAAGCAGAAGATGGTTATGTTCCAGGAGAAGCCACTACAAATATTCGAGAAGTAGAGATTTCAGGAGCTGAAAGTGTTATACGAGAAATTGGTCAAGCTTTTGCGCCTGTTAGGTTAGATGGAGAAAGTAGCAATATTTCAAATAAAATAGTTAGTTTAGTTTGTTATGACGAGCAAAATGAAGAGATAAAAAATATCAATTTTAATCCCTCACAAGCAGAAGTTGATTTACAAATAGTGCGAGCATCTCAAATTAAAACAGTAGGTATTAAGGTCAAAACTAGCGGAATGCCAAAAGATGGATTTTGGATAAGTCAAATCACCACAGAGCCTTCGACAGTTATTATTACAGGTTCTTCTCGTGCGCTAATAAATACTGAATACATTGAAACCGAATCCATAGATATAGAGGGAATTAGAAGCAATAAAATTTCTAGAGTTAATTTAAATTTGCCTAACGGAATTTCATTGACCAGTGGGCAGACAAATCAAGTTGTTGCAAATATTAATGTTTCTGCACTTGATGCAAGTAGAAAAGAAATTGACGCTAAATATAATTATATAAATTTAAATCCAAATCTTAAGATTAGTTCTGTATCACCTTTAGCGGTGAAAGTATTAGTATCTGGTCCCAATGATATTATAAATAAATTATCATCTAACGATGTTTTAGTTAATTTTAATTTAGAATCTAAGCAACAGGGTGTTTATAACGAAAATATTACATATGAAATGATTTCTGTTCCAGAATCGGTCAGTGTAATTAATTTTGTTCCAAATAATATTAAAATTATTTTAGATAGCAAGTAAACAATAGTAAGTTAATTTTTGTTGTGGATAAATAGATATATGAGGTTGATTTGACACACTATGTGATATTGATATATTAATAACAAATATTATTTTTTAAAGGAGGGAAGATTAAATTAAATAATATTATTAATAGTTATAAAAATAATTTATCCAAAATTAATATGAAAAAAATTTCAGAAATATTTAACAGTATCTATACTTTGTTAAGAAATGTTAAATTCGATATTTTTAGAAATACATATCGGCACATAATAATTGTATCGATATCGTTGTTAGTGGTTTTTGTGAATATTGCCTACAAAAATCATACTTTGGCACACAATGATATGAAAATAAATTATTTTGATATCAATATAGCTAGTGCACAAAATGTAATTAGCGATATATCAAAATATACGCCCTTTGAAGAAGATGTAGAAAAATCAGAGGTTGCTTTTACAGTTTTACAGAACGGAGATTATTTAGCTAAGTCAGATAAAATCGAAACAGAAAAATCAAATTTAGAAAGAGAATATATAGTTCAAAAAGGTGATTCAATTACAACTATCGCTAATCAATTTGATTTACATGTGGCAACGATATTAGATAGAAATAATATTACTGTTGATGAATTTGAAAATATAAAAGCAGGTCAAATAATAATAATTCCACCAAAAGATACCTCCAATTCAAAGCAGTGGCTTGCAGATTTAAATACAAAAAAACAAGAAGAGGAAAGGCAGAGACAACTGGCTTTAGAAAGAAAGCGTAGAGAAGAAGAAGAGAAAAAACGAAAGTTGGCATCAAGAAATCGAAATGTTGTTAATCGTGAAAGATCTACAAGTATTAAATCTTCAGGAGGATATTCTGGCAGTTTTGGTGGAGGATTTACAGTTCCGATATCCCACAATGGAATTTCACGAGGATTGTCTAAGGGGCACGCCGGAATAGACTATCGGGCGTCAATTGGCACACCAGTGAGAGCTGCTGCAGCTGGCAAAGTAGTTGGAATTACAGATGGTTATGGTAGTGGATATGGAAAATCAGTTCTAATCGATCATGGAAGTGGAACAACTACCAGATATGCTCATTTGAATAGTTTTGCCTCTTCGGTTGGTGAAAGTGTGGGGCAAGGTCAGGTTATTGGATATTCGGGAAACACAGGTTGGTCTACTGGACCACATTTGCATTTTGAAACCCGTGTTAATGGTACCGCGATTAATCCATTTTAAGATAAATTATGATTGAAAAATGTATTTGTATATGTTAATATCACCTGACAGGTGATATTTAATTATGAAAATCAGAATCAATAAATTTTTAGCACATTCCGGAGTTTGTTCTAGAAGACAAGCAGATTTTTTAATATCGCAAAATAAAATTAAAATTAATAATAAAATTGCAATAATTGGAGATTCTGTTGATACTAGTGTGGATGAAGTTTTTTATAATAATCAAAAAATTCAAATAAACGAGAATATGATTTATTATGCAGTTCATAAACCAGTTAATTATACATCGACAACTTATGATAAGTATGCTCAAAAAAATGTTATTGATTTAGTACCTAAAAAGCCAAGAGTTTTTCCAGTTGGTAGGTTAGATAAAAATTCAGAAGGTTTAATTATTCTAACAAACGATGGAGATTTAACTAATATTTTAACGCATCCAAAATATAATCATGAAAAAGAATATTTAGTTAAGTGTAAAATCCAAAAATTTAATCAAAGTATTTCAGTTGAAACTTTAAAACAAAAACTAAAAAAACTGACCGATGGTGTTAATTTTGAAGAAGGCGTAGCAAAAATTGATAGAATTAATTTAATAAATTTTAATTTTAAAAAAAATGAAATTACGCTCAATATTGTTATGCATCAGGGATTAAAACGCCAAATTCGCAGAATGTGCGAAAAAATTAATTTTGAAGTTGTGTTGCTAAAAAGAGTAAGAGTCGAAAAACTAAAGCTTGGTAATTTAAAATCGGGTGATTATAAAATAATAAATAAAGATGATATAATTTAATTATATGGCAAAAGATGAAGTTACAATTAGGGTTAAAGCGGGAGATGGCGGCGATGGACTAGTTTCTTTTAGGCGTGAAAAATATGTGCCCAAGGGTGGACCAGACGGTGGCGATGGTGGTAGAGGTGGAGATGTTATCTTTAAAGTTGACAATAGTTTAAATACATTAGTTTTTTTTGAAACTCGTAAAGAATTTTATGCAGAGAAAGGGGAAAATGGAAAAATTGGTAAAGGTACAGGTAAAAACGGGGAAGATCTGATCTTGAAAGTTCCTCCTGGAACAATTATTTACGAACTGAATGGAAACAAAAAAAATAAAATAAAAGATTTAACCAAAAACGGTCAGACCTATAAAATTTTAAAAGGTGGTAATGGCGGTTGGGGAAATTGTCATTTTGCCACTGCTACTCATCAAACACCGAGAGAAGCAAATAGTGGTCAAATTTGTGAAAAGAAGATAATTGTTTTAGAATTGCAGTTAATTGCAGATGTTGGCATTATTGGATTACCTAATGCTGGTAAATCAACTTTATTATCAAGAATTTCAAAAGCTAAACCAAAAATTGCAAATTATCCATTTACTACTTTAGAACCAAATTTAGGTGTTGTGAGTATAGATAATTTTAGTTTTGTAATTGCAGATATCCCAGGATTAATTGAAGGTGCGTCGCGCGGAAAAGGTTTGGGTATAAAATTTTTAAAACATACTAAAAGAACCAAAGTTTTAGTGCACTTATTGGATTCACAAAGGGACAATTTGATGGATGATTATAAAGTTATCAGAAATGAACTAAAAAAATTTGATCCTCAGTTATCAAAAAAGCCAGAAATTGTCTGTGTTACTAAGGTTGATATGATTCAAGAAAAAGACCAGCGTCGCCTGTATTCGCAGGTTTCTAAGTTGAAGCCCTTTTTTATTAGCACTGTTACAGGTAGGGGTATTAAAGATTTGTTGTACGAAATTAAAAAAAATCTAACCAATAAGTAATCAAATCTATCAATTATAACTGTTAAGTGAAAAAGTACATTAAATCGAATATAAATTTTTTTAGAGCGTTAAAAGAACTTTCCATATAAAAAACTTGACAAATTCTTTGCAAAATGTTACTCTAACAAATAGGAAGATATAAATTCAGTTTTAAATACCAATTTCTCCTGCAAAAAGGATCTAATCTAGTGAATTATTGCTTCAACAAAACTAGCCTATTATTTAGGTTATAGCCCTTTTTATGTAAAGGGATTTTTATATATATAAATAACGCATTTTTATTAAAAAAAGGATGGCAATGGATAGAAAAATTTTCAATAAAGCGCATTTTAATACAAGCTTACCCGATTTAATAGAGTTACAAAAAAAATCTTACGAATGGTTATTTGAAACAGGTATAAAAGAGCTTCTGGCAGAAATTTCTCCTGTTGAAGATTTTACCAGTAAAAACCTTTCACTAGATTTTACAGATTATTTTTTAGACGATCCTAAACACGACGAAATCACTGCTAGATCAAAAAATTTAACCTACAAAGCACCTTTAAAATGTAGTGTGGTGCTTCATAACAAAGTTACTAATAAAAAGAAAAAAAGTGATGTCTTTTTAGGTGATTTTCCATTAATGACCCCTCGAGGAACCTTTATTATTAATGGTGTTGAGAGGGTTGTTGTCTCGCAAATAGTTCGTTCTTATGGGGTAATTTTTACTTTAGAGGAACTAAATAACAAAAAATATTTTGGTGCTAAAGTTATTCCTTCTAGAGGGGCATGGCTTGAAATTGAAACTTCTCCAAGAGATGTTATTTACATTAAAATTGATAGAAAAAGAAAAATTCCAATAACTACTTTTTTGAAAACCATTGGTCTTACAGATAATACACAGATAATTAATACATTTAAAGATGTTGATATTAACCCTCATCATAAATATATACAATCAACTTTAGACAAGGATCCGTCTAAGAATGTAGATCAGGCGTATATTGAAGTTTATAAGCGTATTAGACCTGGTGACCTAGCAACTGCTGAATCTGCAAAATCATTTTTAGATGCTATGTTTTTTAATCCTAAAAGATATGATTTAGGCAGTGTTGGTAGATATAAGATGAACCAGAGATTAAACATTAACGCATCTCAAACACTATCGAACCGAATTTTAAGGTTAGAAGATATAATTGAAGTAATAAAAGAAATAATAAAATTAAATAACGATCCAGACGCAGTAGCAGATGATATAGATCATTTAAAAAATCGAAGAGTAAGAGCAGTGGGCGAACTAGTTCAAGGCAGATTAAGGGTTGGATTTTTAAGAATGGAAAGAATTATTAAAGATAGAATGAGTGTTTCAGATTTAGACACGGTTATGCCATCACAGCTTATTAATTCAAGACCTATTACTGCAATAATGCAGGAGTTTTTTGCTTCAAGTCAATTATCGCAATTTATGAATCAGACCAATCCTCTTGCAGAGTTAGAACACAAGAGAACTTTATCTGCAACTGGCCCAGGAGGATTGTCTAGAGAAAGAGCCGGATTTGAAGTTCGTGATGTTCATGAGTCACACTATGGTAGAATATGTCCTATTTCAACACCGGATGGTCCTAATATTGGCTTGGTAGGTTATTTGGCTAGTTACGCTAAGGTTAACGATTATGGTTTTATTGAGACACCTTTTCGAGTTGTTGAAAAAGAAAAAAACAAAAAGCCTAAGGTTACAAGTAAAGTTGTTTATTTAGATGCTGCAAATGGTCAAAATGTTACTATCGCCCCTTCATCTGTGCAAATAGATAAACAAGGTTATTTTGTTAACAATAAGGAAACAGTTAGAAAATTTGGTAAACCAACAGTTGATCAAATAGAAAATATTGACTATGTTGATGTTTCGCCAAAACAAATCGTTTCAATTACCACATCGTTAATTCCATTTGTTGAACATGATGACGCCACTCGAGCAACTATGGGTTCTAATATGCAAAGGCAGGCCGTGCCATTGGTAAATTGTCAAGAACCAATTGTTGGAACAGGTATGGAAAGTGATGCAGCTCTGTACTCTGGGCAAGTTGTCTTAGCTCAACAGCCAGGAAAAGTTATAGGATGTTCATCGGATAAAATTGTAATTTTAGAAAATAATAATAAAAAAAGAGAATATAAACTGCAAAAATTTACCCGTTCAAATCAGGCAACATGTATTAATCAACGGCCGATAGTTGTAGTTGGCGATAAAATACAAAAAGATCAAGTTATTGCAGACGGTTCAGCAACCAAAGGTGGAGAGTTGGCATTGGGTACTAACGTATTGGTTGCATTCATGTCTTGGGAGGGTGGAAATTACGAAGACGCAATAATTATATCAGAAAAATTAGTCAAAAAAGATTATTTTACATCAGTTCATATAGAAAAATATTCTATAGAAATTCGTGACACTAAGCTTGGTCCAGAATTAATAACTAGAGATATTCCAAATGTATCCGAAGAAGCATTGTCTAATCTTGACGAAGAAGGAATAATAAGAATTGGGGCCGAAGTAAAAGATGGCGACATATTAGTTGGTAAAATCTCTCCTAAAGGTGAAACCGAATTATCTGCTGAAGAAAAATTATTAAGAGCTATATTTGGTGAAAAAGCAAAAGATGTAAAAGATACTTCGCTTCGTTTAGAACATGGTCAAAGAGGAAAAGTAGTGGAAGTAAAGATTTTTTCTAAAGATGCAGGAGATGAATTACCAACCGGAGTTTATAAGATAATTGAAGTTTCTATTGCGCAGTTAAGAAAAATATCAGTTGGTGACAAATTAGCAGGTCGTCATGGTAACAAAGGTATTATATCAAAAATTTTACCAGAATCGGAAATGCCTTTTATGGCAGATGGCACACCAATAGATATAATCTTAAATCCACTTGGAGTTGTTTCCCGTATGAATATTGGACAGATCCTAGAAACTCATTTAGGTTGGGCTGCAAAAAAGCTTAATCTTAAAATTGCAACTCCTGTGTTTGATGGGGTCAAACTAACTAAAATTAAAGAATTACTTAGTCAATCTAGTCTACCAGAAAATGGTAAAACTCAGTTGTTTGACGGTAGAACTGGAGAGCCTTTTGATCATAAAACAACTGTCGGATATGTTTATATGCTCAAGTTAATTCATATGGTAGATGATAAAATGCACGCTCGTTCAATTGGGCCATATTCTATGGTGACTCAGCAACCCTTAGGAGGTAAAGCTCAATTTGGAGGCCAGAGGTTTGGTGAAATGGAAGTTTGGGCACTAGAAGGCTATGGAGCAGCACACTCATTACAAGAAATGCTAACGATTAAATCTGATGATGTTCTTGGCCGCGCAAAAGCATATGAGTCAATAATTAGGGACGAGGATATACAAAAACCTCAAATTCCTGCTTCGTTTTATGTTCTAATTAGAGAATTGCAAAGTTTAGGATTATCTATAGATATGATTAAAAGTAAAAAACAAGTGGCTATTGAAAGTCCTGATAGTTCTGAAAAAATTAAAGAAAAAATTACCAAGTTGCAATCAAAACAAGATAAAGACAAAATAGAAGATCAAGAGGAATTAGACGAAGAAGTTACTGAAATTATGTCCAAGCAAGAAAAAGATCCACCTAAAGCAGAAGATAACGAAGTAATTGAATAAATAAGGAAATTGTTTGAATATAAAGGAAATTTACAATTTAGCTATAAAGCTAGGCAGATCTGCAGATCCTAGGAGTAAAGAAAGATTAAAATATCTTTTAGATTTAGAATATAAAAAATTTAATTCGCTTTCAGATGAAGAAAAAAAATTCTTTGATAAAGAAACTTTAACTAATCCATATTCTGATTCAAGATATTTTACAGATAATCCTAAAAAAAATGTAAAAAGAATTCTTGCTGGAATCGATATAGAAGGACCAGAAATTTTACTTGCAAGTCAAATGAATGAAAAATCTAGTAAAAAAATAGATTTAATTTTGTCTCACCATCCTGTTGGTAGTGCTTTAGCGGCACTTGACAATGTTATGTCTTTACAAACAGATTTACTTTCAAATGTTGGGGTTCCTATAAATATTGCTGAAAGCTTAATGGAAAAAAGGATAAGACAGGTTAAAAGAAAAATTTCAGCAGTAAACCATTATCATGTTTTAGATATGGCGAAAATTCTTCAAATTCCAGTAATG
Source organism: uncultured Candidatus Saccharibacteria bacterium (assembly GCA_964481135.1). Lineage (GTDB taxonomy): Bacteria > Patescibacteriota > UBA1384 > JAMDBS01 > DAOVQR01 > CAYZSW01. The sequence goes on from CAYZSW010000005.1 coordinate 18,715, forward strand.
TGTATTCATACTCCAGCTGACAATATGGTTTACAGTTTTTTGAAAAAACAAATAAATACAAGTAAGCCAGAGACTGTTGCTGATATTATCAAAACATTAAAAAATATTCCTGAATACAGGGAAGCAAGCTTAAGAGGAGCAGGTCCAATAATATTCGCTGGAAACGCTCAAAGAAGATGTGGCAAAATTGTATTCACTGAAATAACAGGAGGTACATCCGGCGCTAAAGAGATGTACGAACACATGTCTAGAGCAGGAGTCGGTACAATAATTGGGATGCATATGCAAGAAGATTACCGAGAAGAAGCTGAAAAACATCATATTAATGTAGTTATTGCTGGTCACATTGCTTCTGATTCTTTAGGGCTTAATTTAATTTTAGATCAAATATCAAATAAAAAAATCGATATAATACCTTGTTCGGGGTTAATAAGAATAAACAGAAATAAATAAAGGAAATATACTATGTCAAAACAGTTTAAAAAAAATCAGCAAAATGATAAATTAGATTTTGATGCAATTAAAATATCCATAGCAAGTCCTGAAAAAATTTCGGAATGGTCTTATGGTGAAGTTACTAAGCCAGAAACAATTAATTATCGAACTCAAAAGCCAGAAAGAGATGGCTTGTTTTGCGAAAGAATTTTTGGTCCTACAAAAGACTGGGAATGTTATTGTGGCAAGTATAAAAAAATTCGATATAAAGGAGTAATTTGTGATAAATGTGGAGTTGAGGTTACAAGATCTGCTGTAAGAAGAGAAAGAATGGGGCATATAGATCTATCTGTTCCGGTTGCTCATATCTGGTTTATTAGAGGCATACCTAGTATATTAGGCACAGTTTTAAATATTTCTGTAGGAGAATTAGAAAAGATTATTTATTTTGCTTCTTATGTAATTTTAGAGGTTAACGAAGATATAAAAAGCCAGGCGATTGATCAGCTTGAAAAAGAATATCAAGAATTAAAAAAAGCTAATCAAAAAATTAATGACCAAGAACTAGAGTCAACATATAAAACCGTTAAGCGTGAAATCAATGAATTATCTGTAAAAAAAGTAATTTCTGAAGCTAGTTATCATGATATATCTATGAAATACGGCCAAATTATTAGAGTTGGAATTGGCGCTGAAGCAATTTTCGAACTTTTATCAAAAGTTGATTTAAACGAAACAATCGACGAATTAAAAAAAATTAGTCAAGATTCTGCCGGAGCTCAAAAAAGAAAAATTTTAAAACGCTTAAGGTTATTAACAGATATGCAATCCGCTAACATTAAACCTCAATCTTTAGTTTTAACGAAACTTCCAGTCATTCCACCAGATTTAAGACCAATGGTTCAATTAGACGGTGGGAGATTTGCCGCTTCTGATCTCAACGACTTATACAGAAGAGTTTTAAATAGAAATAATCGTTTAAAAAAATTAATATCTCAAGGTGCACCTGAAGTAATATGTCGTAACGAAAAAAGAATGCTTCAAGAAGCAGTAGATTCTTTAATAGACAACAGTTCAAGAAGAGGTAAAGCCGTTACAACAGGTGCTGGCCAAAGAAAACTGAGATCATTATCCGACATGCTTCGTGGGAAACAAGGAAGATTTAGACAAAATTTATTAGGTAAAAGAGTGGACTATTCGGGTAGATCCGTAATTGTTGTTGGTCCTAATTTAAAACTTCATCAATGTGGTATTCCAAAAACAATGGCTCTGGAATTATTTAAACCTTTTGTAATTTCAAAATTAATTTCCGATGGGTTTATCCATAATGTTAAAAATGCAACAAAACTTATTGAAAAAGGTGTTCCTGAAGTTTGGGACATTTTAGAACAAGTTACATCTAATGCTTATGTTCTATTAAATCGTGCTCCAACACTTCACCGACTTGGAATTCAAGCTTTTCAGCCAGTTTTAATTGAAGGAAAGGCAATACAGATACATCCTTTGGTGTGTTCCGCTTTTAATGCAGATTTTGATGGAGACCAGATGGCAGTTCATGTTCCGCTTTCTAAGCAGGCTTGTTGGGAGGCAGAAAATTTGATGTGTTCAGCAAAAAACCTTTTAAAACCAGCATCAGGAGAACCTATCGTAACTCCTAGATTAGATATGGTATTCGGAATATATTATTTAACTACTTTCGAGCCAAATGCAAAAGGTGAAAATAAGGTATTTACTAGTAAAAATGAAGCGATTTACGCTTATCAAATTGATCAACTTCATGTAAGAGCAAAAATTAAAATTAAAATGTCATTGGGTAAGAATAAAAAAGAAGAATTAGTAGAAACAAGTGTTGGTAGAATATTATTTAATATTATTCTTCCAAAAGAATTAAGATATATTAATGATCCAGTTGATTCAAAGGCAATGAAAAAAATTGTAAAAAAATGTTTTGACAAATTTGACGACAAAACAACTGCAGATCTTGTTGATAAAATTAAAAAATTAGGCTTTGAATATTCTGGATTGTCAGGTATGACGATTGCATTAGATGATATAAAAATACCTTCACAAAAATCTGATATTGTTAAAGAGGGAGAACAAACTTTAGATGAGATCGACAAGCAATTTAGAAGAGGTCTTATTAGTAGTAACGAAAGAAGTGTCAAAGCAACAGAACTTTGGTTAAGAGTAAAAGATAAAATCGAAAATAAAATGATCGAAGAGTTTGATAAAAATAGTCCAGTTTACATGATGGTTACTTCTGGTGCTCGTGGTCAAAAAACTCAATTAACGCAGATGGCTGGAATTAAAGGATTAATGGTAAATCCATCTGGTGAAATTATTGAAATACCGGTTAAGTCAAATTTTAAAGAAGGTTTGTCTGAGTTTGAATACTTTATTTCTACTCATGGGGCTAGAAAAGGTAAATCAGATACAGCTCTTAGAACCTCAGACGCAGGTTACTTAACCAGAAGGTTAGTTGATGTTGCACAAGATATTATAATTATGACAGAGGATTGTAAGACAACCAAAGGAATTAGTATTAATGTTGCAGATAGTAAAGCAATGGATTTAGATTTTTCTAAAAGATTGACAGGTAGAGTGACTTTAGAAAATATCTGTGATCCTAAAACTAAAAATATAATTGTGAAAAAAAACGAGATTATTACAGAGGAAGCAGCGGAACAAATAGAAGCTTTAGGGGTCGAAAATGTAATCGTCAGATCTGTTATGAAATGTCAGTGTCAAAGAGGTGTGTGTCAAAAATGTTATGGTTATGATTTGGCTACAGGTAAATTAGTTAACATTGGTGAAGCAGTTGGAGTTATGGGCGCACAAGCTATCGGTGAACCTGGTACACAATTAACTCTAAAAACATTTCATATGGGTGGTGTTTCTGGAGAAGATATTACTACCGGCTTACCAAGAGTTGAAGAATTGTTTGAAGCAAGAAGACCAAGAACCCCTGCAATAATTTCCGAGATTGATGGTAAAGTGAAAATTAAAGAAGACCAAGGATATAAAATTATTGAAGTTTTTTCCGACAAATTAGTAACAGAAGAATACTCAATTGAAAAAGGATATAAAATTATTATCAATAATCATGATTTGGTTAAAACTAAGCAAGTAATTGCAGTTGCTCAGGGCAGAAAAGCTATTCGTTCAAAAATCAATGGCCAAGTTAGTATTAAAGGTAATAAAGTAACAATCAGTTCAAACGAAAAAATTGTACTAGAGTACAAATGCTCATCAAATTTAGATATAAAAGTTAAAAATAATCAGGAAGTTAATGCAGGACAAGAGCTGACCGAAGGTCATTTAGATTTATCTCTGGCAACTAAATATCAAGGTGTCGAAAATGTCCAAAAATATATCATTAAGGAAATTTTAGAAATCTATAATGCTCAAGGTCAATCAATTGATGAAAAACATATCGAGGTAATCGTGAAGCAAATGTTTTCTAAGGTATATGTGTTAGACGGTGGCGATTCAGAATATTTGCCAGGTCAGGTTGTTTCTAGATTTGATGTTGACAAGCAGAATAAAACATTTAAGAAAGATAAGAAAAGCCCAGTTACATATTCAGATGTAATAATTGGAATTACCCGTGTTGCGTTAAAAACAGAAAGCTTTTTGTCGGCCGCATCATTTCAAGAAACCACAAGCGTTCTTATTAATTCTGCAATTAAGGGCGCTGTAGATTCATTGCAAGGGTTAAAAGAAAATGTTATAATAGGTAAGCTGATTCCAGCAGGTACAGGATTTCCTAAAAACATAAGTAAAAAATTCGATATTAAGAACAATTAGATTAAAAGGAATTTAAAATGCCAACAATAAATCAATTAGTGCGTAGTGGACGAAAGAAAAAATCTGCGAAAGTTAAAGTTATAGCTTTACATAAAGGTTTTAATTTCATTAAAAACAGACCAACCTATTCTAAATCAGGAAGTCCATTTAAAAGAGGCGTGTGTACTAAGGTAACCACAGTAACTCCTAAAAAACCAAATTCAGCATTAAGGAAAATTGCTCGTGTTCGTTTAACTTCTGGTCAAGAAGTAACTGCCTATATACCTGGTGAAGGACATAATTTGCAAGAACACTCAGTCGTGTTAATTAGAGGTGGAAGAGTTAAGGACTTGCCTGGCGTTAGATATCATATTGTTAGAGGAAAATTAGATACGCAAGGCGTTCAAGATAGAAAACAGGGTCGTTCTCGTTATGGTGCGAAAAAACCAAAAAAGTAAGAATAAGGAATTATTATGAGAGGAAAACATAAAACTAAGAAAAAAATATTAAAACCGGATGTTAAGTATGATTCTATATTGGTAAGTAAGTTTATCAATAAACTAATGAGAAACGGTAAAAAAGAAAGTGCATGCAAGATTGTGTACGCAAGTGTAGATAATCTTGCTCAAAAAACTAAAAAACCTGCTTTAGATGCTTTTGAAATAGTTATAAATAATGTAAAACCATTAATTGAAATTAAATCAAAGAGAATTGGTGGAGCTACATATCAAGTTCCAGTTGAAGTTCCAAGCGAAAGAGCAGAGACATTAGCGATGAGATGGATTATTGAAGCAGCAAGAAATAAAAAAGGCAAATCAATGGCCGACAAATTATCCGATGAATTATTTTCAGATTATAACAAAGACGGTTCTGCTATGAAAAAAAGAGCCAATGTTCACAAAATGGCAGAAGCTAACAAGGCCTTTGCACATTTTGCTCGTTTTTAACTAATAATGATTTTTTATCAATTCTAGGTTTTTGTAGAATATTTTAATTAATTTTTTAAACTAAAGTACAAGGAGAAAAATATGGGGAGAGATTATCCGCTAAAAGATGTAAGAAATATTGGAATTATTGCTCATATCGATGCAGGTAAAACTACAGTGTCAGAGGGTGTTTTGTATCGTACAGGTAAGAAGCATAAAATCGGAGCTGTTCATGAGGGTCAAGCTGAAATGGATTGGATGGAACAAGAAAGAGAAAGAGGTATCACAATTACTTCTGCAGCTACTACTTGTTTTTGGAAAAATCATAGAATTAACATTATTGATACTCCTGGGCATATTGATTTTACTGTTGAAGTACAGCGTTCTTTAAGAGTATTAGATGGTGCTGTAGTTGTTTTTGATGGAAAAATGGGCGTTGAACCACAATCAGAAACAGTTTGGAGACAGGCCGATAAATATAGCGTCCCTCGTATTTGTTTTATTAACAAAATCAATCAAATAGGAGGCGATTTTTACGCTTCATTAAAATCAATAAGAGAAAGATTATCCCCAAATGCACATCCAATTCAATTACCAATTGGGTTTGAAAAAGATATTAATGGAGTTGTTGATATAATATCAAGAAAATCATATAAATATAAGGATTTTTCAGATAAAGAACTAATTATTGGTGATTGCCCAGAAGACATGAAAGATAAAGTTGAACAGTATAGACAAGAATTGCTCGAAAAGGTTGTTGAAATCGACGATACATTGATGGAAAAATACCTAGACGGTAAAGAAATCTCAGAAGAAGAATTTAGAACTGCTTTAAGAAAAAGCGTATTATCGGGAAACTTTTTTGCAATTTTAGGTGGTGATGGAAGAGGAGTTATTGTTGAAACATTGCTAGATGCAGTTGTTAATTATTTACCAAGTCCTTTAGATGTCCCAGACGTTGAAGGTGTAAATCCAAAAGATAACGAAAAAATTTCAAGAAAACCTTCCGATGATGAACCTTTTTCTGCTTTAGCTTTTAAAATAGCATCAGATCCATTTGTAGGAACATTAACCTTTTTTAGAGTATACTCTGGGGTTATAAGGTCTGGTAGTTATATATATAATTCAACCAAAGATGCCAAAGAAAGAGTAGGTAGGATCGTTAGATTACATGCAAATAAAAGAGAAGATGTAAATGAAGTTTATGCTGGGGAAATTGCTGCTGCAGTAAGTTTAAAAGATACAACCACAGGTGATACAATTTGTGACCCTGAAAAACCAATCATTTTAGAGTCAATTGATTTCCCGGATCCAGTGATTCAAGTAGCAATCGAACCAAAAACCAAACAAGATCAAGAAAAAATGGGGATTGCTCTTAAAAAATTATCCGAAGAGGACCCAACTTTTAAAATTAAAACCGATGAAGAAACTAATCAAACCTTAATAGCTGGAATGGGTGAATTACATTTGGAAATTTTAGTAGATAGAATGAAAAGAGAATTTAAGGTAGAAGCAAATGTTGGTCAACCTCAAGTAGCATATCGAGAAACAATCACAATAGGTTCAAAAGCAGAAGGTAAGTATATTAAACAAACTGGCGGAAGAGGACAGTACGGACATGTATGGCTTGAAATCAATCCTATTGAGCGCGGTAAAGGTTTTGAATTCATTAATAAAATAGTTGGTGGTGTTATACCTAAAGAATTTATTAATCCTGTTGAGAAGGGTGTTAAAAACGCAGCTGACAAAGGAATTATTGCTGGATACCCACTTGTTGACCTCTCGGTAACTTTATATGATGGCTCATTTCACGATGTTGATTCGTCTGAGGTAGCATTTCAAATTGCTGGTTCTATGGCATTGCAAAGTGCAGTAAAAAAGGCAAATCCAAAAATTTTAGAACCAGTTATGAAAGTTGAGGTTATAGTGCCAGAAGATTACTTTGGCGATGTCATGGGAGATTTAAACGGAAAAAGAGGACAAATCGAAGAAACTACGGACAGAACCAATGTAAAAGTAGTAAGTGCTAAAGTACCTTTAGGAGAAATGTTTGGATATGCAACATCATTAAGATCTATGACACAGGGCAGGGGTTCATATACTATGGAATTTTCACATTATGCAGAAGTTCCTCATAATATTGCCCAGGAAATTATTGAAGGCAAACGAAAATAGTTGTATAATGAAAATAAATAGCATTTCATATAATTTCTGATAAAAAAAGGAGGGGGTAATATGAATAAAACAAATATTGACGCCTTTGCAGCATTTAAATGGTTTCTTTTGTATTTACTTTTGCTTTTATTAATCATATCAGGAGTTTATTTCTTTTTATATTTTCAAAATAAAGATACAGTATCTGATGTAGTAGTACCTAAATCAACAAATTTAGGTAAAATTTTATATTCAGTGCAAAAACCAGACGCTATGGATTTATTTATTTACGATGAATCAACGGAAGAATCTGCTCGTATTTTAGATTCATCCTATGTTTTGATGGCTTTTTTCAATAAAGCCAAAAAAATAATTGTTAGTAAAGATAATCAATTATTTGTGTATAATTTAGATAATAATAGTTTAGAAGCAATACCTTTTTTAATTCCACAGAGCGATGAGTATGTTTCTGAAATATCATCAGTAATTCCTGGACTAAAACAACAAAAAGCAATTATTACAGTTAGAAAAGCCAAGCAGAAGAACCCGAACGAAATTGACGTCACTTCTCAAGAGTTTTTATTTGATGTTGAAAAAAATGAAGTATCAGATTTAACGCTTAATAAACAATCACAAATTAATTTTTTGCAAGACATAATTAATTTTGATGATCAAAAAGATATAATTTACAGTTTTGCTAATGATATTCAGAATGGTTGTCAGGCACCTGTTAAGAAATATGAAATGAAAAAAAATACTGCATTAATTCAAAATGATTTTGAAGCAATCAATGACTATTGTCCTTCTTTTAATAATTACCTAACAGAATTTATTTTATTGCCAAAAAAACCAATAAATAATTCAAATAATCTTAAACTATTTAATAGTTTAGAGATAAACGAACAATTGTTGGATATAAATCTAGATTTATCAATTCAGGAATTTATCGAAGATTGGTCGTATGATAACCTTGTTTGGTCATATGGAGATAGAGTTGTTTATTTTTCCAAAGGTCCAAAAGTTTATAAATTAGATATAGACGGTCAAAAAACTTCTAGTATTTTCACTGCAGATAAAGAAATTAATAATTATTTTATGACTATATCTTTCAACGATCAATATTTGTATCTACAAAACCGACAAAACGACGATAATTATAATTTAACAAGAATTAATTTAGAAAAAAACGAAAAATCTATTTTAGTGACAGATAAATATTACATCTATCCTATAGGTTATTTTAATTAATAAAATAATATAACCACTATTTGACAATTAATAAAAAATGTTTTATGATATAAAAAATTAGCAGAAGGAAAACATAATTCTTGACTTTATTAATTAAATAAAGTATTTTAAAATCTTAAACAAGAACAAATTATTAAGTAATTTATTGCCACGCCTGCAAAGCATAAGCTTTTAAAGGGCGGGCGAGGGAGAAATTATGGCAGAAGGAAAATTTGAAAGAAAAAAACCACATGTAAATGTAGGGACAATTGGCCATGTAGACCATGGTAAAACCACACTAACAGCCGCAATATTAAATAATCAAGCAAAAAAAGGCTTTGCTAGTGCTGTTGGTGTTGACAAAATTGATAACGCTCCAGAAGAAAAAGCAAGAGGTATTACCATTGCTACTTCTCATCAAGAATATGAAACAGATAAAAAACACTACGCTCATGTAGATTGTCCTGGACACGCTGATTATGTAAAAAATATGATTACTGGTGCAGCACAAATGGACGGAGCAATTTTAGTTGTTTCAGCTGCAGATGGTCCTATGCCTCAAACAAGAGAACATATCTTATTAGCTAGGCAAGTAGGAGTTCCTAAAATTGTTGTTTACTTAAATAAAATTGATCAAGTTGATGACAAGGAATTGGTTGATCTTGTTGAAGAAGAAATTAGAGATCTTCTTAATAAATACGAATTTCCAGGTAAAGATACACCAATTATTAGAGGTTCAGCACTGAAAGCACTTCAAGGTGATGCAGAACAAGCAAAATCAATCGATGAGCTCATGAAAGCTCTTGATGATTATGTTCCTGAGCCAAAAAGAGATATTGATAAGCCATTTCTAATGCCAGTTGAAGATGTTTTTTCTATTAAAGGTCGTGGAACAGTAGCTACCGGAAGAATTGAAAGAGGTATTGTAAAAGTTAACGAAGAAGTAGAGGTAGTGGGAATTAAACCAACTAAAAAAACTGTTGTTACTGGTGTAGAAATGTTTAGAAAACTATTAGATGAAGGAAGAGCCGGAGATAATGTTGGATGTTTATTAAGAGGAGTCAATAAAGAAGATATTGAAAGAGGACAAGTTCTTGCAAAACCAGGTTCAATAACACCTCATACCGAATTCGAATCAGAAGTCTATATTCTTTCTAAAGAAGAAGGTGGAAGACATACCCCATTCTTTAAAGGTTATAAACCTCAATTTTATGTCAGAACTACTGATGTAACAGGAGAAGTTGAACTTCCAGAAAAAACAGAAATGGTTATGCCAGGAGACACTATAACTTTTAAAGTTAAATTACAAGTACCAGTGGCTATGGAAAAAGGAATGAAATTTGCAATTAGAGAAGGTGGTAAGACGGTCGGAGCAGGAGTAGTAACAAATATTATTAAATAATATTAGAAAGCAAGAATTAATCTAATGGCAAAACAAACTAAAAAAACTCAAATTAAACAAAAAATTCGTATTCGTCTCAAAGCTTACGATCATCGGATCATTGACAAATCTACTCATAAAATTTTAGACACAGTGCTTCGTTCAGGAGCTAAAGTGATCGGACCGATCCCTTTACCTATTGAAAAAAAGAAAGTTACTGTTTTAAAATCAACTTTTGTTCATAAAGATTCTCGAGAACAGTTTGAACAAAGAATCCATAAGAGATTAATAGATGTGATTGATCCGACATCAAAGACAATAGATAATTTAATGAGTTTGGATATGCCTGCTGGCGTGTCAATCGAAATCAAAACTTAATTTATTTAGTTTATAAACAAAAAAGTACTCCTTGCAGAGTATTTTTTTGTTTTTATCACCCTTCGCCAGCCCGCCCCGCTTCGCGGAGCGAGGCCGGGAAAAACCCTGTGGTCTTAAGTCACAGGGAAATTCATACGAATTTTATATTTTTTTATTAAAACCTTAATTTGTATCAATAATATTTTTAAGTTATAATTAATATTAAATTGTAATGAAAAAATAAATTTATGATTATTAACTAGTACTTAAAGCTAACTTAATAAATTTAGGAGGTAAAAATGTCTATTGTTTCAGAATCCGAATACAAAGGTAATCCGATGATTGTAATTAAAAACAATGAGGAGGATAAATATCCTTTTCAATTCGGAGTTAAAAAAGCTAGGTTAATATTAGAAAATATTGATGAAATTAAAAAATTTGTCGATAAATATAATAAATAATAGAAAGTTTAATTTTTTAATTCCCCTCTGCGGGATTTCCCGACCATAAAGTCGTGGGATGTTGACGGATTATGCTTCGGAGGGATTTTACTTCGAAGTGCTACAAGGGTTCCTTGACCACCTGCCTTGTCTGTCTTGCTTGCCTTGTCGACAGGACAGGTCAGCAGACAGGTCGGTTCGCTTTGCGAAGCGTGCAGACAGGTAAGGTTGTTGAAACTTCAATAAAAAACATAGTTTAAATTAAAAAAATTTAATATTATTTGTTGACAAGATTAAATTAAACTGTTAAAATTAATATATAAATAAAAATCAATTATACATTTCGATCTGGAAAACTGCCCTTGTTAGTTTAAGGGAGAATGATCTAGATCATATGTTTATTTAACCAAAATAATAAATATATGAAAAATGCGATTATTGGAAAAAAAATTGGTATGACAAGAATTTTTGACAAAGAAGGAAATAGTGTTCCTGTTACTTTAGTTTATGTAGAACCAGTAGTCGTTACTCAGGTAAAAAAGATAGAAAAAAATGGTTTCTATGCAGTACAAGTTGGCTATCAAAATAAAAAAAATCTCAATAAACCAGAAAAGGGACATCTCCAAGAATCAAAAGCTAATTCAAAATACCTAGCAGAGTTTAATGATCTACAAAAAGAATTAAATGTAGGCGATAAAATTAATATAGATTGTATAAAAGTAGATGATTTAGTGTCGGTTACAGGAATATCAAAAGGAAAAGGATTCTCCGGAGTTATCAAAAGACATGGTTTTTCTAGAGGTCCTGAATCTCATGGTTCAGATCATCATAGAGCTCCCGGCTCAATAGGCGGTGGATATCCACAAAGAGTAATCAAGGGAAAAAGAATGGCTGGACGAATGGGTAATCAAAATATAACTATAAAAAATTTAAAAGTTTTAGATGTAAATTTACAAGATAACACACTGTTGTTAAAAGGTTCAGTTCCAGGACCAAAAAATTCTATTTTAAAAATTAAGGTATATTAATGGTTAATGCAAAATTATACAATTTAGATGCAAAATCAACACAAACCGTGACTTTGGCTGATGATATTTTCAATGTATCGTGTAGTGATAATTTGTTGCATCAGGTTATTGTAAGTTTCCAAGCCAATCAGAGAAAATCTTATGCCCACACTAAAGACAGATCTGAGGTTCGTGGTGGTGGAATAAAACCTTTTAGACAAAAAGGTACCGGTAGAGCAAGAGCTGGTTCTTCTCGTTCGCCAATTTGGTCAGGCGGAGGGACTACTTTTGGTCCTAGAAATACAGACAATTACTCAAGAAAAATTACAAAGAAAATGCTAAAAAAAGCACTTTCTGTGGCATTGTCATCGAAACTTAAAAATAATTCATTATACATTGTTGATTTAAGCGATACAAAAGACATAAATACAAAAAAAGCATTAAATTTAATAAAAAATTTTTTACATAAAAATAAAACCTTATTAATACTATTAAATTCTACATATAAAAACTTAAAATTTTCATTAAGAAATGTGCAAGGTATTAAAATTGTCATGATAGAAAATATTAATTTAATTGATATAGTAAAATTTGATAATATAATTATTCCAAAAAGTGTTACAGATGATTTAGAAAAAAATAAAGGTATTAAAAAAGATGCGTTGTTAAATAATAAGAAAAAAAATATTTCTAAAGGTAAAAAAGAATGAAGCAAATTTTAATTAAGCCACTTATTACAGAAAAATCAATGCAAATTGTTACAAAAAACAAATATAGTTTTAAAGTAAATAAAAGTGCTAATAAAGTGCAAATCGCAGATGCAATCAAAAAGCAATACAATGTTGACGCAATTTCTATTCAAACAATTACTGTTAAAGGAAAAATTAAAAATTTTCGAGGCAAAAAATCTGGTAGAACAAAAGACTTTAAAAAGGCAGTAGTAACTTTGCCAAAAGGTCAGAAAATTGCAGATTTTTCTATCAAAAACTAATTTAAGGTACATATGAGTATAAAATATTACAAACCAACAACTTCATCTAGACGCAAAGCCAGTGTTATTTGTGATGCAGTAATTTCCAAAAAAAAGCCAGAAAAATCATTAACTGTAAAACTTAAGAAACATGCAGGTCGAGATAATCTAGGTAAAATTAGTGTAAGACACCAAGGAGGAGGTTGTAAAAGAAAATATAGAATAATCTCATCTTTACAAGATAAAATAAATAGTCAAGCAAAAGTTGTTGCAATTGAATACGATCCAAACAGATCTTCTTTTATTGCTTTAATAAAGTATGAAGACAATCAAAAAGCTTATATTATTTGTCCAAATAAAATTAAGATTAATCAAAGCGTTAAGGCATCAGAAACAGGAGATATTGTTATTGGTAATAGGATAAAATTGAAAAATATTCCAACTGGTACAATAATTCATGACATAGAAATAGTTCCAGGCAAAAGAAGCAGAATGGTTAGAAGTGCTGGAAGTTTTGCGTCGGTAGCTGCCCTAGCCCAAGGATCCGGGAAAAGAAATAAATATGTTCAAATTAAGTTACCATCAGGTGAAATAAGATTAATCCACGGTGAATGTTTTGCATCAATTGGGCAAGTAAGTAATCCAAGCCATTCATTAGTAAGAGTTGGGAAAGCTGGTAGAAACAGATTAAAAGGTATAAGACCAACGGTAAGAGGTAAAGCAATGAACCCTTGTGATCATCCGCATGGAGGTGGTGAGGGAAATACTTCAATTGGTCTTAAGCACCCTAAAACACCATGGGGGAAACCAGCAATGGGTTATAAAACTAGAAAAAATTTGCGTACCGATAAATTTATTGTAAAGAGGAGAAAATAATGTCTAGATCAATCAAAAAAGGTCCATGGGTAGATCCAAAAATAATTAAAAAGACCCAAATTGCAATAAAAAACAACGACACTAAACCAATTAAAACATGGTCTAGAGCTTGTACAATTTCACCAGAAATGGTAGGATTAACATTTGCAGTTCATAATGGTAAAGAACATATTAGCGTGAAAATTATTGAGGAAATGGTGGGTCATAAATTAGGTGAATTTGCCCCAACACGAAAATTTAGAAAACATGGTGGTAAGATTGCACGCGACGAAGCTGCTTCTAACGGTGAAACAAAGCCACAACCAGCAGAGAATAAGAAATAATTAAGGTAATATATGGATATTATAGTTAAATCAAAATACATTAAAACTAGTCCAAGTAAGCTAAGATTGCTAACAAATTTAGTAAAAAATCTTAATGTTAATGACGCTATAGATCAGCTTAATTTTTCTAATAAGATGATTAAAGATCCTGTAATTCATTTAATCAAATCTGGAATAAGTGCAGCAAAAAACAAAGATTTAGATACAGAAAAGCTATATATCAAATCAATTACATGTAATCAAGGGCCTGCATTTAAAAGAATGCAATATAAACCACGAGGCAGGGCAGCAAAAATCAAGAAAAGAACAAGTCATGTAGTTTTAGTGATTTCTGATCAAAAGAGTGTCAATAAAAATAAAACAACACAAACTCAGCTAAATAAGGTTAATAAGGAATAAATATGGGACAAAAAGCTTCACCAATTAGTTTAAGACTGCCGATAACTAAAGATTGGTCATCAAGATGGTTTTCTGAAAAGAAAATGAGTGATTTTATTGCCGAAGATGATTTAATTAAATCACTTATTATTAAAAAAATTGGTTTTCAAGGCGGCATAAATAAAGTAGTTATTAATAGAAGCGCTCAAGAAATTAAAATTATTATTAATACTTCAAAGCCCGGTATTATTATTGGTAGAAGTGGTCAAGGCGTTAATGATTTAAAAAAACTTATATCAAATAAAATTATGTCTTTTCGCCAAAAGACAAACCAAATCAAAACCTGGAAAATTAAAAATTATTCAAAACCAAAAATTACATTAGATAAAATTGATATTAAGGTAAATGAAATTAGAGAACCAGAAACATACGCAAATTTAGTTGCACAAAATATTGCATCCCAAATTGAAAAAAGAGTAGCATATAGAAGAGCAATCAAACAAGCCATTACTAAATCATCTGCAAATAAAAAAGTTTTAGGCATTAAAGTTTCTGTATCGGGCAGATTGGATGGAGTAGAAATAGCTAGAAACGAAAAGTTCGGAATAGGATCAATCCCTCTTTCTAAATTTAAAAAAACAATTGATTACGCAAAACAAACTGCGAACACAACTTACGGTGCAGTAGGTATAAAAGTTTGGATATATAAACAGGAAATCAGTGAATAATACAAGGAAAAAACAATGTTAATTCCCAAGAAATTAAAACATAGAAAACAATATCGAGGCAAAATGAGACAGGTTAGTAAATCTGGCTATTCAATTAGTTTTGGTACCTATGCTCTTAAATCTGTTGAATCGAGTTGGGTAACTACACGACAAATTGAAGCGGCAAGACGAGCCATGACTAGATTTATGAAGCGCGGCGGTAAGATATGGATAAGAATTTTTCCTGATAAACCTGTCACACAGCAACCAGCAGAAACAGGCATGGGTGGAGGCAAGGGTGCATTAGATCATTTTGTAGCAGTTGTTGAAGCCGGACGAATTATTTTTGAAATTGACGGTGTGGATGAAAAAACGGCTAATGAATCTTTAAGGCTAGCTGCTCAAAAACTCCCATTAAAAACTAAATTTGTTGTTAAGGATTAAAATGAAAAGTAAAGAAGAATTAAAAAATTTAAGATCAAAAAGCAATAAAGATCTAACTAAACTTTTACAAGAAAATTATGAAAAGTTGTCCAAAAGTAAATTAGAAATTTATTCCAAAAATAATAAGAAATCAGAAAATATCCAAAATATTAGAAAATCTATTGCAAGAATTTGGACAGTTTTAAATGAAAAATCAATTCAATAAAAACGGAAAATTTATGAATAAAAATTTGCAAACAAAATCAGGCAGAGTTATCAGTAACAAAATGAAAAATTGTTTAGTTATTGAGATAGAATCGATTTCTTTTCATCCTTTGTATAAAAAACAAATAAAGAAAAATAAAAAATATCATGTGCATTGTGAAGACAATCAAGCTTATCAATTAAACCAAGTAGTTAACATCGTACAGTGCAGACCAATTTCAAAAACCATTCGATGGAAGGTAGTAAAATGATCCAGATGTATACAAAACTAAATATTGCCGACAACAGTGGAGCCAAAAAGGCAATGTGTATTAAAGTTATTAAAAAAGGCAATAAGCGGACAGCACAAATTGGCGATATTATTATAGTTAGTGTTAAAGATGCTATTCCTTCGGGTAATGTAAAGAAAAAATCAGTAAATAAAGCAGTTATTGTTAGACAGTGCTTTCCTTTAAAGAGAAAAAATGGTCAAGTAATTCGTTTTGACGATAATGCAGTAGTTTTAATAGATGACGAAAAAAATCCAAAAGGTACAAGAATTATCGGACCAGTTGCTCGCGAATTAAAAGTTAAAGGATTTAATAAGATTATTTCATTAGCACCTGAAGTTTTATAAAATTTCAAAATTTTAAGGAATTGATATGAAAATTAAGAAAAATGATAAAGTGTTGGTTATGAAGGGTAAAGACAGTGGTAAAACTGGTAAAGTAGAAAAAGTAATACCTAACATTAATAAAATCGTAGTTGCAGGTTTAAATAAATATAAAAGAAGTAGTAAACCGACAAAAGCCAATCCTCAGGGTGGTATTATGGATATATATGCACCCATTAGTTTAGCTAATGTAAAAATTATCTGCCCAAGATGCAATAAAGCTACTTCAGTTAAATATAATATCAATCAAAAAAATAAAACTAGAATATGTAAAAAATGCAAAGAAACACTAGAGGTGAAATAATTTCTGGAGAATTAAATGAATAAATTAAAAGACGAATACAAAAAAAATATTATACCAAAGATTGTTAAAGATCACAAAATCACAAATGTACATTTGGTGCCTAAGGTTGATAAAGTTGTGATAAATGTTGGAATAGGTAAAATTAAAGACGATAAAAAAATGGTAAATATGATTAAATCCGATGTAGCAGCAATTACCGGTCAAAAACCTTTAGAATGTCAATCCAAAAAAGCAATATCTGGTTTTAAACTTAGACAAGGCGATGTGGTAGGTATTTCAGTAACACTCAGAGGTAAGAAAATGTATGATTTTATTGAAAAATTAATTCATGTTGCTTTGCCACGCGTTAGGGATTTTAAAGGTATAGATGAGAAAAAATTTGATAAGCAGGGTAATCTAAATATTGGAATAAAAGAACATATTATTTTTCCTGAAATTAAATACGAAGATGTTGAGAAAATTTACAGCATTCAAATTACCATAGTAACTAACACCAATGATCCAAAACTAGCAAAAGCATTGATAGAAAGTTTTGGCTTTCCTTTTAAGAAAAAAAATACACAAACTAAATATAATAAATAATTTACACCTAACCGGAGCAAATATGGCTAAAAAAGCTTTAATAGAAAAAGCAAACAGAAAACCAAAATACAGGACAAGAATTATAAGACGCTGTTCAAAGTGTGGCAGAATTCATGGTTATTTGAGAAAATATGGATTGTGTCGAATTTGTTTTAGAGAAAAAGTCAATAAAGGTGAAATTCCTGGTGTAATTAAGTCATCTTGGTAAAATATAGGAGTATTATGATAACCGATCCAATTTCAGATATGTTAACAAGAATAAGAAATGCCCAATTAGTTGGCGCTAGTGAAACCAAAGTAGCTACTTCAAAATTTAAAGTTGCAACTCTTAAAGTACTGAAAGAAAATGATTATATTAGTGATTTTATTATTAAAGATAAAGAAATAATTATTAAATTAAATTATATCAGCAATAAACCAAAAATTAATAAAATTCAAAAAATTAGTAAGCCAGGCTTAAGAATATATACAAAAAGCAAAAAGATGCCTAAAGTTTTGCAAGGTTTCGGCATGTTAATTGTTTCAACCCCTCAAGGAGTTATGTCTGGCAAAGAAGCCCGTAGTAAAAATCTAGGTGGTGAAATAATTTGTAAAATATATTAAAAGGATTTGTATGTCTAGAATAGGAAGAAAAAATATTTTAATTTCAGATAAAGTTGATGTTCAATATGAAAACAATATTGTTACTGTTAAAGGTCCAAAAGGTGAATTAAGTTTGGAATTACACCCCAAGGTTTCTATTGAAATTAAAGATAAATATGTTGCAGTTATTAAAAAAACGAACGATAAATTATCAAGGTCTTTATACGGATTAACGCAAAGGTTAATAAGCAACATGGTATCTGGTGTAGTAGAAGGTTTTGAAAAAAAACTTGAAGTTAAGGGTGTTGGATACAGAACAGAATTAAAAGGTAAAAATTTAGTGTTGCATGTAGGTTATTCTCATCCTGTTGAAATTACTATACCCGAAGGTTTAGAAGTTAAAGTACAAAAAAATATAATATCAGTTTCAGGTATTGATAAACAAAAAGTTGGTCAATTCGCAGCAAATATTAGACAAGTAAGAAAACCTGAACCATATAAAGGCAAGGGTATCAGATATCAAGACGAGATAGTTAGAAGAAAATCTGGTAAAACTGCCAAAACAGCAACTGCTGGAGCATAATTATGAATAAAAAAATTTCAATAAGACAAAGAAAAATTAATAAAAGAAGATCTAAAATTGTTGGTAGTAATGAAATCCCTAGATTGTCAATTTTTAGAAGTAATAAATATATTAAAGCACAGCTTATAGACGACAGCACTAGTAAAACAATACTCTATATAGATCAAAAAAAATTTCCTAAAACAAAAGATATTTCAAATATGGAATATTCTTATGAGTCAGGAATAAAGCTGGGAAAAGAAATTTTGAATAAAAAAATTTCGAAAATTAAATTTGATAGTAGATGGTATAAGTATCATGGAAAAGTTAAAAAATTTGCAGATGGACTAAGAAAAGCAGGCGTAAATTTTTAAAGGAATAATAATGTATAAAAGCAAACCAAATCAAAAAAAATCAGAATTCGATGAAAAAGTTATATGCATCGATAGAGTATGTAGAACTGTTAAGGGTGGTCGGCGAATGAGTTTTCGAGCACTTGTTGCTATTGGCAATAGAAAAGATAAGGTCGGTATTGGTACAGGCAAAGCAAAAGAAGTTTTAACTGCAGTCAATAAAGCAGTTGCAAAAGCAAAAAAGAAAATGATAACCGTTAACTCTCAAAATGGGACCATACCTCATGAGATAATTATCGACTATGGAAGTTCTAAATTATTTATGAAACCAGCAAGCTCAGGAACTTCACTAATTGCTGGTGGCTCTGTTAGAACTATTTTGGAGTTAGCAGGAATAAAAAATATCTTAACAAAGATTATTGGTAGTTCCAGTAAAATTAATAATGCTAAAGCTACAATAATTGCTTTAAAGCTTCTAAACAATCGAAGCAAGGAAACAGTCGTAGCAAAAAAAGATATTAAAGAAGAATAATATATTACGGGAAAATTTATGAAATTAAATCAACTTACTTCAGTTAATAAATCAAAAAAAAGAATTGGAAGAGGTAATTCAGGTAAATGTGGAACTACAGCTGGTCGAGGTATGAAAGGTCAAAAATCAAGATCAGGCTTTAATATTCCTAAAAGATTTGAAGGTGGACAAACATCACTTATTCAAAGATTGCCCAAAAAAGGTGGTTTTAAAAGTTTAAATAAAAAACCACAAATAGTTAAAATTTCATTGCTTGAGAAAAAATTTAACGATAACGACAAAATAAGTCCTGAAACCTTATTTGCAAAGAAAATTATTTCTTCAAAAAAGACACAGGTCAAAATTTTGTTTGATAAAAAAATATCAAAGAAATTTGTTTTAAAAAAATGTAAGGTATCTAGTAAGGCCAAAGAATATTTTAAATTATCTGTAAAATAATTTATGTTTGACTCAATTAAAAAAATTTTTTCTTCCAAAGAACTAACTAAAAAAATCATATTTGTGGTATCTATTTTAATTATATTTAGGATTTTATCGCATATACCAATGCCAGGTGTAGATATTGTTTCACTGAAAGATTTTTTCGATAAAAATCAGGCATTTGGGTTACTAAACATGTTCACCGGTGGCGCAATGCGTAATTTCTCAATTGTTATGTTGGGTGTTGGTCCATATATTACTGCATCGATTATTTTTCAATTACTACAAATGATAGTGCCATCTTTAGAAGCTTTATCAAAAGAAGGAGAGCAAGGAAGAGAAAAAATCAATCACTATACTAGAATTGCAACCGTGCCATTGGCTTTTTTACAATCATATGCCATGATTGCACTTCTTAGAAATCAAGGGATTGTTATTGAAGGAAATACATTCGACCTAATTACAAATTTATGTAGTTTAACAGCAGGTACCATGCTGCTAACCTGGATGGGTGAGTTAATTTCAGAAAAAGGTATTGGTAACGGAGTTTCTTTAATAATTGCTTTAGGAATTATTTCTGGCTTTCCAATGCAACTGGCGCAAACTATTGCGGTTGCAGATTCTACAAGAATAATTGGTTTAGTAATATTTGGTGTATTAGGATTGTTAGTAACAGCATCTATTGTTTTTATAAACGAAGGCGAACGACAAGTTCCAATAACTTATGCTAGAAGAGTGAGGGGCAATAAAAGTTATGGTGGAGTTGATACATACCTACCAATAAGAGTTACTCTTGCTGGAGTTATACCAATTATATTTGCTCTTTCAGTTATGGTTATACCTTCCGTATTAGCTAAATTTTTAGAACAAGCAAAATCTGGCTGGCTAGTAAACTTTGGTTCATGGCTAAATACAACTTTTTCAAACGATGTTTATTATAGTATTATCTATTTTTTCTTAGTTATTGCATTTACATTTTTTTATACTTCTGTTGTTTTTCAGCCCAATCAGATTGCTGAGAATCTGCAGAAAAGAGGCGGTTTTATCCCCGGGATAAGACCTGGCAAAGAAACATCAGATTACTTAGTTGATGTTTTATTTAAAGTTACATTTGTTGGAGCTTTGTTTCTAGCTGTAATTGCGGTATTACCTTATATCGTTCAAGCAATGACTAATTTAAAAACTCTGGCAGTTGGTGGAACAGGAATTTTGATTGTAATTTCAGTAATACTTGAAACTAAAAGACAAATTGAAGCACAGTTAATAATGCATAAATACGATAATTATTAAAGGAGGAATATGAAAAACAAAAGCAATAAAATAATTTACAGTATTATAATTTTAGTAATTGTGGTTTTTGCGAGTGTATGGTATGTGATTGGTAGAAATCAAAACAATGAAAACGATTTAAATCAAGAAGAGCCAGAGCAATTCAATCAGGAAGATATTAAAGATTTGCAATTAGAAGGGGCAATTTATACTGCAAAAACTAGTCAGAACGAAACGATTATTCATAAATTTAACTTAGATACTAGTGAGGAAAAAGTCGTGTTTTCTGATCAAAAAGAAAAAGAAAAAATAAAATCATTAGCTGGAATAATTAATGATAAATATATTTTGGCTCAATTTATGGTTACAGGTCAGGAATTTATAGGATCATTGTACAAAGTTTCCTTAGATGCTTCAGCTAAAAAGGAAGAAATTGCTCAAGATTTTGCAAGTTCCCAACCACCAAAAGCTTCACCAGACGGTAAGAAAATTGCTTATACTATGTTTAGTAATGCTGAGTTTGATTTCGGATTTAAATTAATTATTGCAAATATTGACAATACTTCTATGACTGAAATTGACTCAGATAAATCAAATATCACTATTTATTCTTGGGATCCTAATAGTAAAAAAATTTGTTATAAAAAAGGTAACGACGAAGATTCTACAAAATTATATTATGCAGATGTTTCTTCTGGAAAAATCTCAAATTTAGCAGAAATAAAAGGTAGGGTTCATGATTTGTTCTGGGGAAATGAAGATTTATTTGTTTCAAGTATTCAAGAAAAAGGTAAATCACTTAATCAAACAGAATTATTTAAATTTTCCTTGAATAATATCAAATTAGATCAAATTACAAAAAATGATAAATTTGAATCATCTGTTGTAGTATCCCCGGATTTAAAGGGAATTAGTTATTTTTCAACTACATTTGAGGGAGAAGAGAAAACAGCCATGAAAGACGGAGAAATTTTTATATCTCAAATTTCTGGAGAGAATGTAAAAAAAATTAATGATGGGAATATTGTTTTAGGTTGGATGCAATAATGAAATTATTAGAAAAACCAGTATGTATAGTAATATATGGCCCACAAGCTTCTGGAAAAGGAACTCAAGCAGAAAATATTGTTCGTGCTGTTAATTTAAAATTAATTACAACTGGTAATCTTTTGCGCAATGAGCAAAAAAAGAAGACAGCACTGGCTAAAAAAATTCATCTTAGTATGCAAAAAGGTGAGTTAGTTGATGATAAAACTATTGCAACTTTACTTAATAATGAGTTATCTAAAAATGAAAATACAAATGGAGTATTAATTGATTGTTTCCCCAGAAATAAAGCTCAAATCATATATTTTAAAGATATTTTAAAAAAGTATAATTTTAAAAAGGTAATTGCAATATTTTTAAAAATTAATCAACAAACAGCAGTTAGTCGGATCATTAATCGCAAAATTTGTACAAATTGTCAAACTCCTTATGGGCCAATGCATAAAGATTATAAAAAAAATATCTGCTCAAAATGTAAAGGCAAATTAACTAAAAGATCTGACGATACGCCCGAGGCGTTAAAAAAAAGATTAGAGGCATATTACAATGAAACACTGCCCGCAATAGAGTATTTTAAGAAAAACTACCTGTTATTAGAAATAGATGGGGAACCAAACATAGATACGGTGTCAAAAACAGTTTTTGAACAATTAATTGTTAAAGGTGTTATTAAGAAATGAACATTAAGAGCAAAAAAGAAATTGATTTAATGAGACACTCAGGAAAAATTTTAAGTAAAACTTTAAATCAATTAAAAAAAGAAATTAAACCAGGTGTCTGTGCAAAATATTTAGACGATTTGGCAGAAAAGATTATTGCCAGCAGTAACGCAAAACCTGCTTTTAAAGGTTTTAATGGTTATAAATATACAATTTGTGCGTCTTTAAATAATGAAGTTGTTCACGGTTTACCTCTAAAAAATAAATTCATTAAAAAAAACGATATAGTAAGTATTGATTGTGGAGTAAATTTCAATGGGTATCATACTGATGCGGCTTTTACGCTAGCGGTCGGCGAGGCAAATGAAAAAACAAACTTATTAATTGAAACAACAAAACAATCCTTACACAATGCAATTAAAATAATTAAACACAAAATTCCATTAATCAAAGTTCAAAAAATTGTTCAAAACACAATTGAAAAACCAGGTTTTTCAGTGATAAGATCGCTTTCCGGTCACGGAATAGGTAAAAGATTACATGAACCACCATCAATATTTAATTTTGTCGGTAAAAATTCGGATATTATTTTACAAAAAGGTATGACTTTTTGTTTAGAACCAATGAGTTCTATGGGTAGGTTTGATGTACAAACCAAAGAAGATGGCTGGACTATTGTTACTTCAGATAATAGTCTTTCAGCACACTTTGAGCATACCATTTTGGTTACAGAAAATGGTTTTGAAATCTTAACACAATGATAAAAAATAATTTTTTAGTGTATTTCATAGGTATTGACCAAAATATATATTTATGATAATATAACTAAGAATAGATAAGGTTTATTGTAAATGACAAAACAAGTTATAGAGCAAGAAGGTATTGTAACTGAAGCTTTGCCTTCAGCTATGTTTAAAGTTAGTTTAGATTCAGGGCAAGAAATAATTGCCCATATTTCAGGCAAAATAAGACTTAATTACATAAAAATTATTCCAGGAGACAAGGTTAGGGTGGAAATTACTCCTTACGATTTGTCAAAGGGAAGGATTACTAGAAGGCTTTAGGTTATAAAATATGAAAGTTAGATCATCTGTTAAGAAAATTTGTAAAGATTGTCAAATTATAACAAGACGCAAATCAGGCAAATCTGGTAAGTCAAAAAAACCAGTCAAATTTGTAATTTGCAAAAATCCAAAACATAAACAAAGACAAGGATAAAGGAATTTATGGCTAGATTACTTGGGGTAAATATCCCAGACAATAAAAATATTCAATACTCACTTACTTACATTTATGGTATTGGTCCTTCTACTGCAAAAAAGATATTAAATCAATGCAATATTGATATATTCACTAAAACAAAAGACATAAAAACTACCGAGCTTGATAGAATCAAAGAAGTAATTGAAAAAAATTTTAAGACCGAAGGTGATCTTAAGATGGAAGTAAATCAGAATATTAAGAGATTGAAAGAAATAAGTTGCTATAGAGGTACACGACACATGAAAGGTCTGCCCGCAAGAGGACAAAGAACAAAAACAAATGCAAGGACAAAAAGAGGAAAAAGAGTTTGTGTCGGTAGTGGTCGTAGAAAAGTAGAAAAAACATAAAATAATGGAGTAATTAATGGCAATAAAAACTGTTAAGAAAAAAGTTCGAAAAGAGGTTGTGAGTGGTAGAATTTATGTACAATCAACTTTCAACAACACAATTATTACAATTACCGACTCAACAGGCAATTCATTGGTTGCAGTTTCAGCTGGCAGTTTAGGTTTTAAAGGAGCAAGAAAAACAACACCATACGCTGCTCAAATGATAATGCAAAGTGCGGTTGATAAAGTAAAAAATTTATATGGCTTTAAACAGGCGGAAGTTTTTGTCTCAGGGGTTGGTAACGGAAGAGAAGCAGCAATAAAAGCACTTAATAATTCACAAATAACAATTACAAATATCGAAGATAAAACTCCTGTGCCACACAATGGCTGCAGAGCTAAAAAATTAAGAAGAGTATAAATTATGAATAATATTCAAAGTGTATGTAGAATTTGTAGAAAATATAAAACAAAACTTTTTTTAAAGGGTGATCGTTGTAATACACCAAAATGTGCTTTGACAAAAAGACCATATGGTCCTGGTATTCATGGCCAATCCCGACACAGAATGACAGAATATGCAATCCAGTTAGCAGAAAAACAAAAAGCTAAGGCAATTTATTCAATAAGAGAAAAACAATTTAAAAATTATTATTTGATGTCGGTTAAATCAAAAAGCAATACTTCAGAAGAATTATTGCGTCAATTAGAATTAAGATTCGATAGTATTGTTTATCGTTTAGGTTTTGCTTCTTCAAGATTAGAAGCACGACAAATGATAAGACATAATAAATTTTTAATTAACAACAAAAAAACAAATATTCCATCATACACTTTAAAAGCGAAAGATATTATTAAGCCAAAAAACAGTAAAATAAAACTTGTAAAAACAGAAATACCTGTTTGGCTTAGTTTTGATAAAAAACAAATGACAGGCGAGGTTATTAAACTTCCCGAAAGAAAAGAAATGCCAATTGATTTTTCAGATCAGTTAATTGTTGAATTTTATAGCAGATAATTATAAATAATTAATTAAATACAAATAAGGATATAATATGTTTACATTGCCGGGCACAGAATTAGTAAATATTAAAAAAATTAACGAAAAAGAAAATACCTCGACATTTATTATTGAACCATTGCTTCCAGGTTATGGTATGACTATTGGTAATTCTTTAAGAAGAGTGTTGCTTTCATCTTTACCTGGATCTGCAATTACATGGGTAAAAATCGCAGGAACAACACACGAATTTTCTTCGATACCGGGCGTAAAAGAAGATATTGTTGATATAATTTTGAACTTAAAGGGTTTAAAAGTAAAATTACTTTCAGAAGAAGAAGCAGTGCTTAAACTTAACGCTAAAGGACCTGGCGTAGTGACAGCAAAAGATTTTTCAAAAAATGCACAAGTAGAGATACCAGATTCAAAATATCATATTGCTACATTGGACAAAAATGGTAAACTAAATATTGAAGCAACAATTAAAAATGGCAGAGGTTATGTAACTGTAGAACAAAGAAAAGATGAAAAATTACCACTTGGGACTATTGCAATAGACAGTATTTTTACTCCAATCAAAAAAGTACATTATGAAGTTGATAACACTCGTGTTGGTGGAATGACTAACTACGATAAATTAACTATCAACTTAACGACCGACGGTACAATAAATCCGGATCAAGCTATGCACACAGCAGCAAAAATTCTTACAGAGCATTTTGATATAGTTAAAGCTGTTTTTACTGATAAAAAAGCTACCCCAAACACTACTAAAAAAACTAAAGTCAAAAAAGAAACTAGTGCTAAAAAAAGTACTGCCAAAAAAACTAAGAAAGTAAAAAATGATTAAAAGAAAGTTAAGTAAAAAAACTAAATATAGAAACATGATGTTACGAAATATGGCAACATCGCTTATATTATACGAACGGATTATTACTACATCACCAAAAGCCAAGGAATTAAGAGGTGTTGTTGATAAGGTAATAAATATTGGCAAAAAAAACACACTTGAATCTAGAAGAAAATTATTAGGATACTTAACAGACAAAAATGCGGTTAAAAAGATTTTTGAAATATTGGTTCCAAGATATAATGATAGAAATTCTGGATATACACGAATATTTAAAATTTCACCCAGAGTAGGTGATTCTGCTTCTAGATCAATTATTCAGTTAATTGGTTATAAATCAATTAAAGAAGAAAAAGAGAAAACAAAAGTTACAACTAAAGTAAAATCTAATGAAGTTGAAAATAAAAACAAAGAGGAAAAGAATGCATAAAACTACACTTTACAACAAAGAAATTAAAGAAAATACAACAAAAATTGACGCGAAAAATAAGGTTTTAGGCAAGCTAGCTGTGCAGGTTGCGGATATTCTGAGAGGCAAGAACCGTGCAGATTTCAGTTATCACCAAATCCCACTGAATAAAGTTATTGTTTATAATGTTAAACATATTGCAATAAGTGGAACAAAGTTACACGATAAAAAATACTATCATCATACCGGGTATTTGGGAAATTTAAAAACAGAAGTTTTGGGTGATTTGATGCAAAAAAATCCTGAAAAAGTTTTTATTCATGCTGTTTCCGGCATGCTTCCAAAAAATCGCTTGCAAGCAAAATTTCTGGCTAATTTAAAGGTTTATAAAGAAGATATTAAGGATTAATAATGCAAAAAAAACAAGACAAAACAGAATTTAAGCCAAAAGGTAAATATTTTCAAGCAATTGGCAGAAGAAAAAGATCTACTGCACTAGTTCGTTTATATAGTGGTAAGGGTACCATTTATATTAATAGTAAACAAATCGAAAAACCACAAGAAATTTATTTGAAACCTCTTAAGGATACAAATAATTTAACTAAATTTGATATTTCAATAATTGTAAAAGGTGGTGGTAGAATTGGTCAAATAGAGGCAATTCGTTTAGGTATTTCAAGAGCTTTGCTTAAGTACAATGATCAATTAAAACAAACACTTAAAAAAGAAGGTTATTTAACTCGAGATCCTCGCGAAAAAGAAAGAAAGAAACCAGGTTTAAAAAGAGCCAGAAAAGCTCCTCAGTGGCAAAAAAGATAATTTGTTTTTAATAGTTCCTTATATATTGTTTAAAAAACCTTCTGGAAATTCCAGAAGGTTTTTTGATATAATAGATTTATTGCTAATTAAAATATAAAAGGAAAAATATGAGTATATCAGAAATCCAAAAAAGAATTAAAATAATCGAAGACTATAAAGAGGAAAATAAAAAATCTTTAGAAATGATTAAATCAACTTTGGAAAATGATTCAAAATATTCCGAAGTTTTAGAAACAGCAAAAGAAGCCAATAAATTAAAAAAAGAAATTAAAGATAAGATTATGGGTGAGCCCAATATGGAAGAGTTGTATTGGAAAATTAAAGAAAATCGTGAAGAAATAAAAATTAACAATCAAATTTTAGCTCAGCAATTATCACAATATTTAAATACGACTAAAACTAATCAAATTGAAGATTCAGAGGGGCAACTTAGGACATTTGAAATTTCTGTTAAATTAAGCAAAAAAAACTAAACATTGACATATTTTATTTATGTTCGTATTATTAATTTATGGCAAACAAAGACCGAACTAAAATAAATATTGTTAAAGATACTCAATTTTTATTTATTGACATGAATGCTTTTTTTGCTTCTTGTGAACAGCAAACAAATTTTAACCTAAGACATAAACCGGTTGCAATTGCTCCATACAAAGGTAATACAGGGTGTATTATCTCCCCAAGCTATGAAGCAAAAGCATATGGAGTAAAAACAAGCATGCTTGTTAAAAAGGCAAAAGAAATTTGTCCTAATATTATAATTTTAGAATCAAATGTATCCATGTATCTCAATATTCACCATGAAATCAAAAAAATACTTTTTTCTTTTTCTCCTTTTGTAAAAATTTTGAGCGTAGATGAAGCGGTTATTTTTCTTTCCCCGTCGGAACAGAAAACCGAATTAGCTTTTAATATTGCCAGAAAAATTAAAAATGCAATTTATCAAAAAATAGGCAAATGTATGCGTTCTTCTATTGGGATCGGTCCAAGCATATATTTAGCTAAGCAAGCTTCTGAAATAGAAAAGCCAAATGGTCTACAAGAAATAAAAATCAAAGATATACCCAATTATTTAAGTAAAATATCTCTCACTGACTTAAAAGGTATTAATACGCGAATGAAAATTCGTTTTAATAATCTAGGAATATATACCCCACTTGATTTATACAATACTCCGGTGCAAAATCTGAGAGAAAAATTAGGTATAGTAGGTGAATATTGGTACCTATTATTAAGAGGAAAAGATATAACCAATTTTAATACTTGTGAAAAATCAATTGGTCATTCACATGTTTTAGAACCAAAATATCGTAAATGGGATTTTGCATGGTCTGTGTGTCAGAAATTAATTTCTAAAGCAGGATATCGTTTAAGAAAAACAGGTCTTACGGCAGGTGGTGTTTATTTACAAGTAAATTGTTTTAATAAATATAGTTTTCATAAAGCTTTCAAAACTAGAAGCTTTGCGGACGATTTTGCTTTTAATCGATACATTAAATTTTTATTTCAACAGATAGATAAATCTTATAAACCAATTAGGGTAGCGGTAGGATTATTCAATCTTAGTAAAAATAATTCTTTTCAAAACGATTTATTTTTAAAAAATTATAAAAACAAATTAATTTATGATATTGTTGATAAGATCAATAATAAATACGGTGCTTTTACAATTAAAAGTTCATCGATACTTTTGGCAGATGATTCTGCCCCAAATCGGATCTCATTTGGCAGACCAGATAATAATTTTTAAATAAAAATTTGAATTTAATAATTCTTAAAGATATAATAATATATAAGATACAGAAAATAAATCAACTACCTCGCAGCAAGCTACGAGGTATAAATTGAAATAATTTATACGAAGCATGCTTCGAGGAGTTCACCCACTTGTCCGCCTTTGGCGGATCAAAAATATTAATTATAGGAGATTTATGAAAACCAAAAAATGTGATTGCGAAAAAGATTTTGAAAAAGAAATAGAAAAGGAATTTGGTAAAAATTGGGAAGAAAAGTTGGAGAAAAAGTTTGAAAAATGGGGAGATAAATTTGAAAAATACGGGAGTTGTTGTAATACTCATTCTTCATCAAGTTTCATGGGCGGAGGATTTTACTTTCTGTGTTTCCTTGGTACAGCGATTTATTATATCGGACAAGCACCAGATTTTTGGATGGGAGTTGTTGGAGTACTCAAAGCCCTTGTCTGGCCAGCAATGTTAATTTATGAAGTATTCACTCGTTTAAATATGTAATAAACCATAAAAAACCAATTGTACTAACAAGCATCAAAACAATTAAAACAACAATAACCAAAAAGTACACCTCCGAGGTGTACTTTTTGTGGTATAATAATTATATGGTTCAATATAGAAAAGATAAATTGGTAAATGGGGAATACTATCATATATTCTCTAGAAGTATTGCTAAATATGTAATTTTTAATAATGATAAAGAATATTTGCGCATGCTAGATTCTATTAATTTATTGAGATTTATTGATTTTGATTATAAAATGTCAAAATTTAATGAATTAAAAATACAAAAACAAAATGAGATTATCAATATACTAAAGACTAACAATAAAACTTTTACCGATATTGTTGCATATTGTATTATGCCTACTCATATTCATTTGATATTAAAACAAAATATTGATAATGGCATTACAAAATATATGGCTAAACTTTTAAATAGTTATGCAAAATATTTTAATACTAAACATAAAAGAAAAGGACATCTTTGGACTGATAGATTTAAAAGCGTGCTCATTACAAACAATGAGCAAATACTGCATCTTACAAGATATATTCACTTAAACCCTGTTTCTGCTAAATTAGTTAGGTCACCTAAAAAATGGCAGTACTCTTCATTTTTTGAATACATTAATCCAGATAAAAATAACATCTGCACTTACAAAAACATATTTGACCTAAAGACAGAAGAATATGAAAAATTTGTTTTGAATAGAATTGATTATCAGCAAAAATTATCACTCATAAAAAATCTGATTATAGATGAATATTCAGGATAACCAAAAAAGTACACCTCCGAGGTGTACTTTTTTGGTTTAGAGGTTGAGATAGGGGAATATAAGGAGTATAATTTGAAGTAGGAAAAGAGGATTAGAATTTGTCATTCTGAGCGAAGCCGAAGAATCTATCACTACAAATTCTAAATTTACTTTATCCTACAATATTACCTACCAGTATATAGTCAGAAAATAGATTCATAAATATCATATTCTCATTGGTGTCATTCGCATATATTAGCGTATTAGCATCTTTATCGTTCGAACGAAAGTGAGAACTACCAGATTTCAATGTAGGCAAATACAAATACCGGCAATACGCCAATGATTTAGTAAATAGAGATTTTTATAAAAATGAATATAATAAATAAGGACTCAAAATATCAGAAGAGCAATAATGAAATAAGGAAAATATGAGTGAAACTATAATATATAACCCAAACGAATTTAATCCGAATTACATAACAGAACTCTCAAAAAATGCTGAAAGTGTAATTTTTGATAAAATTTTAGAAAAAGCAAAAGATCTAGGAGTTCAAACTAGTTCAATTAATTTAGATAAAAGTTATCTATTACAATTAATTAAAAAATATATACCAGATAGATTAGATAAAATTAATAATAAAATAAACGAAAATATTGTAGATGCTTCTACTGAACAAATATTAGATAAAATATTAAATGTAGATAAAATTATAAAACACGATAATAAATATATTTTTATTGATATTACCACTGGAAAAGCAAGTTCCATTATTAATAAGTTGAAAAAAATAAATACAAATTATAAATCTGGAATATTTAATGAATTAAAATGCCATAATTTTATTGTATTAAGAATAAATAAAGATGATGAAGAAATTTCAGATGATAAAGTATTAAATATTTTTACACAATTGGAAAATTTAAATACATTTAGTAGTGTAATTGATCTTAAAAATACCGAACCAACTATATCTAAAAGATACTTTACTAAATATAAATAAAATACTGGCAATACGCCAACGATTTGGTAAATAGAGATTTTATAAAAAATGAAAATCCATCTCTGAAAAAATCAACTTGTTAGTTAAAATTTGTAAAAAATTGCGCGATTATTAAATTTGCTAGAAAAATTAAAACAAGCATTAGTAGCATTTTGTAAAAAAGAAGGTGTAGTTGTAGTTATTGGAGCAGATAATAAAATATCTGTAAAACCAACACAAAGTATTAAATTCCCGTTAAAAGGAACACCAGAGCGTGATAAATTAGTTAAATTATTAAAGCATATTCACAAATACAATGAAGTAGTAGATTTAAATGTTAGTATGCTTTCAAATGTTTGTGATAATTGGGATAAAAAAGATATGGAAAAGATAAAAAAATTCCAAACTATAACAAATGATTTTAAATTAAGTATTAGTAAAAAATAACCTGTTAAAAAATGCGGAAATATGGTAAGATTGCGATATAAAGAAAAGAAAAAAAGGTATAAATATTAAGGACATAAGATGTCAGATGATAAAAAATAACTAAAAGTTTAAAAGAAATTTTAATTAATAAATTGTCTTTCAAAGTCTATTCGAGTAAAATAATTATAGAATTGAATAGGAGGAAATATCAATAAATCATATAATAATCAAGTTTTTTATCAAGATGCTAGAAACATGAAGGAATTGCCAAATAACTCTGTTCATTTAATTATTACAAGCCCTCCATACTTTAATATTAAAGATTATTCCAAAGATGGCTATCAGTCGTCTAAAATTTCTAAAAAACAAAAAGGACAAATAGGAGATATTAAAAATTATAAAAACTACATTAAGGAAATGCTCAAAGTATGGAAAGAATGTCAAAGAGTACTTAAACCAAACGGAAAATTAATAATTAATGTTCCTTTAATGCCTATGCTTAAAAAAAGTCTTAATACTCATTACAATAGACATATATTCGATATAAATGCTGCAATTGAACAATCAATATTAGTAAATACTAAATTATACTTATACGACATATATATTTGGAATAGAACAAATACAAGTAAAAAGTTAATGTTTGGTTCATATCCATATCCTAGAAATTTTTATGCACAAAACACCTGTGAATTTATTACAGTTTATGTAAAAGATGGTAAACCAGATAATAATATATGTAGAACAACAAAAGAAAAAAGTAAGTTAAGTGAAAAAGAATGGATAACTTTCACAAAACAAATTTGGGATATACCAATTCCTAATAAAAGTGACGTTGCTTTTGGAAAGCATTCCGCTATTATGCCAGAAGAAATTGTCAGAAGATGTATTAAATTATTTACTTTTATCGATGATACTGTACTTGATCCGTTTGCAGGATCAGGAACGACATTAAAAATTGCAAAAGAATTAAAAAGAAATTATATAGGATATGAAATAATGAGATCATACGAGCATATTATTAAACAAAAATTAATGCAAACCAAGCAAAAATTATTATAAATTATGTTAGATAAAAATAAAGTATACTTAATGGATTGTATAAAATTTTTAAGCAAAATTGACAAGCAGTCAATTGATTTAGCAGTAATTGACCCACCTTATAACCTCAAAAAAGCAAAATGGGATACTTTTAAAACACAAAATGATTTTCTAGATTTTACATTTTGTTGGTTAGATGCATTAATACCTAAACTTAAACAAACTGGTAGTTTATATATTTTTAATACCCCGTTTAATTCTTCTTTTATTTTAAAATACTTACTAGATAAAAAAATGATTTTTCGCAATTGGATTACTTGGGATAAGAGAGATGGCTTATCAAATGGAACTAAAAAATATGCAAATGGACAAGAAACAATTTTATTCTTTACTAAATCTCAAAATTATACTTTTAATTACGATGAAATTCGTATTCCGTATGAGTCAAAAAGTAGAATTAAACATGCTGAAAAAAAAGGAATTTTAAAAAATGGAAAAAGATGGTTTCCAAATCCTAAAGGAAAATTATGTTCTGAAGTATGGCATATCTCTAGCGAAAGACACAAAAATAAAATTAACGGTAAAACTCCAAAATTATCTCATTTAACGCCTAAACCATTAGATATGATTGAAAGAATTATTACAGCAAGTAGTAATCCAGGTGATTTAATATTAGATTGTTTTGTTGGTAGCGGTACAACAGCGATAGCTGCAAAAAAAATAAATAGGAATTTTATTTGCTCTGATAATAATAAATACTATATTGAATTAACCAAAAGGAATTTAAAAAAATATGACAGTTATAAAAATTAATCCTGGCAATAAGGCTTTAGAATTTATTGATTCTAGAATTAGTGATGAAAAATATCGCGGAGTACCATCGTCGGAACATAACAGATACGATATGATAAAAATTGTTTCTATTCTTGAATTATTAAATAAATACGCTCCTAATCAGCAGCTTATGAGTATTAGAACAACAGATGTTTCTAAAAGACCAGAAAATGAATCGAAAGAATATGTTTATGCAAAATTTTGCAATGAAACTAAACAAAAAACAGGAATTGGAACACAAGATGCAATGCGCAAAAATTTATTTGTTGATTTACATAGAATGAATTTTATTATTAGATATGATAAAAATAAACAACAAACAGATCCTTTTTCAAAACAACAAGTTAAATTTGTATCGATTAGTAAACAAGGGTTAAAACTAATTAAGGCAAAAAATTTGCTTGATAAATATTTTATTTTTTCTAAAGGAATTGATCAACTTGTGGGAGGATACATAGATATTATATTAGATATTCTAAGAGATAAAGAATATAAAATCGATAAAATTAGTATTTATGAATATATGTTCTTTATTTCTGCAATTAATACAAAATCGAGTTTTAATATAAGTACGGAATATGCTGTTAAATTAATCAAACATTACAGAAATCTGACTCCAATTCAAAGAAAATCAGTAATAGAAACATTAAAAGTTACATTAAACCCAAAAAACTATGATGGGAATAAAAATAAAAAAAAGGATTTTCATAATTGGCATAACAAAACTGCTCAAATATTTCATTT
The DNA here is from genome assembly GCA_964481135.1 of uncultured Candidatus Saccharibacteria bacterium. Lineage (GTDB taxonomy): Bacteria > Patescibacteriota > UBA1384 > JAMDBS01 > DAOVQR01 > CAYZSW01. The sequence goes on from CAYZSW010000005.1 coordinate 52,997, forward strand.
ATTGAATCAAACCGTTTATTTTGAAGTCAGAGGTGAACAATTAGTACTTAAATCAGGAAAAGACAGTTATGAGACAATTTCTGCAAAATTAGATAGATCACTAAATGAAAAATATCAATATTTTATCAATCACAATATTGACAAAAAGCCAGGATTTGAATTGCATCATATTGTACCCATTTCTTGGTCAGAAAACATCCATCATTTTAAAATTCTCGATAAATGGGAAAATATGTTATATATTGATGGGTTTAGTCATGCAAAAATTACTCAAAATAAAAATAGAAACATTATTCTGCAAATAAAAAATAAAGACTTAAAATTACTAGATTACTCCGATAATGAAGTTTATCTACAATATATGAAAAATGTAGTATACCAATACAAACAACAACCGATTCTTAAAAAATATAACAAGGACCTCTTATCAACTATTAAATAAAGTAGTTTTTATAAAATGCCAATACTAAGTTGATTAAATGGTTTGTTTATTATTCTTAATTTACTGCGACATACCGGGGTATTGACGAACGGTGGGCAAATTTAAATAAACTTTATGATCTAACTAACGATGAAATAAAAATTGTGGAAGGGAAAAAATGAATAAAGTAAGTATTGATGAAGAAATATCAAATTTAAAATTAAGATTAAGTGAATTAGAAGATATTCATCCTGATTATACTTCCCTAGAACTAAAAGATTTACAAACTAAAACACTAACTACACACGCTCATTTAGAGAATGCTCTTGATAATAGAATACGTTTAAAAATTTTAGGATTAAGAGAAATAAAAAACTCAGAAAAATGGGACAAAGCTGCTCCAAAATTACAACAATTATTAAATCTTTTATCATACAGAAATAAATTAGAAATAGTGAAAAGTTACAATGATTCATCAGATATTTTTATTAGTTCTCTTGGTCGCGTCAATACATATAGAATTAAATTTGCACATCCATAAGGGGCTAAATTAGGAGAAAAATTTAATAATAATACTTGCAAAAATAAACAAAATATTCGGGATTTACTAAGATCTCTTAATGAAGCTTATGAGCAAATGGATAAATATTTCAGTAAAATAATGAAAGATAAGAATTATTAAAAAAATATGACAAACAAAAATAAAATCAATAAATTATTTGAATTATTAAACCAAATCCCTCAAAATCAAAGACCAAATTTATTAATTTATCTTGATAATGAATTCATAATTAGTTATAAAGGTATATTAAAATCAGCTTATTCAAGATATAAAAATGAAGATGTAAGGAATTATGATTTTAATGAAAGAGGAGATGTTTTAGAATTTTTTACGAATATTGAATACTTAATTAACAAAATCATAATTGCATATTTAAAAATTGATTATACTAATAATGAAAAAGCAGATGCGTTATTAAATACCTCAGACTTATTTTACAAAGTTAAACTTTTAAATGAATGGGGGTTATTTTCAAGTAAAGATACGGAATTATTTTTTTGTTTAAAATCGATAAGAAATGGCTTTGCGCATACTTGGGTAATAGAAAGTATTAAATATAAAGGAAAAAGTTATAAACAAAATATTAGTAAATTTAATGAAGATGCTGCAATTATATGGAAATTGTTACTAAATATTTATAAAAAATACCAAATAGATATTGATGAAATTATTGAAAAATTAGAATTGAGAAATAAATAACAACCTAACCCAACCCAAGCTTTTTTCTTCGACTACGCTCAACACAGGCAAAAAAGCTTGTTGCAAAAGATGTTTATATAGATATGAAAAACGAAATTAAAACTAAAAGAATATTACATAATGGTAAATCTGAAGATTTAACTTTAAAAAATCTTGAAAAAATTAATATTTTATTTGGAAAAAATGGTTCAGGAAAAAGTAGTTTTCTAAGAAATTTATATCAAAATAATGACAGTGAATTTCATTTAGTAATACCGGAAAGAGGTGGAAATATACAACATAATTCAGGTATAGCTGATCAGGAATTTAATCCTAATGAAAGAAAAAATGTAAGAAAACATAATTCTGATAATAGCTATAGAGAAAGAGCTATATCGCGAACATCGATTATACCAAGTAGCATCGGCCGTAAATTAATGGGCGGCGAAACACCTTTTAAACTAGATAATTCTGAAATTATAGAATTATTTAGCATATTATTGCCAGAATTTAAAATTTCTTTTTCGAATCAATCACCATACCATCTAGAGATTCATAAAAACTATGATAATAATGAATTAAAAGTAAATAATGTAGATGAATTATCTTCTGGACAAGCAGAAACAATATCTTTAGCCGCTGATATAATTACACAGGGTGTTATATGGAACAATCAAGATAAAACATTATTAATTGATGAGCCTGATGCTCATTTACATTTAGATTTACAAAACAGATTTTCAATTTTTATATCAGAAATTTCAAAAAGATTTAATATTCAAATAATTATTGCAACACATAGTCCTGCATTAATTGCTAGTTTATTAAGTTTATCTGATGATATTGGAATATTTTGTCTAGATTTATTTTCAGAAGAAATTAACGCAGTTAAAAAATCTAATCAAACAATATTTAGTAATCTTTTAAATATTGATTTAGGATTATCTGTTTTGTTAAAAAGGAAAATAATAATTTTAGAAGGTAATGATGATTATTTAGTTTGGAATCAAGCTTGCAGATGCCCTAAATTTGATGATATTGCAATAATTCAAGCAAATGGTGATGATATTATGCGATATAAAAGAAATGCAGAAAAAATTATTTTATCTGTTTTAGATATAGATAAGCAAGTTGGAATTACCATGAGAGATAAAGACAATAATTCTGGAAAAAATAATGATAATTCTACTATTTTGCCATTAAAACGTCTTCAGTGTTATAGTTTGGAAAATTTATTTTTAACAAAAGAGGTATTAAATAGTATTAAACCAAATATTGATTTTGTATCAGAAATGAATAAATTAAAGATAAAATTAAATAAAAAAGAAAAAAGTGAGTTAGATAATATTATTAATGACAAAAAGGTAACAAAAATATCTAAAGAGCTATTAATTAAAATTCATCATAAAATTGACGAACATTATAGTTCAAGAGATTGGCGAATAATTTTAGGAAAATACTTAGGGAACAATAAGCCCACAGGAGAGATTTTAGACTTTATTGGAAAAGATATAGTTAACTATATTTGGGATAAAAAAATGACCATACAATCTGAATAGAAATTAAAATAAGGAATCCATAAGGGACGGTTCTGGTTCGATTAGATTTATCATGAGTAATGTCAAAGTACTCACCACCGACTTCCCACACCTTACCGCCCTTTTCATTATTTATAAATTCAACTACACCCCACACACCCCACCGACCTACACACCTCACCGACCTCGTAGGTCAGAGTAAATTTTACAGGTTCAAGACCTACTCCAACCTACGAGGTCAGAGTAAATTGGCATCAAAACTAAAATATATCCGGTTGTTAGTATTCAATACGCGTATGGTATAATTAAGATATGATTCCGTATAAAACAAAATCTCAAGAAATTCCCGGTACAAATTTAGGAGAAACATACAGAAGTGCTTATTTTAAAAAAGAAAAGATATTTTTTGATTTTTTCTGGAATCATCTAAAACAAAAATCTCCTAAAGAAAGATTTAAAAGATTAAAATTATTTAAATCTGCAATAGAAGTAATTAAAAATTCTAGAAATAAACCAGAAACTAAGACTAATCCAAATAAGAAAACTGAAATATTTTATAGGTTTGCTGGTCTTACTAAAAGTCAGTTATTTATTGTTCAAATTAAAGAAAATAAAAGAAGTAAAAATAAATATTTAATGTCTTGTTTTTCTATAAAATAAAAAGATCTCCGCCTAAGTGGAGTATGGAAACTCATGGCCGAGAACTTTTCTATAATAATTATTACAAAGATTATATTTTTTGTCAATGTTGAAAACTTACACCACGCCGACCTCGTAGGTCAGAGTAAATTTTACAGGTTCAACATCTACTCCGACCTACGAGGTCAAAGTTAACCGGCATAATTTTCAATAATTAAACTTTTTATTGCAGACAGCTGTCTTTGATAATCAATTCTATTATTTACAAATTCTTTATACTTTTTTGGATCAATCTCTAATATATTTTTATAATTGCATATTTTAGATGCTGTTTTTTCTAGGTATTCTTTATACGAGCTAAATTGCCAATCAAAAGGATTACTTACTACATTAGCAGAAACCGGATTAAGATGAATATACCTAGTCAGATGTAATAGTTGTTCATCGTCTTGAACTCTGACGCTTTTAAATCGGCTAGACCAAAGTGGTCCAGATCGATGATGTTTTGTGTTAAAATATTTTGAGTAGCTATTAGAAATTTTTGCGATATATTTAATAATTCCTAGATTTTTATTTTGTCGGATTATTAGATGAAAATGAGTCGGCATGATGCAATAGGCAACTATATCAACCAATGTTTTGTTTTCAATACGCAATTTTTCCAATTCAATAAATTGATTTTTATCACTTAATTTTTTGAAATGTGAAAATTGATAATTAAAGTTTTTAAATCTTAATATGTCAATGAGTTCAATCATTCTTTGACATTCTTCACTGGAACTAAATATCACAAAACCCGCAATACTGCGATTGTAAATATGATAACACTCTCCATTTACAAGCTCATCTTTTCTATACTGCACCATACTCCAATTATATCATACACCACACCGACCTCGTAGGTCAGAGTAATTTTTACAGGTTCAAGACCTACTCCGACCTACGAGGTCAGAGTAAATTGGTTAAAATAATAAATATGATATAATATAAATATAATATTAGTATTAATAAAAGGAGGAATATGAAAGCTCTAAAATGGATTGCCTTGATTTTGATAATCGTAGGTGGTCTTAACTGGGGTTTAGTTGGACTCTTTAATTTTGATCTAGTTGCAACAATTTTTGGAGACATGTCTACACTTTCAAGAATTGTTTATAGTTTAGTTGGTTTAAGTGCAATTTATATTGCATTTGTAAGTCCAAGCATGATGAAGGACTAATTTAATAAAACTATTTAAAAACACCCTATGTATTATGGGGTGTTTTTTTAAATTAAACAAATAAAAATAAAGTGCAAAAAACAGTAAATAATATTTGTGATATAATAAAATCAAATATTAAACATTTAGGATTTTTTATGTCGGAAATTAAAAAATATAATCCAGAAAATAATCAAATCAAGCAAGATGATAAAAATTTAGGCAAAAATAAAATTACTAGAAGAGAATTTTTGAAAAAATCAGGTCTTGCTCTTTTAGGATTAACTTTGTTTGGTACTAAAGCTTTAGGAAAAGCCGAGAAACAGCCAGATAAGAAATTATCAGATCAGCCAGAAGCTAAACTAGAGCCAGAAAAGCCCAAAGTTGAAGAAAAAGAAAACAAACTAGAAATTGATGAAAACTATAAAGATAAGATTGATGAGAAAGTTAAAAAAGAAATCAATAATATTTTTAAAACAAATAATTTTGATGATTTAATAAAAATATGTGAAAAAGTACAAGGATATTCTGAATCAGTAAAAAAATATGCAAAAGAATATAATGTAGACGAAAGATATCTTTATGCCATAATTTTTGTTGAATCCAAGGGCGACCCTTCTGCTTACAATGAAAATTCCGGAGCATTTGGTTTGTGTCAGTTTACTCAAGACACAGCACAGCAATTTAATCTTTCCGACAGAGGAAATGAAGATGATTCAATAAGAGCAACAGCCAAATATTTGCAGTATTATAAAAATTTTATTGGTCGAGATGATTTGAATATTACTTCGTTTAATATTGGCTACGGTAGATTGCAAGAATTACTGGAGAAATTTACCGATAAAAAAATTCAACAATTTCCTAAAGAATTAGTAATTTCAGAAGAACTGTCTTATCCAAAAATTTATTTTGAGGCAACCAAAGAAGCTCACCCAAACACTAATTTATATATGAATAAAGAGCTTGGTGAAGAGGGAAAGAATTATTATTTTAAAATATTAGCAGCAATAGAAGTGTTAAAAATGCATCGCAAAGATCCTGAAAATTTCAAAAGATTAAGCCAAGAAAATTTTAAGTAGGTATTTAAGAACTAATTAGTATCAAAAGTAAATCTAGTTTTTAGTAGTAGAGGGCTTTTTTACTAAGAAATAAATAGTGGTTATTAAGAATAGCCCTAAACAAATATAAAGAGTATAAATAATAAGTGAATATTGGTTGTTAAAACCATTTAAAGAAGTGTGTTTTGAAAGTATGCCATAGTACGCCCAAATAAAAACTAAAATATAAGCAATTTTTTTATCATAAAAAGTTCTAGCTATGCCAACAAAGGTAGCAACCAGTAAGATAATACTTGTCCAAACATAATCTGCTACACCAAATCCATTCCAGCCGGTGCTTACCAAAAATACAGTAATATTGGCAACTGTTGCTACTGTGATCCAGCCAAAATAAATACTAAAAGGGACAGAAAGAAATAAGTTTTTCATAAATTCAAGTTTTTGATCTCGCATAATGTTAGCAATTTTAATCAAGCAATATAAAATACCAAGCATTAAAATTACACTTAAAAATATTTGCTCATAATGCCAAGCAAATATCCAAGTAGCGTTAATAAGCGAAGAAGCGATATAGTACGGACTTATTTTTTTAATAATTTCTTCATCTTTGCCTTTTAGAAAAAATTGATAAATTGTGTAGATAAAAAGAAGTAAATAAATTAATCCCCAAATAGAAAAAGTAAACCCAGCCGGAGCAAAGAGATTTGGATAACTATCAGATATTTGACCAGTAGTAATATTGTTTATTGGCAAAATATTGGCAAGTGCATTTGCCACGATCATCACCAAAAACGATACTAGTGCTAAAATTTTTAGATAAATTGTTTTCATGGTTCTATTATAACACGGCAATATTAATCGGCAAAATAAAAAACTTACATTATTTAATAATTTATATTATAATATATAGTAAGATTCATTAATTAAAAAAATATGTTGCACGGACAATTTACATTACCTTTTGCCTATGAGTTAACAGCTGTTTTTTTATTGGCTATAACAGGCGCAATGGTAGCTATAGAAAAGGACTATGATTTTTCTGGAGTTTTAATTTTGGCTTTTATTGCTGGTGCGAGCGGGGCCATTATTCGTGATGGAATATTTTTAAATAAAGTACCAATAATGGTAGAAAAATGGCAGTACTTAGCTGCCATTTTAGCAGGTGCTGTAATTACAGCTTTATTTATTGGCTTAATTAAAAAATTTAATACTGTTTTTGTATTAATAGATGCGCTAGGTTTAGGAATTTTTGGAATTATTGCAGCACAACTTGCCCTAATGCAAGATTTAAATGTGTTGTCAGCGGTTTTAATTGGTATTGTTGGTGCTACTACAGGTGGGCTTTTACGCGACTTAATAACTACCAATGAGCCGCTACTTTTAAAACCAGGACAATATTATTTTTCAGCGGCTTTAATTGGAATTATTGCCTTTATTGCCCTGGCAGTCTATGCAGATGTTAATGCTCAAATAGCTGCTATCATCGGTATTTTTATAGTATTTGTTTTAAGAGTTTTGTCATTTGCTTTAAATTGGCAATCATTTCCTGCAGTTAATATTTCCAAAACTTTAAAATTAAATAAAGACAAAGAAAATAAATAACTTAAAATTATCTAGAATGATTTTTTAGAAATTCTATTTTAAGAATTCTTTGAAAAAGTATAAAGCAAAAAGCATAAATACTACGCCAACAATATATTTTCCATATTTAGTAAAAAATGTATTAATTGGTGTAAGTATTGTTTGAGCTTTAGTTGGAAAAATCAGATAAATAATAAGCGGAACGCTAACTGGAACAGAAAAACACAATATTCCGAAAATTGCTAGCAGTATTGCAGTAGGAATATTTAAGCTAGATAAAGGAATTTCTTTAGATGCTGCAAATAAAGCAACTATTGAGTTTAAATTTACTAAATTTATCATAAAACCAATTTTCAAAAACTTTCTTGAATCTAAAGATTCAAGATTGGATATATTATTTTTAGTATTTGCTTTGCCAAAAAGTGTCTTAAGTCCTAAAAATATAAATATAATTATTAGTAATACATCAATAATTTTTCCGAATTCCTGATGAATGTTGGGTGGTCCTATTCTTTTTCCAATAATAAGTCCAAGTAGAATAACAATTATTGCAACTAATACAGAACCAATCATAAAATAAAAAGCATTTTTTGATGCATTTTTCTTTTGGCTTAAAATTATAAGTGCGATACTAAAAATTACCGGGCTAATAATAGCTGCTATTTGCAAGGTCAAAATTTTTACAATTTCTGTATTCATACAAATATTATACAATAAAAACACAATTTAATAAATTTTCCAATTATAAAAATAAATGATATAATGTATATAACAATTAAAGGAGGGTAGTGAAAAAATTTTTATATAATTTACTTATGAGATATGCAACAAATTTTGCATTTTTTGTATTTGTTCAAATATCTTTTTTTAGAAATATTAATATTAATGTCATTAAATGTGATTATTTTAGATAACAAGAGGAAAGGTCTTTATGCAAAAAGGAAATGTTTGGATTATTGTAGGTATTGTAGTGATTATTTTAGGAGCTGGTTTAGTTACTTGGAATATGAATAAAAATTCAAAAACTAGTCAGCCACAAGATGATTTAGTTGAAATTACAGATATCACAATGTACGATTGTAAAGATAATAAAAATATCCATGCCACATATTATTTAGACAAAGTAGATCTAAGATTAAGCGACGGGCGAACCATAACTTTATCAAAAGCAATTTCTGCAAATTATCAAAGATATGTTAACGAGGATGAAACAATTACTTTTTGGGACAAAATTGACACAGTTAATCTTATTGAATCAGATAAAGAAACATATGTTGATTGTGTTGAAACTTTATTAAGTAGTAATACCAAATTAGAAATGAAAGTTTATGATAAAGTAGATGAAAAAACAAACAGTATTTGGGATAAAAAAGTTACTATTAACGAAACATATCAAGACAATAAGGCAGCAAAAGGTAAGTGGTGGGCAAATGATGCTTGGGACTGGATTGCTTGGAAACAAGGCGGCGAATGGATAGTACTTGTAAGCATGGATGGATTTGATTGTAATGAGCTAAAGCAAATTCCCGAAGAATATAATGAATTTTTTAAGAATACTATTTACGATACAAGTGGAAACTTAATTTGTTACGATGATAAATAAAAAATAAATTTAGTAATTAATTAGTGAAACTAATTAATTCTAGGAGGTTTTATGCAAAAAGGAAATGTTTGGATTATTGTGCTAGTCGTGGTAGTTGTTTTAGGTGTTGGTTTACTAGTTTGGAATAATAATAAGCAACCAACAACCCAAGAAGTTGAGCCACAAGTTACTCTTACAACAGTTAAATTTACATGTGACAACGAGAAAGAAATCGATGCAACCTTTCATAGTGATAAAGTAGATTTAGTTTTAAGTGATGATCGTGTTATGACATTGCCCCAAGCAACTTCAGCTTCTGGCGCAAGATACGCAAATTCTGACGAAACAATTGTTTTTTGGAATAAAGGCGAAACAGCGTTTGTTATGGAAAACGACAAAGAAACATTTTCAAATTGTGTAGAAAAATAATAATTACAAGGAGTATAATAATGAATACTAATTCAGAAGATAAGCAAAATAAACCCAAATCAAACACTGCGTTAATCGTTGTACTAGTAATTATTGTTGTATTGCTAATATTTGGTATTGGAGGTTATTTCACCTGGAAATATATTTCGGGATTGTTAGATAATACACAAGAAACAACACAAGAAACATTAGAAGTAAAAAAACATTCACAAAAAATTAATGTTTTAGAAAATGTGCTTAGATACCCAAATTTTCTTGAATTGGACAAAGAAACAAACACAGATACTGGATCAAAATTAACAATGAAAATGCTTACATCAGATGATGTTAAAACTGTTTATTTATATTACGAAGAGCTAATATTGGGAAATAATTGGTTAGAAAATGGCAAAGGTCTAGCGACTGATTTAACAGGTGGATATTTTCGAATTGAAGAAAAAGATTTTCAAGCAGATATAAATATTAAGCAGTTATTTTCAAACACAAGCATTGAAATTTCAATTTATTTTGAGAATGATGATATAAATTTTAGTCATATAAAACCAGATATTTCAATCAACAATACTTCCAACACTAGTATCAATGCGAAAATGCAAAATGGGTTTATTTTTTATGATTCAGATACTAGAATAATTAATGAAAATGAGCTTTATGATTTATCTCATTGGGAACTTAAGGTTGCTAGAAACGAAATTTATGCTCGTCACGGTCGTAAATTTGTTCATAAAGATTTATCCTGCTATTTTGCTCAACAAACATGGTATAGTATTGATACAAATTATCAGGAAGGTAATTTAAGTAAAACAGAACAAAAAAATATTGCAACAATCTTAGCATATGAAGAAAAAATTGATAGTTCTTATTTAAGACACGATAGCGGTTGTCATAATTAATACTACAAGTTGCATTAAATAGTTCTGCGTGATTTATTGCTAAATAAAAAACCACCAATATTTTTGGTGGTTTTTGAAAATTAAAATTTACTGATTGCTGTATTCGTAAATAACTCCGTTATTTCCCACAGCCCAACCTGATGGTGAGTTTGGAAAATAAACGCAGTTTATATCAGCAGATGTTGCAGGACTTAAGTTTTGTACTGCCCATGCAGATCCACCATTTGTAGTTTGGAAAATTTTCCCATTGCCAGCAGCAATGAATCCTGTTTGTGTATTTGTGAAATACACACCGTTAAACGGCGGAGGATTTGTAGCTACGGTTTGCTGCTGCCAAGGTGACGACAAACTACTGGTTTTATATAAAAACCCATATCCATTATTTCCGGTACCTACTGCATACCAGGCTGATCCGGAATAACAAATCGAGTTTATTTTACCATCAGCGCAAATACTTGAATAATCCCAAGTACTTCCGCCATTGTCAGTATATCGGATATCAGGATAGTAACTGCCGCTAGAGTAAACATATCCAGCAATTACCCCATAGACTCCATTGTAGTATACATTGCTAAATGATCCGGGATATGAATTTGAAGTAAAGATTGGAGACCAAGTTTGATTTGTATTGTTATATTGGGCTGCAACTTGGTATCCATCGGTACTCGTTCCTACAGCAGTCAAAATACCCGTATCATCCCAATAATGCGTATCTTCTATAATACTTATAGTTGCAATTGGGCTCGGAAAAGATGTAGGCATAGGAATTGGAGTGTAATTGCTTCCATCATTTGTGGTTACAATTACGCCCAAACCATTACTTTGCCCACTTACAATGTGTCCGGTACTACCATATGGCGAAGTAGACATGGAATCATCTGGCAGAGGGGTTGCGGTATGCATAGCCCACGGAGAACTAGATGAGGGTTTGCGAACATATGTCCCTCCATAGGCATGGTGCCCGGTTTGGCTATTATAAAAAATAGTTCTTAAATTACCACTTGTATTACTTTCCCTTGCTACCCACCGGTAGGGTGATGATGTGGGTGAAGGTCCAGGACTACTAGTTGGAATTGGCGTTGGATTGTAGTAGGTCATATCAATATCAGTAGTAGTGGTTTGACCACCTCTAATATTGACGGTTGTCGAATAATTATGATACCCAGAACTGATTGCTCTTAGTTCATAAATTCCAGCTTGGATATCATTTATCCTATATGAACCAGTCGGATCTGAGTATGTCTGATACCAACGAGATTGATTATATAAATCAATTTGAACATTATAAATAGGCTGCCCGCCTGAATTTCTTACTGTCCCGTTCAAATTTCCAATCATGCTCGTCGGTACGGGCTGTGGAATTTGAGATATATTAATCCTTTGAGGATTGTAATATGTAGTAGTAATTGTCCCACCAAAATTATTAGTAGGATTTTGCACAGTATATCCATAATTACTACTCGGGCCAAGTTGTCCTGTACAATAATAGCCATGTTCATTAATTGGCACTATCGCAACAGTAAAAATCGGTGTCGGAGTTCTTAAATCTGTGTTTACAGAATCCACAGTAATTATTAACTCCCCACCTCCAACTATTTCATTTTCGATATTGGTTATTTCGCCATAGACCATAAGCCCTGGCGTGACAGTAGGTACTATGCCTTCAGTAGGATCATATATGTACAATCCTAAACCATTATTGTTTCTAGTAGTTTGCTGAAAAACAGCAATAATGGTTTTTTGGTATTTATTGAGATACATATTAGACGCACCATCGTCATCAGTAATCGATTGATAGTATTCGTTTTGACTATCAAGTCCAACGAAATCCTTCCATAAATAGGCAATACATGTTGCGCCTTTAATAGGATTGCCATTTGCATCTTTAACAGTCAGCAGAACAATCTCGTGATTATCAACTGGTGTATCGCCATGAGGCGTAAACAATCCTCCACCTGAACCCGTGGAACAGCCAGTCGAAAAACAGTAAGCAACTAGCATTGCAACCAGTAGATTGATCACTAAAAACATTTTTGCCTTGCCATTTCTTTCCATTTTTAGCACCTCTTATTAAAATAAAATTTCAACGAGCGTTGAGATGAAACTATTTTACACTATTTTCTTTATTAAATCAATAAAAAATTATGTAATTTTTATAAATTTGTGTTATAATCAATTTATGCAAAAAAAATCAACAATTTGGATATATATTTTAGTAGTATTTTTAATCCTTTCATTATTTTTTGGAGGTATTTATTATTATTTTCTCAGAGAAAAATTTGCAATAGAAACATTCGAAGAAATAACACGCAATGAGCAATCAGAAAAATTTTCTTCCTGTACGATATTTGATTCAAATCAAACTAAAGAGCTAACAGAAAATTGGGTTGTTTATGAAAACGAATATGTTAGTTTTATGCATCCTGACCAATGGACAATCACAACCAACACCTCAGATCTAATAATATTTCAAGACTCATCTCAGTCAGATAAAAAAAATGAAACTGAATTCGCGGTCAGAATTAACGAGATGTCAAATTTAGGTTTGGAGGAATTTGACTTAGTAGAAAATAAAAAAAATCAGGTTGGCTGTGCATTGTCTGATCAAACAATTTTAAAATCAGCAAATTCTGATATTTTAATAGCCAATTCCTTTTATGAAAAAGGTAATAAATACTTATTAACTTTTTATTACAGAGATATAAATCAAAAACATTCACAAGATTTGCAGGAAATTCACGATTTAATTATTAAGACATTTGAATTTAAGTAACTATATTATAAAAATTGATTTTGCACATTATACCTAAATTTGATATCATTAATATGAATTTCCTTGTGGCTTAAGACCACAGGGTTTTCCCCGGCCTCGCTGCGCGAAGCGGGGCGGGCTGGCGAATTGTGATAAATCTCTGGCAATACATGAGATGTTAATTGAATATATTCGATTTATTAATGAATAAAAAATAATTATCAAGGCAAAAATGACTGAAAGAATGAATAAAGTAAACGAACTATTGACACAGGAATTATCTAAAATATTTTTAAAAGAATACCAAGAAGATTTTGGTTTTATAAGCTTAACATATGTATTATGCGCCCCTGATCTAAAAACTGCCGAAGTTGGTATAAGTTTATTTAATAAATCAAATCAAGAAATGCTAGTGAAAAAACTTAATATAGATTCAGAAAAAATTAGAAGAATGCTGGGTCAAAGTATTGTTCTTAAAAATATGCCGAAAATAAATTTTAAACAGGATAATGGAGTAGAAAAAGTTATTCAAATTGAATCGATATTAAACAAAATTTCAAAAGAAAATAAAAATGAAAATTAAGCTATATTTATTCACAATTTTTATTATTACACTCATTGCTTTAGGAACATGGTTTTTAATATTATTTAATATTAACCCATACCAAACAGATATAATAAGTAGAGCTTCATTTTTTGTAAGTTTATTAATTTGGATTACAGGAATTCTATCATTAATATTATTTTACCTTAGAATAAAACTTTCTAACAAAGAAATTATTTTTGCATTTTTACCACTTTCTGTAAGACAGTCATTTTTATTTTCACTGTCATTAGTACTAATATTAATCTTATCTTCTTTAAATGTTTTGACATGGTGGAGTGCTGTTTTAGCTGTAGCATCAATTTTAATCTTAGATTTATTTTTTAAAACAAGGAAAGCATGAAAACAAAAGGAAACTTACATCCTATTACACAATTCAACCGTGAAGCATTAAAATACTTTATTAACCGTGGTTTTAAAATTTTAGAAGGCAATGAAATTGAATCTGAATGGTATAATTTTGATGCACTTAATGTGCCGACAGATCATCCCTCAAGAGATTTACAAGATACTTTCTGGGTGAAATCTAAAAAAACTCCAGAAGCACTAAGAGTTCACACTACAGCATCAGAATCGCGTATTATATTTGAAAGAAAAATTAAACCGCCATTTAAGATTATTGTTCCAGGTAGAACATTTCGCAACGAAAGAACTGATGCTACTCACGAACACACATTTAATCAAATTGATGGAATTGTCGTAGATAAAAATATTAATATGGGGCACTTAATTGGGACGCTTGAAGATTGGATGAAGACAGTTTTTGGTAAAGATATTAAAATTAGAACAAGACCACATTTGTTTCCTTTTGTAGAACCAGGACTTGAAATGGATGTTATGCTTTCTGATGGAAAGTGGCGTGAAATGCTTGGTGCTGGTATGGCTCATCCAGTGGTACTTAAAAATATGGGCATAGATCCAGAAAAATGGCAAGCAATTATGTGGGGAGCGGGAATTGACAGATATGCAATGATCAAATACAAAATTAGAGACATTAGAAAATTTCACTCACAGGATCTAAGATTTATTAAACAATTTTAAAATTTAAATTTATTATGAAAATATTATATAACTGGATAAAAGAATTTGTTCCATTAAATGTAAAGCCAAATAAACTGTCGCATGATTTAAGTTTGTTTGGACACGAAGTTGAAAAAATCGAAAAATACAAAAAAGATTTTGTACTTGATTTTGAAATTACACCAAACAGAGGCGATCTCTTATCACACATCGGAATGTCTAGAGAAATTGCATCTCTTTACAATTTAAAAATGAAAATACTAAGCATTAAAATAAATGAAAATAAATTAAGTAAAAAAATAAACATAAACATTTTAAATTATGATGTTTGCCAAAGATTTACCGCTCGTGTAATTGATAATATTCAAGTGAAAGAATCACCCCAATGGATTAAAGACAGATTAATTGCGTATGGTTTTCGCCCAATCAATAATATTGTTGATATTACAAATTATGTAATGATAGAAACAGGTCAACCACTTCACGCTTTCGACTACAATAAAATTTCAAACGGAATAATAAAAATCCGTAATGCTAAGCACAATGAAAGCATTGTTACTTTAGACGGTAAAAATAGAATTTTGAACGAAGATTCTATTGTAATAGAAGATCGTAAAAAAATTTACGATTTGGCTGGAATTATGGGTGGTTATAATTCTGAGATTGATACAAAAACCAAAACAATTGTTCTGCAAGGTGCAATTTTTAACCCAAAGCACATACGAAGGACATCAAAAAAATTAAAACTCATAACAGATGCTTCGTACCGTTATGAGCGCGGAGTAGATTTTAATGGAACACAATTTGGAGTTGATAGAGCTACTTTTATTATTCAATCAATATGTAAAAAAAGTATTATTAGTAAGATATATGATGTAAAAAGCAATTACAAAGAATCTAAAATCAAAGTTGATTTTAATAAAATTAATAATTTAATTGGTACAAATTTAAAAGAAACAGAGATTAAAAAAATACTTACAAGTTTAAATTTTAAAGTAAATTCAAATATAATTACAGTTCCAAGTTATAGGATAAATGATGTTAAAATATGGCAGGATATTGCAGAAGAGGTAGCTAGAAAATTCGGATATAATAATATTCGAAAACTTTATTTAAAAAAAGAAAAACCACTTCAAAATAATGATTTTTCTCAAAAAGAAAATTTGCGAGATTTATTATTTCAACATGGATTTTCTGAAGTATATTCGTATACCTTTTGTGATGAAAAGCTAATTAAATTATTAAAATTTAATCTTAATAATTGCAGATATGTAATAAATTCAATTTCTCCGGAAAATAAATACTTAAGACCAAGTTTGACCATCTCACTTTTAAGCGCAGTCGCAAAAAATCCATGGGCTCCTGAAATAAATATTTTTGAGATCGGAAAAATTTTTTATAATAATAAAGAAAAATGGCAATTAGGAATTGTTACAACCAATAAAAAAGCTGAAAATATTAAAGAAATATTATTAAAACTTAACATAAAAAATGAAATTATGCCAGTTCCGCAAAATACATTAGATTACCTAAAAATTCGAAAACAAATAAAATATGCTGTCGTGGATTTAATAGAAATTAAAAAATTAAGTAATCATTATTTAGATCATTTTCCCAATATTGAGTACAATCTAATTTCTGATTATCCACCTACAATAAGAGATTTGGCTTTTATAGTTGATAAAAAAATTGATTCAAATTTATTAATCAACGATATTAAATCATTAAATAAAAAAATTTTCTTAGTTGAATTATTTGATGAGTTTATATCGGATAAGTTTGGAAAAAATAAAAAAAATTTAGCATTTCATATATGGATGCAAAATATCTCAAGTCCAATGAAAGACAAAGAAATTAAAACAATAATTAATAAAATAATTTGCTTTATTGAGCAAAAATATCAAGCAAAACTAAGAGGTTAAAAATATGAAAAATAGAATTTTATCAGATAAAATCAACTCAATGGTTGGAAAAAAAATTAAAATGGCAGGATGGGTCCATTCCAGAAGAGATCATGGAAAACTAATTTTTATAGATCTCAAAGATGATAAAGGAATAACACAATTAGTTTTTTTACCAAACAATAAAAATGCATACCAAAACGCAAAAGTACTAAAAACCAATTATGTTATCGAGGTTGGTGGTAATGTTAATAATAGACCCCCTAAATTAATTAATAAAGACATAATCAGTGGTAGTGTAGAGTTAGAGGTTAACGAGTTAGAAATTCTAAACAAGTCACAAAATCCTCCTTTTGAAATTGATAAAAACACTGTACTTGTTGATGAAGAGTTAAGGTTAAAATATCGATATTTAGATCTTAAATCTAAACGAATGCGTACAAATATTCACAATAGATACAAAATCCTATATTTTTTAAGAAATTTTTTAAATGAACAAAATTTTATTGAAATACAAACTCCGATTTTATCTAAATCAACGCCAGAAGGTGCTAGAGATTATTTAGTACCTTCTAGATTGCATCCGGGTAAGTTTTTTGCCTTGCCTCAATCTCCCCAACAATATAAACAACTTATAATGATTTCCGGATTTGAAAAATATTTTCAAGTTGCACCTTGTTTTCGCGACGAAGATGCAAGAGCTGACAGAAGTCCAGGAGAATTTTATCAACTAGATATGGAAATGTCCTTTATGTCACAAGAAGAAATATTAGATTTAGTTGAAAAAATGTTTACTCAATTAATTAAGAAAATATTTCCTAACAAAGTTATTACAAAATCACCTTGGCCAAGACTAACGCACGATGAAGTAATGAAAAAATACAAATCAGATAAGCCAGATTTACGAAAAAATAAAAATAATCCTGATGAATTAGCTTTCACCTGGATATTAGATTTTCCTTTGTTTAATAAACAAACTAAAGAAGATTTTTTTCATGGATCTGGCTCTAATCTTGCACCTTCGCATCACATGTTTACAGCACCTAAAAAAGAAGATATTAAACTACTTGAAAAAGATCCATTAAAAGTTAAGTCTTATCAACATGACCTAGTATTAAATGGATTAGAGCTCGGTGGTGGTAGCATTAGAATTCATGAGTGGGAAATACAGGAAAAAATTTTTGATCTTTTGGGTTTTACTAAGCAACAAAAAGAACAATTTAATCACCTAAAAACAGCTTTTTCTTATGGAGTACCTCCGCATGGAGGAATAGCACCAGGTATTGATAGATTAGTTAGTATCCTCTGTAATGAAAATAATATTAAAGAAGTTATTGCATTTCCACTTACAGGAGAGGCGAGAGATCCGTTAATGGATTCACCGACCGAAGTCACCAAAAAGCAGCTTAAAGATGTTCATATTAAAACTGATTTTGAGCAAAAACCAAATCAAAACAAACATTATAAAAAACTATGAATAAACAAAAAAAATATATTATTCTAATAATTATTCTACTTGTATTAGTAGCAATAGTTCAATATAAAATTCTAAAAATAGCACCCGGTAATGCTAATAATATTAAAACTGACTTTAAAAATAATGAAGAAATTTTGGATTATAATATTGATGACATTAAAATTAGTGATATAAATTTACCTCCACAAAAAAAAGAAACATATACTGAACCAAAGATTTTTGCAAAAAATTACATTTTAGTAGATGCAAATTCTTTTTACACGCTTACCGAAAAAGACTCAAATGCGTATGTACCAATAGCTAGCACAACAAAAATAATGACAGCAATTATAGTATTAGAGAACTATAATTTGAATGAAGTAATAACTGTATCCGAAAAAGCATGTAATCAAATTGGTTCAAGTATATTTCTTAGAAAAAACGAAACAATTAGTATTGAAAATTTACTTTTTGGTCTTTTGATTTCTTCTGGCAATGACAGCGCAATGGCACTCGCTGAAAATATCGGCTTACCTGAATTTGTAGATAAAATGAATGAAAAAGCTAAAAGTTTAAATCTTGATAATACAGTTTTTAAAGACCCTGCCGGACTAGATGACAATGGTAAATCATCAGCAAAAGATTTGGCAATACTTACGGCATATGCTTTAAAAAATGATGATTTTAGAAGGATAATAAAAATATCAGATTTAACTATTTACTCAGAAGATAAAAAAATCACTCATACGCTAAAAGGATCAAACAGATTAGTAACAATTAATGAACCGTTGTTTTATAAATACGCCTTGGGTGTTAAAACAGGGTTCACCCCTGAAGCGGGTCACTGTCTAGTCGCAGCAGCAGAAAAAGAAGATAATATGCTAATTTCGGTCGTACTTAATACCTCTTATTCTTCAAAAGATGCTAGTGCTAGAGAATCAAAAAAATTATTAGAATGGGGTTTTGAAAATTATAATTTTCAATAGTTGACAAAAATTATTACTCTAGATATTATTAAATTGTCGTTCGTATTTAATCAAAAGGAGTATTATGTCAATTATTGATGATATGTTGATTTTAGTAGAAGATCAAAATGAAATTTCGCTTCAAAACGCTTTTAAAAAAATGAGTAAATTTAAAAAGCAAACTATTTCCTCGAGCTTAGGTAGATTATCAGCAAAAGGACTAATAGATAAATACTCTAGGAATCAAGAAAAATTTTATAAAATTAATCGATCAGGAACTAAGCTGATCGATAAAGAATTAGAATATATTAATTACATTGACCCAAAAAATATTCCTAACGAATGGAATATGGTGATATTCAACATACCCGAAAAACTAAGGAAGCACAGGGATGAATTAAGAAGACAATTAGTAAATCATGGATTTGGTAGATTACATGACAGTTTGTGGTTTTCAAAATGTAATCTTAATAACCAAATAAAAGAAATTGCTTTAACAATGCAAATTGAAAAAAATTTATTATTTATCAAAACTACTATTTTAGATCAAAAGGAAGAAAAACAAATAATCGCAAAGTTATATTGGGATTGGCAAAAAATTGAAAAAAGTTATAATCAGTTTTGTAGCGTCTGTAAAAATTTTTTACAAAAAACTAACAAAGATAAATTTCAAGCAAAGCAATTAGTTTATCAATTATCTAAAATAATTAAAGCAGATCCAAAAATTAATGAAATTTATTATCCAGAGGGTATTAAAAAAGAACAAGCGATATCATACTATAAAAAAATTAGACCTTATTGCTATAATTGATCAATTTTTTCAATAGCAGATTTTGCAGCTGCTTGTTCTGCTTCCTGTTTTGAGGATCCACGACCGACACCTAATTGCTTTTCTCCAATCAAAACTCCGATTTCAAAAACTTTATTATGATCTGGGCCAGATTCTTCTATTAATATATAAGAAGGTGTAATAGAAAATTTCTCTTGAGATAATTCTTGTAAATTACTTTTTGCATCTAAATATGTTTTGTTTTTAATAATATCGGGCAATTTAATTATTAGATGTTTAAAAACAAATTTTTTTGCCTCATCATAACCTCTATCGAGATAAATTCCACCAATAAGGGCTTCAAAAGCATTTGCCAAAATGATTTGCCTGGCCTTACCAGTGCTTTTTTGTTCGCCATGGGAAAGATATAGATAATCATCTATTTCAATCTCTGAAGCTAAATTTGAAAGCATTTGACCTTTTACAAGTGCGCTTCTCCAATTAGTTAATTCTCCTTCAGGGTTATTAAAATTTCTATACAAATAGTCAGTAACAATTAATTCCAGTACCGCATCACCTAAAAATTCTAATCTTTCATTATGATCAATTTTAATATCCGTATGCTCATTCAGGTAGGATCTATGAATAAATATCGATTTTAGAATGTCTTTATTTTTAAAATATAATTTATTTTTTTGCTCAAATTTTGATAAATCTTTTTTCATTGTATTTATTTATTAATATCTATTAAATTTATGTCGTCGTTGTATTCAGGAATATCTTGCTCAGCTTCAACAATGTTGTCGTCGATGCCGTCTTGACTATATCTAGGGTCATTTTTGAATAAGGTACCAAGTACTCCGTTTACAAATTTTGAAGAATTTTCACTTCCGTATATTTTTGCAATTTCAACTGCTTCATTAATAACAACTTTTGGAGGAATATCTCTTGAAAACAATAGTTCATAAATCGCAACCCTTAATATTGCTTTATCAATTTTTGCAATTTGATCTATCGGCCACTCGGGTGCAGCATCAGAAATAATTTTGTCAATTTTTTTTAAATTTTTAATTACTTCACCAACGCATTTATGAATATATGTTTTATCACATTCTTCTTGATATGCTGAAATATTTCTATTTGCAATATCATAAATATTAGAATCTGATCTAAAATCAGATTCATATAAAGATTGCATAATTATTACTCTTGAAAGATGTCGGTTTGCCAACTTTTCTCCTATTTTACATTAATTATTTTTTCGTTTTTATAAAAACCACAATTTTCACAAATATAATGTGAGAGTTTTGTGCTATTACATTTAGGACAACTACTCAAATTCTTTTTTTTGAGCGCTAAATGAGATTTTTTATGTCCACTTCGACTTCTTGATAATTTTTTCTTTGGTTCTGCCATATAATCCCTTTTTAATTAATAATTAATAACATAAACATTATACCACAATAGAAATAATTTTTCCAGTTATATAAATTGTTTTTTTAATTTTATTATTTTTTAGATATTTTTTAACATTTTCTTGATTAAAAGCTAAATTTGTAATTTCTTTGTCTGATAATTTTTTGGCATTTTCTATTGCCAAAACAGCTCTTTTTTTACCATTTATCATAATTGGTATTTCTGAACAACTTTGCTTTATATTAGCTGTTATTTTAGGCCATTTTGATACAAATATTGATTTTTTATTTTTCAATTTTTCCCATATTTCTTCGCTCAAATGAGGTGCAAAAGGGGACAGTATAATTAAAAAATTTTCAACTTGTTCTTTACTAAGTTTATGCTTATTTTTAATTATAAAATTTATAAAAATCATTAGTTGGCTTACAGCAGTATTAAAATTAAATGTCTGGATATCTTTTGATACTTTATTAATTGTAAATTGTAAATTATTATTTATATAATCATTGCTACTATCTTGTATGTTGTTTGATAAATAATTAAATATTTTATCTAAAAATCTTTTAATTCCTTTAATTCCGTTCGTATTCCAAGCAACTGATTCTTCAAAAGGACCCATAAACATTTCGTATATTCTAAAAGCATCGGCACCGAATTGTTCTACGACCACATCGGGATTAATAACATTACCCCATCTTTTACTCATTTTTCTTTCATCTTCTCCACGAATTAAACCAACATGCTGTAACCGATCAAATGGTTCTTTAGTGCTGACTAGTTTAATATCATACAAAAATTTATGCCAAAAACGAGCGTATAACAAATGACGAGTAGCGTGCTCCGCACCTCCTACATATAAATCCACTCCTTTTGGCTTCATCCAATACTCTTCTTTAATTTTATCAACAAGCTTTTGATTGTTTTTTGGATCTAAGTATCTTAAATAATACCAACAACTTCCAGCCCATTGAGGCATTGTATTTGTTTCCCTTTTAGCTTTTCCTCCGCATTTAGGACATTTTGTATTAACCCAATTAATAATATCAGCAAGAGGTGATTCACCAGTACCTGTAGGTTCATATTTTTTTACATTTGGTAATTTCAATGGTAAATCATTTTCGTTAAGTGGGACTACACCGCATTTTTCACAGTGAATAAGTGGAATTGGTTCACCCCAGTATCGTTGTCTGGAAAATATCCAATCACGCATCTTGTAATTAACTGTTTCTTTTCCTTTAACATAGTTTGTAGTTTCTTTACGCGCCTTTTCACTAGAAAGATTATTAAATTTTCCAGAATTAACTAATACACCTTCACCAATATATGGTAATTCATGTTTATTCTTTGATTTAATCACTTCAATAATTGGAATAGAATATTTTTTTGCAAATTCATAATCTCTTTCATCGTGAGCAGGAACCGCCATAATTGCACCTGTGCCGTAATTCGATAATACATAATCAGCCACAAAAATTGGAATTTCTTTATTGTTTGCCGGATTGATTGCCCTAACACCTTTTATTTCAATACCTGTCTTTTTTTTAGCTAAATCTGTTCTTTCAAGATCTGATTTATTTTTAGCTTTTTGAATATATTTTTGCAATTCATCAAAATTTAAGATTTGAGATTTAAGTTTTAAAATAATATCATGCTCTGGTGCAATTACCATGTATGTTGCTCCAAATAAAGTATCCGCTCGTGTAGTAAATACCTTAAGCTTTTGTATTGTGTTCGTAAGCTTAAAATCAATTTCAGATCCTTCTGACCTGCCGATCCAATTAATCTGCTGATCAATAATTGATTTTTCCCAATTAACTAATTTTAAATCATCGAGTAATCTTTGGGCATAATCTGTCATTTTTAAAACCCATTGACGAATTGGTTTTTTTTCTACAGTTGAATTACATCTTTCACACTTACCATTTTCTAAATCTTCATTTGCAAGCCCTGTTTTACATTTAGGACACCAATTAATTGGTTCCTTACTTTCATAGGCAAGACCATTTTTAAACATTTGAATAAAAATCCACTGCGTCCATTTATAATAATCTGGGTCAGAAGTAATAATTTCTCGATCCCAATCATATGTAAAACCAAATTGTTTTAGTTGTTTTTTAAATCTTGCAATATTTTTTTCAACTGCTTTTTTTGGGTGCACTTTATTTTTGATAGCGTAATTTTCTGCAGGTAAACCAAAAGAATCAAAACCCATAGGGTGAATCACATTTTTATTGTTGAGCGTCATATACCTAGCAAAAACATCTGTTGCTACATAACCTTTTGGATGACCAACATGAAGTCCATCTCCTGAAGGATAGGGGAACATATCAAGAACATAAAACTTATCTTTTTTATTATCTTCCTTAACTTTAAAAATATTGTTTTCTTCCCAATATTTTTGCCACTTTTTTTCAATTTTAGTAAAATCATACTTTTTCATAATTTTATTTACCTACTAGATATAACACTTATATGCGATTGGATGTCATTATGTAAAAATAATTATTATTTTTATATTTTTCTATTGGTGGACCAGATGGGAATCGAACCCACAACCTCCTCCATGCCATGGAGACGCGCTACCGTTGCGCTACTGGCCCGTAACGGAGGACTTATATAAAATATTATAACAGTAATATAGCACTTTTGTAAAACTTGATTTTAATACTATATCCTGCTAATTTGATAGACAAGGGAATTACATTAACAAATTAATAAGAGGTGACTTAGATGAAAAAAGTTTCTTACCAAAAAGCAACAAAAAGATCTCACAATGAAAGAGAATGTTCACACGACCAATCAGAATTCAAAAAAGATCAGTCAAGAATTCTATACTCAATCGCCTCTAGGATATCTGCTGGTAAAACACAAGTTTTACCTGTTAACGACTGCTGTTTTTTACCCAGAACAAGAATGCAACACATGCAAGAAGTTGCCGAAACTTCTTATAGAATAGCTAAAAAATTAGGACTACATAGTGATACTGCCAGAGCCATAGGACTTGGCCACGATCTTGGTCATACAATTGGTGGTCATGCAGGAGAATTTGCATTAAGTGAAATATATAAACAAAATAATTTTAGTCCTATAATATTTAGTCATGATAAACAACTCATCCATGTTGTAACGAATCTCGAAAAAATAAAAAAAGGTTTTTCAGGACTAAATTTAACTCAATTCACATTAGATTCATTTAAAGCAAGATCAGATCGCGGTATTATTAAAATGATTAATAGTGGTCAGGAAAGATATAAAATTGACAGTCAGTTGTCTCACATTTTAGATACACTTGAGGGTCAATTGGTCGAAGTAGTTGATAAGATGGTATACATTGTCCACGATATAGAAGATGCAATAAGATTTAATTTGATAAAAATTAAAGATATTGCAAATCTACCATGTTTTTGCAGTAATTTATGGAAAAAGATTAATGAAAATATCAATGTAGCTAAATCTAAATCTGAAACAAACTTAGTAATTTCTGAAATAAAACGACAATTATACTACTATTTTTTTAATTCAATTATTGAAAATTGCAAACATATCAATAATGAATTAGATCCGAAATCATACTACTATGTATCAGAAAAGATAATCGCTTTTACTGACACTGTTAGCGATGATTTTATGAATCTGAAAAAATTTATGTACGAAAATATTTACCAAGGTAAATATTGCCTAGAACGAGATCAAATATTTAAGGACAAAATTCACTTTTTGTTTGATAGATTAATGTCAGATAAAAAATTACGCCAAAGAGTAAATATTTGGCAATACCAGTGGCCCAAAGAAACACCTGATCATGCTCAGGTAACTGATTTAATTTGGTCATTAACAGAACATATGGCAGACCAAATTATTTTAAAAATAAAATGAAATTTTATAGCGAGTTTATTTATAAGCTCGCTTTTATTTTTTCCAAATATCTTTTTTAAACGCAACAAGAATAAACACAAAAACTATAATAAGTGCTATAAACAATTGCCATCTCATACAAATTCCTTATTTAATATAATTTGTAAAATTATTTTTGATATATTTTACTGCTTGATTTTTAGTTTTAATTTTATCTTCAAGTTGTGCCTCTTCGACTTTTTTAAGAATTTTGCCGATTTTAGGTCCACTTTTAAGATTAAATTGAGTCATTAAATCGTTTCCAGTCAACAAAAGCTTAAAATTTGGTTTGTTTTGTTCCTTTTCGTATTCAGATTTAATTTTTTCGTAAAGTATTACATTTTTGTTATACAAGTCAAATCTTCTAGGTTTGGTACCCATAATATCAGCTTTAAATAATTTAAGTAACCATGGAAATCTTGGATCAAGCATCATCTTTCTTTTGTTTAACTTATTCATTTTTAAAATACTAGCGATTTCCATATGATTTTTTACTAAATATACTATCATTTGTCTCTCGGTATTTGAAAATTTATAACGCCTTGTTACCTTTGAAGCTATTCCCGCAGAAAACTTAACATGTTTATTAAACCTGATTCTATCAGACGCAGTTTGAGGATAAGATATAGTATCTGGTTTACCAGAATCATGTAATAGTACTGCCCAAACCAAAGCTAATGGTGATTTTTCAGGCAATGATTTTAGGGCTTCTAAGGTATGGATATATACATCACCTTCTTTATGAAATTGATCTGGTTGTCTAACACCTTTCATTCTTTCAATTTCTGGCAAAATATATTTTAAAATATTTAATTGACTTAAATCGTCTAAGGCTTTTGCTCTATTTTTATGTGAAAAAATCTTATTTAGTTCCTGAGCAACTCTTTCTTTACTAACCTTTTCAATTCTGTACGCATTTTGCATAATTGCTTCGAAACTTCTTTTATCATATTTAAAATCATAAGCATTTTTAAATCTAACCGCCCTTAATATTCTTAAATAATCTTCTTTTATTCTGTCATTAGGGTTCCCAATAAAACGGATAGTTCGATTTTTTAAATCATCGAGCCCATTAACATAATCAATCACTTGCTTGTTAACTGGATCATAAAACATTCCATTAATTGTAAAATCTCTGCGTTTTGCATCTTCTTTTGCATTAGACCAAAAAACCTTATCAGGTCTTCTTGAATCAGAATATTTACCTTCACTACGAAAAGTGGCTATTTCGAAATTTTGATTATCGATTTTCACTAAAATTACACCAAAAGATTTTCCAACAGATGATGTATTCTTAAGAATATTTTGAATTTGAGAAGGTGTGGCAGAAGTTACAACATCAAAATCGTGAGGCTCTTTATTAAGTAAAATATCTCTTACACAACCTCCAGCCCAATAAGCCTCGAATCCTAATTTGCGAAGCTTAAGAACGATATTTAATGCATTGTTTTTCATTATAATTTATTTCTTTTTATTAACCTTAATAGCAGCGTCCGGACAAATTTGTTCACATAAACCACAACCAGTACATTTCTTAATATCTACTTTTGGTATTGGTTTTGATAAGAAATTATATTTTTCATTATCCCAACTCAGAGCATTAACAGGACACTTAATAAGACAAAAACCACAACTTTTACATACATCTGGGTATTTAATATGTGTTTTCTGAGAATCACTGTCAACTACCGGATTATACTTATCCGCTCGTATATTATCTATTGTTTTTTTATATAAAGATTCATCTAAATCATAACCCACCTCGAAAGCAACTCTATTTTTTGTAATATCAGGCTTATCCGATAAAAAATTATTAATAGATTCTAAAATTTTTTCTTTTGATATTATATTTTCGCTTTTATTAAGCTCTTTGATAATTATTCCTAACACTATCATATTGAATGACTGCTTTGGCAAATTTCTTTCTCTTGGTAAATTATTTAGTGTGATAGCGTTAATAACCAAAGTATTTTTATTAATGTATGTCTTAGGTATGTCTATATTTCTTTTTGTCATAATAACTAAAATATCTGCCTTTGAAAATTTTGGATAGGTAATTGGAGATTTAGAGATAGTAATATAAGCCATAGATATACCCATTCTCATCTCAACTCCATAATGGGGCATAAAAGTAATGTGTAATTTTTGTTTATATAAAGCATTAGACAATATCTTTGCCATAAGCTGGATACCTTGTCCACCTTCACCACTTAATAATATTTTTATTTCTTTATCGGTTTGCATAATTAGATTTCTCCTAAATTGCTAAAATAAGTTGCCATCTTGTCATCAAGCATGTCAAAACTTTTTTGAGCATCTGTTTTCCAGTTAGTAGGACAAGTAGATAACACTTCAACAAAAGAAAATGATTTATTCTTTATCTGGTTAGTTATTGCTTTTTTTAAAACTTTTCTTAGTTCATAAGGTTTACTAATGATCGATCGAGCAATGTATGCGTTTTTGTTTTTTAAACATTTAATTAACTCTGGACCCATTACAGGATTTCCTTTTTCTAGAATATTTTTTCCTTTAGGTGTAGTCGTTGTTATTTCTTGACTTAAAGTTGTTGGCGCCATTTGACCACCGGTCATTGCATAAAGAGTATTGTTTACGACAATAACTAAGATTGCATCATTTCTATTCGCAGAAGTAAGTAAAGATTGTAATCCTATAGCATAAGCACCTCCGTCACCAACATAAGCAATACAAACTTTATCTTGTTTAATAAGCTTATAACCACTTACTACAGGAACCGTACGACCGTGATGTGTTTGGACAGTATCAACATCAAAAAAATCCCAGGCTAAAAGCGAACAACCAATATCTATACCGAATAAAATATCTTTTTGTATTTTCATTTCATCAATAGCAAAACCTAATTCTTTAAGTACAATCGAATGCCCACATCCAGGACAAAATTTATTTGGCTTAGAGCTATTTTTAAAACATTTTGGATATGATTTTTTTTCGTTTGATAAAAACATATTTATTCCTTATTTAAATAAAGCAATAATTTCTTCTGCTGAAATTGGCAATACCGGTTTCTGATAAATTTCAATTTTTGCCAAACCATACAAACGATTTTTTACTATTCTTTCTAGGTGACCAAAAGAAGATTCAACAATAATAATTTTTCTTGCTTTTGCAGCATAATGAGATAATTTCTGATGATCAAAAGGCCTTAAAGTAATTGGTCTAAATAACCCAACCTTAACATTTTTATCTCTTAAAATTTTTACTGCTTTTTTACAAGCTTGTGAAACTATACCATGAGCTACTATAATTACATCTGCATCGTTACACATTATTGATTCTGATTCTTTGATTTGATCTGCAAACTTCTTCCAGTCATCAATATTTTTTGACAAGTTTTCATTAAGCTCATTTTCATAATTGAAACAATTGCGCAAATTTTTTGGATTAATAGTTTCACCAATTAAACATTTAGATTTGATATTAATTTTGGGAGCATGTAAAACAACTTTACTTTGCATTTTTGAAACATATCCATCTCCCAAGACAAAGCTTGGAAATTTAGTATACCAAGCAGCGTTAAAAGCTTGCATTGTATAAGAATATGCTTCCTGAGGACTTGAAATTGAATAAACATTCCTCAATCCTTCGCCATTGCCTCCGTAACAAGCCATAGTAACTTCTTGTTGACCATATATCACTGTACCAGTAGAAGGACCTCCTCGCTGCATAATTACACCCATAAAAGGAATTCTCATAGCTTCTGCCATAGCAATAGCATCTTGCATAAGAATATGTCCAGGGCCTGCAGTAGCAGTAAATGCTTTAGATCCTGCTAAAATTGCACCTATTAAATTAAAACCAGCAGAAATTTCATCTTCTGATTGAATAAATTTAAATCTTTCTGGATCATTATCATGCAATTTTGCCCATTCTTGCATAATCTCTGTTGTTGGGGTTATTGGATAACCACAATAGCAATTTGCTCCAATTCTTAAGGCACCCTCAATAACCGCTTGATTTCCAGTTATAAATTTTTCTTTATTTAAAATAAACATCATTGACCTTAATTTAATAATATTTTATTTAATTCATTTTTGCAAATAAGGGATAATTTCTTTAGCAATTTGCATTTCCTCATCCGTAGGTATAACTAAAATTTTTGATTGAGAAAAAATATGTTCTAAACCCAAAGTAATTGATTTTCTAATTAAATTTGATCCTACACCAATATTACCAGTAAAAGTTAAAACATCTGTACCGCCCAAAATTGCATTATACGCACCTAAATATTTTTTGATTCTATATATAAACATTTCTAGTGCGAGTTGTGCTTTTTTACGATAAATTTGTGGTAAATTTTCTATTCTGGAAGATGGTCTATAATTATTATCTTCTACCTTGTATCCGGCTAAATACAATAAATCTTTCATATCGGATGTTACTTCTGAAATACCAAGTAAACCAGATTGATTCTGTAATACATCATTTATTTCATCGATATTAAACTTACCTTGTTTTATTAAATAAATTATTATTCCTGGGTCTATATCTCCTGAACGAGTCCCCATCATTAATCCTTCTAGCGGAGTAAAACCCATTGAAGTATCAATAGCAACCGAATCCTTTATTGCTGTAATTGAACATCCTGCACCTAAATGCACGGAAATTAAAGTTTTAAACTTACCTTTAAAACTATTTTTTGCATATTCTAAAGAATTTTTGTGAGACAAACCATGAAAACCAAATTTTTGAATATTTTCATTTTGAAAAAGATAATATGGAATCGGATAAATGCTCGCATAATTTGGCATATCTGAATAAAAAGAAGTGTCAAAAACAGCATAATTTGGAATTACTCGATGACCTTTAACACCGCAATTTTCAAAAACCTCTTCCATAACCTCGATAATCGCAGGATTATGAAGTGGTGCTAAATCGCTAACTTTTTTAATATTTTTTATAAATCTATCATCAACTATCTGAGTATTTCTATACAAATTTCCTCCATGCACAACCCTATGACCTATTGCCGCTAAATCTGTAATCTTATGTAAAAATCCAGTACTTCTTCCAAATCCTTCAAATAAAATTCCTAGGGCTTCTTTATAATTTTTAGGCCCTTCGTCTGTTTTAATCTTATCAACTTCTCCTTTTTTTTCTAATAAAATATTTTTATTATCATATGCAAATAATTTAAATTTTAAACTTGAGCTACCAGTATTAAATACTAAAATTTTTTTCATATTTTTCCTAAATTATTTGCCCAAAACAATTTTTACTAATTGCCGCCGCATTAGCTTCATCTGTATCAATTTGAAAAGATAATTGAGTTTTTGATTGTCCTATCCTAACAACAACATCTTCAAAAATTATACTTCTTTTTGTCGCAACTTTGATTTTTATTTTTTGTAAATTTATTAAATTATATTTTTTTGCATCTTCCGGAGAAATGTGTAAATGCCTTTTAGCAATTATGATTCTAGAACTTAATGTGATTTCTTTTTTTTCTCCTTTAATTTTTAATACATCGTTTGCTTTACAATCTGTACCAGAAATTACAATAGGTGGAACTTTTATTCCTAAATTATAAGCATCAGTAATAGAAAGTTCTAATTGCGTATACTCTCTAAAAGGACCAATAATTCTAACATTTTTTATTAAACTTTTTGGACCAACAACATCAACTGTATGACTCGAAGCAAATTCTCCTATTTGAGATAAATATTTCATTTTTGACAAAGTTTTTTTTCCAAATAATTCTTGAAAATCCGATTCTTTTAGATGCATATGTCTTGCTGACACTTCGATTGGAATTTGCATAAATAATCCTTTTAATATCTTTATTAAAAATTATAAATACTGCAAAATTATTATTTTATTTTAAGATTGAAAATTTTTTAAAATTAATGATCTACCATTCATTTCTTTAGGTTTTTCGATATTCATTAACTCAAGTATTGTCGGCGCAATATCAGCCAAAACACCGTCTTGTCTTAAATGATACTTTTTATCGTTACTAAAATCAATTAATATAAATGGAACTGGATTGTTACTATGTTGTGTACTTGTGGATCCTGTCTGAGGATTTAATAATTCTTCAGCATTTCCGTGATCTGCTGTAATTATTAGTGTTCCTTTTTTGTATTTAACGAAATTATATAACTTACCAAGTTGTTCATCTAAAAATTCTATTGCCTCTATGACAGCATGAAAGTTTCCTGTATGACCAACCATGTCTGGATTAGCATAATTAATAATAACAAAATCATATTTATACATTTTCATTCTTCTGATAACTTCTTGTGTAATTTTTTCTGCAGACATTTTTGGTGCCATATCGTATGTTGAAACTCTTGGAGAATTAATAATCATTCTATCTTCTTTGGGAAATTGATTTTCAATTCCTCCGTTAAAAAAATAAGTTACGTGTGCATATTTTTCTGTTTCAGCAATATGAAATTGCTTTAAATTGTTATTTGACAAAACTTCAGCCAAAGTATTATCGAGCTTTTGAGGCCCAAAAATACTATGAATATTTTTACCTACCTCTAATTCAGTACCATAAGGAATCATACCTGTAAAATACAGGTTCTGTATTTTTTGTCTGCGAAAATTATTAAATTTGTCATCATTAAATGCCTGCGTTATTTGTCTGGCTCTGTCTGATCTAAAATTAAAAAATATCACACTATCGTTATCTGAAATTTTTGTAAATTTATTAGATTTATCACTAATTGTAATCGGCTTAATATATTCATCTGTTTCACCATTTTTATAAGAATTAGAAACCGCTGAAATAGGGGATTCAAAATTACTACCCATTCCTTGCGTTAAAAGATTATATGCCATTTGAGTTCTATCCCAGTGATTATCTCTATCCATAGCATAGTATCTACCAATTAATGAATTTATTCTTCCTACACCAATTTGCTTTATTTTATTTTGTAATTTTTCAATTAACTCAATGGCTGACATATTTAAATTATCTCTACCGTCAGTAAATAAATCTAAGTAAACCCGATCAAAATTCGAATTTCTAGCAAATTGTAGTAAGGCATAAATATGATCCGTATGGGAATGAATTCTACCCGTACTTAAAAGTCCTATTAAATGTAAATTCGAATTATATTTTTTTGCATGATTAACAGTATTAAATAATTCTTTACTTTTAAAAAAAGATTGGTCTTCAATTGATTTTGAAATTCTTGAACAATCTTGATAAACTATTCTGCCTGATCCAATGTTTAAATGTCCAACTTCTGAATTTCCTTGTTCGTGTCCAGGAAGACCAACATATTTTCCAGAAGCTTCAATTTGCGCATGACTATAATTTTTCCAAAACATATCAAAATTAGGAGTTTTCGACTGAGTAATTGCATTAGCACCCCAAGACGGGGCAATACCCCAGCCGTCAAGTATTGTTAAAAATACTGGATTTGTATTATTCATATATCCCTACTATTTATATTTTTTAGTATTATTTCTATATTAAATCTTTTAGTGATTGTCCTGTCATTTCCTCTGGGTGCTGCAAATTGAGTAAATCAATAATAGTTGGTGAAATATCAGCTATAACACCTGTCGGCTCTTGAGAAAAAAAAGAAATTTTTTCTTCTAAAGAAAAGTTATTATCAGATAATTTTAATTCTGGACAAGCCAAAACCATAGGTACTGGATTAGTGGTATGATTTTTATCAATGGAACCATCGTGGGGACTTATCATTTGCTCACAATTGCCGTGATCGGAAGTAATTATTAAATTTGCATCAAGCTCTTGCGATAATTTAATAATTTTTGCTAAGTTTTTATCTACGAATTCACATGCTTTAATTGCAGATTGCAGATTGCCAGTATGTCCTACCATATCTGGATTTGCAAAATTAATTACCGAAAAATGTGGCATATTTTTCTTAAAATTTAATATAAACTGATCTACAACTTTTTCCAAAGACATTTCTGGCACCAGATCATAAGATTCAACTTTAGGCGATGGAATTAAAATTCTACTTTCACCTTGAAATTCTTTTTCGTGGCCACCGTTAAAAAAATAAGTTACATGGGCATATTTTTCTGTTTCCGAAGCATGTAATTGAAGAAAATTATTTTGACTTACAATACTTGCCAATTGGTTGCTTGTTTCTGATTGAAAAAAAGCAACTTGAGTATTTATATCTGGTTCATCTCCATAAGAAACAAAACCTGAAAAAAATATTTTTGGTTGATTTTTACGCTGAAAACTTGAAAAATTGTCATCTATAAGAGTTGAAGCAATTTGAGATGTTCTGTCTTGTCGAAAATTAAAACAGATCACTGAATCGTTAGATCGAATTAAGTTTGCATTATCTAATAAGCTTGGCTCAATATTTTCATCATTTTGATTATTCTCGTAGGCATTTTCAATTGCCGATTGAGCATTTGAAAATTTTTTACCCATACCGCTGACAATTAAATCGTATGCCTTTTGCGTTCTTTCCCAGTTTTTATCCCTATCCATCGCATAAAACCTACCACAAATTGTTGAAATTTGACCGATTTTTATTTCATTAATTTTTTTATCAATTATTTGGATAAATTGCTGTGCACTTTTTGCTGGGGTATCTCTACCATCAGTAATAATATGTATGGAAAGCTTCTGGACTTGTTGTATCTTAGCTAAATCCATTAAAGCTAAAAGGTGGTTTATGCTAGAATGTACCCCTCCGTTTGAAACTAAACCAATTAAATGGAGTGTAGAATTGTTTTTGTTCACTTTATTGCATGCATTAATTAAAGATTTGTTCGAAAAAAAAGATTTGTTTTTTATTGATTCATTAATTCTGGTTAAATCCTGCATAACTATTCTTCCAGTACCCAAATTTAAGTGACCCACCTCTGAATTTCCAACTTCTCCAGGTTCCAAACCAACCTCACTGGCCGAAGCATGCAAAAGTGTTTTAGGAAAATTTGCATAAAGATAATCAAGATTTGGCATTTTTGCAGATAAAATTGAATTTCCTTCTTCAACCGAAGAAGCACCAAAACCATCTAATATTACTAAAATAAGGGGTCTAGATTTTATAGACATAATTAAATATCAAACTAATTTTTCTTCTATTCTGATTAATTGATTATATTTCGCAACTCTTTCTCCCCTAGAAGGAGCTCCGGTTTTAATAAAATTTGCATTCACACCCACCGCTAAATCAGAAATAAATGTTGATTCTGTTTCACCAGAACGATGGGAAATAATAATTGTGTAATTAGCTTCTTTGGCCATCCTAACTGTCTTAAAGGTCTCTGTTAATGTTCCAATTTGGTCAGGTTTTATGATTACACCATTAGCACATTTTTGGATAATACCTTTTTGCAATCTTTGAGGGTTTGTAGTGTAAATATCATCGCCAATTATTTTAACTTTACTGCCAATTGCTTGATTAAGCTTTGTCCAATTTTCCCAATCATCTTCGCCTAAACCATCTTCTATTAAAATAATTGGGTAATTTTCTGTTATTTTTTGATAATAGGCAATTGGAGAAAGAGGATAAGTAACAGCAGGTAAATTTGAAATTGAGCTTGCTGCCACATCAAGACCAATACTTACATCTTCTCGTGGTTTGTGACCAGATTTGATTATTGCATTTGTAATTAATTCTATAGCTTCTTCGTTGGTATTTAACTTAGGAGCAAAACCACCCTCGTCGCCAACATTAGTCGATAATTTCATTTTTTTCATATCTGATTTTAACTGATGAAAAATTTCTGTTCCATCTTCAACCATTTGCTTAAAGCTCCTATTGCCGACAGGAATGATCATAAATTCTTGAAAAGATAAATTATTATCAGCATGCTGCCCACCGTTAATAATATTAAACATAGGAAATGGCAGTTTAAAATCATTTTCATTTATTTTTGAGATTTCTCTTAAATATTTGAACAATGGCATCTTCTTTGAATTAGCAGCTGCTACCGATGTTGCTAAAGATAAAGCCAAAATTACATTACCTCCTAAATTACTTTTGTTTGCAGTACCATCCGTATTAATCATTGAAATATCTATTCTTTCTTGATCAAAAGCATTTTGACCAATAAGAATTTTTGATAATATTTCAATATTTTGGATTGCTTTGTCTATATCTGTTACTCTAAAAGCTTCGTACTTTCCTTTAGATGCCCCAGAAGGAACAGATGTTCTACCAAAAGAACCGTCATCCAAATAAATATCAACTTCAATAGTAAAATCTCCTCTTGAGTCCAAAATTTTTCGAGGAATAATTTTTTGTATTATTGCCATAAACCCTCCAATTCATTATTATAGTTGTTAGTTTATAAAACTAAGCTTTATTTATTATCTGCCAATTTATCTTTTAGAAATTGTATAATATCTACCGGAGATGGATCAACTTGGTTTAAAATACTTAAATAATACGAAACAAAATCAACAAACATAATATTATGTAATATTTCTGAAAGTTCTCCGCCTTTTTGATTTATAAAAATATTTTCAAATTTTATTCCTTTTTTAGATAAAATTTGTTGTAAAACTTGATATCTAATTTTGTTTCGAGGATTGTCAAATTTTGATTGAAGTAAAATTGTTAGTGTATAATTTTGCAAATCTTTTGGATAATCAAGTCCAACAATATGATTATGACAAAGTTCTGGAACTTCATCATACATCGCGATATTTTTTGCATTCTCGTTTATTTGATCCTTAAATCTTCTAGCAATATTTTTAAGATTTCCACTAGCAAATATAACCGGTATTTTTTGGTGGATTTTTTCTGCTAATTTTTTTGCTTCATTATTGTTAGTTGTGATATCAAAATTAATTTTTTGTCGATAAATTTTTGTATTTTGAATAGAATCAAGTGCCTCATCTTTTCCAAACTCAATGTACCCAAGCTTGTTAAAAATGCAAATTAATGGCATAAATGAATATGCAATTGCTGCTCTTGGGGCAGAGGAATAATCAATTTCAAAAATTGGTATTTTATGTTTTCTAGCCATCGAAGCCATTTTCCCACCCGTAGTTATTGCGATACATTTTGCTCCTACATCGATTGCTTTTTGAAAAGTGGTTAATGTCTCTTCGGTATTGCCA
Source organism: uncultured Candidatus Saccharibacteria bacterium (assembly GCA_964481135.1). Classification (GTDB taxonomy): domain Bacteria; phylum Patescibacteriota; class UBA1384; order JAMDBS01; family DAOVQR01; genus CAYZSW01. The sequence continues at coordinate 89,409 of CAYZSW010000005.1, forward strand.
GAATAACTTGAAGCTAAAACTAAAGTATCGTTACCAACAAAATTTGGTAAATCGTAATCTCTAACAACAAAAACTGGAATTTTTGATGTCTTATAAATTAAATCTTTTGCTAAATCTCCACCGATAGCTGAACCACCTAATCCTAAAACCACAATATTTTTAGCTTTAATATAATGCGTAGGAACAATAAATTTTTTAGATTTTGTCCATGCTATCTCAAAATTTTCAGGTAATTCCGAAATCTTTCCAAGCATGTTATCTTTGTCAAACTTACTATATAACTCAATATCGTCTAACAATTTCATAATTTGTCCTTTCTGTCTATATTTCAGTAAAATTTTATCATCCATAGAAGTAATTGTAAATAATTTTTATAAATTTTGATTTGATCTAACTCTTGTCTTGTAAATACGAATTTGTTCTTGAATTTGATTAGCTCTTAGTTTTGGCGATTCAATTGATTTAAATAAAATAAAATTTCCCTCAGACGCAGAATTAATTGTTACATCGCCAGCATTAAATAAACTATCTATATAACCTTGTTTATATCTAACAAACTGAATATGACTATTAGCAATTGATTTTTCAGTTTTTAAAATTATTCCTTGCTCTATTTCAACTCTTTTGGTTGTAAGAACATAAAATTTGTTGATATTGTCCAAATAAATAACAACTATTACTAACAATATAACTAAAAGTGGAACAATGCTTACCCAAATTTTATCACCTGGTAAAAATTCTAGTGCTTCTGGAATATTTAATATATCAAAAAGGATAAATATTACAACACCAAGCAAAATAAGACCAAAAACTATGGACATAAATTTCTTTTTTTCTGGATTAACTTTAAATATCTCTTTTTCTCCTCTAAATTCTGGCATTTTCATTAATTCATCGTTTGGATTCATTCTTTATCCTTTGAGTCAAACAAAAGCGCATTAGTTAAAATTGTAATAATCCAATATATTATTGCTGCCCAAAACGCGGTCATATAATTAGTAATATAAAATCCATTGGTAAAACTCGCTACAAACCATAACATTAAAGCATTAATGAATAATGTAAATATTCCAAGTGTTAAAATATTTATTGGCAAAGTTAATAAAAGCAAAATTGGTCTAATAAGTGCATTAACAATAGCCAAAAAGAATACTGCAATCAATGCGGTAAAAAAATTATTTATTTCAACACCTGGCATTATATAAGCTACTAGTAGTAAACTGAGTGAATTAATAAACCATCGTAAAATTAGAATCATATTAAACCTTAGTTATATGTTTTTTTTTAATTATCTTTTTTTCAATAAATTCTTTAATTGGAATGTAACAAGTTTTTCCGATGTCTTCGTCTTGGGAAATAATTTTAACTTTTACCCAATCATCTGAAATATCTGGCGTGTTTTTTCTATCATAACTCAAAACTTCTGCAATAGCACCTTTATTTATTCGTGTTGTAGTCCACGCTCCAGGTCTTGAAATACCTTTTCCTTCGACCATGGTTCGAAAATAAATTTTAACTCCAGGCGTAAATTGTAATTGTGGAAATTTCATATTAAAACATTTTCATTTAAATTCTAATTCAATTTTATTATATAATAAAATTCTTCTAAATCAAAATATTAAACATGATATTGAGGTTTTTAATAAACTATAGTAAGATTTTAGTATGAAGGTTATAAAAATTAACCCAAATAATCCTCACCCCGACATTTTAACCGAATCAGTAAAGTGCCTTAGTGCTGGTGGTACTTTAGTTTATCCTACTGATACCTGCTATGGCTTGGGAGCTGACATGCTAAACCCGATTGCAGTAAACAAAATCTATAAGATTAAAAACCGTCAGGATAGAAAACCACTATCGTTAATCATAAGAAACATCTCTCAATTGAAAAAATATGCTTTTGTAGAAAACAAACAAGAACTAATTTTAAAACGCCATCTACCGGGTCAATTCACTTTTGTTTTACTTAGTATAAATTATGATATTTTTAAACAATCAAGTGTTGGCATAAGAATGCCAAATTATAAATTTACCAAATTACTCTCTGATAAATTTTCAAATCCTTATTGCACAACTAGTGCAAATATATCAGGACACGAACCATGTTACGATATAAATTGCATTCTTAAACAATTCACAAATGCCCAAGCTCAGCCAAATTTAATTTTAGATGCAGGGCAATTACCAAAAAATCTACCCTCAACTGTGGTAGATTTAACAAATTGGCCACCAAATATTATTAGACAAGGTGCCGAAAAATTAATAATTTAAATTTATATTGGTGCCGTGGGAGAGAATCGAACTCTCAAGGTTTTGCAACCATAGGTTTTTGAGACCTACGCGTATACCAATTCCGCCACCACGGCATTAAATGTTAATTATTATTTGTTTATTGTTATTTGCTAATTGTTAATTGATAGATGTTCTTTGTTTATTATTTTTAAGCTTTATGATATACTAAATAATAGCAGAAAACTAACTTTATAACAAGAAAAATGGAGGGGGATTTGACGCAAGAAAAAAATATTCCAATCAAAATTAGTAAAAAAGATGTAGAAGATCTTTTTCAAAAACCAACTGACTCTAAATCTACAAAAATAACAAAAAATGTTTTTAAATGGCTAGGAATTTTTATTTTAGTAATTTTTTTAGGATTTGCGTTTGTCAATGGTCCAGCAATTTATGCCAATGCTAAATATTTTACTTATGTTGATTTACTAAATAAACCTTATCCAAGTAAAGTTATAGATATTTCTGCGTCAGCAGATATTAATTTATTTAATGAAAATAATCATTTAATAATTCCAGAAATTGGACTAAATAGTCCTGTTCAATGGAATACTGATCAGTCGAATTTAAAAGAAGTATTAAAAAATGGCCTTGTGCATTTAAAAGAAAGCAGTTTGCCTTCTGACCCTTCTGGTAATACTTTTATTGTTGGATACTCTTCTTATTACAATTGGATTCAAAACAAGAATTCAGATGTTTTTGCTCTTTTACATAATTTAAGAATCAACGATAAAATTTATCTAACCTATAATCAAAATATCTACACTTACCAAATCAATTTTAAAGCTACGATCAAATCTAGTGAAATCGAAATTATTAAACCAAATAACCAAAAACAATTAACTTTAATGACATATACTCCTATTGGAACAAATTTAAATAAATTAATTATTATTGCAGACCAAATCGATTCAACAGAAACAATAACACCTGCTGGTAATGAGTTTGATACTAAAGAAAAATTTATTAAAAACGAAAATGCAATAATTGATGAAAATTTCACAGAAAATGCACCAACAGCCCAAGCCACTCCGTCTCCAGCCAACACAGAATTATTTTTCCTACCAGATATTAACTAAAACATCAAATATGACACTAGCAATGCTTCTTGTAAAATATTTCAAAAGCAACTCTGTATTATTACCATTTACTAACCTCCGGGGTTAGTTAAGGCATCGAACCTGCAAATTTTTTGCAAACCCCGGAGGTTAGTAAATTTTATTTACAAAATTAACTTAATTGATATAATTAAATAAATAAAATTAATATTTAATATAGGAGATTAAATGCAAACACCTCAAAACATTGTAAGGGCCATAGCAGGCGAAAGTATGGCAAGAAATAAATATACTTTTTTCGCATCAAAAGCAAAAAAAGAAGGTTACGAACAAATCGCAGCTTTTTTTATAGAAACAGCAGATAATGAAAAAGAACATGCAAAAAGATTAATGAAACTTTTGAAAAAAAATACCGAATCTTCTTTAGAAAGTTTTGATTTTCCAATTGTAAAAAATACTTACGAAAATCTTCTCGAAGCAGCCAAAGGGGAGAATTACGAACATACAAAAATGTATCCTGAATTTGCACGCATTGCTAAAAAAGAAGGTTTTAAAGAAGCAGCTCATGTATTTACAGAAATTTCTGAAGTAGAAGAAGAACACGAAAAAAGATACTTAACTCTTGCAAAAAATCTAAAAGAAAAAAAAGTATTTAAAAAAGATAAAGAAGTCCAATGGAAATGTAGAAATTGCGGATATATACATAAAGGCAAAACTGCTCCAAAAATTTGTCCTGCGTGCGCACATCCTCAAAGTTATTACGAAGTATTATCTAAAAATTATTAATTGCATTTTTTTCAAGGAGGGCAATGCAAAAAAATTTAAAAGATCATCAAGACGATAATAAAATTGTCTTATATTGGAATTGGAAAAGCGTTCTTACTACAATTTGTGCAATTATTTTAACTGTTGTATTTACATTATTTTTGTTTACATTTTGTCTTAAAAACACAGTGATTAATCCTGATTTTTACAAAAATAATCTACACAAAGCCGATACATACAATCGAATTATTAATGAAGGTATTCCATCGTTAATTATGCAAAGTACTATTTCTGAAAATACTTTTAACGATATTTTAATTAAAAAAGCAGTTATTTATGTTTTACAAAAGTCCATACCTTCTCAATGGGTTGAATCACAGGTAAATAAAATCATCGATAGTATTGCCACTTTTTTATCAAGTCCTCAAAAAGAATTTCATACAGACATAGATTTAGATCAAACTCAGCTTTATCTTACTCAAACAAGTAATTCTTTAATATTGCTTTCTCAAATTATTCCAAGTTGTGAAAAAACCAACGACCTTAAGCAAGAAAAAAACCAATTACCCAACACTCAAATAGATTGCGAAAAAATGAGTACCAGCTTGGATGAAATTAAAGAAGATATAGAATTATTTGCTAATAAAGTAGATTTAATTGCAAATTACAATTTAAACATTTCTCAAAAAATTAAATCTTCCATTAGAACCATTAGTAACATCAAAATCTTTATTAAAGATATTGGCGACTATATGTGGATATCATTATTTATTTCATTAATTTTAATAGTAACTATTATTCTTTTACAAATAAAAAATATATATAAATCAATTGAAATAATATCTTTAGCTTTTATTGTAAGTGCCACAATATTTTTACTTGCCGCATTAATTACAAACCCAATTGTTAAATACAATCTCACGCAAGATATAAACTTTATCGTCAACCCAGATATTAAATCTATTATTACAGAAACTATAGAAGTAAATGTAAAAGAATTCTATAATTATATTAAGTTAACTTCAATAATTGCAATAACAATATCTTTAATTGCTTACTTCGTCTCATATTTTTTAAATAAAGAAAGGAATTCAAAATGAAACTTAATGCTTTAAAATTTGGCATTGCAGCCGGTATTGTCTGGGGCGTTAGTGTTTTTTTAATTGCAATTATTGCTGGAAGAACAGGTTACATGATTGGTTTTACTACTGCGCTTGGAAATTACTATATTGGCGAACAGCCAGGATTCGTAGGAGGACTAATTGGAATGATTTATGGATTTTTTGATGCAGGGATTGGCGCATACATTTTCGCTCTTATTTACAATTCCTTAATTGATAAAAAATGAAATAATGATGAGAAGTATTGAAACTCCCACGACATTACCTGTCTGCCCGCTTCGCGAGGCGAGCCGACCTGTCTGCCGACAAGGCAGGCAAGGCAGACACGGTCGGGAAATCCCGCGGAGGATAATTCAAAATCCCTTTACGAT
>CAYZSW010000006.1:0-63642 GCA_964481135.1 uncultured Candidatus Saccharibacteria bacterium
TTTTTTTATCACTTAAAAACTTCAAAGTGTCCAAGAAGCTAGTCATCATTTCCAACTTGAGATTTTGATAATTGCTAATATGTTGAAACTGAGATATTAACTCATCCATCCTGGAAAAGTATTAGTAAGACCAAATAATATATATTGAATACCCATTGCAATCAAAATTATACTTAAAAGTTTAGAAATTACTTCTATGCCAATATCGCCTAAGAATTTTGCCAAATGATTTGCACTTATGAAAATTAAATAATTTACAATAGCTAAAACCAAAAGAACTATAAAAACTTGATAATGTTGCACTCCTTCATGACTTGCTAATAAAATGACTGTACTAATTACTGCAGGACCTGCTAAAAGAGGCACAGCTAAAGGAACAAAGGCCTGACCTATTAAACTTTCTTTTTCGGTTTTTTGTTTGATTTTTTCTTCTTCCTCTTGTTGATTTTGTTTTAAATTAATACCTAATAATAATTTAAAACCAATAAGAGCAATTACAATTCCCCCTGCAATTCTAAATGCTTCAATACCAATATCAAATGCATCTAAAATAGCTGTACCAGTGTATAAAAATAAAACTGAAAGAACGAAAGAAAAAATACAAGCAACAATAATCATTAAATGAATGTTGCCCGGTTTTTTTCCTTTTGTCATAGCAATAAATAAAGGCAGATCGTCAATTGGATTTCCTACAGCAAATAAAAGTGCAAACATATGAAGAAATGACATAAAGATCCTTTTTTAATAAATATAAGTATTTGTAATTATTATATCACAAAAATAAATTATATTTTACGCGAATCATAAGCCCAATGAAGCAATGCTTGGCGTTGTTTTGGACGACAAGATAAATCAAATGGTTCACAATTTCCTTTAAGTTGTGATAAATGTCTTTTAAATGCTTTCCATCTTTTTATCTGACGCTGGTCATCTGGACATCTACGACCCATATAGTAACGACAATACCATTGAAACCAACCTCTTGGATCTTCTTCGTAAATCCATCCTTTTTCCTGCCAAACTTTAAGTGGTTGCGATGCCAAAACTTTGAAATAGTTTAACTTTGGGTCTTTACCGTTTTTGGAAAATTTTACGCTCCTAAACCAGCTTTTTGGAAATTCTTTCTCATCTACATCACGGTACCACCCGCCAAAAATTCCAAGTTTAAGCATTTGGGCAGGAGTCAAATCTGGCTGAAATTCAGGGTCAAAATTTTTACCCATTGGTTCGGTGAGATAATATGTATAGTTTTTCTGCAACAAATTACTTACTTTAACTTTTTTCGTCATTATTAACCTTTTTTAGCACTACCAAACAATCAGAAGGATTGTAAATACTGCCTGATTTTTTAAGTTTAATTATATCTATTAGTTTCCACTTTAAATCTGATTTGATAATGGTTTTTAATCTTGACGCAGTGAAATCCATATAATACATAATAAATTCTGGTTTAATTAAAAAATTACGAATTTTCATTACAATATCAAAACCTTTTAAAATAATAAATTTAGGGCAATACCAAGGCAAATCATCTGTAAGATTAAAAATAAAATACCCGCCACTTTTCAGTGCATTATTGATATTGTCTAGAAATTTTTTTTGATTTTTTTTATCAATATGTCCGTAAGCACCAAAACAAACAGCTAAATCAAATTTGTTTTTAATATTAAGCTTAAAAATATCTTTTTGAATAAGTTTGATATTAGGATAATTTTTACTGATTTTTTGTCTTAAATTTTTTTGAGCTTGTTTCAACATTTCCCTACTATAGTCAACTCCAGTGATACTCTGTTTTATAAAAGGGTAAATTGTTTCTATCCCAGCTCCTGTACCACAACAAACATCAAGTGCTAAATTATATGGAGCATATTTTTTAATTTGCTGAGTAATTTCAGTTAACACTAACCTATCGGAACGAAATGGAGTATTATCAAATTTTGACGCAAGTAAATTATACCCCTCTTGCGTTGAAGATAAACTTTGTTTTAATAATTCAATTGTGCTAGGACCATCTTTTTGAAACATATTTTACTTTTTTAATTTTTATTTTTATATTAATTTTGTAAAAACTATTTTTTAATTTTTCATTATTTGTCTATAATATCTTTTACTTTTTCAATCAATGTTCGGTCTCTGACATTAAAAAACTTACCGAAGTAGTCTTTGGCTTTGTGGGTTTGGAATAGTTTAAAAGCTTCGTCAATTTTTACCCATTTGGTCTGAAAATCAAATTGTTTTTCAAAGTCTGTATATTCTGGATCTTGGACTTGTTTTGAAAATCTAGCAGTAAAACAAAAATCAGTTTGAATCGTCTGGATCTCATTTCTGTAAGAAAGTATTTGACCAATCTTTTTGATATTCGCAACTGTAATACCCAGCTCTTCCAAAACTTCTCTTTTAAGAGCGTCAATTGCATCCTCTTCATCATCGATTCCACCTCCAGGAAGTTTGTAAAAATCTTCTTTTGCTAGATAGATCAGTGCAATCTCATTTTTTTCATTAAAAACTACTACACGCGTAGCTTTTCTTGATTTATAATCAATATCCAGCTTTTTATCTTTCAAGCCAATGTCCGTTTCATAAATTGTTTTTAGAAGTTTCATAATTTATTCCTTATTTCTATATTCCATTCTCTTTTTAAATAAATTCTCACTGTACCCACCTTCTTTGATAAACTTATTTTCTAATGATTGGATCATTTTGTCTAGCATATAATTTTCTTTATTTAAAATGCAAATCATTAGGTTTGCATAACTCTCTGAAGAATTAGTCCAATTAGACAAATTGGGCAAATTAGTCTCATTTGAGATTCGCATTCTGCGAATCTCCCAAGATTTTTGTGAATTTTTATCCCAAATTGGTAGTTTTCTAATCCTCAAAAAATCTTTGTAATCCTCCAATAATTCTCCGAAAGAACCGCGTGAAACCCCAGTAAGTTTAATATTCATTTTTAAACTTTTTTCTAAAGATCCCTCAACAATATTCTGTTTGCCAGAACGAGCTGCTTGGATCATTTGCTCAATAGTTCGCTTATCTTTAAATTGATCGAGATATTTTTTGCAAAACTCATGTGTTAAATCATAAATTATTACTGCTTGCTGATAAACTATCAGGTTTTGATAACCACTTTTATTGTTCATAATTATTTTCCTTTTGAAACTTTTGCTACTTTTGACGCCTCTGACGCCTTTTTATAACATTTCCCATCGTGCACGCAAATTGTGCCATTAAGACAAGAATACTTTTTTGATAATTGTTTACAAGTCTTACGAATTCCTTTATCACGAATCATCGCTAATGTTTTAAAGGTATCATAGTTGTATCTTGTTACATATCTTTTATTGAGATCTTTCATCCGCTTACATGGATATTTTTCACATTCATAGCAAAATTTTGATTTAGTTTTTGCAAGTTCTGGGCAATTTTTAATAATGCATTTTGTGCAAGATTTAAAAGTACTATTTTTAGGATCCAAAAATCTGCATCCAGGACAAGTGTTTTTCTCCCGCAAATAACCTTTGCAAAGCATACAATTTATCCCACATGGCGCCAATAGTTTTGTATTCATAAATTTCCTAATAAAAATTATTATTTTATTAAATACTTTTCATAATCTTTAATAAAATATTTGATATTTTTCTTACCTTTGATTGTAAATTTATATCCTTCTTTTTCAAGAAGTTTTTTTTGAGCTTCAACGCCTCCTGGAAATTTATGATTTAATTCTCCTTGGTTTTTTACTGTCCTCCACCACGGAGTTACATCTTTCTTACCTTCAGCCTTTGCTTCTTCAACTGCATTAGCTACAGTCATAGTATGAATTCCTGCAACTAAACTACAAGCAGCAATAACTTTGTATTTTTTACCAAGACTTTTACATATTTGTTCAAGTGTGATAATTTTTCCCTTTGGAACTGTTTCCATTATTTTTTTTACATCACTTGCATTAGTAATTACGATTTCATCATGTGCATTTACCCCAATTGCATGAAGTGCATTATAACAAGGAAATCCTTTTTCAATTTTTAATTTTTTAGGATATGCTTTTTTGTCAACCATTTTTTCTTGCCAAGTTTTTCCCATACTACCTCCTTTGTGTTATAATTTTACACTTTTAATAATGTTAATTATTCCTTTTTCATCTATTTCATCTAGTGATTTTATTTCGATACTTCCAGTTATTTTTCCAATTTTATTTAATTTTTTAAGAATATTTTCTGGTAATCCCTTTACAATAATACCTAAATTTACATGGTCTTTAAGTCCGACAATATAAGCTTTACCAAATTTATTTTTACTATCTGCACCATATGTAATTGATCCACCAAAAAATCCTTCATCCCATTTTGAACAATTTTTTTTAATAATGCTTTGTAGTTTTTTAATAATTTCTTTTTGGAGAGTTTCTTGTCTATCAATATATTCTTCAACTTTTAAATTCATATACTTCTCCTATTAATCAATTTTTCCAATAATGACTGTGTAATTTTTACCATATTTTTTTGCACATTTTGGGCAAGTTGTATACCACATATACCATTTTTTGATATTATATCCTTTTTCAATGGCAAATTTTTTAAAATCATCACACCAAATTTTTGTATCCTTAAAATCCCCTTCGTAAACTTTGGAAAGAAATTTTCCAGACAAAGTTATATTTTCCAGTCCAAAAATCTCCTTATCTACTGCCAAGAACATATCCATATTCCACATTGAAGTATGGAGAGATAAAGTTAAATTTTCTGGTGTTTGAGAATTATTTTTTTCAACTTCATTCATAAGCTTAGTAATCACACTACCAAAATTAATTGGTATATAAAAAATTGTAAATACTTTACCTTTAACAAATTTTTTATTTTTCCACTCTAAAATTTTATCATCCCAAGGATTGGGATTGAATTTTGGACAACATTCTTCGTTTGACATAAAAACTCCAATTTATTTATTTTTCAAATATTTTTTTCCACTGCCGAAATTTTTTAATTTTATATTTTCCAAAAAGACCTAAACTTTTTTCTGCTTCTTTAAATGTTTTTTTCCTTTTTTTAGGATCGCTTGTTTTTGAATAAAAGTTATCTGCGTATGCAATAATTTTTTCTTCTAAAGAAACCGGCACCATGTCTCTTTTTGGCAAAGGTAATTTTTCTTTAATTATTTGTTTTTTAGTTATTCCAACTCCAATATGTCTTTCGCTTACTAATGCATGTTTTGATAACCCTTCTTTTTCTAAAATCAATCGACCAAAATATCCATGACAAATATATGGTATTTCAGGATCTTTTTCTCTAAGTTTAATTATTTCTGATACACCAATATCATGTAGCATTGCAGCCTCATAAATAAACTGCTTATCTGGATTTAGATTTTGAACATTATCTGCAATTTCTAATGCTTTTTTCGCAACTGCCTTTGAATGCTCTAATAATCGGTAATAATATTCATTTTTAATAGCAAAATATTTTTCTAATAACTTTTCTGGTTTCATAATTTTATCATTATAAATTATTTTATATCAATAAATTGTTGCCGTAAAAGAATCTGCTAAAAAATAAACACTAATTTATAATTAAACAATTTTTTTAAATTCTGTCATTAATCCAATTAATTTTGAATTAATATTATTAAAACTATACTCATCTATTGATTCATATGATAACTCTTTATTTTTGCTTATTGCTTCTGCTACTAAATAACCACTTTTAGCTGCCGGGCCTATTCCTTCTGCCAAATCTAAAGTTGCAAGACCTGCTGAATCACCTATTATAAACGCATTCCCTAATTTAGGCACTAATTTTTTATCTCTAACCAAATATTGATATCCATACGGACAAAAATTTTTTTTAATTATTAAATTTTCTTTTTTAAGTTTTTGAATAAAATAATCCCATTGAGATAAAATATTTTTTTTATCACCTAAAAAACCGCCAAGCCCAATATTAATATATCCATTTTCTTTTGGAACATACCAAAAATATCCATTTAAATTATTTTCAAAAAACCAAAGATAGCAATCTTGGTTTTTATAATCATATTTAAACTCTTGGTCCATAACTGTTACTAAGTGTTTTTTAGATCTAGGAAATTTTTTTTCAAAAATTGTCTTATAAACAGGGCAAAAGGTGCCTCCGGCACCTACCAGATATTTGCATTTAAATTTATCATCAATAATATAATAATCTCTATTTTTAGTAATCTTTTTTACATTGTGTTGATATACTTTTGCTTTTGATCTTTTTAAAAGCCAATTGTCAAATTCTAGTCTTCTTATAGAATATTGCAAAGAATCAATTTTTCTTTTCATTCCAAAAAAAGAAATATACATTTTTTTGAATTCAACTATTGAATGAGGGTAATTGTCAAGTTTTAATAATTTAATATCTTGTGGAGTTATCCAACCTGCACATAACTTATCGCGTGGAAATTTTTTTTTATCTAAAATAATTACCTCATTGCCACTTTCAATAAGTTTCCATGCACAGGTTGAACCTGCAGGGCCACCACCTATAATAATTGTATCTTTGTATATCATAAAATAATTTTATTTTTTAACTAATACATTACACACAAGCCCATTAACAGTCAGTCCGCAATAAGAAAGAATAAGATAATGTTTAAACACCCTTATAGCAAAATCAATGTCTTTGCATTTACTTTTATTTTTTAAAAGTTTTCTAATTTCTAATTCGTGTTGACAAAATTTTTTGTACCAACAATCAAGAGTTTTAGGATAAGACAAATCGGGCAAATTGTTTCTATCCACGGATTTAAAATATTTTTTAAAAATTTTAATGCTTTTATTTATATTGGTGACACATCCTCCTGGAAAAATATATTTTGACAAAAATGGGTCAGGATCATCTTGCGTGTCCTCATGAAACATGGCATGGAAAAGTGCTTTTCCTCCTTTTTTTAAATGCTTAGAGGATTTTTTATAAAGATCATCATAATCATCAATGTGCTCTAAAAGTCCAACTGAAGTAATAAAATCGTATTCACCTTGCATATCATGAGCATTAATATTTTTCACCTTTACCAAATGGTTCAGTTTTCTTTTTTTAGCTTCTTTTTTAATATAATCAGATTGAGCAGTAGATAGTGTAATGCCAGTGCAATCAATACCAAAATGTTCTGCAAAGTAAAACATTAGTCCTCCCCAACCACAACCAAGATCCAGCATTTTTTTATTTTTAGATTTTTTACTTATTCCTAATCGTTTCGCATAAAAGTTAAATTTATTTTTTTGTGCCTGCTCTAGTGTCTTAGTGTTTTTATCCCATTTAGCGCAAGTATATTGAATATATTTAGATTTAAGCCAATAAAAATAAAATTGGTTTGCATCTTGGTCACGACTAAACCAGTGATTTAAACTATAATGACTGTTAATATCTTTGTGTTGGTTTTTACTCGTAAAAAATTTACTAATCGCTTTAGCTTTAACAATTTCAAATTTATCTAAAAATGAGAGTTTTGATTGCAATCTTTTGTCGTATACTGTACGAACTATCATAAGTAAAAAATACTTATAATCCTTGTCTACAACATTAATTAAACCCTCGCAATAACATTCGCCAAGACCAATAGATCCTTCTTTAAATATTCTGTCAAATACCTCTTTAGAATTTTTAAACTTCACATTGACAGTCGACTTACTTTTACCGACCAAAGGATATTTAAAATCATCAAAATGAAACTGAAAACTATGCTTGGGGTAAACCAAAACATAATTTTTTGCCATATTAATAAATATTTTTTCATAGTTTGAAAATTTATACATAATAAAAATTTTATAACTTATTTAATTATCTTAAGTTTAATGAAAATAGTTAAAGATTATTTTTTATTATCGCATTTTACAGGATTACAACAACATGATACGCCAAAAAGAGACATTAATCCTAAAATGCCTGCTGCAATGGTAACACCAATTTGCATCCAAGAAGGGTTCCACCAAACCAAAACAATAACTGCTACTGCTAAAATTGTTCTACAAAAACAAATTTTCATTTTACTCCTTTTTTTAATTAATTTAATTATATTTTAACATTTTTTAAAAAATTTTTCTTGTCTTCTCCTGGACAACGCATACATCTATTGCCAATATAACCGATAAGTTTACTATTTTCGATGATTCGAGTAATCTCGCATTTATTAGGACAATTCCAACCATAAAATGTATATGTTTCAAATTTCGATGAATTAATGTTAAAACCTTTGAAATTACTTTTACCTTTAAATTCATCTTTAACTAAAAGTGCAATTCCAAAAGCTCCCATAAGTTCTGGGAACTCTGGAATAATTATTTCATTTTTTAATTCTTCTTCAAAACATTTTATTAATGCTTTATTTTTTGCTGTTGCTCCTTGAAATACAAAAGGAGGCTTAAGCTGTTTGCCTTTGGCAAGCATAGTAAAATAATTACCAACCAAACCTTTGCATACGCCCATTAAAATATCTTCTTTGGGAACACCTTTGTTTAGCTTACTAACTACAGCGCTTTGGGCAAATATTCCGCATTTACTCGGCACTATTACACTTGTTTTACTACTTAGGGCAGTATTACCAATTTTTTCCAAAGGTACTCCCATCCGATGTGCAATTGCTTCAATCATTGCTCCAGTTCCACCCCCACAATCGCGATTCATAGAAAAAGAAGTAAGATTACCATTCGTAATTAAAAGTAATTTTGAATCTTCGCCACCAATATCAATTATTGTATTCACGCTAGGATAAAGTGTAGTTGTAGCTAAATAATGCGATATTATTTCACTTTCTATTATATCTCCACCAACTAAAAGTGAAATAAATTCTCTACCACTACCAGTTATTCCTACACCATTAATATCAAAATCGAATTTCATATTTATAATTAAATCTTTAACAGTGGCAACTAAACCATGATTTTTTGTATAATATGATTTAATAATTTTATTGTTTTGATTAATAATTACGGCTTTCATCGAAACACTACCGCAATCAATTCCAAGATAGTGCTTCATTTTATTTTCCTCTTATTTCTTTTTAGAAGTTTAATAAATGTCTCCAGCCGAGTATCAAAACCTGCTTCAAATCTATTTTCATCTATTGGGAATCTATAAACTGGAATGCCATAATCACTACTAATAAAATCAATAGGCATTTCTACTATTGTTTCTGGCATACAACTGAGTGGTAGTAAATGTATTACTCCGTCAAAATTATTTTTTGCATAATAAATTGTATTTAAAATACTTTCGTATCCGTGTCCACCAATGCGTTTTGGAAAATATTTTTCAACTTCTTTTTTTAAATATTTTTTTTCATCTGCGATATGAATTTGATGTCTTAAATACCAAGAAAAATTTGTTTGTATATCAACTCCAATACCCATTTTATTTAATTTATTAATAATATCGTAATTTACTCCATGTTCCCATAAAGTATAAACTTCACCAATTAAACCAACATTAATATCTTTTTTCTTAAAAGAATAATATTTTTCATCAATTTGTTTTACATAATAATAAAAGTTTTTTAATAAACGCAAAGTTTTTAAATATCCAAAAGAATGATTAATTTTTTTAACATCCTCAAATATTCCCAAACCCATTTTCCCACCTCTTAAAAAATACATATCAAATTTATAACCCAATTTCTTTAGAATTTGTTCTTGGATATGATAATAATATGTAAATCTACAGCTTGCAGGCTTATCATCTTCCACTACACCTACAACTAAAATCGTGTCTGCGCCTTTTTCTAATCCTTGTATTAAACTTCCGAGCGTAGCTTTAAAAGGAAAGCAAACCATGTCAGAACTGTGTCTGACTCCAAGTTTGATTGTTTCTTGAGTAATCGGCTCAGGAACAATAGGATCAAACCCAAGCTCTTTGACAAGAAAAGTAAAAGCTTCTGTGTAGTGCCCCATTGCTGGAAATGTTATTTTCTTTTTCATATATATTTGCAATATCAAATCAATTTAATTTATTATTTATTTTCTTTTTTCGTTCTTTAGCATATTCTTCGATTACGGCTTTTTGAGTAACTCTAAAATCTAAATATTTACCAAACATTAATCTAGTTTGAGCATCTATTGCAGGAAAAGAAGAAAAAACAATATTCGAAACAGGTAAAAGTATGGGTGATAGAATCCATTCTAAAACAACGCTCCAGGTAAGTGATTTTTTTGGTTTTTTAGGCAATAAAAGAAGTGATATGGTTAGAGTAACTATAAGTCCAAGCATTGCAAAAGTTAAAATTCTTGAATAAATGATTGGAAAATTATATGAAAAAACAGTATTTCTGAAAGATGGGTTAAGTAGTGATGGCATCCAGCCAACAAAAGCTAAAATAATTGAAATTGTTGCCCATGAAAAATGACCTTCGATGAGTCGTAAAACTTGAACATATTTATTTAAAAATGGTAGTTTTGAATTACCAATAATATTAGTCATTACATATGCAATATCAGAACAACCCCAAGCCCATCTTCTTTTTTGCAAGTATTGTTCGACAAAAGTTCCCCAATAACCTTTAGGCGACAACACAGCATCTTGATATACAGGTATATAAAGAGGCACTACTGCGTAATTACCATCAAACGCCATATAACTTCTCCAATACTGGTGACCATCTTCTACTATTGTTTTGGTAGACCAAAAATCGGTTTTTATTAAACCAGCTAAAGATTGAGCATGAGCAGAAAAATTTCTTAATCTATATGGTCTAGTTGATTCGATCATTTGCCAAAAAGAGCTACCAACAGCGATTGATCTAATAATAAGTGGAACCTGCCAAATATTATTAAAAAACATAGAAAGCGGTTGAAAACTTTTTTGTGTAGGATTTTTATCATGCAAATATGCATATGTAAGATTTGCTAAATACATTTTATGAACTCGATTGTCAGCATCTAGTGTAGTTACAATTACATTTTCATAAGGAATTTTTTCTTTTTTAATATATTTAATCATTTGTCGAGCTGCATAAGTAATATTTGAACCCTTGCCCTTAACTTCTCCTGGGGTATGGGCAGGATGTATTGTTGTAATAAACTTTTTAAATTTACTGCCAAATTCTTTATTCAATAATTTTGCATTTTTTAATGCGTTTTCTTTGTCTCTTTCTTCACTTGCTAAAACAAATATTACTTTTTTTTCTGTTGGATAATCGGAATCCTTTAATGCACTAATTGAATGCCTTAATATTTCTAAATCTTCTTTATATGTTGCAAGGATTACCACATGATAAATTTTTTCCCAGCATTTTTTGGGTAAACTATTCTTACAAAGTGTAAGCCAATTTTTTTTAATATCTTCTGAATATTTTTTGTATCCTATAATAAGATGACCAGACATAATAAAGGCCTTAACTAACCAATATATTGCATACAAAATTACTAAACTAGCAATAACAAATGGGTAATATATTGATAAAATAATTGGAACTAAAAAAGTAATCCATGTTAATAATCCTGGAAATATTTCCCATAATCGATAATTTTTTTTATTTTTATTGATTTCAATATTTTTCATAAATTATTTTTACTTTATTTACAAATATACCGAATTTATTAAAAGCACTGAAAGAAAAATTTGACATAATAGCGCCACTCCTAATAATAAATATGAAACTATCTGCCCCTTAGAATCAAAGAATATTGTTAATAAAAAGTTAATTACAAGAATAAATGTAACTACTAAGATAGAGAATACATTAAAATGAATCTTATACCAAATAAACCAAAGAATAATATTAATTATTAGTGATAAACCAAACAATATCCAAGAAAATTTATCAAGCGATAAATATGAAACCATTAGTTGCCAAATTGCTTGAATATTTAATTTCATTTAATCCTTTGTAAATAGTAAAAGATTTTGGAGCCCACTATTGGATTTGAACCAATAACCTCTTCCTTACGAAGGAATTGCCCCGTCTGCCAAGCGCCTGGAGCCGATAGTCGGAATCGAACCGACAACCTACGGTTTACGATACCGTTGCTCTACCGTTAAGCTATATCGGCGCTAAGCGACTGGCGGGCAGGTCTACCATTAAAGCTAAGTGGGCGTTATTTAAAATTTATCTCATCTCCTATTTGAAGATTATTTTTTTCAGCCTCACCAGCTGGTAATTCTAAAACCATATTACATTCTTCAGGTGATTTGTATGATTTGTTTTGATCTACATGCGAAACATCTTTTGTAATTCCAATAATTTTATTATCATTGATCCAGACAATATCTAAATCAAACCTCATTCCTTTCATCCAAAAACTTCTAATTTGATTGTCAGGATATTCAAAAAGCATACCGTCAATCTCACCCATATTATCTCTTTGCGATAATCCCTTGGCTTGATCTGCAAAAGATTTCACTACCTCAACACGATATTCTTTATTGGAAATTTTAATATTTTTAATTTGTGGTTTTTGGTTTTTATTATTCACAATGTAATAACTTAATATTAATAATATCAAACCTAATGTTAATATTATAAACATTATTATAAAATTCTTATTCATCTGTTACCTATTCTAGCATTTTTGACCTTAAAAATCCAGATTTATTTATGTTTATTATAATACTTAAAGAATTATAGTAAAAAATACTAAATATTGTTTAATATTTGATATAATATAACTATAATGAAAAATAATTTTTTAGGTACAACATTTTGTGAAAATTATTGTAATTTTTTAAAGCTTGACGCAAAAGATGTACTCGATAAAATCATTACTCTACATATTAATCCAGTGAGAATTGGGGTTTATTGGGATGAAGTTGAATATGAGCCTGAGTTCCGATATCAAAGCAACAAAAATAATTTTGATTTTAAACATTTTGATTGGATTATAGAGAAATTAGATAAAAATAATATTGATATTATTTTGGCAGTTGGCGCAAAAGTACCTCGATGGCCAGAGTTTCATTTACCTGACTTCATTCAAGAAAAATATGATTTTAAAAAAGGTGAAGCAATTAATAATCCATTTCTACTGGCTGAAACTAAAAGATATATTGGAGAAACAATAAAAAGATATAAAAACATAAAAAGTATTAAATGGATTCAAGTGGAAAACGAACCATATGAACCATTTGGACCAAACAAATGGATAATTCACCCGGAATTTTTAGCCCAAGAAATTCATTATGTTAAATCATTATGTAAATTGCCAATAATTTTAACAGGTGGTGGAATGGACCCTATTCCACCTTGGATCGGCAATATTTATGGCAAATTTGAAAGAACTTACAAACTTTTAGAGCAGGACTCAGATATTATTGGACTTGATGTGTACCCAGTTATTCCGCATGAATTTTTATGGAAAATGAGATATTTTCGTGCAAATGAAGCTAATTGGAAAAATTTAGAAAAAATTAAACACGAAATTGAAGCTCATAATAAAAGGGTGTGGATTACAGAACTGCAAGCAGAGCCATGGGAAGCGGGAAAAATGAATACAAAATCTGCCAACGCAAACGAATCTTGTAATCCCAATTTAGTTTGCGCATATTTAAAAAAATCCCAAGAAATTGGATTTGAAAAAATACTTCTTTGGGGCTCTGAATTTTGGCTTGCTTGTGAAAAAGATCGTAATACTGCTTGGGTAAATAATTTAAAAGGTTTCTTTTTAAGATAGAAGCAGATAGACGCAAATAGTAACACTGATTTACGCGAAAGTAATATTTAATTCAAATTCAGACCATTTGTTCTTGCCCCTTTTTCTTGTTTTTGTAGAGCACATAACCAAGTGCTAGGGCGAATAAGATTGCTAGTGCATAGTACAAATAATTATTGTAATTTGTTGGATGTTTAATTGTAACTTCTTTAAATACATATTCACCTTGAGAATCTCCAATAAGTTTAATGGTGTGATTTCCAGCTTTGGTGTTTGGAGGAATTCTAAGTTTAATACCAAAACCACCACCTAGGATTTTAGCATCTTCTAAGAATTTATCATCTAAGTAGATCTGGATGTTTTTTGAATTAGTGAAGTTCTTGGCATTAAGAACTACTGTCTGACCAGCAATGAGTTTTGTAATGGCATTTTCTTCTTTTGGATCAACATTTTCTTTAGTGATATACATTTGAGAAATATTTTTAGTTTCATCTTGAGCTTTGGCTTTTGAGATTGAAAATGGATTGAGATTCTTCACAAAACCTATACTGAGATTCTTCACTTTGTTCAGAATGACATCTAATATTGAATTCTCGTCATCCTGAGTGGAATGAAATGAAATCGAAGGATCTGAATTAAATTGAGATTCTTCGACAAGCTCAGAATGACAAATTTGATTAATTGATTTCGTGATTAATTGCTTTATTGCTGGATTGCTAACTTGTTGAATTGTTAATTTGTTCTGTTGATAATTTGATGATTGCTGATTGTTGTAAGAAGTAATTGCATCTAATATGCCGTAGTCAACTTCTAAAATGCTTCTTAAATCATTACTGATAGGTAGTATATGTTCTTGTATCTGAATCATTCTTTCTTTTTGCTGACTTGTTAGCTCAACTTGATTTTGTTTTAGATTAATAATATTTTCTGCATCTACAAACATTAATCTTTCTTCATCTGTAAGATTTCTTGGAGAAGGACCTTCGTATGGTCTATCCCAAAACTTAATATTAAAGTATCTGTCTTTAATGTATTTAGATAATGGATATGAAGGATCTTTAATATCTTGAAGAAACATATTATTTTCATTCATAAAGTTTAAATAATTTGATTCAAGATCATTTTTAATATTGTTTCTTTCTTCTTCTGAGCTGGCTAAATAGAAATTATTAATCTTTGATTTCACTTCATCAAGAGTTTGTTTTTGTTCATCGGTAAATGTCATGGTAGTGAAATCTGGATTAAAAAATTCGAATATTGGATCAAAGAAATGTATTATCGGCTCAAAAACATGATCATGGAAAAATTCTACTACTGGCTCAAAAAATGGTTGAGGAGAAAAAGGAGATTGCAGATTACTTCCATAAACAGTTGCATCTAATATGCCATAGTCAACTTCAAGTATTCCTCTTAGTTCTCCATCAAGTGGGGTTAAATAATCTTTGATTTGATTAAATCTTGTATTTTGTTCGTCTGTAAGAGGAATATTATTTTGTTTTAGATTAATTAATATTTCTGCATCTACAAACATTAATCTTTCTTCATCTGTAAGATTTCTTGGAGAAGGGCCTTCGTATGGTCTATCCCAAGACATAATATTAAAGTATCTGTCTTTAATGTATTTAGATAATGGGTAAGAAGGATCTTTGACTTCTTGGAAAAGCATATTGTTTTGCTGTATAAAGTTCCAGTAGTTTGACTCAAGATCATTTTTAATATTGTTTCTTTCTTCTTCTGACCTGGCTAAATAGAAATTATTGATCTTTGATTTGACTTCATCAAGAGTTTGTTTTTGTTCGTCTGTTAGGGTCATAGTGGAGTAATCAATATATCTATCATCAGATAATTGCGGAGGACTGGATGGTTCTGGGATAAAGTTAGAATCAAGATTATCATAGATTATTCCAAATTCATTGATATTGTTTTGATAGTCAAATTCTCCAAAATCACCTTCAAATTCTCCATCCATATCATCGTCATCATCTAAATTATTAATCCAATTAATTAGATTATCAATTTTAAATATGTCATAAAGATAATCTCTAGCAAGTTCAATTGAAGCAGTTATGTTGCCAAAGTAAGCTGGATCTTCACCATCTATGATTCTTTGTAAAGTATTTGATAAATCAATGTATCTTGCCTGTTCTGAACTTTCGTAGTTATCTAGTTTCTTCTCATGATCAATGGCTTTTTGACGAAGTTCTGGGCAGGAGATTAAATATGTTTCATCTTCTGGTTCACCTGTTTCATCATTAATATCAGGGAAATTAAATCCACCTTGAAGATATGAAATATCTGGCATATTGTAACAACTGGTGATTAAATTAGCATTATTGGTAATGAAATCTTTATCCATTTGATCAATTTGGGATTCAAAGTTATTTTGAATATCTAAAAGATCTTGAATGATTGAAGCAGCTTTAGAAAGCTGGGAATCAGAATATTTAGCAGAAGCAGATTGAGCATCAGCATAACACTCAGCTTCTTCAGCATGTAATGCATCTAGTGCTTCATCGATTTTAGCTTGTTTTTCTTCGTCTGGTAGATCTTTAATACTGTTTTGAAAATCAGTGTTGTTAAATATTTCCTCTAAAGCAACTGATGAAAAATCTGTAGTTAACTTCTGGCATATATCATCCATTGATTCGGTAATATTGAGCTGATCTAATTGTTGTTTATATTCATCTTGTTGTACTTGGTCACGAGATTCTTGCATAGCTTCGTTAATGAGAGGTTCTGGTTCAATATTTTCAATGTTTTGTTTAGCACATTCAAGTATTTCAATATCAATATCATTTCTGGCTTTTTCGATTTCAGCCTCCTGCATATCTTCCGGAAAGTCTCTTCTTATCTGGTTTATGGTTGGTAAAAAGAATTCTGAGAAGTCGGTAATGGAAAGAAGTTGTTGACATCGTTGTTGCTGAGATTGAACTACATCATCAATTTGATCGCTTGAATCAAAGAAATCAGCAATAGGAGAGAATATATTATCTTCAATGAAATCAATTACTGGTTCATAAAATGGTTCACTTGGCGTTTGATCCATATCATCTGATACAAAATCTGGTGTTGAACAATTAATGATTTCATTGTCTATATCTATTCTTGCTTTATCAATTTCAGCTTGCTTTTGGTCTTCTGGGATATTTGGATTTGCGTAAATTGAATTGATAGTTGAAAGGAAGAATTCTGAAAAGTCGGTAATGGAAAGAAGTTCTTGACATCTGTCAGGTAGTTCTTGAATTGGGTCGGTGGTGAGTTGATCAAATGTATTATTTAATATCTGCTGTTCTATATGATCTGCATTAACTGCTAAACTTAATTGTTGCTGATATAGAGGATTAAAACAATTTCGTTCTTGACTTAGTTTTTCTATCCACCAAGATGAAGTTTCAAGCACTTCTTTATTTTCTCCATTTGCTACTTTATCTGAAAATTCTTGCATATCTTTATTAACCATATCTTGACATTTATTAAATTCTTCCTGAAATGTATTTTTTTCATTTTCAATGTTTTGAAGTTCAGGATGTTCAGATAGATACTGTTCTCGAACTGTATCTTCTTCGATTTGTTTTTGCTTTTCAGTTTCTATTGCACGAGATAGTGTAGTTGGTTGTAATCCTAAAGATCTGTCTTGATCTGATAGAGTATTAAAATTATAGTCTGCAATGTATGAAAATTGCGCTTTTCCTAAAACAATATCTTGATAATCTTTATAATTAATGATTTTATATTCACTAGAATTTTCTGGGATAATAAAATAACTGTAATTATCGCCTAAATACTCTGGTAAATAGATTGTACTTCCATTTAAAAATTCTAAATCTTGAATTTCCGGCTCACCGTTATTTACTTCAATTTCTCCTGTTATATTATTAAATACTCCTAATAGGTAATTATTAGATATTCTCATAATTCCTAAATCCTCATTTTTTTGCTGAATTACTCTATCACCTAATGAAGAAATATTTACTGCTGTATTAGATACAATTATTTCTTGTCTATCGATGCGAGGATTAATCCATTTAGTTGAACCATTTTTTGAATTAGAATATAAAAACCCTGCACTATTTGCAGGCTGGCCTATTGGATCATGATTATCCGGATCTCCAACTACATAATCAAACATCCAATTCTCATGATAGTCAACAAAGATACCAAAAAGTATTGCTAGTTGTTCAATTTTATTTAATCCGATTTCATTAATATCACCTTGAAACTGAGGATATTGTTTTAAGTAGTTATATATTTGTGTAATATTCTGAGTTTTAATATTACCAAATTCCAATCTATTATTATCATCATTCCAAACTATACCTTCATATGGCATCTGCATAACATCAAATAGTATTTTGATATTTGCATTAATATCTTCAATACTATTCATAATAATTGGACCAATTTTAAATTCTTGTTTACCACGAGGATCTAGATGTACTAATTTTGGATCTGTATTATAATAAGTATCATTATTAGTTCCAATCAAAAGTGCTACTAAAAAATTCGCAAATGAATAATCTTCGTAAGGCAAAACTAGTGATTTATGATAGTTTTCACCTTCTAATTCATTATTAACATTATTTATATTGAAAAAACCAGACATGAATTTATTATATGATTTTATTATACTTTTTTGTCCATTTGGTCTATAGTAATTTAAATCAAAATTAGAATTTTTATTTATTAAATTAATAAAATATCTCGGCATAAAAGATGCAAAACCTTCAAAATAAGAATCTGAACTATTTGAATTACCATATCCACCGTGATTTCTTTCATAATCATTTGAGTTAAAATTGAAGATTGCAAAATGAATAAAATGACTAAATTCATGAATAAGATTATATGGTTTATAATTTATCAGTAAATTATTATTATCAAAACAACTATGTGTATTTAAAACGATCATTTTATCAACAATACTATAACTACCAAGAATATAATCTTCCATATTTTTGTATTTGATTATTAGATATTCATTAAAATTAATTTGATCGGTTAATTGACCAAGTTGATTATAAGCTTTATATATCCAATACCAATTCTCAGCAGATAATGCCGTTTCATTATATACTGATCTCGAATTTTCAAATGAAGGATATTCCGGTTTTGGATCACTTTTCCAGGATTTATCTTTATTATATATTTCAATATTTTGAACTATATAGCCAGGATAAATTGGACCAGCGACATTATAAACTTTTTCTAAACTCAATGGGACTGTTTTCCAATAAAGTAAATTACCATTTGAACCAACATAAAATTGTTTTAATAATTGTTTTTCTGTTCCATCAGCAAATACAATATTGTCTAAAGGATTTTTAAAATAAACTAGAAACTTTAATATTGGTTTAGTGATTCCTTCAACTTCAACTGGAATATCTTCAAATGTAAGATTAGCTCGATTAAATGGTATGCGGTAATTCCCATCCTCTTCAGATAAAATTACTTTTTTATTACTAATTTTCAAATCATCATGCATATCTTGTCCAGCAACAATAACATCATTGCCTATTCTATCATTAGCTTGAGATTTATTTTGATCATTTTGAGTTGTTGCAAGCGCAATATTTACTCCCGGCACTTCATGTCCATAAGGTCCAGTAATATTGCCGACTAGCACGTTCCAAATATCTAATTTATTTGTAGTACCTTGTTTATACTCTTCTAATCTATTTGGATTAATATCCTCTTCGTCGGCAAAAAAGTAAATTGCAGGAATTATTTGAATCTGAGTAATTGATTTTGTAATATCAAAAGGTTTATTTCTATACATATCATTATCTGTAAAAGGTAAATTTTCATCCACTTCAAGAGTAAAGGTAAATGTCTTTTCACCTTTGGTTAGTTTCGGCAAAGTCCAAACAAGTGCATGCTGATCAAAAACACTTTCTTGTTTATTGTCTTTAAAATAATTGTAAGTATAGTTCTCTAGTTCTTTTCCAATAGTATTATTGCTAAAATCAGTAACTTTAACATATTTCTTAGGTAAAAATACTGCTAAATCATATGGATGATCGTATTCTGCAGAGTTATTCAATGTAACTTTGTAATTTACCTTGTCTCCTGGCATTAACTGATTTTTATATTTTTCTCTGTATTCTTCTGGTAATTTAGAGCTTTTTTCAATTGATTCAACTTCAATTTTAGGCTCTGGAATATTTATGATGTTGCGACTCCATGGAGTTTCAAGAATTGATTCAATTTGCTTACCTTTATCGTCCTGATAATCAATCGGTAATTTATGAATTAAATTTATT
This sequence comes from uncultured Candidatus Saccharibacteria bacterium, assembly GCA_964481135.1. GTDB lineage: Bacteria > Patescibacteriota > UBA1384 > JAMDBS01 > DAOVQR01 > CAYZSW01. The sequence goes on from CAYZSW010000006.1 coordinate 19,858, forward strand.
TGATTGTATTTTTCCGAATCAATATTATCTTTTAATTTAAGATTAAATTCAAAAATGTCGTTAACTCCAGGTTCCAATTTGGGAATACTTTCAAGGTTAATTCGTATAGTATTATCATCTAAAACCGAAAACTTTGCGTTACATTTAGTAGAAGAACCGGGAGTATCTGAACAATATGTTGTACCATCTGATGATGTCACATTAAAATCATAAAATGATTGCAAATATTCTTCTGTATTTTGTTTATCTTCTGTTTTAATTTCAAATATATCTGTTATTTTTGGATTTTCTAGATATTTATACCATTGCTGATCCAATTGAATATTTATATTTTCTAGATGAAGCCATATAATTTTGTCAGTTGTATTTTTTAATTCATATTTAAATCTAACCCTATCTCCATTCATCACAATTTTATTTGAACATTCATTGTCTATATTACAGTTTTGGTTATTCCTCATAACAACATTATCTGTAACTTTTAACTCTAAATCTTTTTGGGCTATTACCTCTACATATTTTTTTAACCCCGAATTCTCAACCTCTAAGATGTATTTGCCTGGCTCTAGAAAATCTATATCTATACTAAGTTCACCTTTTTCATTTGGCGTGGCAACATAACTAGTTCCAATAGGACGGCCAATATCATACGGCACATTACCTGTAACTTGACCTTGCATTTCAGATGGGCTTGTTTTAATAGCAGCAGTGACTTTAAAATTATCTGCAGAATATTTTGGATTAATTTCTTTATTGCCATTTTCATCTTCTATGTATTCAAAAGGTTCATTAGATGAATAGTAGTTGGTTAATATTGATTGATGAGGAAAACCATTGGAATATTTTAGAATTATATCTTCATGTTCAGTATTGTATTGTATCCCACCTTCAGAGTATTGATCATTAGTAACTTGAAATATTTTAATATTATATGGAGATGTTAGATGTACATCTTCATCACTGTCTTTAACATCTTTCGAAAAATCTATTTTGAATTTAACTGGTTTGGTTGGATATTCTACATTTTCATCTGTAACTAATTCTTCTTCATGCACATCAAGATTATTTTTCTCTACATCAACAAAAATATTATCTGTTATATTACCTGCAACTTCTTTTTCATATTCAGTATCTGGGGTTAAAGTAAAATTAATCCACACTCTACCAGTACCTTGATTATTAGCTGGTTTATATACTAAAAGAGAATTATCTTGTATAGCTTGCCCTCTTTCATTGAGAGGAACAACATTATCTTCTAAAGGTTTAAATTCATACAAATATTTATCTTTTTCATCAGATCGATCTGCTAATGGTTTATCTTTTCTAACAATGTATCCGAGTTGTCCTAAAGAGTTATCTTTATTTCCTTCTATTGAATAAGTCATAAACTTGCTACCAGAATACGCATACTCTACTCCAGCAATATCTCTATTGATGACATTAGAAAATATATGTTTTCTTAAAAAATATTTTAGTCCATTTTCGCCATAGAAATCATTATTATTAGTCACTTTATAAGCTTGCAAATACACTGGATAAAATTGAAAATCAACCAATTCTGGGTTTGGAAAAAATTGTTTTGACATCATATTGTCATATTCTGACTGTGTCCAAGAAAGACTATTATTCCGATAATTTAAATCAAATAATTTTTTAATATCATTATTTGGATATATAGAACTTGTATAAGTATATATTTTTGTAAATGGCTGTGCTGTTATTGTTTTTCCATCTAAAACAGATTTTGTCATTTCAAGCTTATTTTGAGAATCTAGTTCATCACTAAAATTATGGGTGGCCTTAGAGTCAATAGCTGCTTTCCATAAATCAAAGTTATTTTGTTTTTTAAGATTGTATGAATCATGATTAACTGGTCCCAATAATAACTCTGAGCGAGGGTTAACTTGGAATTGATCGTAGGTTGTTGATGTTTGCTCATAATCGCATCTAACTACACTATATTCATTATCTTTAATTGGAATATCGTGAGTATATAGAAAATTAATTGATTTTTCTCCTAATTTAAATGCTTCGTTTGTTAAGAGTTTAAATGTATTGGAAGTATCATCTTTATTAACAGATTTTAGGTTAAGATTGCCTGATTCAATTTTATTAACAAGAATACTTATACAATATGGTTTTTGAAAGATTGATAATATTATATTCTGTGAATCTGCATCAACATTTGTCCTGAAAACAGATCTTGATATGTATTCTTCTTTAGATTTATCTGGGGCAAGAATAACATTATTTTGGTTAGATTTTATGTTTTGTCCACCATCAATAGTTAATGTAGTTTCAATACCAGCAGGCCCAAATATTTTTTCTAATGCTACACCGATTACTTTAGGGTTAGGAACTTCTACCATATCCGCCTTAGGACCAAAACCCTGGAAGAATTTGGTAGTGGCGTTACGCCAAGAAGGAACTACGGCAATTGCAATCCCTGAAACTAGAATAATACCAAGAAATACAAAAAGCAGATTCTTGGCTAAAGAACGCTTATTTAAGTTAGATGAACTACTGGAAACATTTTTTTGTGGATTGTTTAATTCCTCTTGTGATGGTAAATGCGGTTCATCGTCATTGCCTAATTGTGGTCCCTCCGAATTATTCATAGAATAAATATTTTAATAATATTTTATTGCTTAATTACATTTTAACATATAGTAAAGAAAAAATGGAATTGGTGGATTGCTATATTACTCTTGTTTTTCTTTCAAGAACTACAACTCTTTTTTCTAACAGAGAAAATTCATCTGCATCAACTTTTTTCTTTAATGAATTATTAATTGATTTGACTTCTTCTTTAATAATTTCAATATTTTCTGAATTTTGACCCACTTTTTCAAAAGTCGCATCAAGCTTATTACAAGCATTATCAAGTTTATCGCTGACTTTACAAAGTCTATCACTTAATTTATCAACCTTTTTATTTAAACTTGTATATTGTTCAGCAATAATTGAAGTTTGGTTTTTGAACTCATCTAAAAGCATTTTACCTTGACGACTGTAATCCTCTTTTAATTCTTTTGTTTGTTTTTCTAAAATTTTTATAAGCTTTTTTTCGTCCATATGTAATCCTTGTAGTTTAATCAAACCAAAAAATAAGTTTAAAATAAAGTGGATAACTATTTTAGATTTTTACCTTGTACCCAATCAACAAATGTAGGTATTTCATCGTCAATATGAATTCTTGGAATTTTAAATAAATCTTCATAATTTTTGATTTTATGAATAACCTTATGAGATGTTGTACTGGCAGACCTATAACCTGCATCCTGTGTAGCTTTAATGGTTTCTTCTGAATATGCTCCTCCTGGATAACAAAAATAATAAATATTAATGTCTAAATTTTCCTCCAAAACTTTTTTACTTTCGGTAAGCTCATATTTTAAAGTTTTTTCATCCATATTGGCCATATTATCATGGTTCATACTATGCGAGCCGATTGTCATACCAGAATCGATAAGTTCTTTAATCATATCCCATGTCATACCGCCCTTACCTTCTCCTACATTATTAAGTTTAATAAAAAATGTAGCAGTGTAACCAAATTCTTTTAAAATCGGCAGAGCATTGGTGTACTGGTCTATTACACCATCATCAAATGTAATTATTGCTGGTTTTTCCGGCAACTCTCCTAATCCAACTGCTTTTTTATAAAAATCATCGTAACTTACAACTTTATAATTATTGTCTTTAAGCCATTGCATTTGCTGTCGAAATATTTCCGGAGATACATAATAAGTGTTTTGTGGTTCTTTTTTTTCTATGTGATGATACATAAGTATTGGTGCATAAAATTCTGTTGGTTTAATTTCAGCAGAAAAATTATTTTGTTGTAAATTATTACCAAACTCTTTTTGAGAAAATTTAATACTGATCTTGGAGTTATTTAGATATAAAACATACAATCCAAAACAAATTACAATTACAAAAACAAAAACCAACCATCTTATGATTATTTTATTTTTATCCAATTACCTTCCAAAAACCTTGCAACAAGATATATTTAAAAATATTTTATAAGTTGTATTCATTATATAACAAATCTTGTCAAAGGCTAAATCGTTTGATATAATTAATTAGAAATTTATCAAGATTATTTTTTTGTTATTTGATATTTGTTATTTGTAATTTACCCACTTGGGGTGGTAGCTCAGCTGGTTAGAGCGTCTGCCTGTCACGCAGAAGGTCGAGGGTTCAAGTCCCTTCCATCCCGCCATAAAACAACACATTACAATCAAATATCCTATATCTCAACTGTCTTTTTTAACAAAAAGACTCGGGTTTCCGCCTACACTAAAGTTTCGGCGGACAGGCAAGTCCCTTCCATCCCGCCATAAAACAACACATTACAATAAATATCATATATCTCAACTGTCTTTTTTAGCAAAAAGACTCGGGTTTCCGCCTACACTAAAGTTTCGGCGGACAGGCAAGTCCCTTCCATCCCGCCAGACAATTATTAAAAAATAAAAAAAGACCATTCAAAATTACCTGGTCTTTTTTTATTTTTTAATTTTATTCTTCTTGTTGTTCTTCTAGTTCCTGCGGTTGATCTTCTACCTGTTCAAATTCTATCTGACTTTCTGGTTTTTCTTTAGCAACATTTTTAAACCACTTTATAATTGGTTGATTGTACCAAATATAAATCTTTGAATTTTCTTTAACTTCTTGAAACCACTCGGTGAATGATTGATCGATTTTACCCTTTTTCTCTTCAACTCTAATAATATGAAAACCAAAATCTGTTTTTACTAATTCTTCTTTTGTTTCCCCTGGCTCTATACTAAATGCAACTTCTTCAAATTGGGGTACCATCATGCCACGACCAAACCAACCCAAATCTCCCCCGTTGTCTTTACTACCCGTATCTTCAGAAAATTCTTTTGCCAAATCTTCAAAACTTTTTTCATTGTTTTTTAGTTTATCTAATACCTCATTTGCTTGACCCTCGTCTTTAATAAGAATATGTTTCGCACTTACCTGAGTAAATAAGTCCTTTTGAATTTTTTCCACCATTAACTGATCTTTAATTAATTTTTTAAAATCTTTTTCATTCATTCCATACATTTCTGAAAGTATTTTTTTAACCTCATCAACGCCATTGTTTTGCTCTGCCATTTGATCAAATGTCTCATCTACTTCTTTGTTGGAAACTTTAATGCCATAACGATTAGCTTGTTGCCTCAATAGTTCTGTGTCAATCAGTTGATTTAACATTTGATCTGTTAATTCTTTTTCATCGGGCAGTGGCTGTTCTGTCTGCTGACTAAAATGCTTAATAAAACTCACCTGCTTTAATAACTCATCCACAGTAATCGGTCTAAAATTTACCCACGCAGCTGGATAAGAGTAAAAACTATAAACAATTTTTGGAAGTTTGTTTTCTTGATGGAAACCATAAATTGCAATCGCAAAACTAATACCCAATACAAAATAAACTACTAGTAAAATTATTGCTGCTTTAATGGTCAATTGAAGCCACTTAGGACGATTATTACCAAAAGCCGGCTGACTAGATTTATTTTCAATTTTCATATTTTTCCTTTCATAAAACCTTTAAGATTTGATTTGTAAATCAAAAATTCGGCATTATAAATTAAGTTAATCAGTAAATTAGTTGATATTTTAATATGCATACCATGTAGTCGTTATTATTATAGCAAAAATTATTAATAATCCAATAGTAAAATATTGATATACTTGATTAAATACAAACTTTTTATTTTGCCATGCCAAAACCAAACCTTCAATAATATAAAATACAACTAGCAAAATAATTGCTTTACCTCTTGGGTCGGTTGGCCAAGGAATTAATGTTAAAAATACCTCAACAAGCAAAAGATTATATAATGCAAAATAAAAGTATTTTATATTGTTATTCAATTTATCTAAACTATTTCCTAATTGCATATTATTAACAACAAAATAAATAATAATATTTAATGAAATTATTAAAAATAATAAAACAGACCACAATGACCAGTTCAGTGAATAATAAATACTATAGCTTGAAAAGAATACTAAATATAACGCTGGATATACTAAAAATTCAATTTTATTTTTCGTAAAATATTGATAAATTAAAACTATACTTACTATATAAAGAAAATACTTTACTGGACTGAAAGTTTCAAATAATGACAAAGAAAATATAGTAAGTAGAAAAAAAAATAATACTAATAAATTGCTAGGGTTTAGAATTTCTTTTATTTTTGATATTTTATTTATCATAATTATTACCAATAATTAAAACCATATCTGGATAAGAACTATCTGGTTTTGGTTGGACTTCTGAAGAGGCATCGAATCTATTTTTAAGAAATTGTAATGTATATGATTTTTGATTGTTGGAATAATCAATAATTTTTGATTGACTTAGTGTTGTATCATTAGTTCCAATTTTCACAATATTATATCCATAACTTTTAAGCATTTCTGATACTTCTTTAGCTACACCTTTCTGGCTAGTTGCGTTTAATATTTCAATTTGTGCTTTTTCTTGAGCCAAATAAGTATCCGAAAATAATTCATGTGCCATTTTCTGTATTTCTTTAAAATTACCGGTTCTAGGTACCAAATAATAACCACCCTGACTAATTGCTTTTAAAGGACCATCTGCACTTGAATCCAAAACCTTAGCAGTAATTTCCGAAGTATCTAAATCTTTGACAATCTCAAACAATCTTTGCATTTCATTTAATTGCATATCGGTTCTTAAATGATCACCTAATATATTCATGAGATTAGATAATTTTTTAGGGTTAAATAAGGTTTGGGCACTTAGAGATTTTTCTTTTACAGCGATCATTATTTCCTGTTGACGACGAGAACGATCAAAATCAGATGTTGTCTGTCTGGATCGTGCATATTTTAATGCGGTAGCGCCATTCATTTGTTGAACACCTGTCTTTATATAAAAAGGAGAATATCCTTTCATCGCTTCATCGGGATAATATGGGTCTGATATCGCCTTAGTAACATCAATACTAATACCGCCTAATGCGTCGATAAATTTAACAAAACCGTCAAAATCTATTCGGATATAATAATGTATTGGTAAATCTAAAATATCTGAAACAGTTTTTTTCATTAGATCCGGTCCACCATCTTTGTTTCTACTCACCCCCAAAGAATGTGCTGCATTGATCTTTTGTTGACCGTGGCCAGGTATCGGAACACGCAAATCTCTAGGCAAAGAAAGCATTGCGGCAGTTTTATCCTTTGGATTAATACTAACAACTTCAATAGAATCGGCAAGTTGACCGCCTGGATGGTTAGCTCCGGCAATGCCTATTAATAAAATATTAATTCTGCTGTCCCCTTCGCCTTTTAATTCATTGGGGTTAATTTCTCCTATAAAAAATGGGGATCCACCATCAACATTTTTTGTAATTATTTTACCTAATGTTGAAAAAGCACTTACACTAGCCCAAACCAGGACGGCAAGCACAATAAAACCAATAATAATTAATGGCTTCTTCCATTTTTTTGAAGAGGTTTTAGTGTAGTCAGACACTTTTGAATTTTTATCTTTAATCAAAGCGCCTTCGTTGTCCACAATATGTTTCCTTTTTGATTTGTTTTTGTTCCAGAACAAAATTTTCTCCAACTTAGTAATTAGTAATGAATTTCCCTGTAGCTTAAGACCACAGGGTTTCCCCGGCCTCGCTCCGCAAAGCGGGGCGGGCTGACGAAGGGTGATAAAAAATTTTAAATAGTTATTATTGTAAATTTTGCCTAAATAAAAAAATAAAAACCGTGCACATAAATAATTAAATTTTTACAAACTTATTATACAATATTTTTTCTTTATAAACTAGTTGTGTAAAACTGTTTGACCGGATTTGCAAAAAAATAATTATTTTTTTTATTATTTTTTTCATCAATTATTTTAATTTCTTTTAATTCAATTTCATTTTGATTATATTTACAACCCTTAATACCAAAAACTGGTATATTCAATGTCCAAGCCAATGTATTCGCTATGCAAATACCTACTCTCACAGAAGTTAAAGACCCAGGACCACAATAAACAATTATTGCTTTAATTTTTGTTAAGCTAATCTTATTAATTTGTAAAATAATATCTATTTGTTTTAAAACATCTTTTCTATTGTTTGTTACAACTTTCCACGATTTTTCGTACTGAATTTTTTTGTTCTTGTACAAATAAATAGAGTTTTGTATGCCATTGGTATTAATAATTAAAATCATATTTATCCTTATTTTGAAACTTATTTACTTATTTATGATTAAGTAAAAAAATATTTTAAAAGTTATTTTGATGTTTTGATGATAATTGTTCTTTGTGTTTTCTTATAATATTTTAAATGAATTTCTAAATATTTTTTTGGGACAGTATTTCCTAATCTGTCTGGCCATTCAATAAATACATATTGATTATCTTTTAGAAAGTTATCGGAAAAATCTTGTACAATAGCATCGTTCTTTTTTAAACGATAAAGATCTATGTGAACTAATTGATTATAATTTTTATTAAACAAATTCTTACAAATTTTATATTTTTTCTCTAAAACAAAAGTAGGCGATTGTATCTTTTGTTTAATACCCAGCTTTTTTGCAAACAGTTGTACTAATGTTGTCTTTCCAGTCCCTAATTCACCTTTTAACAAAAATATATTGTATTTTTTATACTCTCTTAGTATTTTTTCGGCTACATCACTGGTTTGCCTAACATTTTTAACGATAATTTTTTCTTCCATATATTTTCTCCCAATAAAATTATACATAATACGCTCGAAATAATTATAATATAGTAACAAATAAATATCAATTTTTTTCTTAATTCTAAACGATTTATATTTTTTTTGCCAGATAAAGCATTGGCTAATAAAAAATCTTCAAGATTCTTTTTTGTTGTATAACTTAGGTTGTGAGATTTGGTTTTTTTTGGTTTACTAATTTTTGCAATTGTAGCAGTTTTTTTACTTTTCTTTTTTTTAGGTTGTCGATATAATACTTTAATATCATCTTCAAATCTTGGCAGTAGACTGCACCCTGCATGACTACAATAAATAATACCAGTGATTTGAATAATATCACCTCTAGACATTTTTTGTCTTTTAAAATTTGCTGTATTTCTTATTGTAATTTTTATCTGTCCTGTTTCGTCTTCAATATAAAATATTTGCCCCGCTAGTTTTACTACCCAACCGGTTATTGTTATGAGTGTACCTTCGATTTCTGGATTTATTTGTTCGATATACATTTTTTCGGCCGGTGGACTTTTATTGTCAATATTAATAATTCTAATCCACGAAGGATCTTTGATTTTTATTCTTCGATAATATTCGCCCGATAACTGACCATATACTTCAATATAATTTCCTAATCCTATTTCCGGAAATAATTTATAATAAGAATATATTTGAATTGCCGCACTATCGTCTTGTATATAAAAATATTGATTAGATAAAATCTTTGGAATTACCGTAACATAACCTTTTACTAAAACATAAGAATTATTTTTCAACTCTCTGGCTTGTTTAATATTTTCCACCTGAGCTGGCGGTTTTGGCCAATTTGATTGGAATGATTCAATGGGTTTTTTATTTTTTGCACCAGGTGTTATTTCATAATACCAATACCACGATCCGTCTTCAGATCTATTATAACTCCAACCTTTTTTAGGTGATTTTTCATATCTAACTTCTTCGGCAACACTAAAATCTGGTCTTAATAAGCGAACCGAATCACCATTATTGTTTAAAGTAATTTTAGAATCTGTAATTTTTACAACTAAATATCCATACGGGCCAATTATTGTCCCTGTAGGGATTAGATATGGTTTACTACCACCCTCCTCATCGTCAAGCAATAAATTACCTAAATCAATTTTTCTATTTGTTGGGTTGTATAACTCAATCCACTCTTCTTCTTTATCTGGGCCCTCTGGATTGGGAATAAATTCATTAATTATAACCGGAAGGGGCTTATTAAAATAGTTCCAAATACCTTTTTGGTTTAGTTGTGCATCGATTTGCTTATTTTCCCAAGCTTTTTGATGTATTAAAGGATTTGACAAATAATATGTTTTGGAAAATCCATTTTCAACAGACAAAGTATTAATTATTTTATCTTCATATATAATTGCTGCAAGTAACCTATCGTACCTATCATACTGATATTTTAATTCTGAAGATACTAATATTTTAATATTTTTTTTATCAATTTCTTCTTTAATAAAATCAGTAGCTTCTTGATAATAGGGTTCGTTAATTTTATAACTACTGGACTTAGAAGATTCAGGAGCATCAATTCCAATTAATCTAACTCTCTGATTATCTCCGTTTAAATTTATATTTATTGTGTCTCCATCAACTACATATAAAACAGATGCATCTGCCTGCAAACAATTTTCTGAGTTAATGTTCAAATATTTGTAAACTTCTAATGGATAACTTTCAGTACATGGGGTAAAAACTGGTGGACTATTTGCATATTTTGGTGTTCCTTTTTCTGATCTTTGAGAAATGAAATTTATTGTTTGAGTAGATGTGTGCCAGCTAGAAGGTAACAATCCGTCATTAAAATCGTCGTTTCTCTCCATGGAATATCTTTGATTTTTATTGCCTGCAGGCCATATATCTCCTTTGGCAATATCAACAATATTTCCTTCCAAATCTTTAAGAACTAAATTCCCATTTGATTCATCGGACAAAGAAACACTCGCCAAAAAATCTGATTCAATATCTAATATAGATCTTTCATCATTTTTTTGATATCTAGAAATTAAAAAAAATCCTTTAGCAGGAATAACAAATCTTTCCTCTGTGTTTTTATCATTCTTTATATAAATCGATTTATTGCTTGTACCCAGATTTTCGATTTCCCAACCAGTAATATCTATTTCATAATCTCTAGTATTTCTAAGTTCTAACCACTCATCACGCCAATTACTTGAAGAACCGGACCACATAACCTCATTAATAATAATTTCTTGAGTAGAAATTGAAAATACTTTTGTCGCAAAAAACAAACTAAAGATGAAAATCCCTCCAATTATTATTTTATAAATTTTCATTTTTAAAATTTAATTTCTTGACCTTCTTGTAATTCTCCTTCTTGTGAATATTTGTTTTTTTTAAAATCTTGACTTTTTCCAAGATTAATTAAAGTATTTTCGTTAATAATTAAGGACTTATTATTTTTGCTCGTATTTGTAAGATTGGCCACGGGCTGATTTATCTTAGAATTATTAATCGAATTTTTATTTATATTTTTATTGTTGTTATTTACTTTCTTATTAATTAAATTATTATTTTGCTTTTTAACAAATATTTCTTGAGTTATTTGGGAATTATTGTTAATAATTGATTCGTGCAATTTCATAATAGTATTGGCGATTTTGTAAGGTCTCGGTACATTTTCCATGATAAAATTTGGTGCCTCACCAGCAGTTTCTACATAAACTGTACCATAACGAAATAAAGTTTGCCAAAAACCATTCATTTTAGAAGAAACATCTTGGACTCTAGCCAAGTTTTGCTCCGAAACTTCTCTTCTAAACAAACCAATATTTTTAATATTAACTAAATGATTTGAAGTAATCACAATAACATCTAAATAATAATTTATCCACGAAGTTAAACTTACAGCAAAAATTAATAAAAGATAACAAGCAATAGTTACAATTATGTAATGGATATTCTTACTAATAAAAATTCCTTTAATAATATCTTCTTGGAATATTACAAAAGGGATTATCAATGCAACAACTAACGAAATTATACTAACTATCCATGAACCCATAGACAAAGGATGTCTTCTTATAAAATGAATAATTTTTTCGTCTGATTGCTGTTCGTCATAATAAGCACCCTTGCTAAGCATATAAACTCCATCTTGTAACAATTAATAAAATGACGCTTAAAACTATCACTGTTCCTGATACAGTTGTATATATTATAACTATAGGTCTTATTGTGCTTTCAGTATGAGAATACCTATAAAGCTGATTGATCGCAAACAATGAATAAATTCCAAAAATTATGACATAAGTTAAATAGAATAAATAAAGATACAAATTGTAACTTATAATTAAGAAAAATATTATACCTAAAAAAATTATTGGCAGTAAATAAATCAAATATTTTTTAATTTTATTTATCATAATAATTTTTGTTTGGAAGGAATTTGTCCAATATGCTTACCCCCCAAATCTGTAATTACCCTGCCCCTAGAGGTTCTTTTTAAAAAACCAATTTGCATTAAATAAGGCTCGTAAACATCGCAAATCGAGTTTGGCTCTTCACCTGTTGCAGCTGCAATAGTTTGTACACCAACTGGCCCACCGTTAAATTTTCTACTTATTGTATCTAAAATTAAGATATCTGATTTATCTAAACCTATCGAATCAATCTCAAGCATTTCCAGTGTTTGATTGACAATTTTTTTATTGATTTTTCCTTGATTTTTTACTTGTGCAAAATCTCTTATTCTTTTAATTAAACGATTTGCAATTCTTGGTGTAGAGCGTGATCTTTTTGATATTTCGATTAAACTTTCTTTGTCCAAGGAAATGTTTAAAATTTTTGCTGAACGATTAATAATCTGCTGCATATTTTGATTATTGTAATAATCTAGCTTACATACAAGACCAAATCTATCTCTCATTGGAGAAGAAATCGAACCAATTCTGGTAGTTGCACCTACTAAAGTAAAATTCGGTAAGTCCAAACGCATAGTCTTGGCTGAAGGTCCTTTACCAACTATTAAATCTAAAACATAATCTTCCATTGCAGGATACAAAATTTCTTCAACAATTTTATTAAGACGATGAATTTCGTCAATAAACAAAACATCTCCATCTGACAAATTAGTTAAAATTGAAGCTAAATCCCCGGGTCTTTCAATCGCAGGTCCTGATGTTACTTTAATAGATGCATCCATTTGATCTGCAATAATATGAGCCAATGTAGTTTTACCTAAACCAGGAGGACCATAAACTAAAACATGCTCTAGGGCATGATTCCTTTTTCTGGCTGCTTGTGAAAAAATTTTAATACTGTCTTTGATTTTTTCTTGACCAATAAACTCATCTAATTTTTGAGGTCTTAAATTAACATCAAGCTTTTTGTCTTCAATAGTAATATTTTGATTAATAACTAAATTATTTTTTTGCATATTAACCTTTTAACATTTTTGCAAATGATAAGATAAGAAGTCGTTTCATACTTTATCATATATAAAAAAATAAACCTTAGCAAGGATTTTTATATATTAATTCAATATTTAAAATAATATATTACTTCTTGTGTTTTATTAATATTATAATCAACTACCTCGCAGCAAGCTAAGAGATATAAATTGAAATAATTTATACGAAGCAACCTGCCTGCCTGTCTGCCGACAAAGCAGGCAAGGCAGGGCTTCGGGTAATTCACCCACTTGTCCGCCTTTGGCGGATTAAAAGCAAATTATTTTTTATGGTAAATAGCTGATAGGATTAACCCTATTGCCATTTTCCCATACCTCAAAATGAAGATGAGGACCGGTTGACCAACCAGTATTACCTAAATAACCAATTACATCACCTCTTTTTACTTCTTGTCCTGGCGAAACAGTGTAACTCATTAGATGGGCATATAATGTAGAATATTTAGAATTATGAGCTATTACAACATATTTGCCATAACCATAATAACGACCATCGGTCATCATATCTCTAACTGTAACAACAGTACCATCTGCTGAAGAATATATTGGAGTGCCTTGAATATTAACTAGATCTATCCCGGTATGAAAAGATTGAAAAGGTGTTGACGAACCATAATAACAACTAATGTATCGATAATTTGCAGGCCAGGATAACCCTACAGGCGATGTACCTTTGTCCTTAGGAGCAACACTACCACCACCCTGAGAGGATCTCCTAATTTCTGCTTGAATATTTGCAATTTGCGATTCAACTTGTGTAGTAAGCCGCTTTGCTTCCTCAACCTGATCTTCAAGCTTTGATTGTTGAACTTTTGTATCTTTTAGAACAACCTCTTTTTCCTTTTTTTGAGAATCTAAACTTATTTTATACGCTTGTTGTTCACCTTTTAATGACGCAAGATTTGCTTTCTTTTTATCCAATTCTGATTTTTTATTTTCTAAATCAGTTTTAATTTGGTTAATTCTATTGATTGATGCTTCTAATTTTGACTCTAAAATTTCAAAATAATGATTTTGATTGATAACTTCAGATAAGTTATTTACACTAATTATTATTTCCCAAAAATTCTTCCTACCTGTTTGATACAATTCGACCAAAGTGTTTTCTTTATTTTGATTTTCAATTACTAGCTCTTTTTGTCTATCTTCTATTTCAGTATTGGTTTGGTTGATTTCTTTTTCTGTGCTAGATATTTGACCTGTTAAAGAATTAATTCTTTTTTCTGTTTCTGAAATATTACCTTGTAGATTTTCGATTGAATTTGAAAGATTTGTCGCCTCTTGTTTTTTTTCTTTTGCAGCAGACTGCTTGTCTTGCATTTCTTGTTTAGCATTGTTTTGCTGGCTATATAATTCTCTTAATCTAGTAGATAAATCTGAAGCTAATAATAATCCTGAGGAATTAAATAAAAAACATAAAACAGCAATATATATTAATATCTTAGGTAATATAATTACATGAGAGAAATATTTATTTTTAGATTTATTTGTTTTATTCATTTTACCCCTCATTTTTATTATAAAATGGTTAGATTAAAAATCAAGTATACTAAAATAACTTATTTTAATAATTAAATATTACATAATTTTTTCGCAAACAACAGGTTAAAAACAAATAATTGATTTTAAAAATATTCAAAAGCATAAAAAATATTTTTTGTGTGTGGAAAAAAAGTGGATAAGTTATTTAAATTTTTAGATGCTTACCCATTGAAATAATACTACAAAAAACACTAATTATTGCACTAAAAATAAACTCTAATAAAAATATCCATAATAAATTAGAAATGAAAAACTCTTGCATATTGAGTTGAACTTCACCTAAATACTGTGTAACCATAGGCGAAATAAAATAAATACCGAGCCATATTAAGAGCAAAGAAAAAATCGTTGCAAAAAGAGCATATAGCAATGCTTCGACCACAAACGGAACTCTTATAAAAATTTCACTTGCACCAACCAAACGCATAATCTCGATTTCCTTTGTTCTAGTAAAAATTGCTAATTTTACAGTATTTAGAATAACTAAAACAGATATAACAACAAATATTATTCCTAGAATAATTCCAATCTTTTTAGAAAAATTAGTAATATTGACCATTTTTTCAATAATATCTTTATTTTCTTTGTAGCTAACTCTATCTACAATAATTTCGAATTCCTTACCGGATAAATAATTTGCGACCGACTCAAGATCTTCGGATCTGTGCGTTTTAATATCTAAACTAAATGGAAGAGGATTTTCATCTTCGGATATTTGTTCTTTAATTTTTTGACTAATACGCATCTCATTCCAACGATTAAGGGCTTCTTCTTTAGTAACAAAATGAACAGATCTAACATCTAAACGATTTTTTATTTTTTCTTCTAAAACACGAATATCTTTTTCTTCGGCATCTAATTTAAAATATACTGCCAAATCAATTTTTTCTTTAATAGATTCCGTTGTAGTGTTAACAACAATATTAAAAATTACAAAAACGGAAATAATTATTAAAGTCAAAGTCATAACTAAGGTTGCCATCAGAGACAAGCCCCAATTTCGTTTAAAATTTGTGAAACCTAATTTTATTATTCTAGAAATTGTTGTAAAATTCATGATAATTTTCTTTTTATTTTTGTAAATTGATTATTGATATTATAAAATTATTTTAAATGATATATTTACCGCCTCGTTGGTCAGAAGCAACTTTACCATTTTTCAAAACTATCACTCTTTGACGCAGTTTATCAACTATTGCTTGGTTATGGGTTGCTAAAATAACAAGTGTTCCAGCATGATTTATTTTTTTCAGCAATTCAATAATTTCCCAAGCATTTGTTGGATCAAGATTACCCGTAGGTTCGTCTGCAATTAATATTTTTGGTGAATGAACTAATGCTCTAGCTATTGCTGCTCTTTGTTTCTCTCCACCGGAAACCGCATTAGGATACACATCCGCTTTTTCACTTAAACTTACTAATTTAAGAATTTTTTTAACTTTAATGTCAATTTCTTCCTGAGGCACATCACAAACTTCTAATGCAAAAGCAACATTTTCATAAATAGTTTTTTGCGGAAGTAATTTAAAATCCTGAAAAATTGTACCTATTCTTCTTCTGTAAAAAGGTAATTCGCTTGATTTTAAACGAACAATATTTCTTTTTGCAACAAATATCTTTCCACTTATGGGTTTTTCTTCGCGAATCAAAAGACGAATCAGTGTTGACTTACCTGCCCCAGAAGGACCGACCAAGGAAACAAATTCACCTGATGCAATCTTTATGTTGATATTTTTTAGAGCGTGTACTTTATTATAATCTTTATATATGTGGATAAATTCAATCATAAAACTAAGATTCCTCCTATTTATTTAGGATACAGGTTTTTTAATAAAAATTCAATTTATCTGTTGAATATCCATTTGCTTAATTGTCTTAAATTTTTGGTATTTATTATATCTTTTTTTTCTGCCCAACCTCTACGAGCTTGTGCTACTCCATAACGCATATTATCTAGATGTAATACCTGATGAGAATCAGTATTAATAATAAGTTTTACACCAATATTTATTGCCTTTCTAATTAAAACATCGCGCAAATCTAATCTTATTGGATGAGAATTTATTTCCATCGCAACACCTTGTTTAACACATTCTTTAAAAATTTCTTCCCAATCTAACTCAATAGGTAATCTTTTATTAATTAATCTTGCGCTCGGATGAGCAATAATTCTAATGTAAGGATTTTGAATTGCTCTAATTAAACGCCTGGTAGCAGAATGCTTGTCTTGACGAAAACTTGAATGAATGGCACCCAAAACAATATCAAATTTTTTTAATATTTCATTTGGTAAATCAATATCTCCATTTGGTTTAATATTTGCCTCAATTCCTGCAAAAATTTTAATACCGATTTTTTTAGATACTTTTCTAATTTCGTTAATATAATTATCAATATCTTTTTCTTTTAAACCATTAGTGACACCTAAAGTTGATGGATGATCTGTAATTGCTAAATATTCATAACCCAAGGATTTACATTTTTTTGCCATTTCTTCAATAGTATTAGAACCATCTGAATAAGTTGAATGCATCTGTAAATCACCTTTAATATCATGTAATTTAACTAGTTTTGGTAATTGATGTTCAATAGATGCCTTGATTTCGCCTTGATTTTCCCGCAATTCCGGCTCAATATATTCCATTCCAAGTGTTTTATAAACATCTTCTTCTTTTGGACATTTTATAGTTTTAATTTTTGAGTTGTTGTTTTGAGTTTTTAGTTTTAAGTTTTTAGTTTTCTTAATTCCATGTTCAGAAATAGAAAAACCATTTTCTTGAGCATAGGTTCTAAGTGCAATATTATGATCTTTTGAGCCAGTAAAATGCTGAAGTAATGACCCATAGTCTTCTTGCGGTAAAATTTCCAAATCAATCTGAACATTTTCTTTAGTAATTATTGTCGCCTTAGTATCACCTTTATTGACAACTTTATCAACAAAATCTTCTCTAATGAATCTTTCGATAGTTTTTAGTTTTGAGTTTTGAGTTTTGAGTTTAAGCGAAGCGATTATATCTATATCTCCTACTGTTTCTTTCATTCTTCTTAAGCTACCAACATAATCAGCGGTTTTAACTTCCGGATATTTCTTAATAATTTCAATAATATTTTTTGCAATCGGCTCTGCAAAACTTAGAAGAATTCTACTACCAATTTTCTCGTACATACTAATATCGCGTAAAATATTTTGCTTTGTTTTTTCTTGAAAATATTTTGTTGTTTTATCTAACTTAATAGCTTTCTTTAAATCTTTAATAGTTTTGACTTTATAAGATTTAAATAATTTTTTTGCAATTTTTGAACCAACTCCAGGAATTTTCATAAAATTTATAATTGGTTTAGGAATTTTTTTACGCAATTCTTCGTAATAAGCAATTTTACCGGTTTTAATAAATTCCTCAATTTTTTCAGCAATTGATTCTCCAATACCTTTAATGTCCTTTAAAGCTTTAATGCCATTTTTTTGATAAATATCTTCCACTGAAATTGAATAATTCTCTATTGCCCGAGCAGCTTTCTCGTAAGCAGTAATTTTAAACCTATCCTGAACTCTCTCAGCTAAACCTAAAGAACTATCTTGTAAAATTTCAAGCATTATACCTATTTGACTTAGTTGTTGGGATATTTCTTTATTAGTCATAATTATTTAATTATTAAACTATTTATTGCGTATTTTTTCTTCTTCTAGATACTTGTTAGTAAATTTTCTCCATACCAATAAAATGTTTTCTTTTCTTTGATTCACATTATCTGGTTTTGTTAAAGCAAATTCTCTAATTTCAGATTTTGACTTGCTAATTTCTTTAAATGTTATTTCTACATTTTTTGAATCATCAGCACGAAAACTATAAAATTCTTCCCATCCTTCGGCTTTCATTTCATCCTCACTCTTATCTAATAAAGAAATTCCAAGACCCTCGGAATCAACAATATCAGATAGTTCATATTTTCTTTCAGAACTACCAGGTAAATTTTCTGAACTTGACTCAAAACGCATTTATCCTCCAATTCATTTATTAATTAATAAAATTTATTAAGTTTTTTATTATTTTAATTATTCTCTACCAGGAAAATTGATTTTCTGAAAATACCATTTATGTTTTAGCCAATTTTTAATATCATCGTCTATTACTTTATTTAAATCAATATCAAATACTTTTTTTGTTATCCAGTAATATACATCTGCATTATTTTTTTTGGGAATAATATATATACATCCCAAACATTCTGTTTCGGATTTATTTAGAATAGTATATGCAAACATTTCTTTATTACTATGCATCTTTTCATGTTTAATTAAATCATTCAAATCATCCTCTTTTGACAAATCTTCTGTAGGCCAAAAACCACACATTGGCGGAGTTGGGGTTTGTTGTAATAGTTTTATATTGTTTTGTATCGCCGAATAATCTAATTCTAAATCTTTAACAAGAAGTTGTCTTACAATGTAGCTTGCTTTTTTATAACCAACTGGAGTTTTAAAATTATGCATAATTACTTACCGCAACATTTTTTATATTTTTTTCCAGAACCACAAGAACAAGGGTCGTTTCTACCAACTTTTGGCATGGTTCTTTGAACTTGACTGGTTGATTCTTGTTGATTTGTTTGAACCTGACGAACAGTAACATCTACGCCACCAGATGAAGATTTTTGAATGGATCGCTGCTGTGGCATTTCTTGTTGTTTTGTTCTAGCAGTATTTGAAATTGCACCACCCGCTAAAGACTCATCTGCTCCACGCATTACCAAATTTCTCTGCACTTGATTTATATTTTCATTTTGACGACTTGTTCCTGTTGTCTCAATCTTAATTAAAAAAGTTACAACCTTCTCTTCAATAGTAGAAATAAGCTCGTGATATAAATTATAAGCTTCTTCTTTGTATTCAACTAAAGGATCCCTCTGACCATAACCACGAAGGCCAATACCCTCTCGCAATTCAGTCATTGTATTCAGATGCTCTACCCATAGTAAATCGATATTTCTTAAATAAATCATTTTTTCAACATATCTTAACTTATCAATACCTATTAAATTTTCTTTTTCTAAATATTTATTTTTTTCTTCGTCTGCCATGATAGATAAAATCTCTTCGTGTAACCAATTTTCTTTTTCTGGATCTAACTTTAAAATTTTCTTTCTTTTACGATAAATTGCTTCACGATGCTTATTCATTACATCGTCATAATCTACCAAGTGTTTTCTAATATCAAAATTATAACCTTCAACTTTTTTTTGTGCCTGTTCAATTGAATTTGAAATCATCTTATGATGTATAGGCTGATCTTCTGGTAAGCCCAAACGATCCATAATTGTCTTCATTTTTTCGCCACCGAAAATTCTCATGAGCTCATCTTCCATTGAAACAAAAAATTGAGTAGAACCCGGATCTCCTTGACGACCAGAACGACCTCGAAGCTGATTGTCAATTCGACGAGATTCATGTCTTTCTGTACCTATAACATGAAGACCGCCTGAATCTAATACCTTTTTATGATCTTTTTCCCATTCTAATAATTTTTCTTTGTTTTTTGGTGGCTCTCCTCCCAAAATAATATCCACACCTCTTCCAGCCATATTGGTTGCAAGTGTTACGGCTTTCGGTTTACCCGCCTGAGCAATAATTTTTGCTTCTCTTTCATGATGTTTGGCATTTAATAAATTATGTTTTATACCATTTTTTCTAAGCAAGTTAGATAAATATTCGTTTTTTTCAATTGATATTGTACCTATTAGGACTGGCTGATTATTATCTACTCTTGATCTAACTTCTTCAATAATTGCTTGGTATTTTCCACTTTCTGTTTTATAAATAGCATCTTCTTTATCGATTCTTGCCAAAACTCGATTTGTTGGAATAACAAGTACTTCTAAATTATATATTTTCGAAAATTCTTCTGCTTCTGTAACGGCGGTACCTGTCATACCAGATAACTTATTATACATTCGAAAAAGATTTTGAAAAGAAATAGTTGCCATTGTATTTGATTCTCTTTTAACTTCAACTCCTTCTTTAGCTTCAATAGCTTGATGTAATCCTTCTGAATATCGTCTACCTGGCATAAGACGACCAGTAAATTCATCAACAATAATAATCTCATTATTTTTTACAACATACTCTTTATCTTTATTAAAAAGAGCGTGTGCTTTTAAAGCTTCTTCTAGATGATGTACGAGCGTAACATGTTTAGATTCGTAAATATTATCTATTTTCAATAGTTCTTCCATTTTTTTCATACCATCTTGAGTTAAAGTAACAGAGCGTTCTTTTTCATCGATTTGATAATCTTTTTCTGGTTCTAATCTTGGAACCAAAGAAGCAAATTGTGCATACAATGAAGCTGATTCTTCTGCTGGTGCAGAAATAATTAATGGGGTTCTGGCCTCATCAATTAAAATAGAATCGACTTCGTCTACGATAGAAAAATTTAATTCTTTTTGACAAACCTGATTAATATCTATAGCCATATTATCGCGTAAATAATCAAATCCAAACTCATTATTCGTACCGTATGTAATGCCAGCTTCGTAGGCTTGTTTTCTAGATACTATTTGAAAATGTTTTAATCGTTCATCAGTTTCTGATTCAATACTTGCCTTAGGATCATAAATATATGAGGTTTCATGGCCAATCGCAGCACATGAAACGCCTAACGCATAATAAATTTTTCCCATCCAGCCAGCATCACGCTTAGCCAAATAATCATTGACAGTAACTAAATGACAACCTTTACCTTCTAATGCATTGAGGTATAAAGCTAAAGTGGCTGAAAGAGTTTTACCTTCCCCGGTCTTCATTTCAGCAATCTTGCCTTGATGTAATACAATTCCTGCCATTAATTGAACATCGAAGTGTCTTTGTCCTAAAGTTCTTTTTGCAGCTTCTCGAACGGCCGCAAATGCCTCAGGTAAAATATCATCGAGCAATTCACCCTTGCTAAGACGATCTTTAAACTCTTTTGTTTTATTTTGAAGCTGTTCGTCCGTAAGTTTAATATAATCGTCTTCTAAACTATTTATAATAGCGACGATCGGTTCAATTTTCTTTAATTCTTTTTCGTTTGGATCACCAAAAATATTTTCGAAAAAGCCCACATCAACTCCTTTCAGTTATAAAACCTGAATTTTATTGAGATTATAATTATCAATAGTTAATATTTGAAAAAAATACTCCTGTTTTCCTATCGATCATATCATTTTTCAACCTATAACACAAATAAAATTAGTCCATTTCCGGACTAATTTTATACCTATTTATTTAGTTATTCCTTTTTTATTTTTTTTAACTTCCTTTTCATGATACCTGCGAACAAACTTTTCAAATCTATCGTATAACTTATCTATAGTTTCTGGAAAATGTTCTGATATTTCCTCTAAATGCAATGGGGTTTTTAATCCTGGCATCGTGAAATTTAAATGTATTCTTTTACTCAATGACCCTTTCTCTCGTTTAGTATGATCAAAAGTAAATTCAACAATAGCCGGCTCTTTGACAATTTTCTCTAACTTATGAAATTTCTGTTCTAAATAATCTTTATTTTCTGGATATATATCAAAACCACGAAGACCTTTTAAAATAATTTGCATGTTTCTCCTTTTTTAATAAATTGATATTTCAATATATAATACAAAAAAATATCTTTTTTAGTGCTTGGGGTTTTTTAAAATTACTTAGGAGAAATTTCGGTAAATCCACAGTATTTTTGTAAAACTTTCGGAATTTTTACTGATCCGTCGACTTGTTGGTGATTTTCTAAAATAGCAACTAGTGTTCTACCAATCGCAAGACCAGTTCCGTTTAAAATATGAACAAATTTATTTTTTCCGTCTTTGTCTTTGAATTTTATATTTAAGCGACGAGCCTGAAAATCTGTGCAATTAGAACAACTAGTTAGTTCTCTGTATTTTTCTTGACTCGGCATCCAGACTTCTATATCAAATTTTTTTGTAGCTGGCATTCCTAAATCTCCTGTACACATTTTAGAAACTTGATATGTAAATCCTAATTCCTGCATAATTTCTTCTTCAATTTTTAGTATTTCTTGATGTATTTTTTCTGATTCTTTTGGATTAGCAAAAATTACCATTTCTACTTTATCAAATTGATGTTGACGCATTATTCCACTTACATCTTTTCCATAACTTCCTGCTTCTCTGCGAAAGCAAGTAGAAAAACCAACAAATTTTTTTGGCAATTTGTCTTGGATTATTTCGTCCATATAATAAGGAACTATTGATTGTTCGCTAGTTCCCACTAGCACCATTTCATCTTGTCTGGTGTGATAAGCGTCATCATTTAGTGCTTCAAAATAACCCGTGCCTTTAGCTGTTGACATTTTTTCTAAAACCGGGGGAATCATTGGAACAAAACCTTTTTTTGATAATTTATTCATTAAAAATTGTACTAAAGCAAATTCAAGCAAAACTGCCTGGTTTTTTAAATAAGTAAATCTACTACCAGAAACTTTTCCAGCTCTTTCTGAATCTATTAAATCTAATTCCTTTCCAATCTGCGTATGGTCTTTTAATTTAAAATCAAATTTTGATTTTTCCCCATGAGTTTTAATTATTTCATTTTCTTTATCTGATTTTCCAATTTTCACATCATCTGCTGGAATATTTGGCACATGATACATAAGTTCTAATAATTCTTCTGATGCTTCTAATAATTGTGGCTCTAAATCTTGAAGCATTTTCTTTATTTTTTTACCTTTTATTACATCTTTTTTCTTAGCTGTTTGGTTTTTTTCTTTACGAAGCAATTCAACTTTTGTCTGTAAGTCAATTTTCTTTTTGTCTAAACTGAGTATTTTATCAATATCAACTTTTACATTTTTATTTTGAGCTGCTTTTTTTACTTTTTCTGGATTTTCTCTTATAAATTTAATATCGAGCATATGATTCCTTTTAATTATTAATTTTTGCCTATTGATTCTATTGTATTTTCAATTATTTGATGAGCTTCTTCTAAAGAAATATTAAATCTTTTTTTAAGTTCTTGAGCAAATAAATTATGATGGCCCCAGTTATAACTTGCATCTATATCGTGAGCTCTATTTTCTGCATAATGACGTGCGGCTGAAATCGGATTATCAGATGACTGGATAATATCTTTATCTTCTTGCGAAAGTGAAATCACTCCCAAACCTTCTTTTTTTAATTTAGCTTCCCATTGTTTAAACAAAGCGTCTCGTCTTCTTTTATCACTAATTTCTTTATTTTTTTGCCCTGCTGTTTTATATTTACTCATATTTAAATCATAATTTGGTTTTGTTTCAACACTCATAATTTCTCCTTTTTTATTTCTTTAAATCTTTTAACCACAAAATCCTTATCTAAAATATTCAAAAACCAACCTGCTTTCGGACCTGATGATTTGCCAAGAATAACTAAATAAATAGCTTCGAAAGTTTGCTTTGGTTTTAATCCTAATTTTTTTCCACTTTCGTAAATATGATTATGTAATTTTTCAGAATCAAAATCTTTATTTTTAATATCATCTGCTAGCAAATGCAATAATTTAATTTGTTCGTTTGAGAGTTTGATATTTTTTGGCAATTCTTTTTGAACACTGAATTTAATATTTTCAGGCGCATAATTTTTTAGCCAATTTTTGACTCGCTCAATTTGTTCCTTTAAAAGTTTTTCATCATCTAATGCATCTTTATGGTCAGTACTTGATAAAATTCTTTTAATTTCTTTTTCATTGCCTTGTGCTGCCTGCACGGTGTTAATTAAATGTTTAAAAGGAACTTCTGGTACTGACTTACCATTGCGTTTAATTTGACATGCTTCATAAATTGCTTTTTCGGCATTATTTGCTTCACCATCTTTACATTTTTGTTCTAATCGGGCGTACTCATCTACAAGTTGTAATAATTCCATACCTGGATCAAATTTTAGTTCGCGATTGTATGGAACTCTTGCAAACATGTATCGTAAAATCTCTGCTGGAACAATCTTAAGCATATCTTGAGCCGATATTACATTACCAAGAGAAGATGACATTTTTCCTTTTGAACCTTTTAAATAAAGTAAATCATAAGGAATTCCAAAAGGAGCTTTGGATTTAAAAATTTTTTCGCAAATAGCTTTCCCGGTATCGTATGAACCGCCAACTGTTGCATGCTCTTTTCCATATGGTTCAACATCAACTGGAATCTTGCTCCATCTTGCAGGCCAGTCAACCCGCCAGGCAAGTTTACCCTCGCCATGTGAATAGTCTGACCAGCCAACATTGCCACAAGTACATTCGTATTTTACGCGATGATTTTTCAAATCTTGCTCAATTACTTTAGTATTGTCAGTTTTGCATTTATTGCAATATGGGTTGTAAGCTAACCAATCTTTTGGCATTTTTCTTTGAGAAATATCTTCCAATATTTTTTTAATTTCATTATTATTTTTTAGAGCAATTGTAATTCTATCGGTGAAAAAACCTTGTTTATACATTTTCGTGGCAGAAAACATTTTGTAAGTAATACCCAAATCATCTAAAACCTCTAAAAAAGGATCTAAAAATCTTTGGGCATAGCTTTTAGCTTTATCACCTTTTGGATCAGGAATTGCCGAAAGTGGCCAACCAATATATTTTTTAAAATCTGCTGGTAAAAATGGATATAATTTTCTAAGCCTATCAAAATCATCAGCAATGTAAATAAACTCAACTTTAGCCCCTTGTCTTTCTAGTTCACGACGAATAAGATCTGCAGTCAACACTTCTCTCATATTGCCAATATGAATATGACCAGAGGGTGAAATTCCAGTTGCAATTATGAGCTTTTTACCACGTTCTTTAATAATTTTTTTGGCAACATCTTGTGCCCAATAATTTGTTTTTTTCATTCTAAGTTAATAATACTAAAAAATCTCCCCTTAAACAAGCTGGGAGATTTTTTTATTTGCAATAGTTAGAAATTAATTTAATAATTTTATGCGCTATCAGTGATAAAAAATCAGTTGTTATTATTCGATTTTTAATATTTTACAACTTAATTTACCATCTGGAGTTGGAAATTCAACCCTGTCATTAACTTTATGTCCTAAAAGAGAATTTGCAATTGGAGATTCACAAGAAATTTTTCCACTTGCCGGGTCTGATTCATTAACTCCCACAATTTCGTACACTTCTTTATCTCCCTCAATTTCCATTGTCACCTTGTCTCCAACACTAACTTCTGATAAATCTTTCTTTTTGTTAATAACTTTAACCTTTTTTATCATGTTTTCCAGCTCTTGAATTCTACCCTCAATAAATGCTTGTTGTTCTTTAGCATCTTGATATTCAGAGTTTTCAGAAAGATCGCCATATTCCTTGGCGGTTTTAATTCTTTCACGAACTTCTTTTCTTTTATTTTCTTTAAGGTCTGTTAATTCTAATTGAAGTTTTTCAAGACCTTTTTTAGTTAATACTTTACACATAATTAATACTTCCTTAATTCAAATTTTACAATTATTTGTATGATAATATCATACACTACATTTTTTTGAGATTATATATAAGATACCAAAAAAGGGTGTTTTTTGTCAATAGTTTGTTGACAAAAAATAAAAGTAAAAAAAGAAAATTTATATTAAATTATGAATTTCCCTGTGGCAGAGACCACAGGGTTTTCTGGCGAAGGGTGATAAAAAAACAGGGAATAAATATATTCCCTGAAATATTGTGCATTTGAATTAATTGTTTTGAGATTTGGTTGAATCTTGCTTAGTATTGTTTTGATTGCAACCATATCTTTGTTCAATCTTTTTTGCTAATTCTTCAAATCCAGGATCCCCCTGTTTAATTACTTTTAGTGGTCCGTTTAGGACACATGTCCTTGACGAATCACCGTAAAAATCAGGATCTTTTCTCATTGTTCCTCCTTTTTTTTCGATTTTTCTGTATCAATGGCGTGTAAGGTCCTAATCATCATTTTTTACCAAGTTGCTTTATTTTTGCTTGGCAATTTTCGATGATTTTTCGAAGTTGCTGTTCTTGTTCATCTGTATACTGGCCAGATGCCAGCATATTCTCAGCAATTTCGATATTTTTTTCTGCTTCTTTGATCTTTTTTTCAGAACAAGATATCAATTTTCGCATTATCTCTTCTACTCCTGATTTTGCATTTCCTGGATGTGGATTTTTTTGATTTTATCTTCTCGTGTATTGTACTTTGTCGCCAAAATTTTCACCTCCTTTTGCTTTTATTTTTTGACCCATGCCGGGCCTGAAGGTTTTTACGAAACTTACGCTTTCTAGCAGGTAAGCTTCGAATAACATTTTTCTTCGTTAATATCACCTCCTAGTAAATTATTAAGCTACTTTGACAATTTTTTGATAAATAAAAAAAGCTTGCCAAATTGCTTGTAAATATAATAACAAAAAAATTACTTCTTGGCAAGGCCTTTTATCCACAACTGTAAATTTTTAAGTATTTATGTAATTTTTTTAGCTTTAGTTTTCTTTTTTATTCTCAAAATAATATCTTAAAATATCTTTTGCAACCGGAACTGCTGCATCACTTCCTTCGCCACCATGTTCAATTAAAACCACTAATGCAATTTCGGGATTTTCATATGGAGCAAAGGTAGTAAACCAGGCATGTGTTTTTTTAGAATCAGATGTTTGTGCAGTACCAGTTTTACCTGCCGATGAAATTGGTAAATCCTGCAAAGATCTTGCACTGCCGTCAGTAACAGCTTGTCGCATTCCTTCACGAACGATTTGGATGTTTTCTGAACTAATGAAATCACTTCTTATAACCTCTTTTTGACTTTCATAAATTAATTCGCCCTGCCAATTTGTCATTTTTTTAACCAATTTTGGTTTTAATAATTTTCCTCCATTTGCGATTGCACTTGTAGCATTTAACATTTGTATTGGGGTGGTTAAAAAATCACCCTGTCCAATAGATAAATGATATGTGTCGCCCTGATACCAAGGTTCATTTTTGACTTTCTTTTTCCATTCATTACTAGGTATCAATCCTTTATTTTCTCCGTTTAAATCAATTCCTGTAAGTTCGCCAAACCCAAACTCTTCGAAGTATTTTCGTAATCTCTCAAGTCCTAAACCTTGAATTTTGTCATAGCCACCACCAACAGCATAGAAAAAAACATTAGAAGACACTGCGATTGCCTTGCGGGTATTAACATAACCATGCTCTTTCCAATCAGGATAAACCCAATTCCCAATTTGAATTTCTTTAGGAGCATATATTGTAGTGTTTGATGAAATTACGCCTTCTTGTAAACCAGCGGATGCAACAATTGGTTTAATTACAGAACCAGAGGGATATGCGCCACTAATTGCTCTATTTAACATGGGCTTATTTTCATTTTTAAGTAGCTCTTCATATTTTATATTTCTATCAGCAGAAGAAAAAATATTATTATCATAAGACGGAATATTGACCAAACTTAATATTGATCCATCTTGCGGATTCATAGCAATAACTACACCTTTACTTGCCTGAACTTGCTTGATTTTTTCATGTAGCGTATCGGCAATTTTTTTCTGAAGGTCATAATCGATTGATAAATACAAATTATCACCTGGAGTAGGATCTAAGGTTGCTAAAATTCTTTGGATCTGTCCTTTAGAATCAACTTCGACTTGTTCTTTACCAAATTCACCAGTTAATTCACTATTATAAATTAGTTCTATGCCAGATTTGCCAACAATACTAATTAATTTTAAATTTGGATCTGAATGCAATTCCTCTTCATTTACTTTGCCAACATAACCTAATATATGTGATAATCCTGGCAAAACTTCATAATAACGCATTGGTTTTTTTGAAATTTCTAAACCTGATATATTTTTAAATTTAACTTCTAATATTAATGCTTCATCTCTGTCTATGTTTTCTTTAAGAACTATTGAATCTAAAGAAAATAAACCAATATCGTCAATTTTTTTTCTAAGTTCATCTGTATTAATATCAATATTTTCTTTTAACAATGAATAAATTTTTTCTCTTTCTTGCTTTTCTTTGGGCAAATCAGCTGGGAAAAGTTCTAAATTAAAAGAAGCAATATTTTTAGCTAAAATTTTTTCGTTTTTATCATAAATATTTCCCCTTGAAGCAACAATATCTTTACTTCTAACTCGATTACCTTCTGCCAAATATTCGTGTTTCGCTCCTTGAGCAATTTGTAAATCAAGTAATCTAAAAATCATCAATAAACTAAAAACAAAAACAAAACAATACATCAATATAAAATTTGGCTTTTCAATTTTTTGTTCTAAAGTGTCACTATGGCTTGGTGTTTCCTGGGGATGCTGATATTCTTCTAGGTTTGATTTGATTTTTCCTAATTTATTGTGAATATCTTTTCCATTAGAAAAATTTTCAAACGGATTATAATTTAACTTCATATTTTTACCTTAATAATTGATTGGGGTTCCAAATAGTATTTTAAAAAATAATAAATAATATAACCAATAAATGTATTATAAATTGCATTTAGAAGTAGTAATTTAATTTGAAAATCATAAAACAAAAATGCAAAATCAATTACAAAGCTACAAATAACAAAAAAGAATATTATAATAAACAAATTTATTTGATGAAAAAATTTCGTTACAACAAAGGTAGCTAACAAATATATAAATAAATAAGAAAAAGTATAAAAACCAAACTTAATTGGTGAAATTAAATCAAGTAGAACACCAGATAAAAGCCAAAATACTGCTAAATCATATCTTTTAATTAATATTAAAGACAACATAATCAATAATGGTAAATTAAAAACTGCATAATAGATATCTAATCTTGGCACAATTGTTATTTGTAACATAACGACTAAGATTATTGCGATAAAATTAATTATTTTTTTCATCTTAAAATAAATACTATATCTAAGTTATTAAATTTTATTGGTGACTCTATTTGGGATTTTTGAAATATTTCCGATTCTGCAGAAATAATTTTTTTTACCTTACCAACTGGAATTGATTGAGGCAAATTTCCACCAAGTCCACTTGTAAGTACCATTTCTTCCTTTTTTAATTCGATATCTAAAGGGATTTCTCTTGCAATAAGACCGGTTAACCCACCCTGTAAAAGACCTGTAGCGCGCGAATCTTGCATGACAATCGGTATGAGTGAAGTCGAGTCAATAATAAGTAAAACATCACAATTATCTTTATAAACCTCAGAAACAACACCTACTAAAAAACCAGAAGAAACAACAGCTTGATTTTCTTTAACTCCATCGTCATAACCTTTATTTATTTTTATACTTCGAATATATGAATTAGGAGAATATGAAATTACTTCAGCCGCAAGATATTCTTCCTGTTTTCTATCTTTAACAAATCCCAATTCTCCTCTTAAAATTTTATTTTCATACTGAAGTTCTTTTATTTGAGCAAGTTTTGCTTTTAATTCTAAATTTTCTTGACTCAAATTATTATTAATTTGTTCGATTTGTCCAATTGATATAATTTTTGAAAAAAAACCTTGTGTATTATTTTTCATTTCTATCATTATTCTTAAAAATGGATTAGATAAATTTTGACTTAAATTTTTAATAGGTAAAATTACCCAAGGATATAAAATAAAACCTAAAAGGGCTAAAATAATTATAATAACAATAAGTAAATTATTTTTTTTCATAAAATTAATATTGTATCTTAACCACTAAGCTTATTCACAGATCATATAGATTTAAATTTCGTTAAAAATTTTATTATCAGTGAAATCTGTAAAAAAAAGATCTGTGGTTAGATTATTAATTATTTCCTAATCTGTATTATCTGTGCAAAAAGATCTGTGGTTAGATTACTTTAAAAATTCTATTTTTGAAATTCAGTAGGCAATAACACACCTTTTAGTAAATCAAGATCTTCTAATACTACTCCTGTACCTCTTACAACACATGTTAGAGGGTCGTCTGCGATGTGCACTTTGGTTTGAGTTGAATGTTGTATAAGTTTATCAAATCCACGCAATAGTGCACCTCCACCTGTTAAAACTATTCCTTTTGTCATAATATCAGCCACAAGTTCTGGTGGGGTTTCTTCAATAGTTGTTTTTATTGAATCTACAATGTCTTGAATAGAATTTTTAATAGCATCTCTTATTTGTTCGTCTGTAACAATTATTTCCTTAGGTAAACCAGTAATTAAATCTCGGCCACGCATTGGAATTTTTAAAGTTTGTTTTAGTGGCAAGGCAGAACCAATTTCAATTTTAATTTCTTCGGCAGTACGGTCGCCCAATACTAAATTTAATTTTTCTCTTGCATAATTTTTAATATCCTCGTTTAATTCATCTCCTGCAATTCTTAATGATCGAGAAGCAACAATTCCACCCAATGAAATAACTGCTACTTCTGTAGTGCCACCACCAATATCAACAACCATACATCCCGAAGCTTCTTGAATAGGTAATCTCGCACCAATTGCAGCAGCAATAGGTTCCTCTATCAGATAAACCTCTCTCGCTCCTGCATTAATGGATCCTTCTTCGACAGCTCTTCTTTCAACTTCTGTAACTCCGTAAGGGATACCGACAATTACTCTTGGCCTTGGCAACAATGTAAAACCTTCTTTGTGAACTTTTGAAATAAAATACTTAAGCATCTGCTCAGTTACTTCAAAATCAGAAACAACACCATCTACTAAAGGTTTAATTGCCACAATATGACCCGGCGTTCTTCCTACCATTTGCCTAGCTTCTTCGCCAATAGCTAATACTTGTTTTGTTTTTTGATTTATTGCCACCACCGAAGGTTCATTAATAATCACACCCCTACCCTTAATATATACCAATGTGTTGGCTGTACCTAAATCTATTCCTACATCATGTGAAAACATACCGAGTAATCGGTTTAACATATTTTTCTCCGTAAATTAATATTAGCTATAAACTAGATTAAAATCAACATTTTTTATCTTTTTTGTTTATTTTGATTATGCTCTTCTAATGTTTCGGCAAAAAATATTTGATTATCTTTTGAATGTAAAAAATAAAAATATTTATGTTTTTCTGGCTCAAGTACAGCTTTTATGCTTGCAAGTCCTGGATTACAAATAGGTCCTGGAGGTAAGCCCCTATAAAGATATGTATTATAAGGAGAATTTACATCTTTATAATCTGATAATTTTATTGGATCCCAACTACCTTTCGCATACTGAATAGTTGGGTCTGCATCCAATTTCATATTGATATTTAATCTATTTGTATATAAACCCGCAATTTGAGGTCTTTCATCGTTTGTTTTTGCCTCTCTTTCAACAATTGAAGCTAATATTAAATCGTTTTTTGTAACTGACAAGTCCTTAGTCTTATTTTGAAAATTTTCTGTTAATTTATTAACAATTTCTTGGGCATTAGCATTAACTGATATTCTGTATGTATCTGGAAATAAATAACCTTCTTTACCCTCAGAAAATTTCATAAATTCATCAAATTCAACAATGTTGTTTTCTGCAAGCATCTGTGCAATTTGCTCCCTGCGCCAACCCTCAATAATTGTAATCTTATTTTCTTGCACATTACCTTTAGACACTGGATCAAGTATTTGATCTAATGTCATATTAGATTGTAAATAATATATTCCCGGTATTAAATTAATATTTTTAAAATACACATATAATGCAAATATGTACTTATTGTGAATAAGTTTTTTTTGTTTTAATGATTCACCAATATCTAAAGTTGTTTCTCCTTCAAAAATTTCAAATGAAATATTTTGGCTGGATTTACCTGCAGGAATTTTTGTTGCGTAGAAATAATACATAATCGGCAGTAAAATTATAATAATTAAAACAATGAAGCAGGTAAGCCATTTATTTTTTTTCTTGCCAAAATCACAATTTTCCTGGTTTTTGTTTTTTAGATTTTCGGATAAATTATGATGTTTTTCAAAATTATCATCAGACTGTTTTTTCTTTTTAAATATAATATCTCTCATATTTTCCTCCTTGAAAACTATAAATTCCTATCTAAGTATTGATCCAAAATCAATTTAGCAGAAAATTGATCTTTTCTTTTTTTAATAGTGTCTATGCTTAATCCTTTTTTAAATAATAAATTTTCTGCTTCCTTGGTTGTTAATCTTTCATCTTCTAAAAATATTTTAATTTTTAAATTATATAGATTAATCTTTTCCTTAAAAATTTCAACGAAATCTAAAACATATTTTGTCATATCAGAATCTGTTCCATCCATATTTTTAGGCATACCAATCACAATCTTATCAATATTATTTTTTTTAATTAAAAAAATAATTTCAACAATTGCTTTTTTTTGATCTAAATAATTTATTGTGCAAAATTCCTCAGAAATTAATTCTGACTTTGAAATCGACAAACCAATTTTTTTTCTTCCAACATCTAATGCAAGTATTGCCATGAATTTATTATAACATATTTTATTATGACTAAAATAAATTAAGGCACGCTTGATGTTTATATACGCGTGCCATAGACAATTATTAGAAGGTTATAAATCTTCGTAGATATATTTGTCTCCACGGACTGCATCTTTATTGTCTAACCCGTATCCGTAGAGAAATACTTCTCTCTTTTTATATCGGATTCCTGTAAAATCAGGGATTAAATCCGAAGTGTTTTTTGTATCCAAAAAAACTACCGAGTAGATATTTTTAGGATTCATTGATTTAATTTTTTCAATAGCTGCTTGCATAGAAAGGCCTGTTGCAAGTAAGTTATCAATAATAAAAACCTGTCTATTTTCGATTAAATCCACATCTGGAGCATGAGTGATAATTCGCTGACAATTAACCATTTGATCGCCTTGATAGTTTTTTTTCATGGCGATAATAGTAGTTTTAATTTCAATATTATATCTCTTACCATTCTTCTTTTTTTGTGTATCTGCTTCGTAATACATAGCTCTTTCTAAGTCAGCCATGACATTAATACCGCCAATCGCAATAGCAACGAATACTATTTGTTTAATATTGTTTTCTTTACAGTAATTATAAATATTTCTAGCAATTTTTCTCACACCAAGCTTGACTTGGCGTTTGCTAAATAAAATTTTGTACTGCTTGGTTTGACCATTAATGGTTCTGTAAATAATATCACCACGTTTTTTAGCAGGTTTATTTTCCGTTTTTATCATATCAATCATCTCCTATAAAAAAATTTTTATGTTCAGGATTTTTTTATTATTTTATTTTAAAAAAAGACGCTTACAAAGGCCTCTTTTAAAAAATAAATATTAAATACTCTCCATATACAAACGCTACAGCAAATATGAATAATTGTCAAATTATTCTTGGGTATTAGATTTTTCAACTTTTTTTTCAACCTTAATTCTTCTAGTTAAACGAGGTAATGTTTTTGGCCACCAAGAAGGTTTGATTTCAATATCAACTGTTTTAATTGTTTCATCCTGTTTGATTTTGTTTTCAGCGTCAAATATTTTTTTACCTTTCACGCTATTTTTAATATTTTCTTCATCTATTTTGGGGCCTGTATGAGTATTAATTTTTTGATTTAATTTTAATATACCTTCGGAAAAATCTGTATTGCCAGAAATAGTATGGATCTCATCGGTTTCAGAAAGAATTACTTCTTTATCGTCCGGAACATTTTTATTTAATGCTAAAGTTATAACCTCCCTGTATTCGTTTTCATTGTAGGCAATTGTTCTAGATTTCACTGTAATTCTTACTTCGAAATTTTCACCCTCTGAGTTAATCGTTTTATTAGAAGAAAAGGATATTTCGTCGTGGGTAATAGTTGAATCAAAAAACTTTTTCTTGCCAATTTTATTAGTTAGTTCAATAATATTTTTTTCAATAATCAGTTTTTTAATTTCGTCTTTAGCCTTATTTATATCGTCTTCAGTAACTATCTTGATTTTCTTACTCACTCCGCCAGACATAGCAGCACTAGATTCAGCTGAAACACTCGCATTAACTGAAAAACTACTTGGTCTGATATTGTATTTATCACCTGCCTCTGAGGCCTGAACTTTAACACTTGCTGCCCCTGCAGATTTAACTACATTACCTCCGGCATCAACAGAAGCAGTTGCCTTAGGAACAGTAACTGACTCAGTTGAAACAAATTTCAATCCATTAGCTGTAAATGTTGTGCCGGCTGCTAAACTCTGCTCTACTCCAGTACCGTTAGAAAGTTTAATTGTACCACTAGCTTTTTCTCCTAGATCTTTGGTTCCTGTAGAAGGAAAAGTTTTTATTTCTTGTTTTTCAATTTCAATTAACTCACCAGGAACAGCATTCCGGCTTTCATCAATTTTATTAATATTGTTGTCGACCAAAATTTCTAGTTCTGTTTCAAATGGCTCACTCTGAAAAATTAAATTAATTTGTGCACTCGGCAAAAAGAAATAAAGTAGCCCAATTGCGACTAGAATAATTAAAAGTAAAATTAATATTTTACCAATATGTTTTTTATTTGAGTTTTTACCTGAATTTGAAAAGGATGGGGTTTTTGATTCTGAAAAATTAGACTTATTATAATTTGGCGAAGCATCAGTATTAACAATT
This sequence comes from uncultured Candidatus Saccharibacteria bacterium, assembly GCA_964481135.1. Lineage (GTDB taxonomy): Bacteria > Patescibacteriota > UBA1384 > JAMDBS01 > DAOVQR01 > CAYZSW01. The sequence continues at coordinate 55,072 of CAYZSW010000006.1, forward strand.
TGTTTTTTAAAAAAAGGTTTTGGTTTACTAACTTCTTCTTGAACTGGACTAGACTGGTAGTCGTGAACACTAACTCCTTTTGGTTTTGAGGACTGTTTCTGGCTTAAATCTAATTCGATTATTTCAGATGATTCTGGTTCGGGTCTAGTTGGATTAATTATTGGTCTTGAAGAGCGAATACTATCATAAACTGATAACCCCACCTGAGACGCTAAATTGCGACCTATTCTATCTTGAGTTACTAAGGCAATATCTTTTTTCAATACTTCTGCCTCTTTTTTTAAAATTTTTAAATTAATTACACTTTGAATAATTGCTGCTCCTTTAGGAATTACTAAAGCAACACTTTTTCCAGACAATGATTTCATCTTTTCTATAACAGAAGGTATTTCTTCATCTAATTCTAAATATATTACTTCGTCCATACCACTCCTTTGAAAAAATTATTTTCCCAATGTTTTAACAACGCTATTAAGGATTCCATCAACAACTTTCTCTTGACCGACCAATTCAATTGATAAAGAGGCCATTGCCATTGGAGTCACATGCATTGGATCCTTGAGCTCTTTTGTATCGTCAATAATTGTTGTGATATTTTTTGGATTAATATGTTCCACTAATGGTCTTCGAGCAAAAGGTAATTTTTTATTCCATTTCTTATCTTTTAGAGCTTGTACTAAATCTGGCAAAGAACTACCTCCCCCACATAAATATATTTTACTTGGTAAAAGTTCGATTCCTTTAAATTCTCCTAATGTTAATTCTACACCAGCAGTCCAAACCTTGCAATCGCTAACCAGTGCTTTTTTGATTAATTCTTGTTTTTTACCTGTAAGTTGGTTTTTTGAATATTGGATTTTTAACTTTTCTGCTTCTGAAAAAGGCAATGCTAAAACTTGACTAATTCTTTTTGTAAAAGCTCTACCTCCCAAAGCAAACATTTTTGTTCCAGCAACACCTCCAGTTGTAACAATTGCGATATCTGTAGTTCCTCCACCAATATCAACAAAAATTGCTGAAAAATCAGAAGTTTCTTCTGGTCCCATGCAGCGAGCAACTGCGTAGGGTTCTGCAACAATTGAAATTAAATCCAATTCTAGCGATTGAGCAATAGTCTGCAAAGCACCTAAATGAACAATAGGTGCAAAAGCATTGAATACTCCAATTTGCATTTCTTTCCCCTGAAATCCTATTGGATTTACTATTTTATATCCATCTATTCTTACATCTACCACTGCTGCATTAACCAGTCTGATATCAAGCTCGGCTATTCCTGACTCCCAAGACAAAATAGATCTCGCCCTATCAAAAGCTCTGCGCTGTACTCGAGCAATAATATCTTTTAGTTCTTGCATAGTAATTTTTGTTTGAGGTTTTGGTCTTGTGTATCTAATAGTTGTGGTCGTACCCTTCACTAATTCACCTGCTATACCAATTATTACTTGGTCGGGTAGTATTTTTGCCTGGGAAGCAGCCATTTCTAAAGACTGTTCGCAGTTTTTTATTACTCCGTGGATATCAGTTACTGTGCCTGATTGCATATCAGTTAGTTTCTGCCTCTGCTTACCAACGCCTAAAATATGAGCTTTCTCATTTTCAACTTTAAAAATTAGAGTTTTTACAAACTCCGTTCCAATATCTAAACTAATTGCATAATTAGCATTTGACGACTTACTCTTGAAAAAATCGAAAAATCCCATAATTGTATTTATTAATTTTTTATTTAAATATTGTTTATACTTACTAGCATTATATCATATTATTTCAGATACTAAAATTTCAAAATATTGAAGCTCCCACGACCTTACCTGTCTGCCCGCTTCGGCGAGGCAAGCCGGCCTGTCTGCCGATAAGGCAGGTAAGGCAGTCAATGCGGGCGGTCGGGGAATTCCGCAAAGAGAAATTAAAATTTTTTATGAATAAAAAAATAGCTTCTAAACTCTTAGGAGCTATTTTCTGACATGTGCCAGCTTTTTTTTATATAATCTAAAATTCCAATTTGCAAAAATTTTCCAGAGAAAAAATCTCTAGATAATACCTTACTTACTTCAATAATTTCTGCTTTTAGTAAAAATTGTTCAGACGCAATATTTACTTTAATGGTTTCATACATTTTCGGATATTTATAGTATTGAATTGGTAATAAATTAATTGTTAGATTTGTTTTATTTATAATACTTGATAATTCTGTATTTGTTGGATAATAAATAGTTATATATGTTACTTTAAGAGTTATTAAATACAGGGCTAAAGATAATACTAAATCAATCGGTAACATGATTAAATTCAATAAAAATACCATTTTGTTAAACAACCTACTCACCTCCTAAAAAGTAATTATTTTAAAACAGCTTTAATTCGACGGACACCTGAAGAAGAAGATTTTTCCGAAATAATTTTAAATTTACCCAATTCTTTTGTATTTTTCACATGAGGTCCACCACAGATTTCACGAGAAAAATATCCTTTATTTGGACCTATAGTATATACTTTTACAATTTTTCCGTATTTACTTTCAAAAAATCCAAGTGCTCCAGATGCTTTTGCAGATTTCAAATCCATTTCCTTCATAGTTACTGGCAATGCTTTTTTAATTTGAACATTTACAATTTCCTCGATTTTTTGTTTTTCTTCTTCGGATAATTTTTCTTTGTGTTTGAAATCGAACCTCAAGCGGTCGGCTGTAATATTAGACCCACATTGCATAACCTGCTCTCCTAACACTTTTCTTAACGCCTGATGTAAAAGATGAGTTGTAGTATGATAACAAGTTACAACTTCTGAATCATCTGCAAGTCCGCCTTTAAATTTCTTCTCTGCACCCTTACGAGAAAGTAATTGGTGTTTTTGAAATGCTTTTTCAAATTCATTTTTATCAACTTTTAATCCTTCTTCAAATGCCATTTCTTCAATCATTTCAATTGGTAATCCATAGCTTTCATAAAGTTTAAAAGCAGATCTGCCAGAAATTTTGTCTTGATTATGACTACGTATTTGATTAACTAATTTTGAAAATTCTTTTTGTCCACATTCAAGGCATCTTTGAAATTTTTCTTCTTCTTTTTCTAAAACATCAACAATTTTTTTTCTTTTATTAATTTCAGGATATATATCTTTGTAATTATCAATAACACAATAAGTTAATTTCTCTAGATATTTTTTATCAGTAATATTAATTAAATTTGCATAACGAATAATCCTTCTAGTTAATCTTCTTAAAACATAACCTTGGTCTAGATTAGATGGTTCAATGCCATCTGCAATAATAAAAATACAAGCTCTAATATGATCTGCAATAATTTTAGCACTTTTCTCATTATAATTTTTTGATAATTTTTTTATTAAATCAATAATTGGACTAAAAAGTTCTGTTTCGTAAATACTATTTTTATTATTAATAACAGCTAAAGTTCTTTCTAATCCCATTCCCGTATCAACATTTTTTTGTTTTAAAGGTACATATTCGTATTCTTGTATTTTTAGATTTACATTTTTAGTTTTGCGTTTTTTATTGTACTGCATAAAAACATCATTCCAAATCTCTACCCATTTTGGATTTTTCGGATCAAATTTTTTCGGTGCTTTATCTTTACCAATCCAATAAAACATTTCTGTATCTGGGCCACATGGACCAGTTTCTCCTGCGGGTCCCCACCAATTATCCAGTTTCCCTAAAAATGCAATGCGTTCTTTTTTAATACCCAATGATTGCCATATTTTTGCTGATTGTAGATCTTTAGGACAATCTTTATCACCAGCAAAACAAGAAACAGCAATTTTATCTTTATTAAGTTTTAATTCCTGTGTTAAAAATTTCCAACTTAATTTAATTGCTTCATCTTTAAAATAATCGCCTAAACTCCAATTTCCTAACATTTCAAAAAATGTGTTGTGAGTGTTATCTCCAACTTGATTAATGTCATCTGTACGCAAACATTTTTGAACATTTGTAAGTCGGGTACCTGCTGGATGTTTTTCTCCTAATAAAAAAGGAACCAAAGGATGCATTCCTGCAGTAGTAAATAACACCGTAGGATCATTTTCTGGTACTAACGGTGCCGATTGAATCTCTTTATGACCATGTGATACAAAAAAATTAAGATATTTTTTACGAAGTTCTTTTGCTTTCATAGATTATATTATTGCACAATTTCTTTAACTGAGTCAACAATTTTTTGCCACCATGTTTTTTCTGGTTGCTCTTGCTCGATCTTTAATTGTTCAGCAACATTTTCTGCTGACACGCCTTGCGTATATAGTTCTTGATAATACAACTCTTTGTATTTTTCTTTAGCGTTCATAACTGTCTTTAAATAACCTGATGTTTCTCGTGGAATAACTGAGTGAGAACGAGAAACAACATATCTGTTGGCAACGCCAGGTCCACCGTTATAACCAGCTAATGCTACTTCTTCGTCATTGTTATAACGATTTAATAAATCTCTTAGATACCATGCTCCATATTTAATACTTGTTTCTGGATCATGCAAATCATTAACGCTAAAATTGTAATTTCCAAAACGCTCCGCAATAAACTTACCAGTACTGGGCATGACTTGCATTAATCCTCTAGCGCCAGCACGAGATACTGCATCGGGATTAAATTTACTTTCGGAATACAAAACAGCAGACAGATATGCTGGATCTAAATCATACTCTTTCGCGTATTTGATGATATATTCTTCGTATTTTAAAGGATATACAATACTTCCCCAGATTTTCGGAAATAAAAAATATATTGCAATACTAAGAACAACTAGTACAATTGCAACGATGCCTATAATAGTTTTGGTTCTCTTTTGCATATATTCCTATATATTATATTTTCATTATATACAAAGATTTAAAAATAAACAAATTTTTAAATTATTATTTATAGTTATAAACATTAAAAAACATCGGAAGATGTTTTATTGTAGAATATATTTATTATAAAAAATAGTATTGTCTTGGTGCCGCGGGCGGGACTCGAACCCGCACGGTTGTTTAGACCACAGGATTTTAAGTCCTGCGTGTATACCAATTTCACCACCGCGGCTAATAATTAGCTAAATTTTCTTTTTATTTCTTCTCTCCCAATACCTGATTTCCAATATTTTTCTCTTTTTCTTGCTATTCTTATATCATTACATTATTCATTATTAATTATTATTTTGTATAGCGTCAGATTTTATAATCTGCAATTTTCCATCCTCCATTACCATCAGGTCTAATTTTACCATTTATCGTAAATCCTGATGCTTTTTTCAAACCACCGCCACCATATATTCTAGCCAAACAAGAAACATCAATATTGTTTTTTTCTGTTCTTAAACTTGCCTTGATTTTACCATTTTGAATCTCATAAAACAAGATTGCAGCAGAACTGTCTGGTATTGTATTTATCAAATTTACAACACCGGCCAAATCACTAACATTTGCTTGATACTTTTTAATATCTTCTAAAGTAATAACCGAAACAACCAATCCTAATTTTTCAATTTTTCTTATTCTTGAAAGTACTAATCCCCATAATTTTAAAGTAGATAATTTTTTTGCATTAGTGATATTGTTTGTTATTTGTTTTAATCTTGCGCCTAAACTTAATAATTCAGAAGTGATTTTCAAAACCTCTGGAGTAGTATTAGAATGTTTAAAACCACCTGTATCATTATAAATACCACACAATAAACTTGTTGCTATTTTGGAATCAATAACAATTCCCCATATTTGGGCAATTTTAAATATTATTTCAGCCGTAGAAGAAGCATTATAATCTACAATATTAATAGATGCAATTTTATGAATATCATTTCTAGGATGATGGTCAATATTAATTATTTTTTTTCTAAATTTTAAATTTTTTTTCAACCTAGAAGCAAAACCAGTTCTTTTAAGATCACCACAATCCAAAATAATTATTAAATCAAAATCACCCAATAAAAAATCATTATCAACACTTTTTACACCCTCTAAAAAAGAAAATAAATTAGGTATTTCATCAAGACATACAGCATAAGAATTTTTACCCATTTTTTTTAATAATTGACAAAGTGCTGATTGAGAACCTAAAGCATCACCATCTGGATTTTGGTGTGTAACAATCAAAATTTTTTCCGAATCTTCTATTCTTCTTTTAAGCTTATTTATTTTTAGCATTCAAAATAATAATTCTTCTAGGGTCGTTTTCAGATGGTTTGTCTTTTAATTTAAGTTCGTCTAGTTCTTCTGGTTTAATGCCTTCTAATTTTGTAAAATTACTAATGTCGTTATAGTGCATTGGGATAACAATTTTTGGCTCGATTTCCTTGATTACAGCTAGCGCTTCTTTCGGATCAAAAACATCTCCTGCTCCAACAGGAACAAATAAAATATCAACATTTTCTAACAATTCTAATTCTTCATTACTTAAAAGTTTTTTTCTTTTGTCTAAATGAGCCAAAACTACACCATCAACTTCTAATATTATAATCGAATTAACTACTTCTAATCGAATTCCGGCCACTTCATATTCACCGGAATTAGAAATTACAAAATCATTGATTTTTGTCTCTTGATCAATAACAATTTGAGCTTTTTGAGATTTAATTCTAAACTTACCCTCGCCAAAATATTCAATCTGCATTATTTAGTTCTCCGATGATTTAATGTATTATTTTGTTTTATTAGTAGTTGTCTTTTTCGATTTAGTAGTGCTCTTTTTGATGGTTTTTTTAGTTTTATCAGCGTCTATTGCCTTTTTTTCCTTTGCATTATCGGTATCATCTAAAATAGACAAATTAATTTTATGAGAAGCAGCTTCTATAGAAATAATTTTAAACTTGTATTTCTTACCTATTGCGAGAACATCTTCCATCTTTTTGCCGTCTCTTAATTTTTCTGAAAGTTCTGATATGTGTACTAATCCGCTTATTTTATTTGGTAAAACTACAAACACTCCGAAAGGTGTAACTTTTTCAACTTCGCCTTCAACCATTTTTCCTTTTTTAAGTTCTTTAATTTTATCAAGCCAAGGGTCTGGAAGAAGTCTTTTAATTGACAAAGAAACCTTGCTGTCATCCACTGCGATAATTTCGACTCTAACCTTATCTCCAATTTTATAAAGTGATTTTAAGTTATCAATCCTATCCCATGAAATCTCTGAGATATGTACCAACCCCTCAATTTTTCCCAAATCAATAAATAATCCAAAATCAACTACTCCACTTACAACTCCATCTACAACTTGTCCTTTTTTATAGCTTTCCAAAACATTTTGAATTTCACTAGTAAGAGCTGCTTTTTCAGAAAAAATTAATTTATTTTGAGTTTTATCATAATTAATAATTTTTACTTCTAAGGCCTTGCCAACAAATTCATTTAATTTTTCAAGAATTTTACTTTTATTATCTCCAACTTTCGGATAATGCTCGTTGGATAATTGTGAAACTGGTAAGAAACCTTCAATTCCTCCATATTCTGCAATAAGTCCACCTTTATTTGCTTGTTTAATCCTAACTCGAACATTTTTTTCTTCTTGAAAATTTTCACTAATTTTTTGATTAAATCTTTCTTTATCAGCCCTTCTTAATGATAAAACTGCATAGCCATCATCATTTTCTGCTGTTAAAACATATGCTACAACTTTATCGCCTGATTTTAAATCATTCACATCTACTGAGAATTCTTTCTCTAGAACAATACCATAACAAATACCACTAACATCAACTAAAATTCTGTTTTTTGATTTAGCCAAAATAATAACTTCAACAATAGCCCCCTCTTTTACAGGGACTATGTCACTACCTAGATCCTCAACGATTTTCTGCATTGAATCATTTTTATGATTTTCTTTTAAAACTTTCGACAAAATAAATCCTTTTACAAGTAAATTATAATAATTAATTTTTATCAGGCAAATATTTTTTAAACACTTTGTTTTGTTTTTCTTGTTTGTATAAAATTTTAAAATTTTTTAAATAGAATCTTAAAATAATAATAAACCATACAATGAAAATTATAAATAAAATTACCAATAAAATTGGCGCAGATAAAAACAAAATATTCTGCCACTGGCAAAATATTATCACAAATCCTAAAATTGCGCAAGTAGACAAAAAAGAAGAAATTTTATCAGATAAAATCTTATACGACTTATAAGCCTTCGATTTTTTAAGTAAAGTAATTTTAAAAATAAAAAATAGTATAAAAAGAATACTAAAAATAAATATTTCCCAAATCAAAAAAGAACTTGAAAAATTTGTCCTCCAATTAAACAAATTTGTGGGTTGAAAAAAATCTAGCATAATGTATATTGCCCTTCATAAAATTTTCGATCAAAGATCTCAATTTTATTTCAGGACATTCGTCATAATTTTGATAAATATAGGACTTACGCACTTCGGATCTGCACCCTTTAGGGTGCTAGACAGGATAAAGCCTGTCATTCCAGAAAGTGTATGCAAATTATTTAAACGCGTAAGTTCTAAAATAATTGTTTTTTGTAAAGATGGTTTACCATGAGGAATTTTGAAAATGTAATTCGACTACATGACGAATGGTGCGTTTATTCAACCAAGCTCGAACTTATTTTACCAAGAATTTTTGAAAAAT
>CAYZSW010000007.1:0-31068 GCA_964481135.1 uncultured Candidatus Saccharibacteria bacterium
AGTTTGACTGGGGCGGTCGACTCCAAAAGAGTAACGGAGTCGTACAAAGGTACACTAGTTCCGGATGGAAATCGGAATGATAGTGCAATGGCACAAGTGTGCTTAACTGCAAGACTTACAAGTCGAGCAGATGCGAAAGCAGGTCATAGTGATCCGATCCGATTGCATGACAGACGGATCGCTCAACGAATAAAAGTTACCCCGGGGATAACAGGCTAGTCTGGCCCAATAGCCCACATAGACGGCCAGGTTCGGCACCTCGATGTCGGCTCATCGCATCCTGGGACGGAAGTACGTCCCAAGGGTTTGGCTGTTCGCCAATTAAAGCGGTACGCGAGCTGGGTTCAGAACGTCGCGAGACAGTTCGGTCCTAATCTGCCATGGGCGCAAGAATTCTGAGGGTGGCCCTTCTCTAGTACGAGAGGACCGAGAAGGATAGACCTCTGGTGTACGAGTTGTTCTACCAAGAGCAGTGCTCGGTAGCTATGTCTAGTTTGGATAAGCGCTGAAAGCATATAAGCGCGAAGCCGTCCCCAAGATTAGAGTTCTTAGACCCCTTAAAGATGATGAGGTTGATAGGCTTTAGGTGTAAGTTCCGTAAGGAATTTAGCCAAGAAGTACTAATTAGTCATACTTGATAAATTTATTTTTGTGTAGTTTCGAGATAACCACATAAGTACTAAATTAGCTTTTAGCCCTTAGCTATTAGTTATTAGGCACTAGATGTGATGGATATTAATTTTTTAATATCCATTCATCTGGTGGTTTTAGTCCCAGCGCAACTTCTTTCTGACTTATTGAACTATGTTCAATCACGCAGAAGCGTCGTGTGTAGACCGGGCAGATCAAGAAATAAACCAATAGAATCAAGTTAAGTGATTCCTAATCGTTTATCTTATTCTGGTGGTTTTAGCGAAGGTGATACACCTCTTTCCATTTCGAACAGAGAAGTTAAGCCCTTCAGCGCCGATGGTAATGCCCCCTTAGTAGGGTGTGAGAGTAGGTCACTGCCAATCTATCAAAAAATCTCCTTTTAAAAGGAGATTTTTTGTTACTTAAATTATTTTAAATTGAATTGACTTAATTTATTTTCAATATTAGATAATTGGTTATTAAGTTCATTAATTTTGACATCCATCACTTCTTTCGTTTTTTCAATTAATTCTTTGCTTGGATCATTTTCATCTTGTGGATTAAAACCTAATTCTTTTGCATTAGTGAACATACCATTTAATGATTTGAATATTCTTCCAGATATTTCCTTATCTGGTTTTATTACTCCATAGTAAATCGCATATTTTGCTATATCGTTATTTATTAGTTGAGATTCTTTTTCTACACCATATCTTTCTTTAAATGTTTTTTGAAATTCTTCATAATCTTGTGGTCTCATGCTATAGGTTCTTGGTTCTAAATATTTTTTTTGATTATTAATTCCTTCGATTTCTTTCTTAATATTTTCTTGATGTAATACAAGAGTTTCGAATAGTTCCATTTTTTCTTTGGGATTTTCAGATGACAGTCCTTCTTCTCTTTGTTTTAATATTCTATTAATATCATCTTGGTCAAAGCCTCCAACATTTGAATAAGAATTTTCAATTTTAATGTTATCCATTTCATTAGTCTGAATTTCGTTAGGTTATAACATTTCTGACATATTTCTCCTTTTATTTTATCCTTAAAAATTTAATAAGGATAAATTAATTATTATATTTTAATTATAAACCCTAATTTTTTTTTTGCAAGTTAAGAGAAAAAATATATGTTTTGTTTGATGATAAGTTTCTTGAACTCAAGTACTGATGATTCTAACTTGTCCCAGTATTAGAATTTTCCTGAATTATTCCGTTTTTGGCGGAGTGCTTGACCCCACTTCGCACGAGGCTACGCAGGGTCTGCGGCCGAGTACGGCCTTGACATAATGTAAAGTGTACTTTACAATTATATTAGATAGGTTATAAGGTAAGGGTAAAGAAACCAGTATGGCTAAAAATTAAAGCTTAGGTTATAAAATAAAACTAGTAACCTGGCCTCTAAACCAAACCAGCATCTTGAACTTAGCATCTAGATTAATAATAGATCTGTAGGTATATATGAAGTATATTATTAAATGTCAGCTTAAAGATTTAAGAAAAAACAAAGAATTAACTCAGGAAGAGTTAGCAGATAAACTTGGTATTTCACGACAAGCGCTTATAGCATTGGAACAGGGTAGATCTCTTCCGTCCTTAAATCTTGCTTTTGAAATGGCACAACTTTTTGAAAAATCAATAGAAGAAATGTTTTGTGATATTGAAAATCAATTAAATAAAGACCGGTCTAAATATCAATTAACTATACCCATTAGGGGTAGAAAGGAGAATAAAATGGACAGAGACCTAATTCCATTTGGAAATTTTGGAGCTCGTAGATTTTTTGACGAGGATTTTGATGAAGATTTGCTTCCGATGCGTTTTCGACAAAATGTGGTGCAAATGCCAAGGGTTGATGTTTATGAAAAAGGCAATGATGTTCTTGTAGAGGCACTTTTGCCTGGGATGAAAGCTGAAGATGTTGAAATCGAAGTTTCAGACGAGTATGTCACATTAATTGGAGAGAGAAAGCTTGAACAAGAAGATAAAGATAAGAATTATTACAGAAAAGAAGTTAGTTACGGAAGTTTTAAAAGAGTGGTTGGCTTGCCAGTAAAAGTTAAGTCAGAAAAAGCAAACGCTGAAGTAAAAGATGGAGTATTAAAAATTACTTTGCCAAAAGCCGAGGAGAAAAAATCTAAAAAGCTAAAAGTTAAAGTTAGTAAGTAAAGCTCAAAAAGCTATAGAAAACACAGAGTCAAAAGACTCTGTGTTTTTTGTAAAATAAAAATAATTGTGGAATATTTCAATTTTTCACTATAATGTCTAAATATTTGACTTAAAGAGGTTTTTTTGTTATAATGTATTTAGGATTAAAAATCCTAATATTAGTTAAGTTTTAGTTAGGAGGATTAAATGCAAGACGACATGAATCAACCTCAAGATCAAAACACAGGTGATGATCAAGCGCAAGCTGATCAACCAGTAGCTGATCAACCAATGGGCGACGATATGCCTAAAGCAGATGAACAACCAGCAGGTGATATGCCAGCAGAAGAATCAACAGATGAAGCTCCTGCAGGTAACGAAGACCAACCTGCTGCATAAAAAAGTATTTAAACTCGAAAAATCTCCTTAAATTTATTTAAGGGGATTTTTTGTTGCAAACATTTAATTTGCTCGGAACTAATAAAACATGTAACATAAAATATGAATGGTAAAGGAGATTATGAGAATAATTGCTGATTTACATTTGCATTCAAAATATTCTAGAGCGACTAGTGGTCAAATGGTTTTAAAAGAAATTGCTAGATGGGCGAATTTAAAAGGTATAGATATTATTGGCACTAGTGATTTTACTCACCCCGCATGGCTTTCAGAAATTAAAAGAGATTTAGAAGATTTAGGCAATGGTTTTTATGTGATTCGTGGCCAAAAAAAACCTCGATTTATTTTATCTGCAGAGATTTCATCAATTTATTCACAAGGTGGTAAAGTAAGAAAGATTCATACAGTTGTTTTGGCGCCGTCAATTAATACAGTTGAAAAAATCAATAAAAAACTTGGGACTATTGGTAATTTATATTCTGATGGAAGACCAATACTTGGTTTATCCGCAAAGGATTTAGCAAAAATAGTTCTTGATATTGACTCAAGATGCATGATAATACCGGCTCATATGTGGACGCCTTGGTTTTCGGTTTTTGGCTCTAAGTCAGGGTTTAATTCATTGGAAGAATGTTATGAAGAAATGACACAATATATCTATGCTGGAGAAACTGGTCTTTCTTCTGATCCAGAAATGAATTGGAGAGTTTCTGATTTAGATAAGATTACTTTGGTATCTAATTCAGATGCTCATTCACCAGCAAATTTAGGCAGAGAAGCCAATGTGTTTGAAATAATTGACAGTGATTATAGCTATAATTATATTTGTGAAATTATTCGTTCAAAAGATCCTAAATATTTTCCATATACAATTGAATTTTATCCAGAGGAAGGGAAGTATCATTTTGACGGTCATCGTAGTTGTGGCGCTTTAAAATTAAATCCAAAAGATTCTATAAAAAATAAAAATATTTGTCCAGTTTGTAAAAAAGAACTTACAATTGGAGTATTACATAGAGTAGAGGAGCTGGCAGACAGACCTGAAAAATATAGGCCATTGAAATTTCCAGGTTCTAGGCACTTAGTACCTTTACAAGAAATAATTGCGCAAGCTAAAGGTGTTTCTAAAACATCAAAAAAGATTCAAGAAGAATATTTACGCATTGTTCAAACTCTTGGATCAGAATTTTCGATACTATTAGATTTTGATCTTAAAAAATTAAAAGGTGAGGTTGAGGAAAAAGTTATTGAAGGAATTATGAATGTTAGAGAAAACAATATTGAGCCAATTCCTGGATATGACGGAGTTTATGGTATAATTAATGTATTAAATAGCAGAAGAGAAAAGCAAGGTAAAAAATCTAACCAAAAACTTTTTTAAAATATTTTTTAAATATTATCGAGGAGCTTTAGAATGAATACAAAAAATATCGACAATTCGTATAAAAAACAATTACCAGTAATAATTGCAATAATTATTTTTTTATTGATTGTTGCAATTTTTTTACCAAAAGCTGCTAGTAGGGAAAAATCCACTAATAAAATAAAAAATGAACTTGATATTGAAATAGTTGAATCAAATGATTTCCCCCCCAATAATATGGGCAAAGATGCAACTATTCAGTCAAGCGATGTTGGTGGTGAATTAGGAGCTTCAAATATAAATAATGTTTTAGGTTCGGAATCCGAAGTATTTTATCAACAATCTGAAATGGATAAAGTATTAGAAGATAATGGGCTTGAAATTGATCAATAATTAAATTAGCGATCTAATAATAAAATAATTTATCACCCTTCGCCAGCCCGCCCCGCTTCGCGGAGCGAGGCCGGGGAAAACCCTGTGGTCTTTGCTTGCACCTCGTAGTTTTAACGAAGTGGTACCATAGGGAAATTCATAGATTTACATTATAACACTGTTTTTATAAATATAGATATCATCCAGGCAATTATAAAAATATTTGCCATTGTCCCAACAAATATTCCAAGAAGTGATCCTAACGAGCTTTTTGAGGATTGTAAAAATTTTTTGACTCCAATTATTTCTCCTAAAAGAGTTCCTAGTGGTGGGCAAATAAAAATACTAATTAGTCCAAAAGGAGCAAGTATTATTCCAACAAATATTCCAATAATTCCACCCCAAATTCCATATTTGGTTGCACCAAAATATTTTGCTCCATAAATACTCATTGCATAATTAATAAGTTGACTTATAATTGTAAAAAATAACATTAAAAATATTATCCAAATTGAAATAATTGCAAATTTTGTAGCAATGGCAAAAATTAAAATTCCAACAAACACCATAGGAACACTTGGCAAAAATGGAAAAATAAGTCCAATAATTCCAGCAAGAATAAATAAAAATGATATGATTAAAAAAATATAATAAATCATTGCAATAATTATAAGGTTTAAATAATTAATTATCAATCATTTGAAAGGTGGTGTGCCGGTGATCTCGAAAGCTTAATTATAAATATCGCTTTTTTATTATATAAATTAACTTCTTAATTATGTAAGCGTTTTAACATAGAATGTTGTAAAAAGAAAGGATTAATTTGCCAGAGTTACCAGAGGTTGAAACTGTAAAGCAACAATTAGAACAAAAAGTTAAAGGACTAGTAATTAAAAATGTCAAAGTAAGAAAACCTCGACTTTTTCATGGTGATACTAAAGAAATTATTGGGTCTAAAGTAATTGATGTGAAACGACGCGCTAAAATGATAATTGTAGTTCTTGAACCAAAAAAAACGCACCCCGCGGGTGCAAGTAAGTTGAATCTGTTAATACATCTAAAAATGACCGGACAACTTATTTTTGTTAATAAAAATGGGAAATATGGAGGAGGGCATCCGATACCTCCATTTAATATGAAAGTGCCGTGTAAATATACTCATATTGAAATTAATTTTCAAGATGGATCACATCTTTATTTTAATGATGTGAGACAATTTGGTTGGATGAGGGTAGTTGATAGTGAAAAGTTAAAAGTTGAAAGTGAGAAAATTGGGATTGATCCACTCAGTAAAGAATTTAGCTTAAAAAAGTTTCAAGAAATATTAAATAAGAAAAAAAGATCTAAAATTAAGCAGGTTTTGATGGATCAAAGTTTAATTGCAGGGATTGGTAATATTTATGCATCAGAAATATGTTTTTATGCTTATGTTTTGCCAACGCGAATTATATCCAACTTAAATCAAAAAGAGATAAAAGATTTGTATTTTAATATTAAAAAGGTCTTAAATATTGCAATAAAGCATAATGGTACTTCTGCTAATGATTATGTTAATTTAGATGGAAAAGCTGGAAAACATGATAAATATTTAATGGTTTACGGTAGAGAAAATCAAAAATGTAAAAAATGCGAGTTGATTATTAAAAAAATTAAGCTTGGTCAGAGAGGTACATATTATTGCCCAAAGTGCCAAAAATAGTTTTCCACAATTTTGATTTGACACATTTTTCTAATAATAGTATACTCTAAGTTAGAGGAAAAATTATGAAACAAACTAGCTATTTGCACACAATTTGTATTATGTCATCAACCCTATGGGTAAACGGGCTAGTTTGTGGTGAATCTAACTAAAGCACAAAACGAGAAAGATATAAACCAGAAACTAGTCCAAAATATGCGGACTTGTTTTTGTTTTATATTAAATTTATTTAACATAAAACAAGTAATTTAACAATTTACGAAAGGAGGTTTTCCTAAATTTTTTGAAAGGGGATGTCTTCTATGAGGGTTTGTGATTGTAGAATAGGGAAATTGGATTTTCAAAATGTTTTGGAATCAATTGATCGATTAATTAAAAAATACGATCGAAAGTTGGCAATAGATATTGAGGATTTACTTCAAGGCGAAGTAATTATGATCGAATGTTATGGTCAAGCAAGAATTATTAAAGGAATTTCATTCGATGACGAGAAGACAATTTCATATCTCTTTTTTAAACCTGATACAAAAGAATGGGTCCCGTCAAAAATTTTTATAACAAAACTCAATACTTCTCAAATGAGATTAATTGACGGAAGTGTTTGTAACACCCTAAGGCAAGAATGTATAAATGCAAAATTTGAAAGGAGTGATGAGTGTGACAGGAATTGTGTTACCTGAAATTCTCGATGAAAAAAAAGCCCAGGAATGTGCAACTGCCATTGAAGTGTTTAATAACACAATGGATGTGTTGAAATTCTTGCAAAAGAGAAAAACATACAAAAAAGCAAAGTTCGCAGTAATTTTAATTCAGCGACTTAAAAAACAAATGAACGGATCTCTAAAAGTATTCCCTAAAAAGATCCGGCGAGCCTTTAAAAGAGTTTGTCGAGGAAAATATTTTTTCGCCAAAGTAAGACTTTCCTTGTTGAACGAGGAAAAGGTAACCAGGGTTGATCATATTGAGTTAACCTCAGATATGAAATTCAGAATCAGATATTCATTTAACGGTTTTGATATATACCTGAGCGTAAATTTACTCGATCTTCAGGTAATTCCTGACGGATCGAGTAAAGATTTATAATAAACTTAGACCAAAAATAGCGGCTGATAAAACTATATTATTCAGCCGCTTTTCTTACTGATATTTAATAAAGGAGGATTGAAATATTATGCGTAGAGTTTTTAAACCATCAAGTTTGCGTAACTCTGCTACAGGTCATAAAGACGACGCAGTAAAATTATCAAATACTGAAAAAATTTTTCCAAATCCAGAACAAGATAATGAACATTATCGCAATGATGAAACATACAGGGGCCATCAAGATTTTTTGTCTTCAACTAGATTGTCGGTAAAGTTAATAGATGCGACCAAATATCCAAAGGGCTAATTACGATTAAGTACGATTAAGGGTAATAAGGAGGTGATTACATGTCGGAATCAATCGTAGAAATAGACAAAGGATTCAAATTGCTAATAAGTATATATGATTTGTCGAAAGGGCATACCGTGTCAATTTCACAAGAGATGATTGAGAAATTCGAGAACACGGCAAAGAGATTTAAATGTGCCGATGTCTATTTTAATGGAGAGTGGATTAGAATAGATAACTGTTGTTTGATAAATATTTGCCCCCATGGTAAGTTCAATTTTGGGTTTATCTCAGGCAATGATTTAAACAGTGTACTAGCTCCTAATGTGAGATTTTCTTAAAATTTTATCTAAGGCGGTTTTTAAAACCGCCTTTTATTTTTGTTTATCACCCTTTGCCAGCCCGCCCCGCTTCGTGGAGCGAGGCCGGTCAAAACCCTGTGGTCTTAAGCCACAGGGAAATTCATTTTTAAAATCTTAAAAGATATAAGTGGTAGCAAAAGGTCACCCAAAAATTATCCTCGGAATTAGTAAAATTGTAAGTGCCTGGGTTGACATAAAATTGTAAGTTGTGATAAGCTACATGTAGTTATGAATAATAAGATTGTAAAGAAAAATTTTTTTGGATTTTTCTTTAATACCTCCCAGAGGTCAATCTTGTAATTTTATAACTAATTAGATTAAAAACAAGATGACCTCGCGCGAGGTCGTTTTTAGTTTTGGTAAATTAAAAATATGAAAGGAGGTAATGAAAGATGAGCAATGATTCTATAATGCCGGATTCGGCATGGAATGGTTTGAGTTTATTTTTAGATAAACCCGAAGAAAATCCTTTTTTAAAAAGATCAGAAAATGATTTATTTATTAAGGATGACGACAAGAACCCACCAAATGATTGTGCAGAGTTTTTAACTTTGCCAAATTTTTAATTACATTTATAAAAGCGGTATTTATGCCGCTTTTTTTTCTTTATCTAATTTTGTTAATATTACATTATGCAATATAAAACCCACGGCATTATTATTAAAAGAAAAAACTTTGGTGAAGCAGATCGATTGCTTACTATCTACACCCAAAAACGTGGTAAGGTTAAGGCAATCGCTAAAGGAGTGCGCAGAATTAAATCCAAGCTTGCTGGGCATTTGGAGTTATTTTACTTAACAGATTTTGTTATTGCAGAGGGGAAAAATATAGACATCATAACAGGAGCAGTCAATATTAGAAATTTCTGTCATTTGAGAGATAATTTAACATGTTCAAATCAAGCATATTATATAGCTGAAATTATTGATAAACTGGTGCATGAGCACGAAAAAAACATAAATATATTTTGTTTATTGAGTGATTCGATGCTAAAAATAAATGAAAATAATAAAGTTTTGCTTTCTTATTTTACAATTCAAATTTTAAAATTATTAGGCCACTTGCCAGAATTAAATCTTTGTACTCATTGTCATGAAAAACTTTTATGTGAAAATAAAAATTATTTTTCAAACAGATTTGGAGGAGTAATTTGTAATAAATGTTATAAATATGACCAATTTTCTAAGCAAATTAGTACTAACCAAATTAAAGTTTTAAGGTTACTAATTAATAACAAAATACAAATAATACATAAAATTAAATACGATAAGAAGCTTATGAGTTTGGTGTTACAGTTTTTAGAATATGTAACAGAAATGGAAATTAAAAGTAAAAAGTTTCTTTAACTCTTTTTTTTACACCTGTAATCTGGTATAATAAAAACTCGAAAGGTTTTTTTATGGCATTAACTTATTTAGAAATAGATTTAACAATAATTAAAAATAATATAAAAAATTTAAGATATTTGTTGAGTCCAAATATAAAAGCAATGGCAGTTATTAAGTCAAATGCTTATGGTCATGGTATTGTTGAAGTTGCAAAGTCAGCTATTGAAGCAGGGTGTAGTTGGCTTGGAGTTGTGAATGTTAAAGAAGCAATGCTTTTAAGAAACGCTGGCGTAAGATCTCAGATTTTAGTTTTAGGTTATCCAGATTTTGCAGATATCCAAAATGCCGCTCAATTTAGTATTGCAGTTCCAGTTGTGTCTTTAAAACAGGCAGAACAATTATCTAAGTATAAATTATCGTATCCTTTGGTAGTCCATCTTAAGGTAGAAACAGGAATTAATCGTTTAGGTTTGAAAAAAAATGAAATTATTAAAGCTTGTGAATTGCTGAAAATGAATAAACAGATAGTTATTGAAGGACTTTATTCTCATTTTTCATCAGTTGAAGAAGAAGATATTGAATATTCTAAATTACAATTAAAAAGATTTAACGAAATTGTTAAATTATTAGAAAAAAGAAAAATTAACATTCGACTTAAGCATTTATGTGCAACTGCTCCGGGAATTATTTTAGATGAAGCACATTTTGATATGGTCAGATTAGGTATAGGGATATATGGCTTATGGCCTTCAGAAAAAATTAAAAAAAGATTTCTTAAACAAAATGCAAATAATAGTTTTTTACAGTCAGCTTTAACTTACAAAACACAAATAGTTCAAATAAAAGATGTTAGAAAAGGTGAATCGATAGGTTATGGTTGCACATATAAAGCAAATAAGAATGTGCGTATTGCAATAATTCCAGTTGGATATTATGAAGGAGTAGATCGATTATTGTCTAATCCAAGTCCTTTAGGTAAAAATTATAAAAGCGGTGAAGTATTAATAGCTGGTCAAAGATGCCCAATAGTTGGTAGAGTTTGTATGAATATGACTATAATAGATGTATCAGAGGTATCAAGAGTATCAAAGGTTTCAGTGGGAGATGAGGTTGTGATAATTGGAGAACAAGAAATTCCAAAGCGTTTACGCTCTGGATCTCAACCTGAAAGTGTCAGGAAAATTACAGCCGATGAAATTGCTGATAAAATCAAAACCATTAATTATGAAATTGTAACCAGAATTCCTGAACATATACCAAGAATTTATAAAATATAAATTCTTGGATAGCTACGAATTTATATATCCTAATCAATTAGAATAAATTTATGCCAGAATTATTATATAAAGAATTGAGTTATAAGATAAACGGGATTTTATTTAAAGTATATAATAATTTGGGTTATGGATATCAAGAAAAAGCATATCAAAAAGTAATTGCTCTAGAATTAGATAAAAATAAATTAAAATATAAAAGAGAACTGAAAACAAATTTAATGTATGATAATCATGAAATTGGAAAATATTATTTAGACTTTTTAGTGGATAATAAAATAATTTTGGAAATAAAAACTGGTAATTTTTTTCACAAAAAAGATTATTATCAGATAAAAAATTATTTAAAAGTACATAACTTAGAATTAGGATTGTTGGTTTTATTTTCACTAAATAAAGTTGAAATTAAAAGAATATTAAATAAAATATATTAGTAAAGATTTGGATAAATAATTTGTGGGTATTAGGATTTTCTATGACTATTGGTATTTTCGATTCAGGAGTTGGGGGTTTGGGGATATTTGATGAAGTTAGAAATAAACTTTCTAAATCTTCAATTTTTTATATTGCTGACTCAGGGAATTGTCCTTACGGAGATAAATCTGTTAGGGAAATACAACAAATATGCAAGAAAAATACTAAATATCTTTTAGATTTGGGTGCAGAAATAATTGTAGTTGCATGTAATAGTGCTTCTGTTTCAGCTCTAAATTATTTGCGTACTCAATTTCCATCAGTGCCAATAATTGGAGTAGTACCTGTAATAAAAACAGCTGCCAAGAAAACTAAAAAAATTGGTGTTTTGGCAACAAAAGCAACTATAAAAAGTAAGTATCTTCAAGGTTTAATAGAAGAATTTGCACCAAAAGATGATGGATATGAAATTACTTATGTTGCTTGTGGTGGACTTGTTGATTCTGTTGAAACAGGTGATGATGATAAAATATTTATTGAATTAACTAAATGTCTAAAACCATTAATTGAAAATGAGGTAGAAGTTGTTGTTTTGGGATGTACTCATTTTCCATTTGCAAGAGATCAAATTAAAAAAGTGCTTGGCAGAAAGGTAAAAATATTAGATTCAAATGCAGCTGTTGCAAGACAAGTAAAGAGAATAGTAACAAGTAACAAGCGATTAGTAACAAGTAATAAACCGACATATAAGTTTTATACATCAGGAAATCCTGAACAAGTAACTTCTGTTGCACAAAAATTGTTAAGAGATAAATCGATTATATTTGAGAAAATATAATTTTTTAATTTATTAGGAAAACAAGAGGAAAACTCTTTATTTTTTTTGTTTAAATTGATAAGATTATAGTGAATTTGATTGAATTTTTGAAAGTGAGGTTTTTTAAAAAAAATGCGAAAAGTTGTTTCTGTTTCTCTGGGGAGCTCAAAAAGAGATAAGTCTATCAAAACTACTTTATTTGGATTAGAAATTGTAATTCAAAGGATTGGTACTGACGGAAGTATTCAAAAAGCGATTGAAATCATCAAAGAATTGGATGGTCAAGTAGATGCTTTTGGACTAGGTGGTACCGATCTTTATATCTATTTAGGCGAGGAAAGATACATTCTTCATTCGTCTAAGAAGATTGTTCAAGCTGCTAAAATTACCCCAGTTTTTGATGGCTCGATTATGAAATCAATCCTTGAAACAAAAACTATCCAATTTCTAACTAAAAATCATGTAATTGATTTTAATGGTTTGCAAACTCTTGTAGTTTGTGGATCTGATCGATATGGCATCTCAAAAGCTTTAGAGAATAGCGGTGCTCGGGTAACGTATGGAGATTGTATGTTTATTCTGGGATTACCAATTAAAATTAATTCTTTTGAGAAACTTGGAAAAGTTGGTAAAATTATTGCTCCAATTGTCACAAGATTGCCAATTTCTTGGCTTTACCCAATCGGGAAAAGTCAAGAAGTGAATAAACCAGGTAGGTATAGCTATTTATTTACCCAAAATGATCTAATTGTTGGAGATTTTCACCTAATATACAAAAATATGCCTGAAGATCTTTATGGTAAAACTATTATCACTAATACTGTTACAAATGAAAACATTGACTCATTTAGAGAAAGAGGTGTTTCACTTCTAGTTACCACCACTCCAAATTTCGAAGGTCGTTCATTTGGAACAAATGTAGTTGAAGCAATGCTAGCTTCCATTCTAAAGAAAGTTCCATCAATTGGTGAATTTGAAAACCTGATTAAAAGAGAAGAATTCAAACCCAGAATTGAAAGATTAAATTATTAAATAAAGGATTATATTAAGGCCTTTATTTTTTTTATTCCTTGAGATAAGATGAAAGAGAATAATATAATTTTTTTTAATTTTTAAATAATATGTTATCCTGAACTTGCTTCAGGATCTAATCAAAAATTTGAGATGCTGAAACCAGTTCAGCATGACAATAACTAGGGAGAATACTATGAACCAAAATAAAGATGTAGATAATAAAATGGACCCCACTTCGCTAAAGCTACGCGGGACAAGTAAAATGGACAAGATTGTTAATCTCTGTAAAAGAAGAGGTTTCATATTTCCAACCAGTGAAATTTATGGAGGAACTGGAAGTGTGTGGGATTATGGCTCATTGGGAGTATTACTCAAAAATAATGTTAAAGCTGCTTGGTGGCGTGATATGGTTCAAATGCGTGATGATATTGTGCCTCAAGATTCAGCAATACTTATGAATCCAAAAGTTTGGGAAGCATCAGGTCACATTTCAAGTTTTCATGATCCTTTAGTTGAGTGTAGTAAATGTCATAAGAGATATAGAGAAGATCATCTTTTAGAAGGTAAATATGGAGATGTAGAAACTCAAGACGGTAAACCAATTTGTCTGGATAAAAAATGCAACGGAATTTTAATGGAAGCAAAACAATTTAATCTTATGTTTAAAACTTTTATGGGGCCGGTTGAAAGTAGTGCATCAGTAACATATTTGCGTCCTGAAACTGCTCAGGGAATTTTTGCTAATTTTAAAACAGTACTTGATGCGTCGAGAAAAAAATTGCCATTTGGAATAGCACAAATTGGAAAAGCTTTTAGGAATGAAATTACTCCTGGTAACTTTACTTTTAGAACTCGTGAATTTGAGCAAATGGAAATAGAGTATTTTGTGACTTCGTCACAAAATATAGCGAAAAACGAAAAACGAAAAACGAAAAATATTATGGATGATAAGGATTATTATAAATACTGGATAGAAGAACGATTTAAGTGGTATTTGAAATATGGGATTAATAAAGAGAACCTAAGAAAAAGAGAACATGAAAAAGATGAGTTAGCACATTATGCTAAAGGTGCAACAGATGTTGAATACAAATTTCCATTTGGTTGGAGTGAACTGGAAGGTATTGCTCATAGAGCAGATTTTGATTTGTCTCAACATGAAAAACACTCTGGTAAAGATATGAAATACTTTGATGAAGAAACAAAAAAGAAGTTCTGGCCATATGTAATAGAACCGTCTGCTGGTGCAGATAGGGCAACGCTGGCATTTTTAGTTGATGCATTTGAAGAAGTGACAAGTGACAAGCAACAAGTAACAAGTAGAAAGCCAGGAGAAATTGTTTTGCATTTACATCCAAAACTTGCTCCGTATAAGGTTGCAATATTGCCACTTGTAAAGAATAAACCAGAAATTACAAAAATTGCTAAAGATATTTACGATGAGTTTAAACAGTTTTGGTTTATTTCTTATGATGAGGTTTCATCAATTGGTCGTAGATATCGTAGACAAGATGAAATCGGTACTCCATATTGTGTGACAATAGATTTTGATTCAATAAAAGATAAATCAGTAACTGTAAGAGATCGTGACACAATGAAACAGGAAAGAATTAAAATTAAAGAACTCGCTGGATATTTGATGACAAAGATTTGTTAAATATAAATAATATAAGAAAATACACCTATTATTACAGGTGTATTTTTTAATTCTTTAAAATAAATTGTTAATTAATTTTATCCCCATATTTTTTAGTGTTGACACGTGGAACACAGTGGGGTAGAATGTAATTGATGTGGAGAAATGTGGATAAATGTGGGGAAAAGCTAGTAAAACAGTGGATAACTATGTTACGAATAGCTACGAATCTTCATCCGAATCAATAATAAAGTACTACGAATAGCTACAAACTTATATCCAAATCAATACAAATAATCTATACAAATATTAGGATGGATCAGGACAAAAATTTGTAGCTATCAGGATTTATATGTTTATAGGTGAATATTCTCATACAATTGATAATAAAGGCAGAATGGCAGTTCCTGTAAAAATGAGGGCTAAACTTGCTGATGGTGCAGTTGTTACAAAAGGGCTAGATGCTTGTCTTTTTATTTATCCAAAATCAGAATGGGATATTATGGCAAAAAAACTTGCTGGTTTGCCAATTTCCGATAAAAAGGCAAGAGCTTTTTCTAGGATGATGCTTGCAGGTGCTATGGAAGTTGAATTTGATAAACAGGGTAGAGTTTTACTTCCATCTTATTTAAGAGAATATGCAAGTTTAAACTCAAAAGCTGTTGTTGCTGGGCTTTATAATAGAGTTGAAATTTGGAATGAAAAAAATTGGAATAAGTATAAAGCTGAATCAAATGCTGATTCAGATGAAGTTTCAGAGCATTTAAGTGGGTTGGGAATATAGATTAAAATAGCAATTTAACAATTTAACAACAGATATTTAGTTAATTAATAATAATTTATTAATATCTGTGGTTAATGCCACAGCTTCACAGTTTTCTAGCCTATATCTCATTTGTTTGAGATATAAGGAGGGGTATTCTGCTTTTACGGATTTTCCGTTTAAGCGGAATAATAAAACAAAAACAAAAAAACTTTTGTCCGAGTGTCCCCCGGTAGGTAATTCCGGGGGCCGGACAAGGGAAAGGGTTGCTGTTAAAATATATCATTTTTCTTTGGCCTCCCTAACCAGCATATTCCCTTGCTCGAAAACATTTTGCGCTCGGTCAACCGGCACTCGAAAAATAATATATTTTAATAACAATGAGGTGGGGGATAAGGAAGAAAATGAAAGAGCATATACCAGTAATGGTTGAAGAGGCAATAGAATATCTAAACCTAAAACCAAGACAAAAAATTATTGATGCAACTTGTGGACTAAGTGGGCACGACAAAGAAATTTTGAAAAAGATAGGAGCAAGAGGGAAATTACTTGCAATAGATCAAGACATTGAAAGCTTAAAACAAGCAAAAAAAAATCTCCATGAATTTGAAAATGTAATTTATGTGAACGACAACTTTAAAAATTTAAAACAAATAGCACAAGACAATACTTTTAATAATGCTGATGGGATTTTGTATGATTTGGGTGTAGCAAGTTGGCATTTTGAAAATTCTGGTCGGGGGTTTAGTTTTTCTAAAGACGAGCCTCTTGATATGAGATTATTCCAAAATCAAAACATTAAAATTATTGAGCAAAAATATGTAAATAATTTAACAGCTTACGAGATAATTAATAATTATTCACTGAAAGACCTTTCCTTTATTTTGTATAAATATGGTGATATCAGAAAAAGTCAAATGATTGCTCAAAGAATTATTGATGCCAGAAAAAACAAAAAAATTTCAACTACATTTGATTTAGTAAGTGCGTTGCAAATTAAGAATCCAAAAGTTTTAGCTCCAATTTTCCAAGCATTTAGAATTAAGGTTAATGACGAATATAATAGCTTAGAGCAATCCTTAAAAAATGCTTTAGAAGTTTTAAAAAGTTCTGGAAGAATAGTAGTAATTTCGTTTCATAGTGGTGAGGACAGAATTGTAAAAAATTTTTTTAGAAATAATAAAAATCAAATTAAAGTAATCAATAAAAAACCAATATTAGCTAAGCAAGAAGAAGTGAAAAATAATTCTAAATCACGAAGCGCTAAATTAAGAGCGGGGGAAAAATATTAGGTAAAACACCCACTAATCTTATTCACGAATCATTGCCAATAATTCATAATATTAATAATTGGTATAAATATGTGAAAAAATTGTGGTAAAGGTATAAAATAATTTATGTTAATAACAAATTCAAATTCAAACAAATCAGGTTTTAGAGACAGGACTATTGGTCATGATATTAAAATTGGTCCTTTGTCTATTCAATTTATTGTAATAATTATTTTAGCAGCAATGGGTTTATTGTATTTAGCTCAATCTACGCAAGGTGCTACAAAAAATTATAAACTCCAGGAATTAGCAGAACAAAAAGAGCAAGAATTACTTGAAAAACAAAGATTAGAAGTAGAAGCGACAAGATTAAAATCTCTTAACAATATTAAAGATAAGGCAAGTGATTTTAATTTAGTAAGTGCTGAATAATTAATATGAATTTTAAAAGATTTGCTAAAACAAATATAGATGATACTAGTATAGATAAAAGAATCACAATCTTAATGGGAATTGTATTATTATTTTCCATATTTTTAAGTTACAGAATATTTGTTAAAAGTGTTTTAGAGAACGATAAGTATAAAGCTTTAGCGGATAGTCAGCATACTGTCAAGCAGGAATTAAATTCACATAGAGGAAAAATTTTAGCCATGGATAGCTCGAACGGTGAGATTACCGAGCTTGCAATAAATATTGAAAAATTTAATGTTAATGTTGTTCCAAAAAATGTTAAAGATGCTAAAGATGTTTCTGAAAAACTATCTCCTTTGTTAGACATTTCAGAAAATGAAATTTTTGATCTTATTGATAATGACAAGCTTTATATTCCACCGATCAAGAAAAGGGTTGATAAAGATTTAGCAGATAAAATAATAGATTTAAAACTTGCAGGTGTTTTAATTAGTGCAGAAGATGCTCGTTATTATCCCGAACATACTTTAGCATCAAATATTTTAGGATTTGTTAATTTTGAAGGAGAGGGCAAGTATGGATTAGAAGGTTATTATAATGCTCAATTTAAAGGTGAGGAAGGAACAGTAGAGGCATTAAGAGATACTCATGGAAGAATAATTTCCAGTGACATTGCTCAGGAGGTTAATGATGGTTCTAGTTTGCTTTTAACAATAGATATTAATGTTCAATACATGGCGGAAGAAAAAATTAAAGATGCGAAAGAAAAATTTTCAGCTGATGGTGCATCAATTATTATTATGAATCCGCGCGACGGATCGATAATTGCTATGGCAACAGATAAAACATACGATCCAAATAATTTTAATGAAGTAGCGAAAGATTTTGGACAAAGTTTTTTTAACAATTCAATTATTTCAGATACTTGGGAACCCGGATCAATTTTTAAACCAGTTGTAATGGGTGCTGGAATTGATTCTGGTAAATTGGACTATAATACTATAGAAACATTTTCAAACATGACAGTAGTGCAGGGATATGAGATTAAAACTGCGGAAAATAAAGCTTTTGGTAGGCAAACTATGACTCAAGTTTTGGAAAACTCAGATAATGTTGGAATGGTTTGGGTAGGAAATCAGATGGGAAACGACACAATGTATGATTATTTAGATAATTTTGGATTTGGTAAAAAAACAAATATCGATTTAGAAAGCGAATCAAGCGGGTCATTATTAGAAAAGAAAAAATGGAGAGATATTCATAGAGCGACAATTAGTTTTGGTCAGGGTGTTGCAGTTACTCCTTTGCAGATGGCGTTATCTTATAGTGTTTTAGCAAATGGTGGGGTTTTATATAAACCTTATATAGTAAAAAAAATTATCAAACCAGATGGGAAAGAAATAAATACCGAAAAAAAGATTATCAATGATAAAGTAATTTCTCAAGAAACATCGGAAAAGGTGAAAAAAATGCTTGTATCTGTAGTAAAAAATGGTCATGCACAAAAAGCGCAAATGGATGGTTATTTGGTAGGAGGCAAAACTGGTACAGCACAAATTCCAAGCTCAAGTGGTGGATATAAAGAGAATGAATATAATCATGCTTTTGCGGGTTTTTTTCCAGTTGATGATCCTCAATTTGTAATGATTGTTAGAGTAGATAGTCCAAAAGGTTTTAAATACGCTGAATCAACTGCTGTCCCAACATTTGCAGATATGGCAAGATGGTTAGTTAATTATTATGAGATATTACCGAATACAAGCTGAAGTATTGCTAAAAAATATTAAAAAATATATAATATTTGCATCTTAAAATATTAATACAAAATCAAATACTATTTATAAATTTTCTAAATATGAAAAATTTTTTTTATAAATTACTTAAAATTCTTGCAACTAGAATATTGGCAAAAAATCCAAATATAATTATTATTGGGGTTACTGGCAGTGTTGGTAAAAGTACTACTAAGGAGGCAATATACACAGTTTTATCAAATAGCAATAATTTTAAAAATCATGTGGTGAAGTCGGAAGGTAATTTAAATACTGAAGTTGGCTTGCCCCTTACGATTTTAAGACAAAATAAATCACCCAAAAAATTTTTATGGCCATTTTATTTAATATGGTTATTTTTAATTGTATTTTTTTCTAATCCATTAAGAAATATAAAAATTTTAGTTTTAGAATATGCAACCAATCAACCAGGAGATATTAAGTATCTTTGTTCTATTGCAAAACCAAATATTGCTGTGATTACAAAAATCGCACCTGCGCATATTGGTTATTTTGGCACTTTGAAAAATATTGCCAAGGAAAAGGGGAGTTTGGCATACGCAGTTAGTAAAGATGGTTTAGTAATATTAAATAAAAATGATGTTTTTTCAAAAAATATTGCTTTAACTACTAACGCAAATATTAAATATTTCGATGGAAAAGATTTTAATAATCATATTTTGATCGCTACAATTATTGCAAAATATCTTAATATCGATGATCAAGAGATTAAATCATCTTTAGGTAGTATCACGAAATTACCAGGTAGATTAAATGTTATAAAAGGGAAAAAATCAACAACTATAATTGATGATACATATAATGCAAATCCCGAATCTATAAAATTTGCACTTGATTTTCTTGAAAAATATAAAAGCAAAGGTCGAAAAATTGCAGTTTTGGGTGATATGCTAGAATTAGGAAAAATGGAAATAAAATATCACAGAGAAATTGGCAAACTCGCTAAAAAGAAATCAGATATTTTAATTTTAACCGGTCCTAAATTTAATGAAGTTTTGTCTGATGCTTGGTTTATTAATTCAGAAAAAACTGCTGAATATCTTTTGAAAAATATGAAAAAAAATGATATAATTTTGGTCAAAGGATCAAATGCAATGAAGATGAATATGGTTGTACAGAAAATTCGTAGTTATTCATCTTAAATTTGAAATAAATTTTTATAATTAATATCAAAAAAAGCCCAATGAATTCAATTATAAGAAATTTGAAAATTTTAAATTTGAATTAGTTTATTTTTAATTTATTCAGGTTTTAAATTTGAAATTATAGCTTATGGAACAGATTTTTTTTACATTACCAGATTTAATAAAAATTTTTGCACTTACTTGTGTTTCTTTTGTGTTAGCTATTATCATTACTCCTTTTTGGACAGAATTCTTATATAAAAATAAATTAGGTAAAAAAATTCGACAAACAGGTTTTGATGAAAAAAAGAAAGCTCCAGTTTTCTATAAAATGCATAAGCATAAAGAAAATACACCGACCATGGGAGGTATAATTATTTGGGTTTCTGTGATTATTGTTACTTTAATATTTAATTGGAATCGAGCGCAGACCTGGTTACCCGCATTTACTCTTTTTTCTGCAGGTGTTATTGGGGCAATCGATGATTTATTAAATATTAAAGGTTTGGGTCCTAATGGAGGAGGATTAAGATTTAGATGGAAATTATTGGTATATTTTTTGTTAGCATTAATTGGTGCGTTATGGTTTTATTTTAAGCTAGATTGGTCTGCTATTCATATACCAGGTGGTAATTATTTTGGTTTACCGTATAATATTGAAGTTGGATGGTTATATATCCCGATTTTCATTTTAGTTTTTATTAGTACTGCATTTGCTGCAAATGAAACTGACGGTCTTGATGGATTATTGGGAGGCGTGATGATGATTTGTTTTATATCATTTTCAATTATTGCCTTATCTCAAGAAAAAATTGAACTGGCAGCTTTTTGTGGTAGTATAGCCGGGGCATTACTTGCGTTTCTATGGTTTAATATTTATCCAGCAAGATTTTTTATGGGTGATACCGGTGCTTTTGCGCTTGGTGCGACACTAGCAGTAGTTGCAATACTTACTAATTCTATTTTTGTATTACCAATCATTGCTATTGTTCCGGTTATGGAAGCATTGTCAGTAATAATTCAAATAATATCTCGTAAATTATTTAATAAAAAAGTTTTTATTTCAGCTCCTTTGCATCATCATTTAGAGGCTTTAGGTTGGCCCGAAACAAAGGTTACAATGCGAGCGTGGGTTATTTCTGGAATATTTGGTTTAATAGGTGGAGTAATAGCTCTTATTGGAAGAGGTTAATATTAAGGTAACAAATTAACAAAAAAACAATTTAATAAAAATTACTTGTAACTGTTGTTTGAAAACTAGTTTATAAAAATCATTCAATTTGAATGATTTTTTTGTTATAATAAACTTATGAAAATAAAAAAATATTTAGACAATCTTAGAAAAATGAAGATTGGAATTTTAGGTTATGGGATTGAAAATAGGGCACTTGCAAAATGGCTTATTGATAATAAAGTAGAAGATATGACTATCTGTGACAAAAACTCAAAACTTAAAACCCAAATTTTAAAACTACAACTTAAAACTAAAAACTTTAAATTTAGATTAGGAGAAGAATATTTGGATAATTTGGATAAGTTTGATGTTGTTTTTCGTACACCTGGAATTTCACCTTTAAAAAAACAACTTATAAAAGCCAAAAAAAGGGGAGTTGAAATTTCAAGTCAAATTAAACTATTTTTTGATTTGTGTCCGGCAAAAATAATTGGAGTTACAGGTACAAAAGGTAAGGGGACCACAACAAGCTTAATATATGAAATATTAAAGTTTAACCAACTGCAAATAGCCAATAGCAAACAGCTAAAAAAATCGCAGGTTTTTTTAGGAGGAAATATTGGAACTCCCCCGCTTATGTTTTTAGATAAATTAACTGAAAATGACATTGTTGTATTGGAGTTATCGAGCTTCCAACTTCACGATTTAGAAAAATCCCCCAACATAGCTGTAATTTTAGACATAAAACTAGATCATTTGGATTACCACAAAAATAGAAGCGAGTATGTAAAAGCTAAAAAAAATATTGTTAAATTTCAGAAAAAAGATGACTTTGTTGTAGTTAATATGGATTATTTAACTAGTTTTGAATTCGGAGCAGTTTCCCCTGCTTCCAATATACTATATTTTTCTCGAAAAAAATTTGTTGATTTAGGAGCTTATGTGAGATGGGATAAAGATTTGAAAAATGGGAAAATTATTTTAAATACATTGGAAAAAACATACTTTATTTGTAAAACAACCGAGGTTACTTTAAAGGGTCGACACAATTTAGAAAATATTTGCGCAGCAATTACTGCGAGTTTTGTTGCAGGAGCAAAAATAAATACAATTAAAAAAATTGTAGCTAAATTTAAAGGTTTAGAACATCGACTTGAATTCGTAAATGAAATAAATGGAGTAAAATATTATAATGATTCGTTTTCTACAACTCCAGAAACGACAATCGCAGCAATAAAATCTTTTACTGAGCCGATAGTTTTAATAGTTGGTGGGTCGGAAAAGGGATCAGATTATTCAGAGCTTGGTAAAGAAATTGTTAATGCATGTGTTAAAACAGTAATCGCAATCGGGTTAACTGGAAAAAAAATTATCAAATCAATTAAACAAAATAACAAATTAACAAAAAAACAAATTAAAATAATTCAAAATTGCAAAAATATGAAAGATATAATTAATACTGCGAAAAAAGAAGCAAATTCAGGTGATGTTGTAATTTTATCACCAGCATCAGCAAGCTTTGATATGTTTAAAAATTACAAAGATAGGGGTGATCAATTTAAAGATCGAGTAAAAAAGATAATATAGTTTTATATTGGGAGGCAGTTTGAGTTTAGATAAATTTAGAAAAAAAGAGGGTAAGCCGGATTATTACTTAATACTATTAGTTTTTATATTAAGTTTATTTGGTTTAATTATGATTTATTCTTCTTCAGTGATTGTTTCATATAAAATCTTTGGATACAACTGGTATTATTTAAACAAGCAAGCAATTTCTTTACTGATTGGTATAGTCGTATGGTTTATTTTTGCAAAGATTGATTATCGCGTTTGGCAAAAATCAGCATTGTATTTACTAATTGCAACAATTATTTTATTAATCGCAGTATTTATACCGGGGTTAGGTAGATCCATGGGTGGCGCAACGCGTTGGATTGGGTTTGGTTCATTTACTTTTCAGCCATCTGAAATAGCTAAGTTAACTTTTACAATTTATTTAGCAGCTTGGTTAACTAAAAAAGGGCAAGGGATTAAAAATTTTCAAACTGGTTTTTTGCCGTTTATTTTTATTGTATCGGTGATAGCTTTTTTAATTATTAAAGAACCTGATATGGGGACAATGTCAATAATAACAGGTATTGCTGCAATAATGTTTTTTGTTGCAGGAGCTAGTTGGCAACATATTTTAGCAGGAGCTTTAAGTGTAATAGTTTTTTTCGTAATAATGATTAAAACTGCACCATATAGAATGCAGAGATTAATGGTTTTTCTAAATCCTTCCCAGGGAAATCTAGACGCATCATATCATATTAATCAAGCAATATTGGCGATCGGATCAGGTGGTCTTTGGGGTTTAGGTTTTGGTAAATCAATGCAAAAATATTTTTATTTACCAGAAGCACATACAGATTCAATTTTTGCAATTATTGCTGAAGAATTAGGTTTTTTAAGAGCAATTTTTGTTATAATTATTTTTGTTTTGATTGCTTGGAGAGGTTATCGTATAGCAAAAAATGCTCCAGATACTTTTTCTCGTCTTTTAGCAACAGGTATTACCAGCTGGATAGTATTTCAAGCACTGGTTAATCTAGCTGCTATTTCTGGAGCCATGCCACTTACTGGTGTTCCATTGCCTTTTGTGAGTTATGGAGGTTCCTCGCTGGTTATTCTTTTAGCTGCAGTTGGCATTTTACTTAATATTTCTAAGCAAACAAGTCACTAAAAGTGGTAAATTGTAAATGTCAAATAGTTTACAAATTAATAAATTAAAATTATTAATTTTATCTATTAATTATTAAAATTCATTTGTTGTTTGGATCTTATATATTGTAATCTAATGAAGAATTTTATCAATATAAATAATAATTGGATATTTCATGTTAAAGCAAAATCAGACAATCAAAATTGTTCTTACGGGTGGTGGAACAGTCGGTCATATAAAACCAATTTTAATTGTTAAAAGTAAACTTGAAGAGGCATTGAAGCTGAAAAATTTTAAAACCGAATTCATATATCTTGGTTCTACAAATGGTCCCGAGTCAAAAATTATTCCAAAAAATAAAATTAAATTTTACGGCATATCTTCTGGAAAACTTAGAAGATATTTTGATTGGCAAAATTTTATTGATCCTGCGAAAATTTCTTTAGGTTTCTTACAAGCACTTAGTCATTTAATTAAATTTAAGCCAGATGTAGTTTTTGCTAAAGGTGGATATGTAACTTCGCCGGTAGTATATGCTGCTTCTAAGCTTAATATTCCAATTATTATTCATGAGTCGGATGTAATAATGGGTCTCGCAAATAAATTTGCGATTAAATATGCTAAAAAGGTTTGTCTGGGTTTTCCTTTAAAGTATTATAAGGATTTACCAATTGAAAAAATTGTATATACTGGTAATCCAGTTGAGGTAGTAAAAAAAAATAAAACAAAAAAGAAAAATAAAAAACCAAAAATTCTTATTATGGGTGGTTCTCAAGGTTCAAGGTTTATAAATCAAGCTTTTGCATCAATTATGGAAGATTTAACAAAAAGCTACCAAGTTACCCATATTTGTGGTAAAGATGACTATGAATGGATGCAAAAAAATAAATGGAAAAATTATAAGCTTTATGATTTTACAGACAAAATTGCTAGTTTGATTTATGATGCTGATTTAGTAGTATCTAGAGCAGGTGCAAATTCATTAGCAGAAATTTCAGCAGCTGAAAAGCCATCAATAATTATTCCATTATCTTCAGCGGCCAATGATCATCAAAGAGCTAATGCCGAGGTTTATGCAAAAGCTAACGCAGCAATTGTTCTGACAGAAAATAAAATTAATCCAAAAAGTTTATTGTCTTTAATTGATAACATTCTCCAAGATAAGGAGACAATGCAGCTTATGAGTTTATCCACTAAAAATCTTTCAAACCCAAATTCATCTTCTCAAATTGCTAAAGCTATTCTAAAAACTATTAATCTGTAAAATCGTTTTAGAATTTCAAAAAACGGTAATAACTAGTTTTATCAACGCAAAAATGTTAAAATATTGAGTGATTCGTATATTTAATAATAAATAATTTTATGAATAAAAAACAGAATCATTATTTTTTGATTGGTATTTGTGGAATTTCAATGAGTGGACTTGCAAAAATCTTGCAAAAACAAGGCCATATTGTTAGTGGTAGCGATCTTAAAAAGTGTGAAATTGAAAAAGTAGAATCTAAAATTGGTCATGAAACAAAAAACATCATAAAAAATATTGATGAAATAATATATACATCAGCCGTAGAAGATAAAAAATCACCTGGATATATTGAAATTCAAAAAGCTAATGAACTTGGTATTAAAACAACAAAAAGATCAAAATTTATTGGCCGTATGATGAACGAAAAAATTGGCATAGCTGTAACTGGAATGCATGGTAAAACAACAACAAGCACTATGATTTCTTTAATTTTGGAAAAAGCTGGTTTTGATCCGACATGTCTAATTGGTACAGAAGTAAGGGAGTGGAAATCAAACGCAAGATTTGGCAGGACTAAGTACTTTGTTGTAGAAGCGTGTGAATACGACCGTCAAATGTTAGATCTTAGACCAAAAATTGCACTAATTACAAATATGGAAGAAGAACACCTTGACACATATAAAAATGGAATGAAAGACATTCGTCAGGCATTTAAAAAATTTGTTAAACTTTTACCAAAAAATGGATTATTGGTTTTATGTAAAGATGATAAAAATGTTGCTAGTTTAACTAAATATGCTAAATGTAAGGTAAAATATTATTCATACAAAGAACCATGGCCAGGTTTAAAACTAAAAATTCCGGGTATTTATAATTTGCAAAATGCAACTGGTGCTGCAAGATTGTGCCATGAGATAGGTGTTTCATCGGATATTATTAAAAAAACACTCAATAATTTTGATGGTGCAGGCAGAAGATGCGAAATTTTAGGAGAAAAAAATAAAGTTTTAGTTATTGATGATTATGGTCATCATCCAACAGAAATTAAAGCAACCTTAAAAGGCATAAAAGAAAAGTATCCTAAAAAGAGATTAATTGTAGTGTATCAGCCACATCAGCAACAGAGAACTAAACTATTATTTGATAAATTTGTTACTTCATTTGATGTTGCAGATAAAATAATTATGAATAAAGTTTATTTAATAGCTGGAAGAGAAAAAGATACTGGAGAAAATTTAGCTAAAAAACTGTCTCAAAAAATTAAAGATCGAGGCAATGATATCCAATATTTTGATGAGTACAATGAAATATTAAAATATCTAAAAAAAATTTCAAAACCAAATGATTTGATATTAACAATGGGTGCAACAGATATTTTTAAAGTTGCTAAAAAGTACTTAAATGAATAAGGGAAATGTAAATAAAAGATATTGGGAGTTAGATGCGTTAAGGGGTGTAGCAATTACTTTAATGGTTTTATTCCATATATTTTTTGTTATTAACTATTTTGGAGGAGTAAAATATGATTTGCGCTTGCCGTATTATCGATTTTTTGCTTTAAGTGCACAAATATTATTTTTTTCTTTAGTTGGTATATCTTTATATATAAGTTATAATCGAAGAGAGGAAAATAAGTTTTTTAAAAAATATGTTTTGCGTGGTCTGAAAATAATTTTATACGGATTATTGATTTCTTTATTGTCTTTTTTTGTCGCACAAAACGCAATAGTATTGTTTGGGGTTTTGCAATTTATAGGTATATCAATTATTATTGGTTATTTTTTCTTAAATTTGGGAAAAATTAATTTATTATTAGGTATTGGATTAATTCTTTTAAATAATGTCGTTAATAGAATTCATACCGATAATTATTGGTTATTGGTATTGGGCATAAAACCATCAAATTTTGCTACACTTGATTATTTTCCTTTGATACCTTGGTTTGGATTAGTTTTAATTGGGATTTATTTGGGAGGTATATTTTATAAAAATAGCATAAGACAATTTACAGTTTGTGATTATTCGTCATTAATGCCGATAAAAATTTTATCATATTTAGGGAGGCATTCGCTATTTATTTATATAATTCATTTTCCAATAATATTTTTGCTAGTATATTTATTTTCAAAATAAAAAAGGATTATATGTTAGAAAAAATTTTGGGAGATAAGCTAAAGAAAAATGTTTTATTAAGAAATTTTTCGACTTTAAAAGTTGGCGGTAAGGCGAAATATTTTTTCAAAGCAGAAAAAATTGAAGATTTAATAGAGGCAGTGCTTGTTGCTAAAAAATACAAAAATAAATATTTGGTTTTAGGTTCGGGTAGTAATGTTGTTATTGGTGATAAAGGTTTTGATGGTTTGGTAATATTAAATAGAACTTCAAATATTTCTTTTTTATTAGATAAATCTCAAGTTATTGTTGATTCTGGAGTTATGCTAATGCGTTTAATTGCTGAGTCAGCAGAAAATAATTTGGGAGGATTAGAAACACTTTTTGGTATTCCCGGTACAATTGGTGGTGCAATTTATGGCAATGCAGGAGCAAACAAATTACAAATAAATCAGTTTATTAAATCATTAACTTTGCTCGACACTTCTGGAAAGATTATTAGGTGTAGTAGCAAGTGGTTAAGAAGTGGTTATCGTACAACAAAAATTAAACAACTAAAAGACCAGAAAAAAGAAACCCCGATAATTTTAACTGCCAAATTGCAACTTATGCCAGCTAAAAAAGATGTTATTATTAATAAAATGCAATATTGGCAAAAAATTAGAATAGAAAAACAACCTTATGATAAATTTACTTGTGGAAGTGTTTTTAAGAATCCTGGAGATGGTGTTGCTGGTAGCGCAGGTTACATAATTGATAATTGTGGCCTAAAAGGTGAGCAAATCGGGAATGCTCGAGTTTCTCCAAAACACGCAAATTTTATAGAAAATATCAAAGGTGAATCAAATGCTGATGAAATAAAATTATTAATTAATAATATAAAACAAAAAATTACCGAAGAAAAAAAAATTAAGTTAGAAGAGGAAATAGAATACATTGGGGAATGAAATAGTTAATATTAATCGACAAATTAATAAATAAGTTAAGGCGATGGAGTCAGTATTGCCAAAAGGTAAAGTTGTAGTAAATAAAACTAATAACCTAAGCTTTAAGCTAAACTGTCATCTTAACCAATAAACCATAAAGCCGAGAATGTTTTATGGTTGTAAGGTATTTATGTCACAAAAATTAAATGTTGCTGTTTTAATGGGTGGAAAATCTAGTGAAAGAGATATTTCATTAATTTCTGCTAAAGAGGTTATTAAATATTTAGATAAATCAAAATACAATATTTTTAAATACGATACAGCAAAAGATGTTGAAAAAATAGTTAAAGACAGAAATAAAATTGATGTTGCAATGCCAATTTTACACGGCTTGGGTGGAGAAGATGGAAAAATACAAGGTTTTTTAGAAACACTAGAATTGTCATATGTTGGGTCAAAAGTTTTAGCTTCTGCAATTGCGATAGAC
Organism: uncultured Candidatus Saccharibacteria bacterium; assembly: GCA_964481135.1. Classification (GTDB taxonomy): domain Bacteria; phylum Patescibacteriota; class UBA1384; order JAMDBS01; family DAOVQR01; genus CAYZSW01. The sequence goes on from CAYZSW010000007.1 coordinate 28,842, forward strand.
AAGTATGCATCAAAAAAAATTTATCAACATGAAAATATTTTAACTCCAAAGTTTCAGGTAATTACAAATAAAAAGGATAAAATCAAAATAAAATTACCTTTTGTTGTAAAGCCGGTTAGTCAAGGCTCATCTGTGGGAACATCGATTGTTAAAAATAAAGATGAATTAGCTAAAGCATTAAAAAATGCATTTGAATTTGAAAATAGAATTATAATTGAAGAATATATAGAAGGTATTGAAATAACAGTGCCAATACTTGGCAATGCAAATCCTCAATCTCTGCCTGTAATTGAAATTGTGCCACCAAAAGGAGCTTTTTTTAATCGTAACAATAAATATGATGGCACAACCCAAGAGATTATTCCCGCTAGGATTCCAAAATATTTAACAAAACAAGCTCAAGAAATTGGAATTAAAACTCATAATGCGTTAGGTTGTTCTGGGTTGTCTCGTACAGATATGATTATTAAGGCTAATAGCCAAAAGCCAAAAGCTAATAGCCAGATTTATGTATTGGAGACAAATACCATTCCTGGTATGACTAGTGAAAGTTTATTTCCTAAATCTGCTAAGTCAGCAGGAATTAGTTTTAGTAAATTATTAGATAAATTAATTATATTAGCATTGGAGGGTAATGAAGTGGGTAAAATCAAATAATAATTACCGAAACGCAAAAATTTATTCAACAACATCTAAAAATAAAGAAAGTTTTAGTTTGCCAGGTTGGTTTTGGAAAGTTTTATTTTTAGTGATTTTACTTTTGATAGCTGGATGGTTTTTAATTTATTCAGAATATTTTAAAATTAAAAACCTAGAGGTTAACGGATATTCTAATCCGAGTGTAAAAAATGCAATACAATCACTAGAAGGACAAAACTTAATCTTATTGAGCTTTGGTAATATTGAAGAAGATTTAATGCGAGAACACAGTAGCATTAAAGATATCCAAATTGATAAAGTATTACCAGCAACTTTAAGGGTGCGGGTAGATGTAAGAAAACCTGAGATTATTTGGCAAGTTAGTCAAAAAAATTATTATATAGATCCTAATGGAATAATTTTTTCTTTGGACGAAGAGGATGATTTGACAGAAGATGAGAAAAATAATTTACTAATAATTGTAGATGCAGATGAACTGGAAGTTCAAGAGGGTAGCATAATACTAACAAAGCAATTCATTGATTTTTTTAAAGAAACATCCAACGATTTTGAACAATTTACAGATGCTAAAATTACAAAATCAGAAATTTCTCAAACTACATTCCAAATCAAAATTTTTACGGATAAAGGATTTTATGTTTTACTTGACACTACAAGAGAAGTAATGCCACAGCTTGAAGGATTGAAAAAAGTATTACTTGAGCATAAAGATAATATTAAAGAATATGTAGATATGCGAGTGGAAGGAAAAGCGTATTATAAATGATGGATTGTGAATAAAGAATTAAGAATAAAGAATTGAGAATTGAGAATTGAGAATGATGAATTGAGAATGATGAATTATGCAAAGAGCGAGACGAATATTCATCTTAAAAAGTTAAATAATTTTAAAAATCAAATCTGTTTGTTGACAGGCGAGATAATAAATTAAATTAGTTCGATTAGACCAAGTATAGGCAAGAATAAATTACAAGATATTAAATTTAGTGAGGTAAATATGCAAGAAGTCATTAAAAAATATAAAGGACTTTCAGAAAAAGATAAGGGTATGATGGAAATCTCAAGTGGTGAAAATTCAGGAAAAGATCAGATTTCTTTGAAAGATGAAAAAGAAAAACCCAGCGAACTTAGTGAAATGGTTTTAAATAAAAATAAAAAAATTTGCTATGTGGGTGAAATAGCAAAAAGTATTTCAAAGATTCCAATTATTGGTATAAAATCTGTAAAAATATTTGATAAATTATCTTCAGACTATCAAATTAAGGTTTTTGACAATTTGCTAAAAAAGTATTTTGCAGGAAGTGAAATAAAACAAAATTTTTATTTTGATGATTTTATCGAAGCATTACCAAAAAACTACAATTTTGATGCTAATAAAGATTCAGAAATTTTAAATCATATTTTAGATTATTATATAAATAAAAATAATCAAGCTGACAAAAATAATAATGTCTTGGATGATATATTTGTAAAAATCAAAGGAAGTATTGATAGAAACCTGACAAAAAAAATATTAAACTTGCTATTCCCTGTGGTCTCTGCCACAGGGTAACCTTTAAGGAAAGTT
>CAYZSW010000008.1:0-26734 GCA_964481135.1 uncultured Candidatus Saccharibacteria bacterium
TACGACTTTTTGATCTTTGATACCCTGCGGTCTCTGCCGCAGGGTAATTCATTAATAAAAATTTGAGCAAAAAATATTAACAGCTCAAAAAAATATAAGTTAATTAATTTTCTTAAATCCAAACTCTAAATTTAAAAAATAGGTTTGGATTAGGGAGGAAAACAATGAATAAATTTTTAAAATTATCCACAGCATTATGTTTTGGAATAATTTTGACATTAACATTAGTTGTTGGCGCGCAAGCTGCTGACATGACAATCGATGGAAAACTCACTGTTACAGGTGATATTCATGCCCAAAGCCCTATTTACCTTCGTGGAAACAACATTTACATGACAGGTGATAGTGGTAAAAAAATGTTGGAAATGAATAACTATGGAAACAGCTATAGTGTGTATTCAGATCACCAAGGATTACATATTGCTTCAACTGGCGATATTAGAATCAGTGATGGTCTTTACACATACTTTCAAGGCAACGCATCATTTGAAAATTCCGCAGATTTTCAAAATGGATTATCTCTTTCGGCTGTTCCGGTTACAGCTTCAGCATCCGAACTTAATGTTTTAGATGGGGTAATAGTATCAACTACTGAACTTAATTATCTTGATGGAGTAACCAGCGCAGTTCAAACCCAACTTGATAGTAAATTTAATAATACCGGTGGAGTTTTAAGCGGTAATTTGGTTGTAACTGGCACGCTTGGTGCTTCTGGCGTAACCACTTTATCCGGAGCCGCTAATTTAGCTTCTACTCTTACAGTAGCTAACGCGTCTTGGCTTCAAGATACGCTTTATGTGCAAGATGGTGCTAGTGGTAATGCAGTAAGTTTTGATTATGACGGTACCCAATTAACCATTGCTTATTATGATGGTGCTTCAACAGATTTAGTTACCATTTCAAACGCAGGAGTATTTACAACTACAGGAGGATTAGTTATTGGTGGTACACTTGATGTAACGGGCGCTACCACTTTAAATTCAACTCTTGGAGTTACCGGTAATACCACACTTCAAGGCACTCTAACAACTGGAAATATTTCTGCTTACGGAGCAGGAGATAATGCCAATTTAACAATTAATGCCAAAGGCACAGGAACAATTGGTATTGGTAATGTTTCTACTGGTGCTGTAGCTATTACGCCCAATACCACCATTACTGGTACTCTCGGTGTAACTGGCATTTCTACATTTAATTCAAGTGTAACAACACTAGGATCATTAATACCTAATGCAAATATTACTTTTACAAATTCTCAGGCTCAGACAATTGGCATTGCTCAGTCAGCTGAAGATGTAGCTGGTAGAAGCCTTTCCGTGGGCGCTGGAAATGCAGGTGCGACTACAGGAGCAGGACTAGCTGGTGGTGATCTGTATTTATTTGCTGGTAGTCCTTCTACTGGTGGAAACGCGGGTGATGTATGGATGTTTACAGATCATGGAGGTTCGTTAGTTAATGGTGGCAGTACTCATGGAGGAGATATTTACATAGCAACCGGGAATGGTGTAGGTGCGGCAGGAAATGCTGGTGATATAATTATCCAACCAGGTAATGGAGCAGGTACTGGATCTGATGGGGCACTTTTATTTGCTAACGATAAAAATCAAACTATTAAAGTTGATCGTTCTGCTACTGATACTCATGGTATGGATTTGACAATTTCCGCAGGACAAGGAGGATTAGGCGTAACAAATGGTGGAGATATAGTACTAACTGCTGGATCAGGGAATGGTGGAGCTGACGGTGCAATTTTAATTGGTGCAACAAATACCGACCATATTCATATAGGGACTATTTTAATATTGGAAAATGGCGAAGAAATATCTAACGATATCGACAACAATATAACATTTTCTAATGATACAGATAATGATTTGACTTTTGAAATGCAAGCAGGTACAAATAAAGATTTTATTATCGACTTAGATGGTTCTGGTCACACTTGGGTTAAAAGATTTCCTATGCACATGGTTTTCACTGTTCCGGGTAGAAATAATACTGCTAGCACAATGGGAGTTAGAGCAAATACTTTTAGTAAGGCTCTTGTAGTAGATAGATTCGATGTTTATAACCAAGCTACGCCTGCGGGTGGAGCTACTCCAGGAAATGATGTCGTAGTTACTGTTACTGGCGATGCTGCCCAATCATGTACTGTTGCTGGTGATGCCGGTGCTGGTGCTGGGTGCTCTCAAACCACCGATGTCGCTTTGGCCACACTCTCTAATCCTTTAACTGTTAACGTAGCAGCCAATGGAGTTGATGATTCTGCAAACACATATACTGTTGTACTTACTTATTTTTATAATTTTTAAAAAATTATATAATTTGATTCTTAGAAAAGCCCATATTTATGGGCTTTTCTTTTTTGTACACAGTAGTTAATATAGATATATGCACAAAGCTAGTGATTGGGTGTTAAAAAATAAAATTATTATTATAGTGCTTGTCTTTGCTGTGGCGATGATTATTTTTTTGTTTTTTAACAATCAAAATAATGTTTATTATGATCAACAAACAGGTATTAGTTTGAATTTACCAAAAAATTGGCTTGAACTTTCAAAAGATGATGTTACAACATATAATCCAGAAGCTAAAATTGGCTTTATTAAAACTGATTCAGAGGACACCACATTGGGTTTTAGAATTGACGAGGTTCCGGGTAAAGAGAATTTTAAAATTCAAGAATCTTTGGAAGTTATTAAACAAGGTTATCAGGAAAAAATTGATGATTTTACAATAATTGACGAAAAAATCAGCTCTTTCTTAAATACACCGTCAATCGATTTAACTTATAGTTATAGTGTTCCAACAGATGACAAAGGTGGCAAGTATCGTGGTACCCAAAGACAAATTTTATTCTTGCACAATGAAAAGTTTTATAGATTGATGTTTAATACTTCACCCAAAGATTTCGAACGCGACAATAAAGATTTCGAAAAGATGTTAAACACATTCAAAATATCAAACTAAATATCAAACTAAAAAGATTTTTGTTTATGCCAACCATATTCCACTCCGTAAGTGGAATATGGTTGAGGGATGTCAAAAACGAGAAAACATAAAGTATTCCTATTCCACTCCGTAAGTGGAATATGGTTGGAGGTTGTCAAAATGAAAAAAGATAATTTACAAATAGGTGAAATTTATCATGTTTTTAATAAAAGTATCGCTGGATACAAGATATTTAATAGCGAATCCCATTTTTATAGAATGAAAGAATTAATGAAATATTACAATAAGAAAAATGTTGAATATAAGTATTCACGATATATTGAATTGATCAATCAAGGAAAGAATATTCAAATAAATCAAGTTAATGAATCGGATAAACTTGTGTCATTAATTGCATATTGTATAATGCCAACACATTTACATTTAATACTAAAACAACTTGCAGAAAATGGAATAACAATATTTATGAGAAAAATATTAGACAGTTATTCAAGATATTTTAATATTAGACATAATCGAAAAGGTCCGTTGTGGATAAGTAGATTTAAAAGTGTATTAGTTAGCGACGATGAACAGCTTTTACATTTAACTAGATATTTGCATTTAAATCCTACAACTGCAGGGCTCGTTAAAAAACCTGAGGATTGGAAGGAATCTTCTTATAATGAATATTTAGGAAAAATTAACAATGATCAGAAAATTTGTAAATTTGATGACGTATTGCGAATTGAATCGAAACCCTATCAAAAATTTGTTAATAGTCAAAGGTCATATCAAAGAGAGTTGTCTATAATTAAAAAAATCGTCATAGATTAACCATATTCCACTCCGTAAGTGGAATATGGTTGGGGGATGTCAAAAATGAGAAAATATAAAGCATTCCTATTCCACTCCGTAAGTGGAATAAGGAGTGGACCAGAGGATATTCTTTTTACTAGATAAATTAATATTTGACATATAAATTTGTTTGGTTATAATAGAATAAATATTTAGATAATTTTTGGAGGGCATTCAAAATTGAATGTATTAATTATTGTAGTCAAACCATAAATATGGTTGACTGGGAGGTATTATGGACAAAAACAAAATTATTCTTTACATCCTTTATGGAGTTTTAATTGTGGTACTGGGTTATGCAGTTTACGCAACAAGTGGTTTTGGCTTGTGGAAAAATTCATCAACTTCTTCTTCAAATAGTGGAAAAATTCAAGCAGTATTTTTATCTAATGGTCAGGTATACTTTGGAAAACTTTCAGGAGAAAATTCCCAATTCGCAACATTAAAAGATATTTATTATTTAAGAACTGATCAAATTCAACCAAAACCAGAAGCAGAAAAGCAACAAAAACTAACATTGGTTAAACTTGGAAACGAAATTCATGGACCAGAAGATGAAATGAGAATAAACCGTGATCATATTCTATTTGTTGAAGATCTTAAAACAGATGGTAGTGTGGTTCAAGCGATTGAAAAATATCGTAGTGAAGGTCCTACATCGCAAGATCCAGACACTAATTTAAAGCCAACTGTTGAAGAATAAGTATATATTTTTATAATTAATCAAAAAATCCTTCAATAACTGAAGGATTTTTTGTATGATAAAATAGACTTGTGATTAAAAAATTAACCTAATTCACCTAATTTCCCCGCCTGCCAATCGCTTGAAGCGATAGCTAATGGCGGGCAGGTAATTAACCTAAATAAATTCCAATGGTTAAAATCCTAATTAGGCATTAGTGTTTGGTGTTTATATAGAGTAATTAGGTCAATTACCCGCCTGTCGGCGAGGCAGGGAGCAATTAGAAATTAATTCACTATGAAACCAGCAATACAGCTTAATACTCCAGTTCAATATCTAAAAGGTGTCGGGCCAAAAATGGCCAAAAAACTAGCCAATTTAGAAATAAAAAATGTTGGTGATTTATTGTATTATTTTCCTAGAAATTATATTGATTATAGTAAAATTCAAGATATTAAAAATACAAGGATTGGGGATATCGTTGTATTTTGTGCTAAAGTAATTTCTATTTCTAATATTAAAACTAGGAAAAAAAAATTTGTAATTACTAAGGTAAAATTAGAACAGGTGAGTGAGCAAGATACCAAAATAGCTATTAGTGCAATTTGGTTTAATCAACCTTTTTTACAAAATATTTTAGGAGTTGGCAGTGTTTGGTATTTTATGGGGAAAATAAATTACGACTTTAACCTAAAAGAAAAAATTCTCCTCTCCCCTACCTTCGAAAAAAAATCAAAAATAGTTCCAATTTATTCATTAACTTATGGTCTTACAAATAATTATTTTAGAAAAATTATTTCTAGTATTACAAATTCTGAAGACCTTTCCCCTATTTTAAAAGATTTTTTTTCAAAAGATATTTTAGATAAGTTTAATTTAGTTAGTTTAAGTGATGCAATTAAAGAAATCCATTTTCCTACTTCAGATAATCGTTTAGAAGAATCTAGAAAACGCTTATCTTTTGACGAATTATTTTTTATTATATTAAAATTAGCTTTAGTTAAAAAAGAAAATTTAACTAAAAAATCTACTAGTTTACAGATCAAAAAAAATACACTCGTAAAATTTGTCAAATCATTGCCATACAAATTAACAAATGCTCAGAGAAAGGCTAGCTGGGAAATATTAAATGATTTATCTAAAGAAGTTCCAATGAATCGTTTGCTTGAAGGAGATGTTGGATCAGGTAAAACTATTGTAGCATTAATTGCTTCATTAAATATTATTAGAAATGGTTATCAAGTTATTTGGATGGCACCAACAGAAATTCTAGCAACCCAGCACTATCAAACAGCGTGTGAATTATTAAATAAGCTAAATATAACAATTAGTATGATAACATCAAAGAAACTTAAAACTAATAACTCAAAATTTAAAACTATATCTGATAACTCAAAGCTTAAAAATGAATTAATGAAGCAAGATTTAATTATTGGAACTCATGCACTAATTCAAAAAGGTTGTAAATATAAAAATATTGGTTTAGTGATTATCGACGAACAGCACAGATTTGGAGTCAAGCAGCGTGCTGCTCTTACACAATCAAACAATTTGAACAAGCAAAGTGACAGAACAACTGAAACATCTTTAATCCCACACTTTCTTTCAATGACAGCAACTCCCATCCCTCGTACTTTAGCCTTATCAATTTATTCAGATCTAGATATATCTATACTTGACGAAATGCCAAAAAATCGTAAAAAAATAATTACTAAATTAGTTGACCCTGTAAATAGAGAAAAAGCATATCAATTTGTTTGCGAACAAATAAAAAATGGCCGACAAGTTTTTATCGTTTGTCCTCTTATAGAAGAAAATAACAATAAACAATTAACAAATAATATTAAACTTTTTGATCTTGATAAAAAATCAGTTAAAGCAGAATATGAAAAATTATCAAAGCGTATTTTTCCTGATTTATGTATTACTATGCTTCACGGAAAAATGAAGTCAGAAGAAAAAGAAAAAATTATGAAAGATTTTCTTGAGAAAAAATCAGATATTTTAATTTCAACTTCAGTAATAGAGGTTGGGATAGATGTTCCCAACGCTGCAATTATAATTATTGAAGATGCGGAACGTTTTGGTTTAGCGCAATTACATCAATTTAGAGGTAGAGTGGGTCGTAGTAATTTTCAATCGTATTGTTTACTTTTTACTTCAAATTTATCAATCGAAGTAAGAAACCGTCTAAAAAAATTAGAAAAATGTTCTGATGGATTTAAGCTAGCAGAAATCGATTTAGTTTTAAGGGGTCCCGGAGAATTATTAGGTAAACACCAATCAGGTAGAAAAAATTTGAAAATAGCTAAACTAACTGATATAATTACAATTAATAAAGCTAAAAGTGTAGTTGATTTAATAATTAAACAAAATATTAAAAATTTTCCAATTATATTAAAAAAACTTGACGAAGAAAATTTTTTACATCATTTAGAATAGGATTTAATTTGGATAATTTTATTGAAAAATATAAAATTCATCTAGGTTTATTTTTGGGATTAACAATAGTTTTTGGCGGAATAATTTTATTATCTCAAAAAAATATTTTATCTGAGCTAAATGAAAAAATGCAGTCAGAAGAAGAAATACAAGTGCATAATTATGAAATAGAAAATCAAGATTTAAAAGAAAAAATTGCACAATTAGAAGAACAAATTAAAATACTTGAAGAAGAAAAAAATACTGTTAGCCAAGAAAAAGAATCATCCACACAAGGTAAAATCAATATTAATACTGCTGATTTATCAGATTTAACTGTGCTTTCCGGTATAGGGCCGGCAAAAGCTCAAGCTATTATTGATTATAGAACTTTGCAAAATGGTTTTAAAAATATTAATGAAATTCAAAATGTTAAAGGTATTGGTCCAAAAACATTTGAGAATATAAAAAACCAAATTTCAGTTGATTAAAAACACATTTTTTTTGAATTGGCGCGGTGGTGAAATTGGTATACACGCTAGTCTTAGGAACTAGTGGCCGAAAGGCTGTGTGGGTTCGAGTCCCACCCGCGCCACCAATTTAAAAATTTATCATTATGGATAAAAAAAACGATCAACAATTTGAAGAATTGGAAAATAAATTTCGCCAAAAACATAGTGAAAGACAAAAAAAGGAAATTAAAAAATCCGGCAAATCTGTTTTTGAATTGCAAAAAATAATTAAAGATAAAAACGATAATCAAAAACAAATAGTTAAAAGTTGAAATTTGAAAGATAAACGATGAATAGAATAGTTGTAGTTTGTGGTCCAACTTCATCTGGCAAAACTTCTCTTACAATTAATCTCGCTAAAAAATATAATGGCGAGATTATTTGTGCAGATTCTAGAAGCATTTACAAAGGTCTTAATATCGGTACTGCCAAACCATATATAGATAAACCTTATAAAAAATCCCACCCGCGGGGTGGGATTTTTGGTCCTTTGTATGAGATTGATGGAGTGGTTCATTATTGTTTAGATATTGCAGATCCAAAGACAGATTATTATTCAGTGGCGGAGTTTCAGCAATTGACATATAAAATAATTAAAAATATTATTTCTCGCGGCAAAGTTCCTTTCTTAGTTGGAGGAACTGGATTATACATTGACGCTGTTACCCAAGGTTATGAGTTCAGAATAGAGAGCAAGAGCAAGAGTAAAGAGGTTAGAAACGAAATAGAAAAATTATCAGAAAAAGATATTATAAACAAACTAGAAAAGATCGATCCAGATACATTGAAAAAATACAAAAATAATAAGCGTAGATTAATTCGTGCTTTAGAAGTTTACGAACTTCATAAAAAACCAATTTCAAAATACCAAAAACAAAAACCTCCGTATGAATTTTTATTTTTGGCGATTGATTGGCCAAGGGAAGAACTTTATAAACGAATTGACAAATGGGTGGATATGCGGCTTGAAATGGGGCTTGTAGAAGAAGCAGAAGAGCTTTATGAAAATGGTTTATCATTAGAACGAATGAGAGATTTTGGTTTGGAATATAAACACTTAGCAAATTATCTAGAAAATCCAAGCGATGAAGTATTGGAACTTGAAATTGAAAAACTAAAATATAAAATCCATGCTTTTGCCCGTCGACAGCTCACTTGGTTTCGTCGCAATAAAAATATCCATTGGTTAAAGCCAGGAAAAGATTTAAATCAAAATGCCCAAAAAATAATAAGTAAGTTCTTAAATAATAAATAAATTGTGATATACTTAGAACATAATGTTGTCATTCCGGATTAATCAATAGATTATAATAGTTGATCCGGAATTTCATTAGATCCTGAATCCCTCCAATTTGGCGGGCAGGTAAATTCAGGATGACAGGATAAATATGAAATATGTATTAGATGAAGCAAAAAAAGAACTTACTGCTGCTATTGAAAAAGCTATAAAAAACATACCTTCTTTAAAAGGAATTGAATTTGTAGATATTAAAGATTTGATTCGAGATATTCCAAAAGATAAGGGATGTGGTTTTTCATTAATGTGTATGGCTTTTTCAGATGCTAGTAATGCTAAGAATAATTATGAAATTGCTAAAGAATTAGAAGAAAAGATAAATGCTTCGAAATTAAAATATTTTAATAATATTAAAAACGAAAATGGTTATCTAAATTTTTATTTTAATACAAAAAAAATAAATCAAGAAGTTATTAATAATTTCCAAAAATTAGGTACTAAATATGGAATGGGAAAATCTGGTAAGGATAAAACAATTATCATTGATTATTCTGCACCAAATATTGCCAAACCGTTCTCCATTGGCCATTTGCGTACTACAATTATTGGTCAGGCGCTGTATAATATCTACGAATCACAGGGCTATAAAGTAATTGGCGATAATCATATTGGTGATTGGGGGACTCAATTTGGAAAATTAATTACTGCTTATAAAAAATGGGGTGATAGAACTAAAATTAATCAAGACCCAATTAAAGAATTATTAAATTTGTATATTAAATTTCATAAGGAAGCCGAAATTGAACCAGTTTTAAATGATGAAGCACGAGAATGGTTCAAAAAATTGGAATGTGGTGATAGTGAAGCTAGAAAAATTTGGCAATGGATGCGAGATGTAAGTTTAGAGGAATTTAATGTAATTTACGATATGCTTGGAATAAAATTTGATGAAACTTTGGGCGAAAGTTTTTATGAAGACAAGATGGACGAAATAGTTAAAATGTGTGAAAAAAAAGATTTAGCCAAATGGGTACCAGCGTTAGATGAAAATCAAATCCAGACGAAAAACGAGAAAGTTTTGATGATAGATTTAAAAAAATATGGTATTAAAACCCCAGCATTACTAAAAAAATCAGACGGAACAACTCTATATTTTACTCGTGACTTGGCAACAGCAAAATATAGAATTAAAACATGGAATCCAAAGAAAATTATTTATGTTGTTGGTTCAGAGCAAAAACTATATTTTAGACAACTATTTAAAGTTCTAGAATTATTGGGGTATGATTCAAAACTCTTTGAGCATATCTACTTTGGACTTATTAACTTGTCTGAAGGTAAAATGTCAACTCGTGCTGGCAGAGTTATTTTTCTAAAAGATGTTTTAGATGAGGCAATTGAAAGAGTTAAAAATATTTTAGTAGATAGAAATTTATCTAAAGAAGAAAAAGCAGAAATTGCCGGCATTGTTGGAATTGGTGCAATAAAATATGCTGATTTATCACAAGATAAAAAACATAATATTTTATTTGATTGGAAGAGAATTTTAAATTTAAAAGGCAACTCTGGACCTTATTTACAATACCAATATGTTAGAATTGGATCTATTTTGGCAAAAGGAAAATTCAATAAAAATAATAAAGTTAACTCCGAATTATTAATTAAAGATGAAGAAAAAAAATTAATCCAGTTAATGATGCATTTTAATGAAAATATAAAAAACATTACTGTTAATCACCAAGTTCATAATTTAGCTAATTATCTTTATGAACTTGCAACAGAGTTCTCTCGGTTTTATGAAAAGGTTCCAGTTCTAAAAGCAGAAAATAAAGATCTAAAAGCTACTCGTTTATATTTATGTTTTATGTGTTCTCAAATTTTAAAATCAGGACTTAACTTATTGGGAATTGAAGTACCGGAAAAGATGTAGATAAAATGTAAAGTGTAAAACAAAAAACGCAAGAAAACAACTCAAAATTAAAAATATTTTGAATTTTAAATTGGTTATGTTAGACTTATATTTTTTTAATTTAAGTTTATTGATAATATTGTTTAAATCTGATAAAATTATTACTTATGAAAAAAACATTTTCAACAATTACAACAAACAAGGTGATCAGACAATTACAACATTTTAAACCCGAGCTTCTAATGCCAGCAGGGAATTTGGAAAAACTTGAAACTGCTTTTCGATATGGAGCAGATGCTTGTTATATTGGAGCACCTAATTTTTCTTTGCGCTATCGAGAAAATCAAGTTAAAGAGAGTGATATTGGAAAAGCGATTAAATTGGCTAGAAAACTTGGCAAGAAAATTTATGTCACACTTAATATTTATTCACATAACGATAGTATAAAAAGTATAATTAAACATATAAAATATTTATCAAAAGTAAAACCAGATGCCATTATTTTTTCAGATCCTGGCATGTATCAACTTATTAAAAAATATTATCCAAAAGCAGAGCTTCATCTTTCAGTTCAGGCAACTGCGACAAATTACGAAACAGTGAAATTCTGGCGCGATAGAGGAATATCTAGAGTAATACTTGCAAGAGAATTATCATTAAAAGAAATTGCCCAAATTCATAAAGAAGTTCCGGAAATTGAACTTGAAACTTTCGTTCATGGCGCAATGTGTATGAGTTATTCTGGCAGATGTTTGTTGTCAAACTATTTAACTGGGCGCGACGCAAATCGTGGCGATTGTGCTCATACATGCAGATGGAATTATAAAGTTAAAGAATATGTGCTGGAAGAAGGAAAAAGAAAAGGAGAGTATTTTCCAATTTATGAAAATCAGCACGGTATGCATATTTTATCAAGCCAAGATATGTGTTTAATTGAACATATTAAAAAGATAATTAAAGCCGGAGTTATTTCACTTAAAATTGAAGGCCGGGCTAAAAATGTTAGTTATGTGGCAACAATAACTCGAGCTTATAGACGCGCAATTGATGACGCGGTTGCTGGTAAAAGTTTTAGTAAAGAATTGCTTAAAGAGGTTAAAGCAGTTTCAAATCGTGGATTTTGTACTGGGTTTTATTTTGGTAAGCCAGGACTTGAACATCATCAGACATTTGCTAATCGTACAGAGGGTACACATGGATTTATCGGAATTGTTAAAAAGTTTGATAAAAAAAATATGCTTGCGACAATTGAAGTAAAAGGACAAATTAAATTAGGTGATAATTTGGAAATTTTAACTCCAAAAAAAATTATTAAACAGAAAGTAAAAGAACTATATAATATAGCACAGAAACCAATTAAAATTTATCATCCAGGATTAAAAAATTTTGCAATGTTAAAAATAAATCAAGTTATTGACACTGGGGATATCTTAAGGAAAAAACTGTAGTATAATATATCTATGTTAGCAAAAGTAAACTCAATGGCAGTGGTGGGACTGGAAAGTTATCCAGTTGAAGTTGAAGTTGATATTGGGCAGGGGTTGCCCGCTCTTAATATTGTAGGACTTCCAGACAAAGCAGTAGAAGAATCAAAAGAAAGGGTCCGTTCGGCTATTAAAAATTCTGGAGCATTATTTCCCATGAGTCGGATAACTATTAATCTTGCTCCAGCAGATTTAAAAAAAGAAGGTCCTGCCTATGACTTGGCTATTGCAGTGGGTGTTCTAGCAGGTGATAAACAAATTAAATTATCTGAGGAAGATTTAATATCTTCAATTTTTATTGGTGAGCTTGCGCTAAATGGTTCTCTGAGACATACAAAGGGAATTTTGCCTATTGTAATGTCTTGTGTCCCAAGGGGTATTAAAAAGATTTTTATTCCTGAAGTTAATGCTAGAGAAGCATCGCTCATTGAAAATATCGAAATTATTCCAATTAAAAATTTAAGAGATTTGATTTTACACTTGAAAAATGAAAAACTTATTAATTCATATATTAGACCAAAAAATTTATCACAAGCATCAAATTTAGAATTTGAATATGATTTCGCATATATAAAAGGTCAAGAACAAGCTAAAAGAGCTTTGGAAATAGCCGCAGCAGGAGCTCATAACATTTTGCTTTCTGGACCTCCTGGTTCTGGTAAAACAATGCTTGCAAAAAGTTTTCCTTCAATTTTGCCTAGTTTAACAAAAGATGAAATTCTAGAAGCTACAAAAATATATTCGATAGCTGGCAATCTTCCGTCTGACAATCCTTTGGTTTGCCAAAGACCATTTAGATCTCCTCATCATACGGCCAGTCATATAGCACTTGTTGGTGGTGGTGCATGGCCTAGTCCAGGAGAGATTTCTTTAGCCCATAGAGGAGTATTATTTTTAGATGAATTTCCAGAATTCCCTCGTTCAGTTTTAGAATCGCTTCGTCAACCACTTGAAGATGGTATTGTAACTGTTTCTCGTGCCCAAGGGTCTTTAACTTTTCCTGCTAAGTTTATTTTAATTGCTTCACAAAATCCCTGTCCTTGTGGATATTTATCAGATCCAGTTAAGCAATGTATTTGTACTCCTAGTCAGGTATTAAGATATCAGAAAAAGATTTCTGGACCACTACTGGATAGGATTGATTTACATATTGAAGTTCCAAGAATAAAATACGAGAAACTTGCTAAGGAAGATGTTGCAGAAAAATCAGAGCTAGTAAGGCAAAGAGTTAATAGTGCAAGAAATATTCAAAGAAAAAGATTTAGATTGGATGTTGATAATATTCGTAAAAAATCAATATATACAAATGCTGAAATGCGCCCGCAAGACATAAAGAAATTCTGTCAATTAGATGAGGCGAGTAAAGATATTTTAAAACAAGCTGTCAATCAACTTAATCTTTCAGCTCGGGCATATCATAGGGTATTAAAACTTGCTAGGACCATTGCTGATTTAGAAAAATCAGAAAATATTTTGTCATCGCATATTGCCGAAGCTTTGCAATATAGGCCCAAAGAAAAAAGGTATTAATTATCCACAGCTTAATTATTTGACAAGTTATTATTTTGTCCATATAATTGACCTATACCTATGGACAGGGTATAAAAATCAAAGTTAATGATACATTTAGTGTTGTCCAACACCTTAGAAAGAAAATTTATGGATATAAAACAAAATGCAAAAACAAATCTTAAAAAAGCTAAAACTCACATTGAAAAAATCATCAATATGATAGAAGAAGACAAATATTGTATTGATATTATGCAACAGAATTTGGCAGTGATAGGTCTTTTAAAATCAGCTCATCAAATGTTGATGGAAAATCACCTTAATACCTGCTTTCTTACAGCTATGCAATCCAAAAAAAATTCCAAACAGAACAAAATGATTAAAGAAATTTTGCAAGTTATTAAATATTACAATAAATAAATTTTTATCTTACTATGAAATACTATCCAGGTTTGAAAAAAATTACATTTTTTGTCCAAGGTATGCACTGCGCCAGCTGTGAGATTTTAATTGAAAAAAAACTATTGAGTTTAAAAAATATACAATTTGTTGATGCGCATCTGGCAAAAAATCAAGTTGATATCAGCTATTCTGTCAACCAGCCAAGTATTGAATTTTTAAATAAAATTTTTTCTCAACATGGTTATAGATTCTCCTGTAAGCCATTTCCAGTCAAGCAGACAAAAATTCGAGCTGGGAAATATCTACTTATTGCTCTGGGAGTAATCGTTTTATTTATTTTATTGGAAAAATCTGGTCTAGCAAGTTTTATGGCAGTAAGTGAAAGTTCATCGCTGGCTACTTTTTTTATCTTTGGGATAATGGCTGGTCTTTCTAGCTGCGTAGCTCTGGTTGGCGGGTTAATTCTTTCTATGAGCAAAAAGTGGTATGAACTTTATGCCAATTCAAATTCATTTTGGGAAAAATCCAAACCACATCTATTATTTAACAGTGGACGATTGCTTTCTTATGCTTTTTTTGGCGCACTTTTGGGCACCTTAGGGTCAAAATTACAAATTTCCCTTAATTACACAGCTATTTTGGTGATTTTAGTTTCTATGATAATGATATTTTTAGCTCTTAAGATGTTAGGGGTGGAAAGTTTAAAAAGATTTTCCTTTCAGTTGCCTAAAATTATCACTCACAAAATTGCTGATGAAAAAAATTTTCAAGGAAAAATAATGCCCTTTATTCTCGGTGCATTAACCTTTTTCTTGCCTTGTGGATTTACTATTACTGCCCAAGGTATAGCACTAATTTCAGCCAATGTCATTTCTGGCGCCCTCATTATGTTTTTCTTTGCCTTGGGGACTTTTCCAATACTTCTTATCATTGGACTCACCAGCGTGAAATTTATGCAAAAAACACATTTATCTAGTATTTTTCTAAAAGTAGCTGGTATATTAGTATTATTTTTTGCATTATACAATATTAATTCTCAGCTCAATGTGCTTAACTTGCCTAGTTTGAGCAATATTTATCCGATTTATAATTCTGATGATGGGGAGAATATAGAGATAGTAAAAGACAATGATATTCAAGTAATTAAAATGGATGCATACTCATTTAAATATTCGCCAAATTTTTTTCAGGTAAAAGTGGATGTACCGGTAAGGTGGGAAATAACTGACAAGGGAGTTAGTGGCTGTACCAATGCCATCATATCTCCAAAATTGTTTGATGAGACGGTACCAATTAGTCAAAAACAAACTAGCGTTATAGAGTTTACTTCACGCAAAACTGGAAAATATAAATTTTCTTGTTGGATGGGTATGGTAAGTGGGGTTATCGAAGTCGTAAATTAACTTATCGATACCTTTTTATAGGTGACAGTTAAAAAGGATAACCCACTGACACCTACGAGGTGTCAGTCAAAGAAAGGTTAATAAAATGAATAAAAAACAAATTTATAAAATATATGGGATGCATTGCGTGAGTTGTGCGGTTAACATAGAGGGAAAAATAAGCAAAGTTGCGGGTGTAGATTCGGCAAGAGTAGATTTTAACAATGAAAAACTAATAGTTTCGGGTAAAAAATTTTCCCAACAAAAAATAAAAGATATGGTTACTGGCATGGGATACAAAATTAGTCAAAATAGCGATCAAGGACAGGTAAAAGTTATAACATTTAAAGTAAAAGGTATGCAAAGCCCTCATTGCGCTCAAATTATTAATAAAACCTTGCAAGGCTTTTCCGAAATTAGGGATATTAATATTGATTTTAATAATCAAAAAGTAAGTTTTAAATTAGTTGGAAATTTGAGTTTAGATTTGATTAAGACAGCTATTCAGAAAGAAGGTTACAGTGTATTTGGTCAAACTGAGGAAAATAAGTCAGAAATAGAAGAAAAAAAGAGAATTAAATCGGCAAAAACCAAGGCATTTTGGGCGATTATTTTAAGTGTACCCTTGATGATAACTATGGTTTTAATGTATATGGATAAAATGTTTCTTGGTCAAATATATTTTGAAGCAATTTTGGCTTTTATAGTGGTCTACGTACTTGGATTTTCTACACATCTATCGGCTATAAGGGCAATTAGTAAATTGTATGCCAATATGGATGTACTAATATCTATTGGTACTACTGCAGCTTTTTTGTTTGGTATCGCTTCATTTTTTATCGAAGTGCCGGTATTTTTCGAAGTAGCTGCTTTTATTATGGCTTTTCAGCTACTGGGAAGATATTTGGAAGAAAGAGCTCGTGGGAAAACCTCTGAGGCCTTGCGTGAACTTTTAAAAATTGAAGCAAAAACAGCTAGAATTTTTATCGATGGCAAAGAAAAAGAGGTGTCTATTGAAGAGTTAAAAGTGAGTGATTTGATGATTATAAGGCCTGGAGAAAAAATTCCTACTGATGGAGTAATTGTTGAAGGAAATTCCTCAATAGATGAGTCTATGGCTACTGGGGAATCTCTGCCCCAAGAGAAAACTGTGGGCAGTAGTGTTATTGGCGCAACTATAAATCAGCAAGGAATACTTAAGGTAAAAGCCACGAAAGTTGGGCAAGATACATTTTTTTCGCAAGTAGTAAAATTAGTAGAAGAGGCTCAAGGGTCACGAATCCCAATTCAAGAATTTGCCGATAAAGTAACTTCTTATTTTGTGCCGGCAGTATTGGTATTGGCGTTTACGACAGCTATTGGCTGGCTATTAGCTGGTAATTGGTTTGTAGCAGTTGTGGCAACAATTACAGTTCTTATTATTGCCTGCCCTTGCGCCCTAGGATTGGCAACTCCCACAGCCCTGACAGTTGGTATTGGTCAGGGGGCAAAAAAAGGGATACTTTTTAGACGAGGCGAAGCTATTGAAATTATGGGTAAAACAAAAACAATTGTGCTGGACAAAACTGGAACTCTAACTAAAGGAAAACCAAGTGTGACAGATATCATCGTTAACCAACGTACACTAAATGCGAACCTACGCGGACAATTTCTGCGTCAATCAGCGTTAAGTCAACAAGAGTCTGTGTTGTTGCAGTTGGCGGCTTCGGCGGAAAATAATTCTGAGCATCCTTTAGCACAAGCAATTGTTAAAAAAGCCAAAGAAAAACAAATCACATTATCTAAAACAGAAAAATTTAGAGCGATTTTTGGTAAAGGTGTTGAAGTAAAGATTAATAATAAGCAAGTTTTAATTGGCAATAAGCGATTGATGCAAGAAAACAATATCAATATTCAATTATCCGAAAAAATAGTTAGTGACTTACAAAAGCAAGGTAAAACCGCTATGTTAGTGGCCGAGGAAAAGAGTTTATTGGGCATTATTGCTGTGGCCGATACTTTAAAAGAGAATAGTGTCAAAGCAATCAATTTGCTTGCAAAAATGGGTTATCAGATTGTTATGCTTACGGGTGATAACAAGCAAACTGCACATGCAATTGCCAAACAAATTGGTATAAACCAGGTAATTGCCGAGGTGTTACCGCAAGATAAGACCAATATTATCAAACAACTCCAAAGGGGTGTAGAAATTAATAAGCTAGATATTCAAAAAATATTAAATGATCAAGAATTTAAACATAAAAATACTGTGGCAATGGTTGGAGATGGGATTAATGATGCCCCAGCTCTTACTCAAGCAGATGTAGGGATTGCTATTGGTTCTGGTACAGACATTGCTATTGAGGCAGGGGATATTACTTTAGCCAGAGGTGATTTAAGTGTTTTAGTGGGAGCAATAAGATTGTCTCAAGCTACTTTTAAAATAATTAGACAAAATCTTTTTTGGGCGTTTGTTTATAATGCCGTGGCTATTCCGGTAGCTGCTTTTGGAATTTTAGCTACAATGATAGGACCAGTGATTGCTGCTGGAGCCATGGCGCTTAGTTCTCTATCGGTTGTTATCAATTCTCTTCGGCTTAAAAAAGTGAAGATAGATTAGGCCTAAAGAAAAAAGATACTAAATTTGGTATAATGATATTATCTATTATTTTTACTATTTATTAATTTCAAATAAGGGGGGGGTATGACTAATAATATGAACGAAACAAAACAAAATCCAAAAAATAAAATTTGGGTAATAATATTAATTATAACTTTTTCTTTAATAGTTTTATATATTTTAGGAGTATGGTTATTTCAGGGTGTTAGCGGTTCATTGGATTCTTTTGGATTAGAACCTTCTGGTTCTGTTCCGGGTTCTTATAATTATTCTGAGACAAAACCTACAAGCTACAATGAAAGCAAAACATTATTAGGTGAATCAGCTTCTTTGGAAAGTTCTACTGGTGAAGAATCATCTGAAAGAATGGTTATTAAAGATGCATCATTATCTATGGTAGTGTCAAACATTGAAGATACAGGTAAAAAGATAAATACTTATGCAGAGAATAATGATGGATATATTGTAAGTTCTCAGATTAATAATCCTCTCGATCAACCCCGTTCGTATATTACTGTTAGAGTGCCAGCCGAAAAATTAGACCAAGCAATTGATTATTATAAAACTTTAGCAGATAAAGTTGTTTCAGAAAATATAACTTCAGAAGACATTACGGAAAAGTATGTTGATTTAGAATCTAAATTAAAAAATTACCAAGCAACAGAAGAGCAACTAAAAGAAATTATGAAAAAAGCTCAAAGTGTAGATGAAATATTAAAAGTTCAAAATCAATTAACTTCAGTAAGACAAAATATAGAGCTTATTAAGGGTCAAATGCAGTATTTAGAGAAAAATGTTGATATGGCGAAAATTTCTGTTACTTTAGCTCAAGATGAAGCATCTTTACCAGTTATCTCTGACAAATGGCAACCTCTATCACAAATTAAATTAGCATTTAGGTCTGTTTTATCGTTTTTAAGATGGATAAGTTACGCAATTATCTGGATAGTTGTCTTTGGAATTATTTGGATACCAATTTGGCT
Source organism: uncultured Candidatus Saccharibacteria bacterium (assembly GCA_964481135.1). Classification (GTDB taxonomy): domain Bacteria; phylum Patescibacteriota; class UBA1384; order JAMDBS01; family DAOVQR01; genus CAYZSW01. Next base: position 18,910 of record CAYZSW010000008.1, read on the forward strand.
TATTATTAAATATAAAAATAGAACTAAAAAAAATTAAATTAATTTTAAGATTGAATATTTAGAAAAGCAACCAAATTATTAGCAAGGTCGGAAATTATATTTGTATTGTAATTTAATAGAACTACAATTGCGAATAATATTCCAACAATGCAAATTGAGACAATAAATTTTTTGAAATCAGATTGAAAATTTTTCTTATCATCTGCATTGATCGTAATAATGTTTTTTTCTTGAGTTTCTTTGGGTGTTGCAAGTTTTTCTTCAACTGGTTTTTCAATAACTGTAGTTTCTTTTTCTTTTAAGGTTGGATTTTGAATATTTTGTAGTATTTTGTTTTTAAACTTTTTCTTCTTTTTTTTCTTGCTCATAAGATACCTTTCTGAAATTATTATTGCATATAAAATTATTCTTTACAAGTAAATATATATTTGTTAAAATTATGTTGCTTTATAAAGGTTTGTGCAAATAGCAAAGTTTTTTCAATTAAAATAATGTGCGGTTGTAGTTCAGTGGCCCGCCCGCAACGCCTTGCGAAGCATGGCGGGCGAGTTACTCATTTTGTTATGAATATTTGATAGATTAATTATAAATCGTGAATAAAATTACGCGGGTGTAGTTCAGTGGTAGAACGTCTCCTTGCCAAGGAGAAGGTCGGCGGTTCAAGTCCGCTCACCCGCTCCACACTTCGCCACATAGAACGTGGCTTCGCGTGGCGCAACCATATATATTAATTTTGAGAAGTGTGTCCCGCGTAACTTTATGTGAAGTGGGACATCATTACCGCTTGGCCTGGTAGCCAAGTAGTAAGACAGGGATCTGTCTGGCATATCTTGGCGCGATGGCGAAGTGGTAACGCTGGGGTCTGCAAAACCTCGATGCGAGGGTTCGATTCCCTCTCGCGCCTCCAGATAATTTTTACTGGGTTTAAATTAAGGAAAAACATGCAAACAACTATAAATATTATTCAAATAGTGTTATCAATTTTACTTGTTATTGTAATTTTATTACAACATCGTGGCACTGGCCTTGGTGGAGCTTTTGGTGGTGAAAGCAATGTTTATCGTTCTAAAAGAGGAATGGAAAAAGTTTTATATAATTTGACAATAGTATTTGCTGTGCTTTTTGTTGTGTCAACAGTTGTTAATACTTTTATCTAAAAATATTAATTAATGTAAGGTAACTCTTGGAAAAATTAAAAGTTGCTCTCGTTGGTGTTTACAAATATATTCAAAAATATTTTCATATATTAATCAAATATTGCAAAAATATTTATTCGAAAATTTGTAAAGTTTTTAATGTAATATTATGTATTTTGCCTAAAAAAGAAAAACTGTTTTTATTGATACTTTTATTTGTAATTTTTTTCGGAAGTATTTATTTAATTTATAATAAATATATCCATTCTACTGAAATTGTACCCGATTATGGTGGAGAATACAAAGAAGGTATAATAGCTGATTCTATTTCTGATGCTACATCGGTTACTAACAAACTAACTAAAATCGGTTTAGTTAGTTTAGATAAGGATGGACAAATTCGGCCGGAACTAGCTTCTAGTTGGAATATTTCAGATGATAAGAAAGAATATACCTTTGAAATTATTGATGGTGTTAATGCACAAGAACTAGTAGATACAATAAAAAAAGAAAAGCCCAGCTGGTCTGATATTGATATATCTAGCCCCGAAGAGCATGTTGTTAAATTTAATTTAAAGCAACCATTTGCTCCACTTTTAGCAAATTTATGCGAACCAATTTTCCCTTATGGCCCTTATAAAATTTCAAAGCAAAACAAAACTGACATTCAATTTATACCAAATGAAAAATTCATTCACGCTAAACCTTATATTGAAAAAATTAGTATTTATATTTATCCAGATTATAATAATTTGTTGAAAGCTTTAAAGTCAAAACAACTAGACGGTGGTAGTTATATATTAGAAGCAGAAGATTTGCCAAAAAATTTTACCTATTATGAAATTAAATTACCAAGATATTTAATGCTTTTTTTCAATTTAAATAATCAAATGTGGCAAAATAAAGAATTAAGAAATAAATTAGCAAACTCTGAAAATATCGGACAAGAGCTTAATGCTACTTTGGTGACAAGCACTAAAGAAGCCAACACAATAAAAGCCCAGGAAATTAAAGAGAGTTGGCAATCTTTGGGTGTAAATATTGATACTCGTTTTTATGATGCGAAGAAACTGCAATCGGAAATTATTCCCCAGAGACAATACGATTTGCTTTTGTATGGTCTTGATTATGGTTATGATCCAGATTTATATCCTTTTTGGCATTCGTCTCAAATTTCCGATAAAGGTTTAAATTTATCTAATTTTTCAGATGTTGATGCAGATAAGCTTTTGGAGCAAGGCAGAATGACTTTAGATCAGGAAGAAAGGGATAAAAAAATATCAGAATTTAATAACCTTTTTAATAATCAAAAACCTGCTATAGAAATAAAGCAAGAAGTTTTTGCTTATGGAATTTCAAATAATATTAAAGGTGTTACAACTGATTTTAAGGCCGTAATTCCAGCAGATAGATTCAGCGGTATCCAAAATTGGTATATAAAAGAAAAAAGAGTTAAGAAGTAAATAATTAGAGCTTTGTAACTCGAGATTCGTAACTAGACAATAGAAATCGAATATCAAATTACGAACTACGAAGCTCGAGTTAATGACACTGTGAATATCGAAGCTCGAATTACGAGACTCGAATTACAAATATCTAATATCTAATTACTCCCCATCTTGATTTATTGGTATGATATGGTATGATAAAATTAGTTTAAAATTTATTTTTTGTAAATAGTTTTTATTTTTACTTGAAATTATAAATAATTTAGGAAAATATGGATCGAGTACGATTAACTATTACTCTGAAAAAGGATGTAATTAAATCAGTTGATAAATCAATTGATGGAGTTAGAATTAGAAACAGGTCTCATGCAATTGAATATTTACTTACAAAAGCAATTGGCCCTCAAGTTGCCAAAGTTTTTATTTTAGCTGGCGGTTATGGAATTAAAATGCGACCTTTCACTTATGAAATGCCAAAACCAATGATACCGGTTCATGGAAGACCTATTTTAGAACATATTATTGAAAATCTGCGCGAACAGGGATTTAGAGATTTAATTGTACTGGTTGGTTACAAGGGCAATAAGATAAAAGAATATTTTGGTGATGGTTCAAAGTTTGGTGTTCATATTAATTATGTAGAAGAAAAAAAACCATCTGGCACTGCTGGTCCACTAAGAATAAATAAAAATCTTTTGGGAAAAAATCCGTTCGTTATGTATTACGGAGATGTTTTAGCAAAGATCGATTTGCATGAATTAATTGATTATCATTTAGAAAATAAAGGTCTAGCTACACTTAGTTTATCTTCTGTTGAAGATCCTTCGGCTTTTGGCTCGGTCAAATTAAGAGGTGCTAGAGTGATTGGTATTGATGAAAAACCAAAAAAAGCAGATTATAATTCTAGATTGGTTAATGCAGGTATTCATATAATCGATCCTAAATTAATTGATTATGTTCCTAGAAACGGTTTTATTATGCTGGAAAAAGATGTTTTTCCTAAACTTGCTAAAGAAGGTAAAATTTTTGGTTACCCATTTGAAGGTCAATGGTTTGATGTTTCAACTCCAAAAATCTACGAGCGAGCTGTAAAAGAGTGGAAAAAATAATGTCTCATAAATACATTAATTTTCACAATCAATTCAAATATTTTTTATTGTTATTTGTTAACTGTTAATTGTTAATTAATATAATTATCCACAAGAAAAACCTTGACAAAATATTGTATGATAATGTATGATAGTGTATGAAACATATTTGAATTAAGGTTTTTGATGAAAATAAATATCAAAAATAAAAATCAAAATTGTATTATAAAAACTACTAAAACTGGTTGTTATTTTAAAAGAAATTAACTACTAGCAATTAGTAGTTTTTTTGATGCTAAAAAAAACTGCTGAAAATTTTATCGCAATTTGAAAATTAAAAATTCAAAACCAGGGAAGAGTTGAAATTTTTAAGTTGCAATAATTTCAAAATTTTTTGGAAAGCGAGGATAAAGAAATGAATCAAGTGGTTGAAAAAGCTCACCTGTTTATCGTGAGAGAATTTCCCAACATAGTTCGGGATGTTAGTATTGAGATCGTGAAAAAAGGTCATTACACTTCAAATGTTTTAGTAATGAGGATTTGCAATGGTGAAGACAAAGTAATGAAAATTATTGCAAATTCACATGAAGTGTCTCAAGTCCTTGATGAAATTCTGGATTATCATGCTTACTTGCGTAATGCAGGAGTAAGCGTCCCGAATTCGATTGGCTTTTATAAGTTTGAACCTGGTGGAGATTTAGTTGAAGTTGCACAATTTTGCGGTGAGTCGTTGGATGACATTCTATCGAAGGCTGATGATGATTCCTGCCGGCAGATTGTATACATGATTTGTCGTGATGTGATGAACCCACTTTTTCAAACTTCCTCAGGATTAATTTTAGACATTGGATTAGATCCAATACCTCGGAATATGACTTTGTTTTTTAACGGAAGCAACTTCATAGTAGTATATATCGATTTCATTCCGCCGAAAATTAATGGAATTTTAGAGATTCCAGAACCTGAAGATTCTCAAACTAGAGAGATGGGTTTTTTACGGCATTACGATAAACGGGGATTGACGCTGAACTTGCTGATGCAACTTTCCAGACTTCGTCCTGACAAAAGAGATCTTTTTAAGGAAGTTATTTTTCAGGAAATGAAACATTCTGGCGAATATGAAGTTATCAGATTTCTTGAAGAGACTCCCTCGATCAATTTCAAATTTGACGATAAAGGGCGAATTCAGCATCAGATTGAAAAACTTACTGGTTTCGGTCTTGATTACTACATCCTGAGAGATGTAGCTTGTGAGATTTGTGCTAAAACAGGATCAGACTGTTCAAAACTTGAAAAAGTTTTTATGCATACACATTTTTCAAGTTGTCCACCTTCACATGACAATATTAAAAAGGCCAAGTTTGAGATTATCTCTATGCTTGAAACTACAACACTAAACAACCAAAGACAAATGTCTCTGGTTATGTAACATGAACATTCATGGAGCCGTATAAATAGTACTCGGCTCCTTTTTCATTTGTTTTAAATTTTATAGTCCCTTAGTATTTCTTAACAATTTTTGTAAATTATAATATTCTTTATCTGGTTGAGAATATTGTCCTAAAATTGGTTCCATATAGTCATAGAATTTATTTTTTACTTGTAAATTATTAAAATCAAAATATTCTGAGGTTAATTTTCTATAATTTCCTTTTCCAACAACTTTTTTTAATTCTATTGAATCTACAATAATTTTTATACTTTTCCAATTAGGTCTTTTTATACATGGCATATAACCAAATTTATTGTTTTTAATAAGTTCAATTGCTTTTTCTCCTAATTCAATTGCAAATTGTTGATCTATTGGAGATGGATTTCCTGCTTCTACATGATGTCCTGGCATTAATGCTTTAACAGGAAGATTATATTTTTTTTCAATTTCTTGTTTTAGACCGATTGCAACAAATTCATGTCGTTGAATTCCAAAGTTATCCTTTTGTGTATCTTTAAATTGACCAATATTTTTATCAAAATGTGTTTCATTTGTTAAGACAACTACTGCAAAATGATGATTTTCTTCATATTTTTTTTTGATTATCTTTAAAACTTTTTCTAAATTGAATTTTTTTTCAGGAGGCAAAATTACATCTGCACCGCCATATGAACTTGCAGCAGCAACCCAACCTGCATGACCGCCGAGCGTTTCAATGACAAAAATTCTTTTTAAGCCATAAGCGGCGTCTCGTTTAACACGAGAAACAAATTCTGATATTGCTTCTGCTGCTGATGGGAATCCTGGCGTCCAATAGGTTGCTGATAAATCATTATCAATTGTTTTTGGACAGCCAATAATTTTAATTTTTTCTTTTTCCCATAAATTTCTAGCTGCTCCATTGGTGTCATCTCCTCCAATAGCAACAATATAATCAATATCTAATCTTTTTAGGTTATTTTTTACTTGTTTAATCCCATCACTTATATTAAAAGGATTTGTTCTTGAGGATCGTAAAAAAGATCCACCAATGTTTTTGATTAACTCAATATTAACATCTGATAGGTCAATAATCTTTCCCTCATCTAGTAAACACGCCCAGCCATGTATGCCCCCAAGAACTTTAATATTATTTTTTTTTGCAGCTGAAATAATACCGTAAAGTGTTGGATTCAATGCTCGAGTCATTCCACCACCAGTGAAAACTAATAATTTTTTCATAATTTTCCTTTTAAATAAAAAAAGGGTAATTATTATTACCCAATTTATAAAATTTTTTTAAATATTTTTTTAATTCTACTTAAATCATCATTTACTAATATCAAATTGTAAAAATCGGCATTTTTCATATCTTCGAAAGAAGCTGATAATCTTTCGATAGGATTTTCGTCTGGTCGTTCGTCTTTTTTGCATATTCTATTATATAAATCTTCAAAAGACGGCGGCAAGATATAAATTAATAAAACATTTACATTTTCTACACTTTTTTCTTTTTTTAATAGGTTTAGTAACCTTTTAGTAGATGAAACGCTTTTATCCATATAGAACATTTTGTTTTGCTTGATCTTACCAGCTAGTTTATTTTTATCAATCGCATGTATACTACCATGTCTTTCGTGTACATCCCAGAAATTATTTTTTTTTGCATTAAATTCTTCAATTGAATAAAAATAATAATCTACACCATTTTTTTCTCCTGGTCTCATTTTTCTTGTTGCAACCATTGGAAATTTTTCTATTTTCACATATTTTGCGATTGTGGATTTACCACATCCTGAAGATCCAGATATAATGATAAAATCATAGCTTTGTTTTTTTAGATCTTGATAAGTTATATTTTCTAATTTTTTTTCAAGATTTACCCCGAAAACTCCTTTTTTTTGAGCAAGTTCTTTGAGACATTCATCGTACTTATTTTTAAGTGAAATTATGTTCATATTATCACTCCTTCAATATTAAATAACTATTAAAGATCTTATATGAAATATATCTTAAATACGCTTTTTTGTCAATAAAAAAAAGAGCGACTTACATTATTGTGTTGCGCTCTATGTTTCGATTTAGATTTAATAATATTATATTTTATCCCGAAAATTTTCAAGATCTTTTTCGGTAATTATTAAACCCATGATTTCCAGAGCTTCTTTTTCTAGTTTTTTGATTTGTTTGAGTTCAAATAGAAGTTCATCGTTTTGATAAAAATCTGTTGGAGCTGGCAGGAATTGAATTCCTATATTATTCTCAGTATCAAATATTTCCAGCTCATCGATTTTTTTTTGTTTTGCCTGGAATATTTCAGCAGGCATCTTTTGGATTTTTTCATCAATCCTCTTTGCTAGAAATATCGCCGTATTCAGATTTTTTAATGGTGAATAATCACCAGTTTTTTTTAAAAAATCTACGGCCAATGGAACAAGACATTCTATGCCTACGGCAAAATTAACTTTTCCCATTTTTTTCTTCCTCCTAAATTTTTAAATAATAATCCTAGCCAATTTAAATTTGCCTAAGATTACAAATGATTATATATAATATTAACTAATTTGTCAATGTTATGTACTTGACGGGGGTTCAATTTAATTCACCACTAAAATAATTAATTATATAATTTATTTGGTTGTTTTATTGAAAATATTATTTACCATTATCAATAATAATTAAAAATGTTTTTTGGAAATGATGACTAGCTTCTTGGACACTTTGAAGTTTTTAAGTGATAAA
>CAYZSW010000009.1:0-24157 GCA_964481135.1 uncultured Candidatus Saccharibacteria bacterium
TTTCTAAAACATCTTAATTTATCATTTTAGTGGTGCATTGGGAATAGAATCCGGCAGTTTGTATTAGAAGGTTGACAACTGGGAAAATGTTTGCTATACTTATTTGTTTTAATAGTGTAAGATAAAATTAATTTAAAAAAAGAAGGAGGACCACCCTATATCCATATTGGATTAGGTAGTAAGGAATTCCTTCTTTTTATATTGTAAATTTGTTTTATTTGAAATCAAAAATAAAAAGTAACCTCGTAGGTTACCAATGACACTTACAGGTTAAAATGAATTAGTAACCTACGAGGTTGCATTAACGGTAGTATATTGATTGGTTGTTTTGGGTAGAATCTTGGCTGGGAACTGTGGAGAGATTCACTTTAATATAAGTGATAATGCCCCTCCTTCCCTCTGTCCCGCCACGTTTACGTGGCGCGGATCCTCGTTTGTACGAGGTCCTGGCCAAGATTTTGCCTGAAACTAAGATTGTTACGAGTTATTACGAATGATTCATGTGCGAATCAAGCGTGAATAATGTGTAATTGTACTTTAAAAATTGGGCAATGAATTTCACAGGAATGTGGAATTTTTAAATTATGTAGGCGAAAAGCTTAAAATAAAAAAATTGATAAGGAGTGATTAAAATGATGGGGTACCTAAGGAAACCTCTTGTTAGAAATGTTGTTATCGCGACATGGACAATTTTTTTTGTTTTCGCAATGTATGTTGGAGGTTTTGTTAGCAGTTATCAACTGCAGCTTAAAATTCAACATAAGGCAGATCTTTATGAGGCGAGATTTGCTTCACGAGAACATGAGATTAGTCCTGAGCATGAGATTAAACTGAGTGATCAAATAAAAGTTTTAAATCAGCAGATTTCACGCTCGCAACATCTTGCTGAAATCGCGATTGCAAGTGATTTTAGCCCCTGGTCTTTTTTTACCTGGTTGTTGGGCTCTATATGGAGTAGACCCAAAAATTTTGAAAGGCCAGAGGGTGCCTACTTGACCCTGAAACTTCGAACACCCGATCGGTTAAAATCAATACTAGGTCCAACAGTTATCGTGGATCCATCGAACCGGTTGGGTCAAATGTGCGAAGCAGGAATCAAGGTTTACTCGCTCGCTGACTTTGGTTGGACTACCGACGCAGATGTGGACTTTCACAAGTCCAGAGATACTTGCGTCGAGAAAGCGACTGTTGAAGTGTCATTTAACCCTCAAACCAAATCTATTGGCAATGTAACAAAAAAGTTCATACTTTGGAGAGAGGAATTTGAACACGCTAACGGAGCTGAAATCAGGGTTTTCCCACCAAGATCAGTTGCACCAGATGTTGCTGATGAGTGGAAAAAAGTAGTCCAGCACTCTGAGGAAACTGGCGACATCATCATTTTGACTGTGACCGTGTATGTTGAGCGACCTGTCAAAATCAAAGGGTCACAGTCGTTTCAAGTTTTCGTCTGTCCGACCATGACCCTCGCCAAAATCATGGGATACAAAAAAGATGGTGATGGTTTAGGAGTTGCACTCATGGATGCGAAAAAGCAGGAGGATGATCGGACTCGTCAGGAAAAAGGAATAAATATACAAATCCTGGCGAAGAAAGACAACACCTTGCGAGAATCACGTTCAGCCAGTATTGCGATTTATGACAGTTTGGGTGAGGTTTATCGCGGTGAAGTTGAAGACGGAACTCAACTCAAGGTTGTACCCGAAGGTAAAGCTAATTTAATTCGGGTATATCAACTTGAAAATGAGGTTCCTCTTACAATGGAGCCACGTACCGCAATAGATCCCAAAACCGGCAAGATGCTTGGTTTTGTGTCAGTAGTAGAAAGATCGCAGATTTTATTTTATCCTCAAGCCAACCATTCGTCGGTTGCAGTAAGTGGTCCTTTTAATGGGGAAATCAAAATTTATGCCCCAAAAGGTACTAAAGTTAATTTAACTGCAATCCGGAGCGGACATTTGGTTGGTAGACAGGATGTGGTTATTAATAGTTTTGGAGGTGCGATTATACCTGTTCAAAATGCTCATCCAATGACTATTACTGCGATGGTTGCGGGTAAAAAATTTACTCGCGAAATGAATTCTCAGAATTCGCAGGTAACATTTGATTTTGAGAATAAAGAACCAGTTCGGAATTATTCTCAGATTAATATAAACCCTGCGGTTCGTGGGGGAATTCATACGAAAGTCGAGCTGAGACAATATGCTGCTACCCTTCATTTTCAGCAAAATTTGGCAGCAATTGAAACAAATCCGATTGAAATTGAGGAATTACGGAAAGCTGCTACTAGCGGGAAAGTCGGGTATGTGATTGTCGGACCTGAGGATCGGTATGTCCAAGACAGCTATGGAACTTGGAAAGTTCATACGCTTGTCAAAGGACTTACAGAATGTGGTCCTAATGGTCAACCTTTGCCACACAAGGCGTACTATAATATTCGGTTTGATAAGTATGTTAAGGCATGGGTTGCACCAGGCCGCTATGGCTGGGTACCGGCGATTTTAGTTGATTGTGGGAATGCAACAATGGTTTATATACCACCGCCAACTACGATTGCGTTAAAGCCCGAATTGCTACCAAGCTTGTCCTTCGCGCCGTCGTCCGAGATTCCACTTAAAGTATCCTGGGATGATTTGTCTATCTCTGTGGCGAAGATAGCTCAGGGGAATTTCGTAATAACCCCGAGTTCGATATCTTCTTATGTGCCGCAAGCCAAAACTGACATAAAACTTAGCATGCGGCAGTCACAGAACCAAAGTCAAAATCAAAACCAGGATCAGACTTCGGTAAATACAAATATCAACGACAACACTACGATCATTAATAATGATATTAATGTTAATATTCCGATCGATATCAATAACAATAATATCAATCAACAAAATACTGTCGTAAATGGTGCTAATGCTAATAATTAGTGTTTATATATAGGAGGGGGAGATTGTAGAATTTCCCCCTCAAATTTTTTCTCTTTACATTTATTTATTAATATGATAATAGTAAGTAAGTGTAAGGGGAAAAGTAAATTGGTCGAGTTTACTAAAAATTATTTAATCTTTGTTTCGAAGAAAGATTGAATAATTAAATATTAAGAAAGGATTAAAATGAAAAATTTAATTACAATTATTGCAATTTCAGCAATTACCTTTGGTTTGGCTTTTGCAGGAATTGGTTCTGTTTATGCTGATTCGTATAATCAGAATCAAAGCCAGAATCAAAGCCAAAGCCAGTCACAAAGTTCTTATAATTCAAACACCAATAGTAATACTAATGTTAATACAAATACTATTAATTCTAATTCTAGCATTAATTTAACTAATGCTAATATTAATCAACAACAAACTATTGTGAATACTGCCAATGCAAACAATGCTGGTGGAACAGGTAGTGGTGATGGTGGCGCTGCTGCAGTTTCATCTGGAAGTGGTTCGCAAAGCGCACAAATCAATCCAGATGGTACTATTACAGCTAACCAAGCCGGTTCTGGCAATGCTTCAGCTGCTGCAGGTGAAAATGCTTCAGCTGGTTCAAATGCTGGTTCTGCTGCAACACCAAACGGTGCTGCTGCTGATGCATCTGGTGCTGCTGCGACAGGTCAAGGTGGAGCATCTGGTTCTGGAAGTTCACAGGGTGGCGATGCAGAAGTTTCTTCTGTAGCTACTGCTGGAAATGCTTCAGCTGCTGCTTCAACTGACAATACTTCAGCAAGCGGTTCTAGTTCAATGGGAACTTCAACTAAAGTTGCAGGTGCTGGTACAACTGGTACTGTTAAAGGTATGACAAGTTTACCAAAAACTGGTGCTGGTGCAGCTGAAGCTGCAGTTAACGCTGGAATTATTTCTACTGTTGTTACTGCTGGTTATGTAATGCTTAAGAAAATGCAAAACAAAAATTTAGCTTTTGCAATTGATAAAAGTTGGATGTAAGAAAAAGTTGTTAGCTGTTCGCTATTTGCAGTTCGCTATTCGAGATTCGCTATTCGCTATTTGCGGTTCGCTATTCGAGATTCGCTATTAGCTATTTGCGGTTCGCAGTTGGCTATTTGCGGTTCGCGGTTTGACTGATAATGAAGACCAAGTATTTTGCCTGGTCTTCTTTATTTTGATAAAATAGTATATATGCATAGGTTTAAAAAATTAGAAATTTGGAAAGAGTCTTTAAATTTTGTATGTAAAATTTACAAAATTACAAAAAATTTTCCAAAAGAAGAATTATATGGATTAACTTCACAATTAAGACGTGCTTCGGTTAGTATTAACTTAAATATTGCCGAAGGTGCTGCAAGTAAATCTGACATAGAATTTCGTAGATTTTTAATTATTTCACTTAAATCAACTTATGAAGTAGTTGCAATATTAGAAATTATTCTAAAACTAAATTATATTAATTCAGGCGAGTTTAATGAATTAATGGAAGAAGTAAATAAAGTTGGAGCAAAGATTAATTTTCTAATTAATCGTTTGAATAAATCAAATAGCAAATAGCCAAGAGCAAAAAGCAGAATTATGAACATTAACGAGCACAAACAACAACTTAGTCAATTATTGAAAATTGATCAAAAACGGCAGAGGGTTATCGAAATTCAGGAATTAATGAATAAACCTGATTTTTGGCAAGATCAAAAAAAAGCTCAAGAATTATCCCAGGAAATGAGTGATTTAGGCAAAATAATTGCTGATTTTGACAATGCACAAAGTGAAGATGATATTAAAAAGTTAAATGATTTGGCTTTATTTTCTGGAGAATATGATTCTGCTAATGCAATTATTTCAATTTATGCTGGTGCAGGAGGAACCGAGGCACAAGATTGGGCTGAAATACTTTCTAACATGTATAGGAAATGGACAGAAAAAAAAGGATTAAAATTTGTTGAAATAGAAAAATCAGAAGGATCTGAGGCAGGAATAAAATCCGCAACTTATCAAATCACGGGGTTTAATGCTTTTGGCTGGTTGAAATCAGAGTCAGGAGTCCATCGTTTAGTTAGAATTTCTCCTTTTGATGCTGATAAATCAAGACATACCTCTTTTGCGTTAGTAGATACAATACCAGAAATTAAAAAAGATATTGAAATTCAATTAGAAGATAAAGATTTGGAAATATCTACTTTTCGCTCCGGAGGAGCAGGTGGACAAAATGTTAATAAGGTCTCAACTGCTGTGAGAGTTAAACATATACCGAGCGGATTTGTGGTATCTAGCCAACGCGAAAGATCTCAAGCTCAAAATAAAGAAATTGCTTTAAAAATTTTAAAATCAAAATTACTAAAAAAACAACTTTCGGAAAATGAAAAAAAGACACAGGATTTGAGGGGTGAATTTCATTCTCCAGAGTGGGGGAGTCAAATTCGTTCTTATGTGCTTATGCCGTATCAATTGGTAAAAGATCATAGAACAGGGTATGAATCAAAAGATCCAGAGGCGGTTTTAAATGGACAGCTTGACGGATTTATGGTAGAATATCTTAAGAAAATCACAAATAACAAATCACAAATAACAAATAAATAACAATGTTCAAAATCCAAATATCAAAATTGTTTTTTAATTTAAGAATTGAAATTTCGAATTTATTTTAAATTTGATGCTTGAAATTTGGAATTTGCGACTATTAGGAGTTTATTATGGGACTTATGGATCAAGGTAAAATGCTTTGGAAGGCAAAACAAGTACAAGGTGAGTTAAAAAAAACAGAGATTGAGGCAAAAAGTAACGACGGTTTGGTTACAGTTGTAGTGAACGGTGAAATGCATCTTAAGGATATCAAGCTTTCTGATGATGCTTTGAGTGCGGATAAGAGAAATTTGGAAGAGTCACTTAAAAAAACTATTTCAGAAGCTCTTTCTCGTGCTCAAGCAGTAGCTGCGGAAAAAACTCGTGAAGTAATGAAAGATATGGGGATGAATTTACCAGGAATGTAAGGAATGTTGTAAATGTTCTATCGTTCGCTTTGCTCACTTGTTGAAAATATTCTAAATGTTGTAAATGTTCAAATTGTTTGAATTGTTATAAAACACAAGCATAACATCTTAAACAATTTCAACAAACAAAGTGATTGGACAATTACAACTATAACAAGCTATAGAATGACGATTGAGCAATTAGAACAGCTATTACGGAGCAAATATGCAACTCATTATAGGTTTAGGAAATCCGGGAAAAAAATATAAATACACACGACACAATGTGGGATTTTTGGTTTTGGATAAAATTCAAAAATCAAAATTCAAAAATCAAAATGAAAAATTAAAATTTAAAAATAATAAAAATATGCAATCACAATTACTTTTAACTAGTATTAATGATCAAAAAGTAATTTTTATTAAACCACTAACATATATGAACAAATCTGGTGAGGCTGTCCAGAAAATTGTGAGTTTTTATAAAATAAAACTAGAAGAAATTGTCGTAATTTGTGATGATATTAATCTTGATCTCGGAACTGTTAGAATTAGAAAAACTGGATCAGATGGGGGACATAATGGTTTAAAATCGATTATTAATTCATTAGGTACAGAAGATTTTATTAGATTTAGAGTTGGTGTTGGATCCAATCTAAAATCTAATAACCAAGAGCTAATAGCTAATAATATCCCTGCAGAAAATTATGTATTGCAAAAATTTCCCAAAGATGAACAAAAAATAATTGATTTATCAATTGACAAAACAGCAAATATAGTGCTAGAATCAATATCTAATGGTGTATTCAAAGAAGAAACAATTCGTATAAATTAAAAAATTAAAATGTAAGGTGCAAAACAACAAATAAAAATTTAAAATATGATTTTTTATTTTGATTTTTCTAGTGTTATGTTACATTTTTTATTTAATAAAGTGTGGAAGGTGTTAAGACACCGTTAATACCACAAAACTAGATAATAAATCTTGTCTAGTAGAAAGGCAAAAATGGGAGAACAAAAAGTAAAAAAAATTTCAGAAGAAGATGTGTTAAAACAAGCAGAAGAGCAATTGAAAAATATTAAAAAAGCTAAACAAAAGATTGAGAAGTCATCTGAAAATGATGACAATGCCGAAGAGAAAATCCAAAAATCTAGTAAAAAAAGTAAGGTAGTAAAAGTTAAACAACAAAAAACTAGAAGTAAAAAATATCAAGAAACTAAGAAGCTAATTGATAAAAATAAAAAATATTTAATTTCAGATGCAATTGAGCTTGCAAAAAAAACTTCTTATACTAAATTTGAAGGATCTTTAGAGGTTCATATTAGATTAAAAGCAAAAAAATCAGGTAAGGGCTTAAAGGCCGAAATAATCCGAGGACTTATAGAGTTACCTTATCCTACAGGGAAAAAAATAAAAGTTGGAGTTATTGATGAAGTTTTAGCTGAAAAAATTTTAAAAGACAAAACAACTGATTTTGAGGTTTTACTTGCAAAGCCAGAAATGATGCCAAAAATTGCTCGACTTGCAAAAATCTTAGGGCCAAGAGGTCTTATGCCTAATCCTAAATCAGGTACCGTAACCACAGATCCGCAACAAACTATGAAAAAAATTCTTGCTGGTAGGTGCGAATTCAAATCAGATAAAAATGGTATTATTCATTTTACATTAGGTAAAGTACTGCAAGACAATAAACAATTACAAGAGAACTTTAATACTTTAGTGTCTAAAATAGGTAAGGATAAATTGCAAACAGTTACACTTTGTGCTACGATGGGACCAGGAGTAAAAGTTGATTTCTAATTCCAAATAAAAGGAATGAAATCATGATCAAAAAAAGAAACGGACTATTTATAGTATTTGAGGGGCTGGATAATTCAGGTTCTTCTGTCCAGGCAACTCTTCTTCATTCTATCCTTAAAAAACAAGGATATAGGTCTTTTTTAACTAAAGAACCCACAAATAGTCTAATAGGAGGTCTATTAAGAGCTGGTCTTACTGGTAATTGGTATGCAGACGCTTACACTCGACAACTGCTTTTTGCCGCAGATAGAGCCCAACATATTAATAATGAAATTAATCAAAACCTTGAATCAGGTAAGATTGTAATTTGTGATAGATATAAATTATCAAGTATTGCTTATGGTTCTTATAGAATTAAAGATACTTTATGGTTAGAACAAATCAATAATCAGTTTATTGACCCAGATATTACATTTTTAATAGATGTTGATCCAAAACTATGTGCTTTAAGAATTAAAAAAAGTGAGTATAGTTTAAATATGTATAAAGAAGAAAAAGAGTTAGAAATAATTTGGAAAGTTTATTTGAAATATGCTAAAAATGATAAAAAGATACATATAATTGATGGTCAGCGTGATGAAATGGATGTAATTAATCAAATTACTGATATAGTTAAAAAAAGATTAGAAACAAAATAATTTATGTCAAAATCAGTAGAAATTAAAATATTTTTAGATTTTATCTTGACATAATTGAGTTATTGATGTAGTATTAAATTAATTCCGTAGAAAACAGGTATCAAAATATGTGTAAATCCTGCTGAGGAATAATATTTTGAGCTTAGTAACTAGAGCTTTGAGCCTTGATACTAAAGATGCAAAATTTTAGTCTACGGAAACCCGTAGATTTTTTAAAATAACTTTTATTAATTAGATTATTTTACATAGTCAAAACTAATAGCTATTAGTCAGCAGTAAAAATCATAAGGATTAATATGGTTTTAAAGAAAAAACAAAAAGAAGATTTAGTTAAATGGATGAATAGAATTATCAAAGATTCTAAAGGTATTGCAGTTGTTCAAATACAAGGTCTTACGGTAAATGACGCAACTAGCTTAAGATCTGATTTAAGAAAATCCAGTATTGGTTGTAAAGTTGTTAAGAATACACTTTTTTTACGAGCGATGGAAAATGCTCAATTAGAAATTCCAAAAGAAAGTGTTCAAGAAAAGACAATAGCATTGGCTTATTCTGATTTGGACGAAGTGGAGCCTGCAAAAATTGTTTATAATTTCTCCAAAAAAAATGAAAATGTTAAACTTTTGGCAGGTATCGTTAATGAAAATTTCTACAATGAAGATCAAGTAGTTCAGCTAGCTCAGTTACCTTCTCGTGATGAATTGTATGCAAAAGTTGTTGGTAGCTTAAGTGCACCACTTTCAGGAATGGTAAATGTGCTTTCTGGAAATTTGCGAGGCTTAGTATCAGTATTAAAACAATATAATGAAAAGAAAGTTTAATAATTAATGTAGTCCACCTTCGCTAAAAGCTTCGGTGGATCTTCGCCCTTTTTAATTAATAAAAATAATATTAGGGCTACGAAAAGGATATAATATGACTGAAGAAACAAAAAAAGAAGAAACTAAAGAAGAAGTAAAAGATGAGAAAAAAGAAGAAAAAAGAGAACCATCTGGGAAATTCAAAGATTTAATTAAACAAATTGAAGAACTTTCTGTGATGGAACTAGCCGAGCTTGTAAAAGAGCTTGAAGATAGATTTGGTGTTTCAGCTGCAGCTCCTGTTGCAGTTGCTGCTGCAGGTGCTCCAGCCGCTGACGGTGCTGCTGCAGAAGAAAAAACAGAATTTACAGTTCACTTGGCTGATGCAGGTGCACAAAAAATTGCTGTTATTAAAGCAGTTAGAGCAATATTACCTGACTTAGGTCTTAAAGAAGCAAAAGATTTAGTTGATGGCGCACCAAAAGATGTTAAGAAAGATATGCCTAAAAAAGATGCTGAAGAAGCTAAAAAGAAACTTGAAGAAGCTGGAGCTAAGGTTGAGCTTAAATAGTATTTGAGCGAAATCCTGAGCGAAGTCGAAGGATTTTCTGAAATAATTAGAATTAAGAATAAAGAATTAAGAATTGAGAATAAAGAATTAAGGATTAAGTGAAAAACTCTGGCTTTTGCCGGAGTTTTTTTGTATAATTAATACTTATGTTTAAAATAATCAAACAATCAAAAGTTTCTTATTCTAGAACAGGTGCACTTCATACTAATCATGGAATTATTAATACCCCTGTTTTTATGCCTGTTGGTACATTAGGCGTAGTTAAAACATTAACACCTGAAGAATTAAATTCGCTTAATTCCGAAATAATTTTAAGTAATACTTATCATCTTTATTTAAGACCAGGAGATCGAATAATTAAAAAACTTGGTGGCCTGCATACCTTTAGTAATTGGAAAAAGCCAATTTTAACTGATTCGGGAGGTTTTCAAGTATTTTCTTTGGGTTTAAGAAATAATGTTTCAATAAATAAAAAAGGTGAAAGGTTAATAAAAATCAACGAAGATGGTATTATTTTTAAATCTCACATAGATGGCACCATACATAAGTTTACACCTGAAAAAGTCATTGATATTCAGTTAAATCTTGGTAGTGACATAATTATGGTGTTAGATGTCTGCACTGAATTTCCAGCTTCTAAAAAAAGAGCAAAAGAAGCAATGGAGTTAACTCATAGATGGGCATTGCGCTCAATTGAATATTGGCGCAAACTCAAAACTAAAAAGTCAAAACTAAAAACTATATCGAAAAACTCAAAACTTAATAATATTGAAAATAAAGCGTTATTTGGGATTGCTCAAGGTTCAACTTATAAGGATTTACGAATAGAATCTGTTAAATACATTTCAAGTTTAGGATTTGATGGAATTGCAGTCGGAGGAGTTTCGGTTGGTGAGGGGAAAAAACATATGCAAAATGTTATAAAATGGGTATCATCATATTTACCGAAAGATAAACCTCATTATTTAATGGGCGTAGGAGAACCGGACGATTTAATTTTTGCTATTAAGTATGGTTTTGATATGTTTGATTGTGTTTTACCAACTAGGCTAGCAAGACATGGTTCTTTTTGGCAAAATTATAAAAATAATCAAGAAGTTGATTTTAATAAATATTTATATAAAAGAGTAAATATACTAAAATCACAATTTAAAAAAGATAAAAAAAGATTAACAAATTTTTGCAATTGCTATGTGTGTAAAAATAACTATCAAAGAGCATATCTGTCTCATTTGTTTCGTGAAAAAGAAATGCTTGGGGCGCGACTTTTATCAATTCATAATATTCATTATTTAATGTCTTTAGTAGCTGAGATTAGAGCACAAATTACAAAAAACAAGTATTGATTGACTAAATAATAGCTTATGATATAATTTGTTTAGATTCTAAAGACATTTTATTCTAAAAACAAAAATTGAAAATATGGAGGATTCGCATGGATGATGGTAGTGTATCTTCAAGTAGTCAAAAAGATAATTCCATAAATAAATCAAAGGAAAACCAAAAACCTTTACCAGAGGTAAAATCTTTAAATAGTCATCAACAGCAGGAAGAAAAAGAAAAACAGAAAATTTCTAATTTAGTTCAAGAAACAAAAACAAAAACACAAAATGAAAGATTGTCAAAAGTCGATGACTATATTAATAAAGTTGAGCAGGGAGAAGTTAAAAAATTATCTCAGCAATCACAAAATTTAGAGATTGATCAGGTTGATGATAAAGCAGAAAAAGCTAAAAAATTACAAGAAGCAATCAAAAATAATCTTACAGGCTATGATTTAGAGAAAGAATTATAATGAATATAATTTATTCTATTATTATAATATTAATCATATTGGGATTGATTGTTTTAATTGTAGGATCACTTCTAAAAATTTATTTAAAAAAATTAAGATTTAAGGAAGCTAGTAATTGGATTATGTACAAAGTTAGTATTCCTAAGGAAGTGATAAAGCCGGAAGATAAAATCCAAAATCGCGAACAAGAGTGGAAAGAAACTCTTTCAGTTGCAGAACAGTTACTTGCTTCGTTCGCTGGTATTTATACTTCTGGAGTTATTAAGTATGGATTAAAGCATTTTGAAAAAATGTTTTTTGGGCAAGATCATGTTTCTTGTGAAATTATTGCAAAAAATGGTGAAATATTTTTTTACATAGGTACATATGAATGGAATAAGAGATATATTTTAAAGGAAATATATTCATTTTACCCGCATGCTTTTGTTGAAGAAAGTAAAGATTATAAAATATTTTCTCCTGATGCTAATTATGCATATGAATCTTACACTTTGCAAAAGAATTATGCTTACCCACTAAAAACATATAAATATCTAGAATCAGACCCATTAAATGCAATTACAAATGTTATTGGAAAAATTTCTAAAGATGATAAGGTTAATATTCAATTGTTACTAAGACCAAATAATGGAAGTTGGAGAAGTCAATGTTCACAGGAGGCTAGATCTATCAGAGAAGGTTCTGATTTTGGATCTGGTGGCATACTAAAATATATAGCTATGTTTTTTCAAATGATCACATCTTCTTTGTCTAATTCTAAACAGGATGAAATGAGTTCAAAACAAGATAAGCAATTATTAACGCCAATACAAGAAGAAACTATGAAACATATGAGAGAAAAAGGAAGTAAAGTAGGATTCAACACATTACTTAGAATAGTTGCAGTTAGTAAAAATTCTGAAGAGGCAAAAGCAATTGTTGAAAATATTTATCAAGCTTTTTCTCAGTATGCTTTGCCAGAAGGAAATCAATTTGTTCCTATAACAATTATTAATAAGAAAAAATTTCTAACTCGTTTTATTTTAAGAGAATTCAGTCGTTCTCATAGTATCTTAAATACTGAAGAACTAGCTAGTATTTTTCATATGCCAAATAAATTTATCGATACGCCAAACATTCATTGGCAGATGGCAAAGATTTTGCCTCCTCCTACTGATCTACCAACAGAAGGAGCAATAATTGGTAAAAGTGTTTATCGTGGCGAAGAGAAAAATGTCCATATATTAAATGATGATAGAAGAAGACATTTATTTATGATAGGTAAAACCGGTGTTGGTAAAACCACATTATTTATTAACATGATAGAGCAAGATATTAAATCCGGTAAGGGTTGTTGTTTTGTTGATCCTTTGGGAGATGCAATCGAAAGAATTTTGGAGTTAGTCCCTAAAGAAAGAGCAGAGGATGTTATTTTGTTTGATCCATCTGATACAGAAAGACCCATGGGGCTTAATCTATTAGAGTGGAAAAGACCAGAAGACAGAGATTTTTTAGTGGCAGAATGGCTTGAAATTTTTTATAAATTATTTGATCCCAATAAAACAGGAATTGTTGGTCCTCAATTCGAACATTGGGGTAGAAATGCCGCTTTAACAATTATGTCTCAACCCGGTGGAGGAACTCTTATTGAAATACCATTGCTTTTTACCGATGATGCTTTTCGTGATAAGTGTATTAAGTCAGTTACTGACCCTGTTGTTAAATCATTTTGGGATAAACAAATGGCGAAAACAGCAGATTTCCATAAATCTGAAATGTCAAATTACTTTATTTCAAAGTTTGGCCGTTTTATGACTAATGATTTGATGCGTAATATTATTGGGCAAAAAAAGAGTGCTTTTGATATTAGAGAGGCAATGGATAAAGGAAAAATTATTTTAATTAATCTTTCAAAGGGTAAAATAGGTGAAACAAATTCAAAACTTTTAGGCATGATTTTAGTTTCGAAAATTCAAGTCGCAGCATTTTCTAGAGCTGATATTAAAGAAGACGATAGAAAAGATTTTTATATGTATATAGATGAATTTCAAAATTTTACTACGGACACTTTTAAAACAATTTTATCAGAAGCTAGAAAATACCATTTATCTCTTAATGTAACAAATCAGTACATTGCTCAACTTCCTGAGGATATTAGAGACGCTGTTATTGGTAATGCAGGAACATTAATTGCATATAGAATTGGCGCAGCAGATGCAGAATTCATGGAAAAAGAATTTTCAGGAGTTTCACAACAAGATATAACTAATTTAAGTTTTGCAAGTATGTATGTTAAACTTTTAATTAATGGAACACCGAGTAGACCTTTTAGCATGAAAGGTATTAAGACGGATTCGCCAGAAAATAAAAAATTAGCAGATTCAATCAAACAATTATCAAGATTAAAATATGGCTTGAATAAATCTGAAGTCGAAGCAGATTTTAAATCAAGAATTGATATAGAAGCAGTTAATAGTGCAGTAGAAAAAATTAATCCACCTCGGGAGGCATAACAATATGTCACAACAGAAAAATAACAAAACAAAAAATGAAGAAAAACAGAATTTACTAAAAGCACAGGAGTTAATCGACAAAATTGAGTTAAACCTGGACCAACTAAAAAATATATTGTTCGATGATTTACACAAAAGTGTAGCCAAAACTTATTCTAAAGGAAAAAGCTCTAGCCAAAACATTATTGAAGGTATTTTTAATGGATTCCAAATGGTAGACAGTGATGGTAAAAAATATTCTGTACCAGAAAATTATGCTTCTAAGTCAAAATTAGTTGAGGGGGATGTATTAAAACTTACCATATCTCAAGATGGAACATATATTTTTAAACAGATAGGTCCAATAGAAAGAAAAAAAATAATTGGGGCATTATCTCAAAATAGTGATAAATTTTTTGTAAAAACTGAAAATAAAAAATATAGAGTCTTGAATGCTAGTATTAGTTATTTTAAGGCAAATCCAGGTGATAAGTTAACAATATTAGTACCAAAAAATAAAGAAAGTCAATGGGCTGCAGTAGAAAATGTAATTTAATTTTCAAATAAATAATATTGATAGGCTGGGTATTATATATGTCTTTTTTTGTAAAAAGTATTATAGTATTTATTATAGCACTTATCGTTGTAATTGTTTTGTATATACTTAAAAAAATGAAGGATGAAAAAGAAAAAATTAGGTGGTACTCTTCTCGAGAGTATAAGCTAATTCATATTTTAGTTCCTAAAAATAACGAAAAAGATCCTGTTTCTGCTGAGCAAATGTTTGCGAGCTTACATGGAATATTCAGACCAGAAGAAAAATTACAAGAACAATTAAGTTTTGAAATAGTTTCAAGAGGTAAATATATCCATTTTTATGCGTATGTTCCGACAGATTTGAAAGATTTTGTAGAGGGTCAAATATATGCACAATATCCTAATGTAGAAATAAATCAAGTAGAAGACTATACTACAGAAAAGAAAAATAACCAAAATTTTGCAGGAGCAGAACTAATTTTAAATAAACCCGATGTTTACCCAATTAAAACATTTATGAATTTCAAGGTAGATCCTTTGGCTGCTATTACAAGTGTTCTTGCTAAAACATTTAATGATGAAGAGATTTGGATTCAATTAATTATTAAACCAGTTTCGGATTCATGGCAAGATAAAGGATTAAGCTATATAGAGTCTATTAAAAGTGGAACTGCGTTTGAGGGTGATATCGGTGGTCAGGTAGTTAAAAAAGGGGTAAGTTTTCTTTCTGATGTAGTAAAAACTGCAGCAGGTAGGGGATTAAGCGAAGCTGAAACAGCAGAAGCTAAATTATCGGGTCCACAAGCCCAGGCTTTAAAAAATATTGAAAGTAAGATTACTAAATTAGGTTTTACATCCAAAATCAGAATCTTATGTTTTGCTGAAAATAAGAATTCAGCAAGAGCAAAAGTAAATATGGTGGCCGGAGCTTTTAAGCAGTTTAATATGATTAATATGAATGGTTTTGAATTAGGACCCATAAGTCACGAAAAAACATTTTATAATTTGTATGAAAAAAGGATTTTTTACGATGAAGGTTTGATTTTAAATATTGAAGAACTAGCTTCTTTATATCATTTACCGAATGTTACTGTAGAAACTCCAAATATTGTATGGGCAGGCTCTAAAAAAGGTGAACCTCCAGCAAATTTACCGTTAGAAGGAAGAATAAACAATAAAGATTTAGTAGTTTTTGCAAAATCTGATTTTCGTAATATCATTAGTAAATTTGGTATTAAAAATATTGATAGGCGACTACATATGTATGCTATTGGTAAAACAGGTACTGGTAAATCAACTATGCTTGAAAATATGATTAATGACGATATTAAAAATGGAAGGGGAGTTGCTGTTGTTGATCCTCATGGTGAATTAATAAATCACATAATTGATTTCATACCCGAAGAAAGACTAAAGGACATCATTTATTTTAACCCTGCTGATAAAGATTGGCCAATTGGGTTTAATCCACTAGAATCAGTTGATCCAGATCTAAAAAATATTGTAGCTTCTGGTGTAGTAGGGATTTTTAAGAAAATTTTTGGTGAGTCGTGGGGACCAAGATTAGAATATATATTGAGAAACGCGATTTTGGCGTTGCTAGAGTATCCTGAATCCACCTTACTTGGCGTGATGAGACTTTTAGTTGATAAGGATTTTCGTGATAAAGTTTTAGAAAAAGTTAAAGATCCAGTAGTTAGAGATTTTTTTCTTAATGAATACAATAGGTGGCAAGAAAAATTTCGTCTAGAAGCCATTCAATCGATTCAAAACAAAGTAGGTCAATTTTTGTCTTCGAGCAATATTAGAAATATTGTTGGGCAACCAAAATCAACTTTTGACATAAGAGAAGCTATGGATAGCGGAAAAATTCTTCTGATTGATTTATCAATTGGTAAAATCGGCGAAGATAATGCCGCACTACTTGGATCTTTACTTATTACAAAAATTCAATTATCTGCAATGCAGAGAGTTAATATCCCTGAATCTCAAAGAAGAGATTTTTATCTGTATGTTGATGAATTTCAGAATTTTGCTACTGATTCTTTTGCTGTAATTTTATCAGAAGCTAGAAAATATCATTTAAATTTAATAATGACACATCAATATATTGCTCAAATGCCAGAAACTGTTTCTAAGGCAGTATTCGGTAATGTAGGTACAATTATTAGTTTTCGTCTTGGATCTTCAGATGCAAGTCAAATTGCAAAAGAATTTGAGCCGGTTTTTGAGGCAAATGATTTAGTCAATTTAGATAATTATCATATTTATGTCAAGATGGCAATTGATGGGGTCACTAGACCTGCATTTTCAGCTATTACTTTACCACCAACTGCCGAAAAAAATAATTTTAGAGATAAGATAATTGAGCTTTCTCGTGAAAGATACTCTAAACCCAGAGCGTTTGTTGAAGAAAAGATTCAGAAATGGTCAGAAGATGACAAAAAAAATCCAATTGAAAAAGAAATGCAGTTTAAGAAAGATAAATTAGATGAAATTATTAATAACGAAAAACAGGGGAGTGAATATAAAAAAAATAATATTACATATACAAAATTTAAAGATACAAAAAACTTCTATTGGTATATTCCATTTAAAAAAGAAGATTTAAATAATAATATTGAAAAACCGGAAAATAATTTACTAGATCAAAAAAATAATAAGATTTTAGGTAAAACGAAAAATATTGAAAATATTAATTTGGAAAAAAACAATAATTATAAATTTAAACCCTTTTTGAAGCCAATTTTAGAAAGAAATAATGATTTGACGAATAAAAACAATAATTTAACTGAAACTAATCTTAATTCAGAAAACAATTTCGATATACTGGTTACTGGCAATGAAATAGAGGATATTCTCAATAAAAATACTAATAAGAAAGATAATAATGATAATGTGGACTATTTAAACTCTGGTGACTACATTGATTTGTGATAATGCCCAATTTTATATTGCGCTAATATAATTATTATTTATTAAAAATATATTACAATAATTAGTGTATTTTTTTTAAATAATAATAGTTAATATTTTTCATACATAGAGTATACTTAAAACACAGTGTCGCACAATGCATCTTGTGCGACATCGAAGAATAGGGAGGTATTGTAGAGGGTAAAGAGTAGTTATTATGTCAGTTGCTGCTGTCGTGGTCTTTAATTTCCTGTTCAACTCTTTTCTTGCCAATGTATTTAGTTAAAAAAGAATATCGAATAGTGCCTAAATTAGTAAAAATTCTAATTGTAAATACTACTAACACTGCTAAATACAAATCAAGACCTAGTCGGTCTCCGATATAAGTAATAAAAATAGCAAGTATCATATTAAAAATCAAACCTGAAATAAATATAGTAACATCGTATTTTTTTTGTAAATCAGATCGAACTGCGCCCAAAACTGAATCTAATATTCCTAAAATTGCGACAGCCGTGTAACGAGCAAATTCGATAGGTATTGCAATTGGCGCATATATTCCTATGATAATCCCAATTGCTAGGCCAATGATTCCAAACAACATAAATCCCCCATTTGTAATAATTAATATTTTTTAAACGATAGTAGAATGAATAATAACAGGTTTAAAATTGTTTACAGATGATTTAACGAAAAAAAATAAAAATAATGTTATATGTATCAACCAACATTTATTTTTTGTTTTTTTAATATTTTATTTTGCCAAATAACAATTATCGGTGAGGCAATAAATATTGAACTATAAGCTCCTGCGATTATTCCAATCAGTAGTGCTAGTATGAAGGGCTTTAAGGTTCCGCCCCCAATCACAAGTATTGCGATAAGTGGTATAGCAGTTGTTATTGTAGTATTTATAGATCTAGCTAAGGTTTGATTTAAACTATCGTTTGTTATTTGTTCAAATGATTTAGATGGGGATCTATGAAGATTTTCTCTTATTCTGTCAAAAATTACTATTGTATCATTAACCGAATAGCCAAGTACTGTTAGTACCGCAGTAATAGATAGCACATCTATTTGGTAACCCATAAAATGGCCCATAATTGCAAAGGAAAAAATCAAAATTAGTAAGTCGTGTGCTAGTGTTATAATGGCGGTTATTCCAAAACGCCAAGAGCTTGCAGGTTTTGGAATTTTTCTAAATGCAAATGCAATATACATAACTATCACGATAGACGCAATAACTATTGATATTATTGCATTTTTTGTAATATTTTTTGTAATTATTGGTCCAACACTTTCAAATCGAATTTCTTCATACTCCCCTATTTTTTCATTTAAGATGGATTTTATTTTTTGATTTTGTTCTTGATTTAAGAATGCAATTCTTATTAAATATGTATCTTGACTTTTTTGTATTGTAGTATTTCCAACAAAGTCAATTCCTTGAAGTGAATTCCTAATATCTTCTGTTGAAATATTTTCGTTGTTTGGTTTAATTTCAATAATTGTTCCACCTTTAAAATCAACACCAAAATTAAATCCCCACATTACTGCAATAACAATTCCAAATAAAATATATGCTAAAGAAATTCCAAAAAATATATTTCTTTTACCAATTATATTCATATATTGCCTTTATTGATTTTTTCGGATAATTTTGTAGTAGATATTAAGTCAAAAACATTTTTAGTAATAGTAATTGCGCTAAACATTGAAACTAAAATACCAATAAATAATGTTATTGCAAAACCTTTGACCATTCCAGTATTTGTAAAATATAATATTACACAAATAATCAGTGTAGTGATATTTGAATCCCTAATTGACGGCCATGCTCTAGCGAAACCGTCTTTTACTGATAATCCAGTTGTTTTACCGGATTTCAACTCTTCTTTCATTCTTTCAAAAATTAACACATTTGCATCGACAGCCATGCCGATTGATAGAATAAATCCAGCAATACCAGCTAAAGTTAGAGTTATTGGAATAAGTTTAAAAATTGCAAGCATAATCAATGTATATATAATTAATGCAGATACTGCAACGAGGCCCCAGTATCTATAGTAAACAATTAAGTATATTCCAAGAAGAATTAATCCTAATAATCCAGCAAAAATACTTTGTTTAATTGCTTCAGCCCCTAAAGATGCTTCAATATTTCTTTGCTCAATAACATTTATGGGCACAGGTAATGCCCCAGCATTTAATAGCTTGGCGAGATTTTTTGCGTCATTGATACTAAAATCACCAGTAATAACTGCTTGTCCGTCAGGTATTTTTGTTTGAACTGTTGGTGCCGAAATAATTTCATTATCAAGTACAATTGCAAGCGGTTTACCAATATTTTTTTCGGTTAATTCTGAAAAACTATTTTTACCCTCGTCGTTAAATTCAATAGCTACTTGAGGATTATTTGTATTTGGGTCGTATACTACATCTGCCCTTCTTAGTTGTGCTCCTGTTAGCTTAGTTTCTTCCCAATTACTTAATTCTGACTCTGGATCAATATCTTGGTTTGAATATTCCCAAAATGTTAGTTGTGCTGTTTTCCCGATTAATTCGATTGCTTCATCAATGTTTTTGATTCCTGGCAATTCAACTATTACAGAAGGTTTATTTTCAATATTGGTAGCTTGTATCTGTGGCTCAGAAAGTCCAAGAGCATTTACTCTTTTTTCAATAACATCTATTACTGATTGAGTTGCCGACTCTTGATCTTTTTTATCTATCTTTGATACTTCTAGCTCGTATATTAGGTGTGTTCCACCTTGTAGATCTAATCCCCGATGAATTTTTAATTCCTTATACCAATTACCAATTTTAATATCAGGACCAGATGGCCATGCTATTAAAAATGCAATAATTGATAAAAAAATTATTAAAATTAGTATTGTCCAGGTTTTGTTTCTCATAGATATTTTTTCCAGTTTTTTTTGCTATTTAGGATTTCTACTATTTGTTTAACATCTTGGGAACGATTTTTATTGCATATCAGTGTTGCATCAGGAGTATCAACAATTACAATATCATCTAGCCCTATAGTTGCAATTAATCTATTCTGAGCATAAATTATTGAATCAGTATTGTCAATTTCTACAAGATTTCCTCTTTTAATATTTACATTTTTTTTATAATCTGCAATTATGTCTTTTAAAACTTTCCAACTACCAACATCGTCCCAACCTAAATCAACAGGAATAATAAAAACATTTGGGATTTTTTCTACTAAATAATCAATAGCCAATTTTGGGATTGTCTTAAATTGTTTATTTATTACATTTTTTTCATTTTGATTAGTAGATTTTTGAATTTTTAATAGATGCGAAAATATTTCCGGTTCAAATTTGTTAAAATATTCTAGTATTGAATTAGCATTAAAAGTAAAATAACTAGCATTCCAAAAATAATTCCCAGTTTGTAAATATTTTTTAGCTAATTTTTCGTTTGGTTTTTCCTTGAATTTGTTAACTTTATAAATTTCTAGGCCATTTATTTTATTTAGTTTTTTACCTTTTTCAATATAACCAAGCCCTGTGTGTGCAAAAGTTGGTTTAAGACCAATTGTTCCAATCATTTCTTTATTTTCTAAAACAAACTTTTGGGCTGATTTAATTGCTAAAGAAAATAGTTTTTTATTTTTAACAATATGATCTGATGCGATTGTAGAAATTATGGCATTGGGGTCATGTTTTGATATTTTTGCTGCTATGAGTCCTATTGCAGGTGCTGTGTCTTTAGCACAAGGTTCAACAATATAGTTATTTTTTGATATTTGCGGTAACTGTTTTTGTATTTCTTTTTTGTAATTTTCATTGGTAGAAATATAAATATTTTTAATCGGTACAACACTTTTTATTCTTGTAAAAGTATCTTGAATCATTGTATTTTTACCGATTAAATTTTGCAATTGTTTTGGTTGATTGTTGCGACTAAGCGGCCAAAGTCGTGTACCTTTTCCACCCGCCATAATAACTACATAATTCATATTGCGTTTCTCCAAATTTAATTTATTTTGAAAAATTTACAATACCTTGATAATTTAAGGTATTGTCGGTTTGATTTTATTCTAGCACACCCCTTATAATTTCTGCAACCTTATTGATTGCTTTTTTTGGCTTACCTTCAAAATTAATTACTTTATAATCGTGATATTTATCAAACTTTTTTTCTTTTTTCATTGTTTTTATTCGCCAAGATAAATCTTTGGTGGAAGTTTCTGGTCTGTTTTTTTTAATTCTTTTTTCAAGTTTATTTTGATTTTCGTACCTAATAGAGATTGAAATAGTATTTTTTGGAAAAATTTCTTTATAGTTTTTTACGCCTATGGCATCTGTTTCTAAGATTATATTTTTGTTATTATCTAACAATTTTTGAATATCTTTTTTATTTCTTCCATAATAATTACCACAAAAATTTGTGTATTCGATAAGTTCATTGTTTTTTATCATTTTTAAAAATTCTTTTTCCGAAATAAATTTTCTATTGCCTACTTCATCGGAAGCGCGCTTAGTTCTTGTAGTGTAACTTTTTACCAAATTTAATTCTGGTATAAGTTTTCTAATGCCCTTTATAACCGTGTCTTTTCCTACACCTGATGGTCCAGAAATTATGAATATTTTTGTTTTATTTGTTATTGTTTTATTCATCTTTAACCTTTGTTGCAATTTAAATAAATATTTAGACCTTTTTCTTTAGTACTTTTTTCTTTTTTGTTTGTATCATCTTGCACTAAAGCTACAGGGTGATTTCGACTTATGTGTCCATAAAATGTTTTGATGTTTTTAAATTCGGCTTTTTGTGCTAATTTTTTTAATTCACTATCAGTAAAAGCATGAATAAATCTAAAATTTCCACTTTGTTTCCATGGCACTATTGTATCATTTGGATCTAATTCAAATTTATGTTTTAAATTTTGGTGATTAAAATTTGTAATTTGTTTGTAATTTGATATTTGTGATTTGTGATTTGAAAATACAAAGTATTTTCGATATCTAGGTTGCCAGCGATTCCAAACAGATAAGATTAATTTACCTTCTTTTTTCAGCGAATTACGAATGTTTTTTAAAAATTTTAATTGTAATTTTTCGCTGGGGATGTGATGTAATACTGCTAAACAAAAAACAAAATCATATTTATTTTTGTCTTTTAGAGTGAGTCCATCCCCTACTTCAAATTTTGGTGTCATTCTGAGCGAAGTTAAAGGATCTGATTGAGATTCTTCGCTTTGTTCACATTGTTCAGAATAACAATATCTTTTTTTATTAATCCCTATTAATTTTTTACTCGGATCAATTCCCAAATAATTTATATTTGATTTTTGATTATTCATCCTTGATATTGCCTCGTAGAGGCGAGCATTTCCACATCCTAAATCTAAGATGTTGCTGCCTTGTTTGATTTTTTTTAATTCCTCAATTACTGGCCACTCCCAAAGCTTTTGTCTTGTTTTATCCCAAGATATGGCTTCCTTTTCATAGAGTTCATGATTTAGTTTGAGTAATTTTTTAGCGGTTTCTGGTTTCATATTGTTTTATAAGTAGCTTTTTTGATTCTATTGTCGATAGCTAGACCAATTCCACTTTTACCTACTTCGGTAATCAAAATATAATCTATTTTTTCCTTGTCGGCCTGGCGAAATATTTTAAATAAATTTTTAGAAAATTCGTAAGTATTTTCGGTCTTAATAATTTTTACTTTTTTATTTTGCTCTTTTAATTTTTTTTCAAATTCCGGGATTTTGTCAAAAGCAGATTTTTTAAATAAAATAATTTTTGCTTTTGGGGCGTAGTGTTTGTATTTTAGCCCGGGAGATTTTGCATGGTTAATTTTTATTTTTTTTCCTTGTAAGCTGGGATGTAATTTAACACCTAGAATAATTTTTTGTATTTGCTCTAGCGTTACACCACCAGGTCTTAAAATAATTGGATATTTACTCGTCATATCAATAACTGTTGATTCAAGTCCGATTTGAGTATTTCCTCCATCTATTATCATATCAATTTTACCATTTAGATCGTCCAAAACATGCTCGGCTGATGTGGGGCTAGGTTTGGAAAAAAGGTTTGCTGATGGCGCAGCTATTGGGACGCCACTTGATTTTATAAGTGCTAGAGCTATGGGATTTACTGGCATTCTTACAGCTACAGTATCGATGCCGGCAGTAGTTTCATTGGGAACAATAGTAGTTTTTTTAAAAATTAGAGTTAGTGGTCCTGGCCAAAAAATATCAATAAGCTTCTGTGCGTTTTCGGAGATGTTTAAAGCAAGTTTGGATAGATCATTTTTATTGGCAATATGGACTATAAGAGGATTGTCAGATGGTCTGCCTTTGGCTTTATAAATTTTTAATACTGCGTTTTTATCTAGCGCATTGGCTCCTAACCCGTAAACAGTTTCAGTGGGAAATGCCACAAGTTTGCCAGATTTGATAAGTTTTGCAGCTAAATTTATCTTTTTATGATCAATTTTAGCAGGATTGATTTTTAAAAATTGTGTTTTCATGATTTTTTTTCGAATAAAATATTAGTTTTCAACTTAATTATAGGGTAAATAACCTTTTTGCTCAATACTAAAAAATCTAATAGGTATTAGGTTGTATCAATTGACGAGTTTTAGACACATTATTCAAAATGGAACCCCGCCATGTGGCGGGATAAACCCCGCGACATTCTGGATAATGGGCGGCGGCTATGCGATCGTGGCGGGATGATGACAAAGTCATCAGACCGA
>CAYZSW010000010.1:0-24149 GCA_964481135.1 uncultured Candidatus Saccharibacteria bacterium
TTTTTTTATCACTTAAAAACTTCAAAGTGTCCAAGAAGCTAGTCATCATTTCCAGTGCTAATTAAAAATATTGGGTTATATTATGGGTATTTGTATTGATTATAAATTTTTATTTATTTAAATCAAGATGGCAAATAAATAATTTGTTGTGTTGATAGATTATGTTTGGCGAAAGTAGTTAAGTTGTATTAATAGATTATTGTAATTTAAGTAGTATATTTACTATAGTAGTTAACATAATTTATTTTTGAATAAATTATAATTTTTAATTTCAATGATTTTATTCTTATTTTTTGCCCCTCTTTTAATTAAAATATTTTTTTTAGGTGTTTGAAAATAATTAGCTAAAATATCAATTAGTTCAAGATTTGCTTGGTTTTTAATTGCTGGTTTTTTCGTATAAATTATATAAATATTATTTTTAATAATAATTTTCGATGTTTGTGAATTTACTTTTACATTTACATTTATAAACATTTTACAATTATAGTTATTTTATTTTGTATAGTTTTTCCCTAAAACAATGACCAAATCAAAATTTGTTGTAATGTTTTTGTTTTGTTCTAGTTTTGCATTAATGTTCAAATCTTGTTGAATTTTTTTGCTGGATTCGAAGTGTGAATCAGCGTAATAAATATGCGATGTATTGTATATATTTTTTGCTGTATCTATTATAGCAATAATATAGCCTTTTTTCTCTAATTCATTTTTAGCTTTTGCGGCCTGTTTGGCTTCGCCCGTGCCATTTAGTATTTTGATTTTAAGCTCGAGTTTGTTGATAGATTCAAGGGTGTTGTTTTCAATGTTTTCTGTCTTTTTTTCTATGTCTTCTTGCTTTATTTCTGATAAAGAGTTCTGTAAATCTTTGTTGGGGGTATTTGGTGACTCCTGTTCTGAATTGACCTGAGGAGTTGTTTTGCTTTTCTCTTCATTTTCAACTTTTTGTGCAAGAATTTCATTGTCAATGCTGCTTTGAGGGGGTTCGTTTTCATTAGTATTTTTTGATGTTAAAAAAGACGAAGCAATAATGATTACAATTAGTAAAAATATCCAAGAAAGCCAAGAGCTTGATCCTCTTTTTGGCTTAATAGAGTTATTTTTTTTTCTTTTTTTTGGCCTAGATGGTCCAATATCAAAAGATTTTACCACTAAACCCTCCTTGTTCTTAATAGTATTGTATCATATTTTATTTAAATAAAAAAAATTTTTATTAATAAATAACTTTTTTTGACAAATTTTGATGATTGTTATATTTTTAATAAAATCATATTTAATTGATTTTTTAAAATATATTGTTTGAAAGCGGTTGAAAAAATAAAAGGAGGTGAATTAAATGGTTTTACAAAGTTTTTCTGTTCAAATTACGGAAGAAATAACCAAAAATAATCATTGTAAAATAGTGAGTTCTGCAGGTATTATGAAGGTTAGCACAAGAAGTCAGATAATGACAAATCCAGAAAACGAGCAAAACTGCGATATCGATCAAGAAAATCCTGACGGATGTTTTTTGACAATTGAATTTCAAGGAAAAAAAACAGAAATAAAAATTTCTCAAGATGACACAGAAAATTTTTCAGACACTGTTGAAAACTCATGGCGTGAAGCTCCTGAAAGTATGCAATTTATGCATGCCTAACTAAAATCAAACCAAAAACCACAGAGTCAAATTTTGCTTTGTGGTTTATTTTTTTCTAAAATATTTAAGCCATTTTTCTGTTTCTAGTGGATTTAGATATTCAGATTCTTTTGTGGCATGATTGGTGATATCTTCTGCATTTATTAAATTTGAGGCAAAAAACTTACAATTTTTTGAAATAAGTTTGTTTTTTTTAACAATGTTAATTATTTTATTATCGGAAGAGACAACAACAGTATCTCTTGCATGAGAAAATTTTTCACACAGCATAATAATTATCTCATCAGCTTCTTGATCGTCAGAAAAAATAACATGAATATTTTTGTTTTTTTTAGAAAAACTGAAATTTTCTGGTTTAAATCCGTCAAATACTAAAATTATTTTTGTATTATACAAGATACTGTATTTATGAATTTTGTTAAATATTTTTTCATACACATTTTTATCTTCAAAATTTAAGTAATCAAATGCCCCTATTAAATTGTGTCCGTCGATTATTATCATATTATTAGTTTCATTGTTTTATTAGTTTGTTCTAAATTTTCTTATTACTCCCTTAACAACTCCTTGAATTGTAACATTTTTTGCATAAATTGGTGCGTGTCTTGGACTTGCTGGTTGTAATCTCACCCGATTTTTTTCTTTATAAAATCTTTTTAGTGTTGCATAATTATTGTCTAGAAGAGCAACAACAATGTCACCATTGTTTGGTTGATTTGTTTTTTTAATAACAATATAATCTCCATTTAAAATTCCATCTGTTACCATTGAATCGCCCTTAACTTGTAAAGCGTATACATCTTCCCCCATCATATCTTTAGGGATTTCTATGGTATTTGAGCCATCTTTTGCGTCTATTGGTCTGCCAGCAGCAATTAGACCCATTAATCTGACGACTGAATCTTGAATGTTGTCTTCATTGGAAATTTGGATAGATCTTGCTTTGGTTGGTTCTGTCTCTAAGTAACCTTTATTTTTTAATGTATTAATGTGTTCTGCAACTGTTGCAACAGATGAAAAATTAAAATACTGAGCTATTTCTCTATAGCTAGGAGAATAATCGTTTTCTAATGCAAAACTACGAACGAATTTTAATATTTCCGATTGTCTTTTTGTGAGTGATTTCATAATTAATTTAAATTAATATTAATTTATCTGTTTTTAATCCCTTTTTGTGTAATCCCCCGATTGCCTGCCTTGTCCGGCAGACAGGTCGGCAGACAGGTCGGCTTGCCTCGCGAAGCGGGCAGACAGGTAAGGTAGCAGAAGCTTTAATAGCTATATTCATTTTACCGAACAAATACCGAATTTGTCAATAAAATAATTATCCACAGTTGACAAAGACCTATTTTTATGCTATATTTCGATTAATATGAATATCAATTTACATAAATTAAAGTTTAAGCGTAGAAAAATTTGTGTAAGAAGTGCTCAAAAAAAGCCGTCCCAAACTGGGACGGCTTTTTTTGTGTATTTGAAAAAAATATTTAAGTGCGCAAGTACATTGAAAACTAAATAAAATGAGTTGAAAAAGCAGAATCTCAACTGCTTAAATAAATGAGAAAATTATCAAGGAGGGAAAAAGTATGGAAAACAGAGGAAATGGTTGTCAATCAAAAAGATTTGACGAAGAGTATCTTGCTGGTAAATATGAAGGTAAAAAACCAGCAAAAATCGTTTGCGACTGGAATTTGGAGTTTGGTGATTACATCAAAGAACTCGGAGGCCAGATCGCAGTATTCGGGATAGGTCCAGGAAGGAATCTTCCTTCTTACGCTGAAACCGGATACGCACAAATAATTGGAATCGACTTTAATTCAGTGGCAATCGAGCGATGCCAAAAGAAAGTTGAAGAAAATGCTTGGCCGAATGTTGAATTAATACATGGCGACTGGAAAAAAAGCGGACTTAAAACAAAAAGTTGCGTTGCAATTTTTGCTATCAATACTCTCCAATTTGTAAACGGGCCAGAAGAAGCCCAGACGGTTTGGCAAGAAGTTGGAAGAATTTTAGTTCCAGGCGGACTGTTCCTGGCTAGGGTAAATTCTGACAGGTTTTCCGAGCATACAAATCATCACAATGTCTCTGAAGATGGTAAAACTTATCAGATAGCCGAAGGTTCTCGCAAAGGAATAATCAAGCATTGTTATTCTGAAGACGAGCTCAAAAATCTTGCCAAGAAGACAGGATTTGAGATAGTTGAGATTTCACACAGAACTCATCTGAGAACTGAGAATAAATTATCACCAGAATATATGGAAAAGTACGGTGATCTTATAAACAAAAGAGTTGGTACGAAATCTGGAAAATGGCGAGTTGTTTTTAAAAAAATATAACATCTTACCTGATTAAAATTATGATATATAAGCGGAGTCAAAAGGTCTACTCCGCTTATTATTTTGATTTAAATTAAAATATCTGATATATTAAAAAGCTTCAAAAGTAAGTTCTTTAAAATTTAGATAAATGGAGGAGTTTCTATGGAAAAAGGTGAAATTATTGGAAATATAACATTAACTGATGCTAAAATTACATTACCGGTTAATTTACTGGATTTAATTTGTGATCTTATTAAGGTTATAAATGCTAAAGCAGAAATCATGATTGATTTTTGTGAAACAAATGACAGAAACTACTGTGAAATGATTTTTTCATTGGTCGATGAAACCGGTAAAAAAATCAAAGAGATTGCGACTGTAAAAATGCCGTCTGCGAACCTTGCGGTTCTGTGTGCAACATGGATGCAGATAATTGAAAATAAAAAGAATAAAATAATTTAAACCAACTTTTTGAACCTATCAAGAAAATTTCTCAAAAATTTACTAAATAAATTTTAGTCAGCAATTAGATCTATTCCATTGAAAGTACTTTGAAATTAGTATTTAAGTATTTATTAATTTAAGCGGCAATAAGTTAGATTATGCCGCTTATTTTTTTTGCTTTAAAATTTCATAAACTGCAATTGCATAAGCAGCCTCAACATTTAAAGAAGTTTTCGTGCCATACATTGGAATTTTAATAACTTCATCTGCAAGTTTAATAATGTTATTTGATACACCCTTGGTTTCGTGTCCCAAAACTAACGCACAAGGAAATTTATACTTTACACGATCGTATAATTTGGCATTTGAAGTATTTTCTAAAGCATAAATTTTTATGCCTTTTTGTTTTAAATTTTGCACTTTGCGTTTTGCATTTTTAATATATTGCCAGGGTACTGTTTTTTCAGCTCCTAGTGCGGTTTTCTTAATTTTTGTAGTTTGTGTCCATGTTGGGTCGTTTTCTTTTGGGTATCCGGTAATTCCACATAGATATAATTTTTTAATATTTGCCGCATCAGAAGTTCTAAAAATCGCTCCAACATTATAAAGCGACCGTATATCATCACATACAGTATAAACTGGAAATCTATTCATAATATTAACTTCTAAGTTTTCTATATATTAGTTCTTCTACTTTGCTAAATGGGATTGATTCTTGCGAGGAATCTTGCATATCTCTAACAATTATTGATTTGTCAAATATTTCTCTTTGTCCTAAAATTAATGCTAGTTTTGCGCCAGATTTGTTTGCTGATTTTAATTGTGATTTTAAGCTAGTTTTTCCCATAGTGCAGTTTACATTAAATCCTTTGTTGCTTAAATCGTATATAAGTTTTAATGCTTTTTTTTCTGCTTTATCACCTATTTGGATGACATAAATTTCTGATTTTTGGCATGTTGAAATTTTAGTTTGTTTTTCTATTAGTATGTTCACTATTCTTTCTATACCGGCAGCAAATCCTATAGCTGGGGTGTTATTACCTCCAAATTGTTCCACAAGATCATCGTATCTACCACCACCACCTAAAGAAGATTGTCTGGTTTTATCTTTTAAATCTCGTACTTCAAAAGTAGTTTTTGTATAGTAATCTAGTCCTCTGACTAATTTTGGATTTAAATCGTAAGGGATATTTAGTTCATCAAGTCCTTCCAAAACTTGCTTAAAATCTAATTTGCAGTTTTTACAAACAGAATCAATAATTTGTGGAGCACTTGAAATTATTTTCTGACATTTTGTTTCCTTGCAATCTAAAATCCTAAGAGGGTTTTTTAAAAATCTTGATTGGCATGTTGGACAAAGATTTTTTTGGTATTTTTGAAAGTATTGAGCTAAGGATTTGTTAATTTTATTTCTACAATTTTTGCATCCTATTGTGTTTATATCAATAATAATATCTTTTTCACTAAGTCCTAAATCATTAAATATTTGCCAAATTAACATTATTGATAAAATATCTGTTTGAGTGCTTTGACTCCCGATAATTTCAAAGCCAAATTGCCAAAATTCTCTGTATCTTCCTTTTTGGGGCCTACAATAACGAAACATTGGTTCAAAGTAATAAAGTTTAACAGGTTGTGGCCAAACCTGCATTCCTTTTTCTAGATAAGCTCTAACTATACCTGCTGTGCCTTCAGGTCTTAGAACATAGTTTTCCTCATTATCAGATTCAGTAATATCTGATTTTTTTACTAAAAACATTTCTTTTTGGACGATGTCTGATGTTTCACCTACTCCACGATTGAATAATGAAATATGTTCAAAGCTAGGAGTAGTAATTTTTCCAAAATCAAAAGATAAGAATTTTTTTTCTACTATATTTTCAATGTATCGCCAATAATTTTGTTCTTGAGGTAAGATATCTTTTGTGCCACGGGGTCTTTTTATTGTTTCGTTCATGAATTTATCTTTCCTTATTTTAGTTTGTTTTTTAGTGAAAGTTTTATAATTTCCTTATATTGCTTTAGGTTTGATTGTATCAATTTATTTGATAAAAGGCAATTTAAATCCGTTTTCAACTTTAGATTTAATTTTATCTTTTGCTTTAGTGGTCTTAACAAATTTTAACCAATCTTTTTTTGGTCCTTGCGATTTTTTAGATGTTATTATTTCTACAATATCCCCATTTTTTAATACATAATTTAATTTAACTATTTTTGAATTTACTTTTGCTCCAACAGTTGTGTTTCCTACTTCTGTGTGAATAGCATAAGCAAAATCAATCGGAGTGGCACCAAACGGTAAATCATGAATATCGCCTTGAGGCGTAAAAGTAAAAATTCTATCTTTAAAAAAATCCAGTTTAAGTAGTTCTGACCATTCTTTTTTGTTTTTAAAATTGTCTTGAAATTTACCTAGTTCGTGAATCCAGGCAAAATCTTGCTTATTTTTAATATCTGGAAGTGAGCTTGTTTTTTTGTAATGCCAGTGAGCAGCAATTCCATATTCAGCCTTTTCGTGCATTTGGGCGGATCTTATTTGAATTTCAATAATATTTCCATCGGGGCCAAAAACAGTCGTGTGGAGAGATTGGTATCCGTTTGGTTTGGGCATAGCAATATAATCTTTGATTCTTCCAATAAGGGGTTTCCAGATTTGGTGAATTATACCGAGTGTTTTGTAGCAATCTTCTGTATTTTTAACAATAATTCTAAGTGCAACAATATCATAAATTTTTTCAATATCTTGATATTGATTTAATTTTTTCCATAAACTATATAGATGTTTTTTGCGACCATGAATTTCTATAATATCAATATGATTTTTTTTAAGTTCTGAGTAGATTTTTTGATGAGCTTTTTCTAAACATATCTCTTTAAACTCATATTCTTTACCAGCAATTTTCTTGATTTTTTTAAATGCTTCAGGATATGCATAGGGAAACGATAAATCTTCTAGTTCTCCTTTGATTTTACCCATGCCCAATCGATGAGCAATTGGTGCATATATTTCAAGAGTTTCTTTTGCTTTTTTAATTTGCTTATTTTTTGGTAAAGATGCTAAAGTTTTCATATTGTGAAGTCGGTCTGCAAGCTTTATAACAATAATTCTAATATCTTTGCTCATGGCAATAAACATCTTTCTTAGGTTTTCCAGGTGATTTTCGTATTGTTTTTGTTTGATTTGATTTTGCTCGATAGGATTAATAACAAATAACCAACTTTTTTTAATTTGAATTTTTTTAAGTTTTGTTAATCCGTCAACTAAATTTGCAATATCGGATCCAAACTTTTTTTTCAGAGTTTCGTATGAAACATCGGTATCTTCCAATACATCATGTAATAGAGCTGCTGAAATTGCATTTGAGTCTAATTGATTCTCAGCTAAATTGATAGCTATTTCATAAGGATGAGAAATAAATAATTCTCCTGATGCTCTTTTTTGATTTTTATGAGCATCATAAGCAAAATTATAGGCTTTTTTTATTAAATCCTGTTCTTTTTTATCACAATATTTTGAGGTTATTTGTAGTAATTTTTTATTGTTCATTAATATAAATATAACAAAAATAAAAATTTAAATACAATAAGACGATAATTGTAATTTATTTAACCGAAATTTTAGTTTTGCTGTTTTTTAAATCAACATAAATTTTAATATTGCTTGTTGATTTGAGTTCAATGATTTTATTAGAGATTGGATTTTCTAGATACTGGGCGATTTTTCTTCTAATTTCGCGCGCACCAAATTTTGGTTCGTAACTTTTTTGAGCTATAAAGTTTTTAATATTAGCAGAAATTTTTAAATCGATTGATTGATTTTTAAATCTGCTTATTAGTTTATCAATTTCAATATCAATTATTTTTTCAATTTCTTTTTTGCCAAGAGGATTAAATATTATAATATTGTCGATTCTGTTTAATAATTCTGGTCTAAATTCTTTGTTTAACTGTGATAATATATTTTTTTGAATTTTTTTAAAATTTTTATTTAAATTATTTTGTGAATTACTATTAAATCCGATTTCACTATTTTCTGAGATTTTACTAATTCCAACATTTGAGGTTAAAATTATTATTGTGTTGCGAAAATTAATATATCTGCCTTTGGCGTCTGTTAAATAACCATCTTCAAGTATTTGTAATAAAATGTTAAAAACCTCGGGATGTGCTTTTTCGATTTCGTCAAATAAAATTAAACTATAGGGGTTATTTCTTACTTGTTGAGTTAGTTTTCCTTCGTTTTCATGACCTATGTAGCCAGGAGGCGCTCCAAGAAGGCGTGATATGTTATGTTTTTCCATAAATTCACTCATATCTAATTTAATAAGAGAATTTTTATGAGTGTATACATTTTTTGCTATTTGTTTAGCTAATTCAGTTTTCCCAACTCCTGTGGGTCCTAAAAATAAAAATGTTCCAATAGGCCTATTAGGATCAGAGAGTTTTAATTTAGATTTTTTTATAGAGCTGCTTACTAAATTTATTGCATTTTTTTGTCCGATAATTGCTTTATTAAGTTTTTGTTCAAGTTTTGAGAATTGAGATATTTGACTTTGAATAAGATTTTCATAAGGAATACCTGTTGATAATGATATTACTTTTGCAATATCTTCATCCGTAATTTTTGGTAGTTGGTTGTCTTTATAATTTTTATTTTGAGTATTTTTGATTTTTGATTTTAAGCTTATTTCTTGTATTTTGAGTTTAGCTGCTTTTTGATATTGTTGTTTTTTTACTGCCGAATCAATTTGTTCAGATATGATATTTAATTTTTTTCGAAGGGTATCAATAGTTTTATTTTGAAAACTATATTTAGAGTTTATTTGTTTAGCAGCAGAAGCTTCATCTATTAAATCTATAGCTTTGTCTGGCAAAAATCTTTCTGAAATATATCTTGATGACATTTTAATTGCACTATCGATAGCTGAATCGGTAATCGTAACTTGATGATGTTTTTCGTAATTTTTCTTTATACCATTTAATATTTCTTTAGTATCTTTTTCTGATGGTTCATTAATTTTTACTATCTGAAACCTTCTTTCTAGAGCTCTGTCTTTTTCAATGTTTTTTGAATATTCATCAATCGTGGTGGAGCCAATTAGGTGAATTTGCCCTTTGCTTAACGAAGGTTTTAGTATATTCGCTGCATCGATTGATCCTTCTGCATTTCCTGCTCCAACAACTGTGTGAATTTCGTCAATGAATAAAATAATATTTTTGTTTTTAATAACTTCTTGAATAATTTTTTTAATTCTTTCTTCAAATTGCCCACGATACATTGTACCAGCTAGTGCCATAGTTAAATCAAGATTAATAATTCTTTTGTTTTGAATTTTTGTTGGAACTTGCCCTAATGATATTTTTTGTGCTAATCCTTCTACGATAGAAGTTTTACCAACACCTGGTTCACCAATTAAAACCGGATTGTTTTTTGATTTGCGACAAAGTATTTGTATTGTTCTTGTCAATTCATTTTTCCTACCAATTATTGGTTCTAATTTGTTTTTTTCGGCTAATTTAGTTAAATCCGTTCCATACTGATCTAAATATGGTGTTTTTGAATTAGTTTTTTTAGTATAAGCTTGCTTATGATTTGGTAAAATAAATTCAAATCCAGGGTTTTGATGTATAAAATCAGGACTAATTGGACCAAGTGGTCCGAATTTATTGTTTGTTTGATCATCATCTCCTTCAATTTCATAAAAAATTTCTTCAATTTGTTCTTTAATTTCTTTAATTTCTACGCCAATTCTTTCAATAATTTGATATGCTCTGCAATTTTTATCCTCCAAAATAGCCCATAGAATATGTTCGCTTTCTATGGTTGAGTTTTTGGCATTTTCTGCTTTTTTAGCGGCTAAAACCAAGATATTTTTTGCTTCTTTTGATAGGCCAGTTAGTAAATTAGTTTTAATATTGTTTAAACTAAGAATTAGTTTCACCTGATCTAGATTTATTGAGTTATCTTTTAAAACTTCGTAAGCAAGATTTCCTGAGGAAACAGTTAAAGCTAATAAAAAATGTTCTGATCCTATGCCAGAGTTCATGTTTTGGGCAATTCTTTGTGAAGTAATTAGAACCTGCCTTGCGGATTTGCCAAATTTTTTAAAAATATCTTTTGGGTCAGACATTTATTACTCCATATTTAAATTTGTAAACTAGTAAAAATTAATTTTTTTTAACAGTTTTTTTCTTTTTTTTGTTTTTTTGTTTTGTATTTTCTGGTTTTGTTTTTGTGTCGGTATCTTTTGCATTTTTTGTATCATCCTGTTTTTCTTTGGTATTTATTTTTTCAATATCAATACCCCATTCGGTTAATTTAGATGCAAGACGAACATTTTGACCTGATTTTCCGATCGCTAAAGATAGCTGATCATCACTTACATAAACTTTGGCTTGTTTTGTTTTTTTATTTAATTCAATTTTGTTAATTTTTGCTGGTGATAGTGCGTTTTTGATGAAATTTTCAGTATTTTTATCAAATTGAATGATGTCAATTTTTTCGTTACCAATTTCTGCTAATACTGCTTGTACCCTAATTCCTCTTTGTCCAACACAAGATCCTATTGGGTCTAAGCTTTCTTGGGATGTTGATACAGCCATTTTTGTTCTTGATCCTGCTTCGCGCGATATTGCGTCGATTTTTACTGTACCTGCTGCAATTTCAGGCACCTCTAAATTAAATAATTCGCTTATAAATTCTGGTTTACTTCTGGAGACTAATATTCTTGGCCCACGACTAGCTTCTTCTACTTTTTCAACAAAAACTCGAAGTCGTTGACCTATTACATATCGTTCGTTTGGAATTTGCTCTGTTTGAGGCATAACTCCGTTTATTTTACCTAAATTTACAATGATATTTCTTCCTTCTATTTGTTGTACAATTCCATTTATTAGTTTTTTTTCTTTATTTTTGAATTCTTCGTATAAAACACTTCTTTCTGCTTCTTGTAGTCGCTGAATAATGACTTGTTTAGCTGTTTGTGCCGCAATTCTTCCAAAATTTTCTTTGTATGGTAGCGGTTCAGTGATTTCTTCGTCTGGTGAGATTTTTTTATTTTTCTTTTTTGCATCGGACAATTTTACCTGATTAGCTTCGTCAACAAAATTTTCATCTTCAACTACTCTAAAAACTCTAGAGACTTTTACTTTTGATAAATCTAGAGTTTCTGGATTTAAAGTTGCCTTAATAATTTCTTTTGGTTTTCCGTATTCTTTTCTATAAGCAGCAGCTAAAGCAGATTCAATAGTGCTAATTACTACTTCTTTGGAAAGACCTTTTTCGTCGCAAAGTTGATTTAAAGCAATATTAAGTGGTGAATTGTTATTCATATTTCCCTTTCATAATTATTCTTTTTACTTTTTTGAAATAAAAAAATGTAAGTTTAATACTAAACTTACATTACTATCATAGTCTATAAGATCATTATTATTTTACCAAATAAGCTATATAGGAGTCAAGTGTTAATAGGTTATTTTTTTTGAAAAATTACTCTTAATGGAAATAAAATTGTTGCATTAAATATTCTTGAGATTCTAGATGGCTGTTGAACGACTCGATATAGCCATTCTAGATGTAAATCTTGTATCCACTTAGGAGCACGCTTAATTTTACCTGAAATGAAATCAAATGATCCTCCTACACCTATCATAACAGGTATATTCAACTTTTCTTTATATTTATAAATAAATTTTTCTTGCTTGGGAGCACCATAGGCAACTAATAAAATGTCTGGCCTTGTTTTAATAATTTGGTTTACAATTTTTAGATTTTCTAGATTTTCTTTTTGTGTTAAATTATCTTTTATAATGGGAAAACCTTCAAAAAAACCCACAATATGTAATTTTGGATATTGTTGGTGAAGTTTTTCTGCGCTATAGTATGCCACGCGATTTTTTCCTCCTAAAAGGAAAATTTTATACTTTTTCTTTTCAGAT
Organism: uncultured Candidatus Saccharibacteria bacterium; assembly: GCA_964481135.1. Lineage (GTDB taxonomy): Bacteria > Patescibacteriota > UBA1384 > JAMDBS01 > DAOVQR01 > CAYZSW01. The sequence goes on from CAYZSW010000010.1 coordinate 12,337, forward strand.
ATTTCTGCAATTTTATATATTAAATCAATACCTGTTACCTTGTGTTTAATATTTTGTTTTTTGTACTTTGACGCCCAAATAATTCCTGAACCATCTGCTACATTTATATTTGAATTATTTAAAATTTGTTTGTAATTATTGTCTTTTTGTGCATGCATAATTATTTCAGGATTGACAGTTATAATTTGATGAGGTTCTTTTGACGCAATAAACCGATCAATTTTTGCTATTGTCTGGCTGTATGAAATATCATTAATTTTTATACCTAAAATTTTTATTTGTTCGTTCATATGTATAATAATTCGCTTATGTTATTAAAGATTGTGTTTTGTATTTTTTGGTTGTAAGGTAGTATGTAATTTATTAAATGTTTTATTTTACGATTTTAATATATATTATTAAATAATTTACAAATTTAAACATACCTATATTAATTTTAACATATTAATAAGATAAAATCATAATTAAATATTTAGAAAATCGCTTCTTGATTTATTTTTTCTTAACCGAATCTTTTACTTCCATGTAAACCGCATAGATACCTAAAACTGCTGCTACTTGAACCCATTGACTAGAAGCTAGCCAAACTGCTGAGTCAGACAAATAACTCCATGCAGCAAGTATTACGGCAATAACCGAGAGCGAAAAAAGCACTTCGGCGAAGGTGTGTTTTGTTTGTTTGTCCATAATATTCCCTCCTTATTATGAATTAATAATATAAATTAATATTCAAAGAATATGTGTACTATCTAAATGATTTCAATATATTTATTATATTATATCATAGATTTTAGTATATTAATAAAATTTAATTCCACTTCGTGAAATTACTCGATCGCCTGTCTTGCCTGCCTTGTCGGCAGACAGGTCGGCTTGCCTCACGAAGTGGGCAGGTAGGTAAGGTTGTGTGAGCTTTAATTTAGTTTAAAAAAATTAAGTAAATGAATTTGCATCAATTTTTTGCCAATTATCATTTGAGTCCTGATATTTGAAAGCTTCCATTCTACGAACAAATTCAGTATCAGAAAAAGTATATTCTGTTCGTGCAGAGGTACCCGCTCTTTTTGAATATAATTCTTTTTTATCAATAATCACAGGTTTCACTATATATTCAAGCTTTATTTTCCCAATTGGTGAAATAAAAACTATAATTTCCTTGTTACCTGTTTTTATTTTTTTATCAACACCAATTTTCATCTCTAAAGGTTCAATTTTTTCTTCTAAAATTTCAAATTTATCTTTAATTGTATTCTTGATCTCTTCCCATTTATCTTGTTTCATATATATTCCTTAAATATGAAATTATTTAAATATGATAGTACTTTTTATTATCTTAACATAAAAAAAACCAACATAATAATTTAATCAAATTTTTTATGCTGGTTTGATGTATTGATGTATTTTTTTTACTAATTTTAATATTCGAGCTATCACCATATTTTGTTCCTTAGGTGATTGCGACGGTTTAGAAAAAAATTGTTTTTTGATGAGTTTTTCGATTGCTGCGTAGTTGTTTGCTTCAACCGGATTTATATAGCTTTCAAATAGATCGATTTTAAACTTTGTCGAGAAATTGTATATTACGATTCTTATGCCTTTGGCTTTTTTTGCATTGAGTGTTGTATTTGTTGAGAGATATTCTTTGTGCAAAACATTCCAAGGAAAAAGGTATAGAGTGTTGTCTACTAGGATTCCTTTAAATTTTATTTCTTTTTGGTTTTTGTAGTCGCAAGGATCAAAATCCTTAGTGTCAATTTTTATTATTGAAGTTGTCAAAGAACCCACCTCCTTAATCATTAGATTTTTTTAGTTTTTCCGAATAAACATAAAGAATAATTGAAACAATAAACGGAAAAACAGAATAAAACATTGCATAAATGATAAATTTATTTATGAAAACTTTAAATATGTCAACAAATAGTGAGATTGTTTGTATTGTTAAGTCTTTTGGGATGATAAAGTTTTTAATTATCAAATTTGATAAAGAATAAATAATAACAGAAAATATTAAAGTTAACAAACTTGGAATAAAAATTGCAGTTGCCAGATAACGATATTTCAAAAAATTTGGTTCTTTGATTAAAAATACAATTCCTAATAATATTACGATGTTTATAAAAATTAGGAGCATTAGTGATTGATTTATAAAATTGTTTACTGTCTTTAGTAAATTGAGTAATTTATAATTTTTTTCTCCGAATACTTGTAAATTGATTTCATCGGGAATGATCTTTAGTATTATTAATGTTGGATTTAATTTTGATATATAGTTTTTAAATTGATCGTAAGTTTGATTTTTAGGAATACATTTTAATTCAAATTCTAAATTTTTTTGAGCAATTTTTGAAATAATTTCCTGGCTTTCAGTTTCTGAGCATTGAGGTAACTGTTCGGTTTCGTGTTGGATATTTTTTTCTAATTCTTGTTGTAAGTTAGATTTTAATGGCTTAAAAGAAATAACTCCTTCTATTATTTCGGTCTTGTTTTGTAAATAATTATCTATAGATCCAAATAATATTGTAAATTGTTCTACTATCCAGTTTGTATCTATTGTAGCGACAACAATTTTTGAAAATTTCTCATTTCCAAGAACTGGAATATTTTGACTTGATAGGTTTTGCGTTAAAGATATGATTGTATTATTGATAATTTTTTCAGAAATTTCTTTGTTAGAAATTTGATTGATATAAAATTTTGGATTTAGGATAGTTGATTTAGATACAAAAATAAAAATTAATAAAATAAATAATGGTGTGAAAATTGCTATTAAACAACCTGCAATTATTTTTTTAAACATATTATCCTTTTATAAAGATAAATTACAAATTACAAACACCTGCTTCGCCAAAGCTTCAGTGAGGCGATCCAAATAACAAATAAGCTCTAATAATTAAATTCTAAATATTTTTTATGATAAATTTTGTTTGGATTTTTGTTCATTAAAATTTGATATTTATTGCCATCTAGGGTCGGTCTAGCCGAGATTGTTGAGATTTGCTATTTGTGATTTGTTATTTCACCATGATCCTCCTCCTCCACCTCCGAATCCACCTCCGGAGCCACCACTTGAAAATCCAGAACCACCAGAGCTAGCAGTTGAAGTCATAGCAGAAACCTGGCTTTGCATTGAGTTTAAATCTCTCGTAAGAGTTGCAGGAATATAAATGTAACCAGGATATCCACGATACCAATAAGGAGAATTATCTTTGTAAATATGTTTAAATTTTTCTGCCCAGATGCCAGCAACACCAAGTGCTGTTGCGGCTGGCAAGAATTTTTCAAAAATCTGCTCTTTTTCTTGAAATTTTAATCGGTATTTTTCTGCTGTTTTTAAGTATAGTTTTAATCCAAGTATTTTTTCTTTCAACAAAACTCCCTTATGAGTTTTTTTAGGCATAAATGGAGCAAAACACATAATAATTATTCCAGAAAAAAATGATCCGATAGCCAAAGAAATTGAAAATATTGGAAAAAAGAAACTTGCGAATAATAAGACAAATCCAATAGATAAATAAAGAATTTTTGTATTTGCAGGATGTTTTGGAAAATAACCATTACTCGTTAATTTTTTAAACACTTGGTCTTTAATTTTTGATGTAGTTGAGTAAAAATCTTTTATATCTTTTAATTTGATTGTATCTTTGCTTCCAAAAAGTCCATTTATTAATTCTTTTTCAAAATTATTTAAACTTCCAATGTCTGGGGATTGTTTTTTTATTAATGTAATTTCATTGGTTTTGCCAAAGATTCCTTTTTTTTCTTTAACCTCAATAGTTAAATATTTTCTAATTGCTAAGTCAATAATTGATGCAGAAATGTCGTGATAATCAATGCGTTCATCTACAATCGCACCGATTTCAAGCGGAGTTAAATCTTTCGGTAATTCAAATTCAGGAACAATTGTTCCTCTGCCTTTTGGATCGCGTCCGTGTTTAATATATAAATATAACAGAATAAAAAATACAAGAACTGGAAGAAAATAAAAAATATTATTTATAAGAGTTTGCCAAAGATTTTCCCAAAAAGTTGGTTTATGTACAATTCCAATCGGCCAGCCAGCCACTATGGTAAGACCTTGCCCAGGGTTTAATTCTTGATTAGTTTCGTAATTGATTTTTGAATTTTCAATATTGATTTTTCCATCTTCTGAAGTTGATCCATGCATACCAGTATAAAGTTTTGCTTGAATTTGATCTTGATTAATTCCTTCTGGTAAATTAATTGTTGCAGATGCATTTTCAATTATTACTGGCCAATCATTTCCAGTTATATTCCAATAAAGTTCATCATGATCACTAAAATAATTTATGGCTTTATCTACTTTGTAATTTATTATGTAGGTATTTTTTCCGGTGATATATTTATCTACATCTCCAATTTTGAATTCCTGGTTTCCAGATGAGTACGAGTCTGAAAATTGGTAAGCGTTGCCATTTTGATCTTTAATTGAAATAATTTTCAAATTAATGTTTTGGCTATTACCATGTTTATCTTTATATTTAACTGGTATATATCTAAAAATTCCATGTTTTTGATTATTATAAAAATCAACTTCAATTGTTTCTGTAATATTAACTGAGGCATCTTTATTTACTGTAATATCTGAATGAAAATTATTTATTATCCAGTTTGAATCACTTTGAGCACAAACAAAGTTTGGTATCGATAAACTTATTATAACAATTATTAATAGTATAATTTTTTTTAGCATGTTTTCCTTTATTACTCTGGCTTGTCAAGAACTATATCATTATTATACATCTCCAACGAATTTTATTCGAGTCGAAGAATAATTGTAAAAAATTATTATTCGAGCGAGCGTAGTGAGTCGAGAATGAAATAAAACGATTTTATTCGTTTTGAAGAATAATTTATTTAGCTGTTTTTATTATAGCGTCTAAATGCTGCTGGGCGGATTTTTCCCATGAAAACTCTTGTGCGCGTTTTAATCCTTGTGCAATAAGCTTATCTTTAATATCTGGATTTTTTATAATTCTGCTTAGTTCTTCTGCCATTCTAATTGGTTTTCTAGGATCAACGAGTATTGCTGCATTTTTGGCAATCTCGGGGATAGATGTAGTATTTGACGCAACTACTGGAACGCCAGAGGCAAAAGCTTCTAAAACTGGCAATCCAAAACCTTCGAAACAAGAAGGAAAAAATAAAACAGAGGCGTTACGCATATATTCTGCTAGGTCTTTTTCACTAACATATCCTGTTTCAATTATATCGTTTTTAATTTCTGGTTTGAATGATTGAATTTTTGCTTTTATTTCTTCGTAATGATAACCTGGCTTACCAGCAAGAATTAATTTATGTTTTATAGATTCATTTTGTCTTAAAATTGAGTAAGCTTCAACTAAATTTTCAAGATTTTTCTTTTCTTCTAATCGGCCAACAAAAAAAATGTAAGGTGAATTTTGATTGATGTTTTTTGGTTTGTGGTTTGTTGTTTTTTGATTGTATAAATTTTTGTTATACCCGTGATATATTACAGAGATTTTTTCGGGGTTAGTATGATAAAATTTAATAATATCTTTTTTAGTAGCTTCTGAAGGTGTGATAATGCGTTTTGCTCTTTTTGCTGAAAAATCCATACACCAATTATGATAAAATCTTTCAAAACGAGTATAGAGTTCTGGATAATATTTAAATCCAAGATCATGTAGCGTTACAATTGTATTTTTATGATGAAAAATTGGAATAGTGTGGGCTGGTTCAAATACAACATCTGGTTTTGGTTTTCCTAATATTATTTCCCACGAAAGTCGAATTTGACTCCAAAGTCGCGGAAAAGGCATAATTTTCCAAGTAAAGTTTTTAGGTAAATCTAATAAAAGTCCTGATGTGGGCATATTCGGTGCATATAAAATATAATCGTTCTTTGTGTCGATTTTTGAGATGTGATAAATAATTTTTTCACTGTAATGTTCTGTGCCAGTTTTTTGGTCTTTCACTGCACGAGAAGCATCTATACCAATAAGCATATTTCACCAATCTAATCGCGAATTTATTCACAAATGATCGCGAATTTTAATTATCTGTGTGATCTCTGTCTGCTGGGAGGCAGGTGTGAAAATAAATCTGTGATTTTATTATATCTTAAAAAATAGGTAAAAAAAAGAGGAAGATTGTAAAAATCTTAATATTGATTATTTATCGTATAATAATGTTTTTAAATAATTGGTGTTAAAAAATATTTGACAATTTCACTTTATTTTAGTAAAGTAAATATGTTATGAAAAATAAATGGGAAAATATTAATACAGATAAATTATGCGATGCTCTTTTGGCTATAAATAATAAAAAAGAAGCTAAGAATTTTTTGCGTGATCTTTTTACAGAAGAAGAAATTATTGAATTTGGAAAAAGATTTCAAGCAGCAAAAATGCTTAGTGAAAAAATATCTTATGCTGAAATTGTTAAAAAAACTGGATTATCCTCTACCACTGTTGCACGTGTATCTAAATGGCTTAATAGTGGAATGAATGGATATAAGCTTATTTTAAACTCATAATCAACATAATCATAAACTAACTTCTTTTAGGAAAAGATTGTGTTGATATTTAACTAAATAATTATTTATAAATAAACTCAGTCTCTTCCTAAAAGGAAGGGGCTTTTTTAATCAAATCACATTTATGTGAATATGCCTGAATCATTAAAAATATTAAGGAGGAATACGCATGTTTTCAGAAAAAGCGATTCAAATGAAAGCAAAGATGCTTTGTCAGGGAGTTAATGTTGATCAAGAATTACAGGAAAAATTAGATCAACAAAATCCTTCAAAAGTGAAACGTGGTGGTCTAAGTTCTGGTGGCAAATTTTTCATTATTGATAATGAAGATAAATTGCCTGTTAATGCTCCAATTTACTACAAACGAGAATCGTTAGTCAAAATTTTATTCATTAATGAACGGTTGGTTGTAAGTGACGGACATGATTACTTTCCAATTAATCCGATTGATTCGCCAAAATGGTATGAGCAAGATGTAAATGGATATCCAATTGCATCAATTGTAACCGCCCATAACCTACAACTCGCAACAGCGATTTATGAAGATTGCGCATTATTTCATAGAGGTAAACCATGTGAATTTTGTGTAATGAATTACAGCCAAGAAAATCTAAATTTGGTTTTAAAGTCTGGGGAATTGATAAACCAAGTTTTGAAAAAAATTCCAGTTGATCAATACGGCGGACTGACTTTAAATGGTGGAATGACATTTCATTCCGGCCGTGGAATGGAAATTATTGAACCTGTCGTACGAGAAATTCATCAACAATTTCCTGAACTTCCGATTGCTGTAGAAATCACTCCCCCTGAAGATTTAGACTGGATCAATAAAATTGCAGAAGCTGGAATTTCGTCTTTAATGATGAATCTGGAGTGCTGGGATGAGACAATAAGGCAGAAGACAATTCCTGGAAAAAATCAGCTTTGTTCAAGAGAATCATATTTATTAGCTTTTAAACGAGGACTTGACTGTTTAGGAGAAGGTAAAATCTCTACATGTTTTGTTGTCGGTACGGAGTCAATTAAAAGTTTGCAAGAAGGAATTAAGGAGGTAGTATTGCAAGGAGTGATTCCGTCGCCACTTGCCGGTCGATATTTTGAAGATATTCCAGATTACCCGTTCGTGCCAGATGTTGATTGGAGAAAATTTTTAGAAATTGTGTATTTCACAGCTTCTGAATTACAGAAACAAAAAATTACATCGACAGACAAGGCAGGTTGTGTTGCTTGCGGTATGTGTGATCTAATCAAAAATTTAATGTAAATTTGTTTAATTATGTAAGGGAAGATTTATTCTTCCCTTTTTTATTTTTTATCTAAAGGATTATAAAGAATAGGTAAAAAAAAGAAGACCGGGATTGGGCGATCTACTTACTAATTGGTTGCGTTTTTTTCTTGACTTGAAAGTATATTGAGTCGTCAAAAGTTGTTAGGTTAATTATGTCATACTCTTCTGCAATTTGAACTAAACCGTATGCGGTTAGTTCCGACTTATTCATTGTACCATCTGGTCCGTTTTTTATTATAATCCATTTGGTCCCGTCAGAATTTGTCATTGTTTCTTTGATTATTGGTTGGTTTTTTACTGTGTTTTTGTTGTTCTTGTCTTTTTTTATTGCCTCATCGATTTTAAAACCGATAAGATATCCGACCGTAATTAAAATCAAAACAATAGCAATCACTTTGATTGGACTTTTAATGTTCAACTTTTTCACCTCCTTACAACTGTTTCGAATCTTTTTGTGAAAATTAAAAAAATAGTCTTTAGATTAACAGCTATCATATAGATTGTGATTAATCCTATTGCAACAAAAAATATTATGCTATTTAATAATTTTACTAAATAACACAATATTTTTATTATCAGTTTTTTCAACTTTTTCACCTCCAATTAATCCAATTTATTTTCTTAAAAAGCAATGAGAATACTGGAATTGTATCAAAATATAAAGAAAAAAGGAAGGGTTTCTTATTTTGCCCAGAGGACGGATTTTTTGTAATTTTCCAAATTGTCTATGGCTACTCCTGTTCCTTTTACTACACAAAGTTCTGGTTCTTCTGCAATTTCGCAAGGTACACCAATAACATTTGTTAGTAATTTATCAAAACCACGCAGTTTTGCACCTCCTCCAGTCATAATAATTCCTTTGTCCATTACATCCGAAGCAAGTTCTGGTGGAGTTTTTTGTAAAACTGCTTTAATGCCTAAAATAATTTCGTTCATTGTGTTTTTTAAAGATGCTGTAACATCTGGTGTTTTAACAATTATACTTTCTGGCAGCCCTGTAATAGCATTGCACCCGGAAACCTCCATTGATAAATCTTTTTTTAATTTAATCAAGCTGCCAATTTGAATTTTGACCATTTCGGCTGTTCGCTCACCAATTACAAGATTATATTTTTTTCTAATATAATTTGCTATTGCCTGATCCATTCTGTTTCCTCCAACCCTAACAGATGTAGAAGTTACAATGTCTCCTAATGAAATTACTGCTGTTTCGGTTGTTCCGCCTCCAATGTCAATTATCATATGTCCGCTCGAAGACGCAATAGGTATACCTGCACCAAGTGCTGCTGCTATAGGTGCTTTAATAATAAATGCATTTTTTGCACCTGCTGAAAGGCAGGCATCTATCACTGCTCTTCTTTCTGTTGATGTTATTCCTGCTGGGATAGCTATCATAATATCAGGTTTTATTAATCTAATTCTTCCACCCAATGTATCAATAAAATATTTTAACATCGCTTGAGTTATTTTATAGCTGGCAATAACCCCATCTCTTAGTGGTTTAGCGGCAATTATTGACTCAGGAGTTCTACCTAGCATCTCTTTTGCCTCATTGCCGATTGCCATTACTTTATTATCAAGCGTTTCTAGTGCTACTACGCACGGTTCATTAATAACTATTCCTTTTGATGGAATATAAACTAAAACATTATTTGTTCCAAGGTCAATTCCTAATCTTTTTAAAAACATAAAAAATCTCAAATTATTATGGAAGATTTAATTATTATTTCTTTTAATATCAGCGCCAATACTTTGTAAACGATCGGCAAGATTTTCATACCCTCTTTCTATGCCATAAATATTCTTTAAAATTGATCTGCCTTTAGCAGCAAGCATAGCAACTAATATTATAGCCGATGGTCTTAGTGCTGGTGGAGCGTCAATTGTGGCTGAATGTAACTTTGTTGGGCCTTCAACGAAAACCCTGTGAGGATCGACTTGTGTAATTTTTGCACCAAGCTTTGATAGTTCTTTGTAATACAGAGCTCGATTTTCGTAAGTCCAGTCGTGAATTAAAGTTTTGCCTTTTGCTTTTGTTGCGATTGGAACAAAAAATGGTAAATTGTCTTGATTGATGCCAGGGTAAGGTAGAGCGTGGATTTTTTCTGGCGAAGCGATTAAATTTGATTTGAATGTTTGAATATCAACAAGCTTAGTTTTGTTGTTGTTTGAATAATAATTTTTTGTAATTTTAAAATTATAACCCATTTTTTCTAATTTAAGTAATTCTAATTCTAGAAAATCTATCGGGCAGCGTTTTATAAGTAATTCGGAATTTGTTGTAGCAGCGAGTGAAATAAAAAACATTGATTCTATGGGATCTTCTGAAAGCTCGTATTCAATTTTTTTATTGATTTTATTTTTGCCAAAAATTTTTAGTGTTGAAGATCCAATCCCTTCAATTTTTACACCAAGTTTTTGTATAAAAAAACATAATTCTTGTACCTGATAGTTTGCTGATGCATATTTAATAATTGTAATTCCTGGGGTTAAAGCAGCTGCCATAATAGCATTTTCAGTAACTGTGTCGCCTGCTTCATATAAGATAATATTTTTGTTTTTATTGTTTTTTTTGGTTTCTATTTGGTAATAATTGTTTTTAAGATTAATTTTAATACCAAAAGGATATAAGGCGTATTTGTGTGGGTTTAAGCTTCTTTTGCCAAGCTTACATCCACCCGAAGCTGGTAAAGAAAATTTTTTTTCGTAATTAGATAAAATACTAATAAAGAGTATAATTATTCTTGTTTTGATCGCAGAATCTCTATTTATATTTTTAAGGTTAAATTTTGCCGGTTTAGTAATTTTAAGTTTTTTTTCGCCTAACCACTTAATTTTTACGCCAATACTTACCATGATTTCGATTACCCTTTCAATTTCTTGAATTTTTGGAACATTGCAAATAACTGTTGATGACGAATTTAAAAGTGAAGCGCATATTATTGCTAACGCGCCATTTTTAGAAGTATTGGTTGTGATTTCACCTTTTAATTTTTTATTTCCAATTATTTCAAATTCAGACATATTAATAATCTCCAATTATTTATTATTATAATTTAACTATAGTTTAATTATCTATTTTTTGCAATCAGAGATAATTGATATATGTAAGATAAATAAGTATAATATTGAAAGATGAAAAAATTAAAATCAGTTTTTATTACAATTTGTTGGCTTGCTGTGGTACTACTTATATTTACTGTAGCATCTTATTTAATATTAATTGCAAATGGTTATAAAATTAATTGGAATAATTTTAAAATTCAAAAAACTGGCATGATTTTTTTAAGGTCAAATCCAAAAGATCCGGAAATATGGGTAAATAACGAGCTTGTTGGAACAAGAACGCCCTTTAAGCATAGTGAAATATTGCCGGGTAAATATGATGTTAAGTTAGTAAAGTTTGGATATGTTGATTGGCACTATACTTTTAATGTTGAACCGGGGATGGTTAGTGCAAACGAATACATTAGAATGTTTTTATCCGATCCTCTACAAGTTGAGCCAACAACACAGGAAATTGCCTCGTTAGATAAACTGTCAGAAAGTTGGGAAGCGAAAGGGTTAGAAATTAAAAACCAAAATGAAATTTGGTTTAATGATGTTTTTATTACAAGATTTTCCGATGAAGTCAAAAATTTGTGTTGGCACTCCGATTTAAAACATATTTTCTTTCAAATTAATAATGAAATAAGAGTTATGGAACCAGATGGGGCAAATAATACAAAATTGGTTAATCTTGAAAGCGATGAAATGGCAGTTTTTGTACCAATTAATAATAGTAAATATCTTTTATATAAAGATCTAGATCAAGTTAAAAAAATTAAAATCGAATGATCTTAATTTTGAATGAACTATTCTTGTTTAAATTTTAGATCAAATCAATATATGTCTATTTTAATTATTACCTTAATATTTTCATATCAACCTAATATTTGAGATATGATTTATTGAACTTGCTATTCCCTGTGGTCTCTGCCACAGGGTAACCTTTAAGGAAAGTTTGAA
>CAYZSW010000011.1:0-22435 GCA_964481135.1 uncultured Candidatus Saccharibacteria bacterium
TTTTTTTATCACTTAAAAACTTCAAAGTGTCCAAGAAGCTAGTCATCATTTCCAGGTCTAGATGCATCTAAAATAATAATACTAAAAACTTATAAACCAACTAACACCTCGTAGGTGTAATCTTACTTAACAGGTTAATAACCCACTGACACCTACGAGGTGTCAGCTAAGTTTATTAATGATATAATAAAAATATGAAATCAATTAATTGTATGAAATATTTTATAATAATAACTATCTTTTTAACTCCAATATTATCTGGCTGCAATTGTGATAAAAATACAAACAATATTATAGAAAAACAAAATAATATTGATAAGCAAGATAAAATTGTAATAAAAACAGACAAAATACTACAACCAGATATTGAAAAACGGTTAGAAAAACTGGTTAGAGAATCAATTTTTCCTATAGAAATTAACTCTGACTCAGATAATCCTGAAATTATTATAAGTACGAATAATGATACAATTGATTCTTCTTGGAATAATGAAGAAATTTATAAGTATAACAAGAAATTAATACCACAAGTATTTGCCGATAAGTTTGCAGATAAAATAAATGATTTTATTATTTATGCTGTAGCAACTGAAAATAAAAATAATAAAATAATAATTGATTATCTAAAAACTTCTTTTAACGAAAACCCACCAAATACTACAACTATTACATTTGCAGGCGATATTATGCTTTCTCGCTGGGTAGCAAAAAGAATTAATCAATATGGAATAGATTATCCTTTTAAAAATCTATCCGATTATTTACAGAAAGCTGATTTAACTGTGGGCAATTTAGAATCTCCAGCTTCAGAATCTGGCCCATATGAAACTGCTGCTGGAACAATGAGTTTTAGATATGATCCAAAAATTACACCAGAACTCAAAAAAACAGGATTTGACATTTTTAACCTTGCCAATAATCACTTTGGTAATGCAGGCAAACAAGGCATGGAATTCACAATGAAAAATTTAATTGATAATAACATAGAATATTTCGGAGCAGGAGAAAATTCTGAAAAATCACGCGAACCATTAATTAAAGAAATAAATGGAATAAAATTTACATTTTTAGGCTATTCGGATTCTTCCATAACACCGTCTTCTTATGAAGCTAAAGAAAATTCTCCTGGATTAAATTTAGACAGTATTGAAAAAATGCAAGAAGATGTCAAAAACGCTAAAAGTAAGGCAGATTATATAATTGTTTCAATGCATCTGGGCACAGAGTATCAAAACAAACCCAATCAAAAACAAATTAATTTTGCCCAAAAAGCTATTGATACAGGTGCAGATTTTATTTATGGACATCATCCACATGTAATACAAACTATTGATTTTATAGATAATAAACCTGTATTTTATTCGCTCGGTAATTTTATATTTGATCAATATCAACCAAATACCCGGCAAGGTCTCGTAGTATCCACAAAATTTGTTTATAATCAATTAGTAGAAATAGAATTAAAATCAGTCGAAATTACAAACTTTGCCCAGCCAAACTGGGAAAACCAATCACAAATTGATAAAATTTTAAAAAGAATCAATTAATCATCATCTTTCACCCTGAGAGCGATAAATTGAACCCCAAGAATCTAAATTAATAATAATCTAACAGCTTAAAAAATGAAAAAGAAAACTAACTTAAATAAAGTAAAATATAAATTAAATAGTTTTAGTTTGGATTTGATTGATAATTTTAAACCAGAAAGAAATTTAATTAATTTCAATAAAAATTATCAAAAAGACGCAAAAATCAAAACGCTAAACAAAAAAATTAAAAATATAATTAGCACAATGCAACAAAAAGATAAAAATAAGTTAATTAACCCTCTTAATACCAGTTTTAATCCCGAAGTAACTATAAAAGAATTTTACGATTTTTTAGCAGTAATTTATGAAGTAAAACCCTCTTGTATTGTAGGAATGCTAAATAATCACAAAACATTTAATCCAATCGCTGATTTCGTCAAAAGCAATAAAAATATTTTTAATTTTATAAAACTAGAAAATTACTGGGATTTTTCTTACGATAAAAGTTACAACACAGTATTTATTGAATATAAAAATGGGTTTATTTATAATCCAAAATTAATCTCGATGGTTATCAAAAACAATCAAGACATATTTAAAAACTGGAATTTAAAAAATTTTTCTAAAAAATTACAGTCACTTAAAAAGTTATTTTTTAAAAATCCTAAAAAATATCATACAGTGATCGGACTATTGCTAGGTTACAAGCCAAACGAAATCAAAAAATTTGTAAAAAAAATTTGATTAAATATAATACCTAAATTAACATATATAACATGAAAACAAAAATTAAATTTTGGCCAATATTTTCTGGAATAATTCTAATTGCTTTTTTTGTAGTATTGGTAATAAAATTTTCCGACTTAGAAGAATTTTACAATGTATTAAAACAGGGGATATGGTACTACATTTTCACATTATTTCTAATAGAAATAATATTTCTTGCAGACCAAGCAATAATTTTTAAAGAACTCTTTAAAGTTTACAATGTTAAAACCACAATAAGAAAAGTTTCAAAAGTATTTTTGGCATCAAACTTTACTAATTTAGCACTTCCTTCTGTCGGAATTGCTGGATTAACAATATTTTCTCAAGCAGGACCAGAAATTTTTAAAGTAAAAAGATCTCAAGCCATGGTAATAAATTTACTATATTATTTAATTAATTATGGAACATTCATAATACTAATGGTAATAGGCTTAATAATTTTACTTACTTTAAATAAATTACAGGTTTATCATTTTATTGCAACATCTTTAATGCTTATATTCGTTTTTGCCGGATCCTCAATTTTTTGGATCGGTTATAAAAACAAAAATCAATTGTCAAAACTACTTAATTTAATCGCAAAATTTATTAATTTTTTTGGTTCAAAAATTCTTAAAAAAGAAATCATAACACAAGAAAATTTAATTAATATCCAAAACGAAATTTTATACATAATATCTGTTTATAAAAAAAGAAAAAATATCTTTTCAGAACCTGTAATATATTCTTTTTTAGGTCATATCTTACAAATATTTATCTTATATATATGTTTTTTAGCATTTGGATTTGAACCAAAAATATATGCCGTAGTGGTAGGTTATATATTTTCTGTCGTATTTGTCATGGTCTCGCCAACACCATCAGGTATAGGAATTGTAGAACCAATAATGGCAGTTACAATGTCATCTTTCGATATTCCAATTCAAACAGCAACCATATCAACACTAGCTTTTCGCGGTATTTCATTTTGGTTTCCGTTTTTTATAGGATTTTACGCATCAAGAAAATTAAAAATTGATTGATTGTGAAATTTTTCATTTAATAAAAATAATCTAATTAATTAATAAAATTCATTGTAAGCTTAACATGATTTCAATCAACGACGACATTCGTTCAAGTAAATGGTTAAAAGATAGATTCGAATATCTTAAACAAAGATATTTTTCAGATATTGAGATTAAAAATAATATAATTGTTAAATTTGGCAGACCTTGCAAAACTCGACTTGGTTCAATTAAAAAAGGTCGCCGGATAGAAAATTTCAACTCAATAATTACAATCAATGGCCACTTTCGTGATCCACAGATTCCTAGCTATGTAGTTGATGCAGTACTCGCTCATGAATTTATGCACTATGGTCATGGATTTGCTAGCCCTCACGAACAAGCTTATGATTTTCCACATCAAGGTGGAGTAATCGACAACGATCTAAAAGAAAGAGGTTTGTATGATATTTTACAGAGCGAAAAAGTGTGGATTAAAAAAAATTGGGAAGCTTATTTAAAAAAAAATCATAGCTTTAAGTCACACCACAGATCAATATTTGGAATATTCTTTAAATAATTGCACTATTGATTCGTAAATCTTCAAAATTAAGTCATTAATAATTTAATGAAAATAGAAAAAATAAATTTAAAATTGGAGTTTATATGTCTGACTGTATTTTTTGCAAAATTGTAAAAAAACAAATGCCTGCAGATATTATTTATGAAGACAAAAAGGTTGTTGCATTTTCCGATATTAATCCAAAAGCACCAATTCATATTTTAATTGTTCCAAAAAAACATATTGAAACAATCGATGATCTTTCTGATGCAGATCAAGAATTAGTCGGTTATATGATTTTAGTTGCTAAAAAACTTGCCAGAAAACTTAAAATCTCTGATTCTGGTTATCGTTTAGTTTTTAATGTCAAAAACCATGCCGGACAAATTGTCGACCATATTCATCTGCATATTTTAGGAGGAAAATTACTAAGCTCTATCGGATAAAAACAAGTTTAACAACTTATAAACTTCTAATATTATTTTTAATTGTTTAATTGTTAGTTTGTTAGTTTGTTAGTTTGTAAACTTGATTCAAATATGTTTCTCTGTTATAATTAAATAAATAATTTAAGCTACGAGCCACAAGCTACGGGCTATCTTGAAAGGTAAGGTGAATTAAAATTGGAAAAAAATTATCAAGAAAATAAGAAAAAAACTAATACAGTACCATTTGAAGTAATGCTCCGAAGATTTAATAGACAGGTTCAACAAAACCGACTTCTTTCTGAAACAAAAAAAAGAAGATATTTTGAAAAATCAATAACTCGCAAAGAAAAAAGACAAATCGCTCGTCACAAAGCATATATTAAAAAATTAAAACGTGGTTATTAAACCAATTATCCAAATTTATGGAGTTGTTATGAATATACTAGATAAAATCAATGACGATCTAAAAAATGCTTTAAAAACAAAAGATGAAATTAAGCTTTCTACTCTAAGAATATTGAAATCTCAAATCAAAAATCAAGAAATCCAAAATAAAAAAAATATCAGCGAAGATGAAATAATTAAAATCATCTCTAAACAAATAAAACAAAGAAATGATTCAATCACCGAATACAAAAAAGCTAAAAGGCAAGATCTTATAGACAGAGAAAATCAAGAAATTCATATTTTAAAACCATACTTACCAGAACAAAAGAGCGACGAGGAAATCGAAGAAATTATTTCACAAACTATCAAAGAAACTCAAGCAAGTTCAATATCAGATATTGGCAAAGTCATGCCTCAGGTAATCAAAAAAACAAAAGGACGGGCAGACAATTCAAAAATTGCTCAAATGGTTAAACAAAAACTGCAAAGCTAAAATAAGGCTTTAGATGTTCAACAAACCATTAAAATATGGGCTATTTATTCTTGGAACAATTACAGCAATTAATTTAATTGTGATTGGAATTTTTTCAATTGCCTGGCACAATTTAACATATCTTTCTATATTGCAAGTATTTTATTTTTTCTTAGCATCTTTTGTTTCTGCTTTCATTATTTCTTTAGCTATATTTTTTACCGCACCCGTACTAAAAGATTATCTTGCGACCTTTAGACGACTTTTACGACTCGAGAATCTATCTCATCCACTACTCATGAAACTTTCACTAGAAGCTCCTGGCACATATCACCATTCATTAAATGTTGCTAATTTAGCATACAAAGCTTCCAAAGCAATAAATGCCGATGCCCTATTAACAAGAATAGGTGCATATTATCACGATATTGGTAAATTAAAAAACCCAACATTTTATATAGAAAATCAAGAAAAACACACGAAAAATGTAACCAAAGAATTAGAAGATCCAAAAAAAAGTGCACAAATCATCATTGAACATGTAACCTATGGAATTGAATTAGCAAAAGAATATAATTTACCAACCGAAGTAATTGCATTTATCCCTGAGCACCACGGGACATCTCGAATTAAATATTTTTTTGAATTAGCTAAAAAGATGAGCTTAAAACCAAGCGAAAAAGATTTTACATATCCTGGGCCCAAACCATTATCATCAGAAACCGCAATTTTAATGCTTTCAGATATAGTTGAAGCAAAAATAAGATTAGTAGAAAATATTGATAAACAAAAAATTTCCGAAACCGTAACCGAGTCAGTACAGGAAAAAATTAACGACAAACAGCTCGAACTTTCAGGATTAACACAAAAACAGATTGATACAATATGTCAATCTTTTATAGAAACGCTATGCGTCATGCACCACCAAAGAATCGAATATCCAAAAAAGGAAAAGAAAGATGCCAAATTTAACTTTAAACATAAATAATCCAAAAAATTTCAAATTAAAAACTTTTAGTTTAAAAAAATCATTATTACTAGAGCTTATAAAAAATAATTTTTTAAAAAACAGTGAATTAAATATTCATTTTGTTTCAGAAAAAAAAATTCAAGCTTTAAATAAAAAATATCGGAATATTAACAAACCAACAGATGTTCTTTCTTTTGGGCAAATATCAATTCCAGATGAAAAAACAAAACAGCTTGGCGATATTTTCATTTGTTACAATATTGCTAAAAAACAAGCTTTAAATAAAAAAAGTAGCACGCAAAAAGAAATCGAATTTTTATCTACACACGGACTCAAGCACTTGTTGGGAATTCATCACAATTAAAAGACATATTGTTATTTTTAACAAATATGATATTATAAAAAAAGAAATTATTATATCAAAATTAAAATTAAAAATCGTGTAATAATTACAAAATTTGATACTAAATAAGTTTAAAAACTTTCAACAATAAAAAGCCATATTTTCTATAAAAATTTTTATAAGATATAAATGCAATGACTTTAATATGATGTAATGAATATTATGTTGGCTTGGAGGGTTTATTAATGTCCAAAAATAATATATTTTTAGGTTTAGATATCGGCACAACAAAAGTTGCAGTATGCGTTGGAAATATTACTGAAAATCATAAAGAAATAATTGGAATTGCGCAAACTCCAAATTCTGGTTTAAGAAAAGGTGTTATAACTGATGTTGAAGAAACCGTCAGTTCAATCACTGCAGCTCTAGAAGAAGCCGAAAGAATGTCTGGTATACCTTTAAATTCAGGATTTATCGGCATTAGTGGTAATCAAATTGGAATCACAAGTTCAAAAGGTGTTATTGCTGTTTCGCGAGCTGATGGTGAAATCAATGCAACTGATATTGAAAGAGTGATTGATGCCTCAAAAGCAGTAGCCATACCACCAAATCGCGAAATATTACATATAATTCCAAAATCTTTTATAGTAGATGGACAACAAGATATAGAAGACCCAACAGGTATGACAGGCATAAGATTAGAAGTAGAATCCTTAATTATCACTTCCACCGTAAATTCAATAAAAAATTTAACAAAATGCGTTTCTCAATCCGGCTTAGATATCAATGAACTTGTATTTTCAACACTAGCAACCTCTAAAGCACTTTTATCGAAAAAACAAAAAGAAATGGGTGTTATGCTGATAGATTTTGGTGCTGGAACAACAAAAATAATTGTTTTTGAAGAAAACAAATTGATTCATTGCTCAGTTTTACCTGTTGGATCAATGCATATTACTAACGACATTGCTATAGGTTTACGCACCTCTATAGATGTAGCTGAAAAAATTAAACTTAAATATGCTAGTGCAATCACAAAAAATATTAGAGATTCGGAAAAAATCGATTTAAGTGATTTTGATCCTCAAGAAGAAAATAAAATCAGTAAAAAATATGTAGCTGAAATTGTTGAAGCAAGATTAATAGAAATATTTAATATGATTAAAGATGAGCTAAAAAAAACCGGGCGCGATGGCATGTTGCCAGCCGGAATAATATTTACAGGCAATGGAGCAAGACTTGACGGAATAATTGATTTTACTAAAGATTATTTAAGATTACCAGCTCAAATTGGATATCCTCTTGTAGATGTTGGTGGACTTGTTGACAAGTTAGATGATCCTGGTTACACTACGAGTGTAGGACTAATGTTATGGGGCATGGAATCAAGCAAAAATCCATCTGATAATAAAATCAATTTACACAAATTTGGATCAATTGTAGACAAAGCAAAACAAATGTTTAAACAATTTATTCCTTAAAATTGTCTGCAAACTAAACTGAATTTCTAAATCTGATTTATCAAAGACAACATATCCTACAAAAAACTAAACAAAATTTTACTATTAATATAAAATAAATTATATTATTATATTTAATTGAAAGAGGTAGAAATATGAACAACAGCAATTCAGAAATTGATACATTTGCCATCATCAAAGTGGTTGGTGTTGGTGGTTCTGGAGGGAATGCTGTCAATAGAATGATTCAGGCTAAAGTAAAAGGTATTGAATTTGTAGCAGTCAATACAGATGCCCAGGCACTTTTACACAACGAAGCACCAGTCAAAGTGCAAGTTGGTAAAGAAACTACTGGCGGATTAGGATCCGGTAGCGATGTCGAGATGGGCAAAAAATCAGTTGAAGAAAATAAAGATGAGGTTTACGAGGTTTTAAAAGGCGCTGATATGGTATTTGTCACATATGGAGCAGGTGGAGGAACAGGTACCGGAGCAGGGCCAATGGTAGCAGCGATAGCAAAAGAATTAGGTGCACTAACAGTTGGAGTTGTCACCAAACCATTTATTTTTGAAGGAGTGCGTAGAAAAAAAGTCGCCGAACTTGGCATAGAAGAGTTAAAAGATAAAGTAGATACTCTAATAACAATTCCAAACGATAGATTACTACAAGTAATAGATAAAAAAACTTCATTGCTTGACGCTTTTGGTATTGTAGACGATGTTTTAAGACAAGGAGTGCAAGGCATTTCTGATCTTATCACTTTACATGGGATCATTAATGTAGATTTTTCAGATGTACGAACAATAATGGCAGATGCTGGTAGTGCACTTATGGGGATAGGCCATGGCACAGGAGACAATCGAGCAATTGAAGCAGCGCGCGCAGCCATAGAATCACCTTTGCTAGAATTATCTATAGATGGTGCAAAAGGAATTTTATTTAATATAACAGGTGGCCCAGATTTAGGAATGTACGAAATCGATGAAGCTGCCAAAGCAATAACAGAAGCAGCAGATCCTGACGCTAATATTATTTTTGGAGCAATAATTGATGAATCAATGACAGGGGAAATCAAAATAACTGTTATCGCAACTGGATTTGAAATGCAAGGTGGAGAAAAGAAGAAACCAAAATTACAGATGCAACAAACAAAACCAATTTCAGAAAGTCCTTCTTTAATAAGCAGTCAACCAATACAATCAAATATTGAGGAAGAACAACCAGAAGACGAATTAGAAGTACCAGCTTTTATAAGACGCAAACTAAAATAAAAAACAAAAGATTTCTGCAAAAATAAAAAATTGTAAAATAAAAATAAATTTACAATTTTTTTAATCACTAAAAAAATTATCAAAATAAATAATAAAGATTTATTAATAAATATTAGGAGGGAAATGAGTGATATTTATGTAACTAGCTTATTTAAAGAAAAAACAAACAACAAAAGAAATCAAGTAAAAATGGTCAAAAATTTAGTTAAAGAAAAAAACAAAAAAATTGATTCTAACTTCGAAAAAGAAATAGAAAAAATCGCCTCAAATTTAAAAATGACTGAAAATGCAAAAAAGATTCTAGAAAAAAGATATTTAATTAAAGATAAAGACGGTAATCCAGCAGAAAGACCCCAAGACATTTTTATTCGAGTTGCAAAAAGTATCGCAGAAGCTGATTTACAATACGGAGCATCTACAAAAGAATATCAGCAAACAACTAGAGATTTTTTGAAAATGTTGATTAGTTTGGATTTCCTACCAAACTCACCGACCTTGCGTGGTGCTGGTAGAAAAATTCATCAGCTTTCGGCATGCTTTGTTTTACCTATTGAAGATAATATGGAGGGTATTTTTAATACTTTAAAAATTACTGCACTTGTCCATAAGGGAGGCGGAGGAACTGGATTTTCATTCGGCCATATACGACCATCAGGCGATAGAGTAGGATCAACCGATGGAGTAGCGGGCGGACCAATATCATTTATGAAAATTTTTGATACTATGGCAAAAGAAGTTATGCAAGGAGGAGTAAGGGTTGGTGCTAATATGGGAATCTTACCAGTACATCATCCAGATATTGAAACTTTTATAAGTTGTAAATCAAAAGAAAATAAAGGTAAGCAATTACAAAATTTCAATTTGTCAGTAGCTGTAACAGACACATTCATGGAAGCTGTAATAAAAGAAAAAGATTACGAATTAATTAATCCTCGTAATAACGAAGTTATTAAAAAAATATCTGCAAAGAAAATATTTGATAAAATGGTTGAAAATGCCTGGGACAATGGTGACCCTGGAATAATTTTTATTGATGAAATCAATAGATATAATCCCACTCCACAAATAGGTAAAATAGAATCAACAAATCCCTGTGGCGAACAACCTCTTTTACCTTACGAATCTTGTAATCTTGGGTCTATAAATTTAAAACATATGATTAAAGATAATGCAGTTGACTGGGAAAAACTAAAAGATACTGTTCATAAAGCAACTCATTTTCTCGACAATGTAATTGATGTTAATAGATTTTCAGATCCTAAAATAGAAGAAATGACAAAAGCAAATAGAAAAATTGGCTTAGGAGTAATGGGTTTCGCGGACTTGCTTGTGATGCTTAACATCCCTTACAATTCAAAAAAGGCAGAATCACTTGCAGAAAAAATTATGAAATTTGTTAATGATAACACAAAACAAAAATCAGCTCAACTGGCAAAAACAAGAGGACCTTTTGCGAATTTTAAAGGAAGTATTTACGATAAAAAAAATCAACCAAAATTAAGAAATGCAGCTTTTACATCTATTGCACCAACTGGCACGCTAAGTTTAATCGCTGACTGTTCAGGAGGAATCGAACCATTTTTCGCACTAGTTTACAAAAAAAAATCTCTCTGGAAATCAGATGGAAGTAGTGAACTAGAGCAAATTTTTGTAAATCAACATTTTGAAAAAGTTGCAAAAAAAGAAAAATTTCATTCCAAAAAAATCATGGAACAAATCGCTCAAGAAGGAAGTGTTCAAGAAATTGAAGAAATTCCCGAAGAAATAAAAAAAATTTTTGTTACCGCTCAAGATATTTCTCCAGAATGGCATATTAGAATTCAAGCGGCATTTCAAAAAGACAATAGCTCTGCTGTTTCAAAAACAATTAATTTTCCTAACAAAGCAACAAAAGAAGACATTGCTAATTCTTATATATTGGCTTACAAATTAAAATGCAAAGGAACAACAATCTATAGAGATGGATCTAGAGATGTTCAGGTTCTGACAAAAGGAGAAAAAAACAACAATAAAAAAGAAGATCAAATAAATTTAGTACTGGCTAAGCCAAGAAAAAGACCAGAAGTAGTTAATGGCAGAACCTATAAAACCAAAACTGCCTACGGTAGTTTATATGTAACAATTAATGATGACGAACAAGGACAACCTTTCGAAGTATTTGCACAAATGGGAAAAGCAGGAGGTTTTTTTGCCGCAAAAGTAGAAGCAATCAGTAGATTAATTTCTACTTCTTTAAGATCAGGAATTAAACCCGATGAAATTGTAAATCAATTAAAAGGTATTCGCGGACCATCGCCAATCTGGACTGAAGAAGGAACTATTCTTTCAATTCCTGATGCTATTGCAAAAGTTTTAGAAAAACATCTAAATAAATCTCAGGTTCCTTTGGACTTTAATTCAAAATCAAAATTTATTACTAAGGAACCTAGTAAAAAAAATAACTCTATTGCAGATATGGGTATAGCCCCAGCATGTCCAGAATGTGGAAATATTTTAGAATTAGGTGAAGGATGTCTCAAGTGCCCCGGGTGCGGATTTAGTAAATGCGGGTAAGCAAAACGCAAGTTTTGCAAAAAAACAAATATCAAATTACAAATCTCAAACAAGCTTCAATGAACCAAAATTCCAATTCAAAAACATATGATTTAGAAACAAGAACTTTATTATTTGCTCAAGATGTAGCAGTATATTGTAAAAATTTTTCTTTTAATACTATTAATAATGAATACATCAAACAGTTAATTAGATCTTCTGGATCTGTTGGAGCAAATTATATTGAAGCCAATGAATCATTAAGTAAAAAAGATTTTATCATGAGAATTAAAATTTGCCGCAAAGAAGCTAAGGAATCAACTTATTGGTTAAAATTATTAAGTTCTAATGATTTATTAAACCATGATCTTGCACAAAAACTTATACAAGAATCAATAGAATTAAAAAAGATTTTTTCAGCAATTATTGAAAAATCAAAATAATCTGTTTTGTGATTTGATAATTGAAATTTGAATATTATTTGTAATTTGTATTTTGTAATTTGGAATTTAAGGAAATTATGTCTAAAGGATTAATTTACATAATAACTGGTGATGGCAAAGGTAAAACAACCGCTGCTTTTGGTCTTGCAATTCGTGCTGCCGGTCATAATAAAAAAGTACTTATTATTCAGTTTATAAAAGATGATAAATGGAAAACCGGCGAAATCCAATTTATAAATAAGCTGAAAGCTGAAAGCTGTAAACTAATAGCTAACATAGATGTTTTCACATTGGGAGAAGGTTTTGTTGGCATTATTGACGATAAGAAACCTAAAAAAATTCATGCTAAAAAAACTACACAAGGATTTGAAAAAATGAATCATCTAATGCAAAAAGGTAAATACGATATGCTAGTTTTAGACGAAATCAATGTTGCTATAAATTTAAAACTTTTGGATGTAAATGAAGTCATAAATTTCTTAAAGCAAAAACCAAAGCATCTTCATGTTTTATTAACTGGTAGATATGCTCCAAAAAAACTAATAAAAATCGCAGATATGGTCAGTGAAGTTAAAAAAATTAAACATCCTTTTGACAAAGGAATTTTAGCACAAAAAGGATTTGATTTTTAAAAAATTGACATTTTTTTTTAATAATGTAATTATAAAAATAAGCCACTTGTCCACCTTTATCGAATTAACAATTTTATTAATACATAGGTAAGTAGGTGTAAATCCTACACTGTCCCGCAACTGTAAATTTGGCTTTAGTCCAATAGCGAAAAGCAAATGACTAATAGCTAACAAAGTCAGAAAACTTGTATTAAAGTAGTGTAATTATTTTTAACTTTTCGTTTTACATTTTACACTTTTTATCCTCGGGGATTGGGAATTATTAATTATTATCCAAACTGCTCCGAGTTTGGATTTTTATTTTTAAAGGTAAAATTATGAAAACATTTAAATTGCCATTTAACAGAATTTGGCTACTAGTTATTGGCGTTGTTTTAGCAACACTTATTATGAGTTTTGGTAACGCTCAATACCAAAAAGAAATAAATAAGCCAAAAGACAATCAAAATCAACAACCTATTAACAATGAAATTGTTGAAAATACTAAGTTAGAAGCTGTGAATAATCAAAGCAATGAATCAAAAGAACAAGTTGACAAATTAACAAAAAAACAAAATATAGATCAAAACAACAATTTAGCAAAAAAACAAGCAAACAGCGATTCAGTTACAAACAATAATAAAGATAATAAATCCAATCAGAATATTAATACTACTACTAATATTGATTATAAAGAAACTGTTCAAACCTTAAATTTAATTATTAACTCTGTGGGCTCTTATGAAGTTGAATATAAAGAAGGTGATACTGGCTGGGATACAATGCAACGCGCTGCAAAAAAATATATATTTCCAATGAAATACCAAGTTTTTGATTTTGGAATTTATATAATTTCAATTGGAGGAATCGAACCAGAATATGGAAGCTATTGGGCATTATATTACAATAACCAATATTCTATGATTGGTATTAAAGATTTAAAAGTAAACCCACATGACACAATTACTTGGCAAGTAGAAAGCTGGCAATAGCAATCCAATTTTTAATTTTTAATCAATTTACAATTCATCAATTATCAAATCATAAAGGATATTATATGAAACAAAAACAATGGATTAATTATTTCGCTATCTTTTTAATCTTAGCGGCAATGTCTTTACGTGTTGCAAGACACTATGGAATAATCAATTTACCTCCAAACTTTGCTCCCATAGCAGCTATTGCACTTTTTTCTGCTACTTACTTACCCAAAAAACAAGCATTAATTATTCCAATAATAACAATGATAATAGCAGATTTATTTATTGGTTTTTATAATCCTGCAATTATGTTTTTTGTTTATTTAAGTTTTATTTTAACATCAGTTCTTGGATTATATATAAAACAAAATAAATCATTAGCAAATATTATTGGTGGATCTCTTATAGCATCAATTTTATTTTATTTAATTACGAATTCTGCAGTTTGGTCATTTAGCGGACTTTATCCACAAACCATACAAGGTCTTTACCAGTGTTATATAATGGCAATTCCATTTTTCAGAAACACTTTGCTAGGCGATTTGTTTTATGTTACGCTAATATTTGGTAGTTATGAATTAGTTGTATACTTAGTAAAAAATAAAAAATTAAAACTAGTAAACTTAAATATTAGATAAATTTGTTCTACTTGACATTAAACCGCGCGGGGATTGTCAGGTCGGAATTATCGAACTAAATCAGGAGGATTCTATGTCAGAGCAATTAGACAAAGTTAATGATGACAATTTTTTCCAAGAAGTCATCAAGTCAAATAAACCAGCAGTTGTTGATTTTTTTTCTTCCACTTGTGGACCATGCAAGGAATTAATGCCAGTACTTGAAGAATTAAAAGAAGAATACAATCAAAAAGTAAAATTTACAGCTCTTAAAGTTGAAAGCAATCAAAAAATTCCTCAAAATTTTGGTATAATGGGAGTTCCAACAATTTTATTTTTTAAAGATGGAAAAATTCTAGAACAAACTAGCGGACTAGTGACTAAAGAAAAAATTAAAGATATAATTGACAATAAACTTTTAAAATGATATATTAGTACTTAATTTTCTAGTAAGTTAAAAAATTAAAAAAGATCAAAAAGGTCTTTTTTAAAATAAAAAGGAGTTGATAAAAAATGATAATTTGTCCTTATTGTGGAGGAAGAAAAGATGAAATGGAAAAATTATGCCCCCATTGTGGACGCATACTGTAAAAAGGAGGAAGAATGAAATTTCAAGAATTTATTGGAAAATGTTGGAAAAAAAATAGTCTCGGAAATGATGGGGCATTTTTACCACCAACGGTATTTATAATTATCGCCGCTTCTACCAAATTACCAAAAATACGATGTTGGTCATGCAACGGAATGATCGATTATGACGAAAACTATTGTCCACATTGTAGACGATGGCAAGGATAAAGAAAGCAAGGTCAAAAGACTATGGACTTAAAAACTAATGATTTCGCTATCCATAAAACTGATGATGCGTACAAAATTAAGGCAAAAAATAATATAACCGTGTACGATCCATCACAACAATCAAAACAATATCTACTAAGAAAAGGTGATATCTGTATCATTAAAAGTGAAGTAGTTATGATTCTAGCTTATAACAACTTGTACAAAATTTCGCAAAAAAATCACAATGGCGCGTAAGCGCCTTTTTTTATTATTACAGTTTACTGATTTATCACATAACACTAGATACTAAATCCCAGATAAGTTATACTAAATATAATTATTAGTCGATTAATTATTTTTATGAAACAAAACAAATTTATAAAAAATCTAAACGAAGAGCAACTTCAAGCCGTAACACATAAAAACGGTCCTCTTCTAATTATCGCGGGAGCTGGAACTGGTAAAACTCGTGTTATTGCTCATCGTGTGGCTTATTTAATAGAGCAAAAAATTGCCAAACCCTCTGAAATTTTAGCTTTAACATTTACTGATAAAGCTGCAGAAGAAATGGAAATTAGAATCGATCAACTTGTTCCTCTTGGGACTTACGGCTTTACCGCCTGCACATTTCATAGCTTCTGCCAAGAAGTTTTAAAAAATTATGGAATTATTGCTGGCTTTTCTCCTGATTTTGAACTTTTAACCGAACCACAGCAAATATTTTTTATTCGCCAAAATTTTGATAATTTTAATCTAAATCTTTACAAACCAATAACTAACCCGAACAAATTTATCACTGCCTTAGTAAAATTATTCTCGCATCTTAAAGATGAAAATATTAGCGTTAATGATTATCAAAAATTAGCGACAAGTAGCATGCAACAAGCAACAAGAAAAAAAGATGATCCAGAAATACAAGAACAATCATTCATGATACAAGAACAAGCGAATGCTTATAAAACCTACGAGCGTTTAAAAACAAAGCATAATTATTTGGATTTTGGTGATCTTTTGGAAAAAACTCTTTGGCTTATGCAAAATCGAAAAACAATTTTAAACTCATTGCAAAACAAATACAAATATATTTTTGTCGATGAATTTCAAGATACTAACTACACACAAGCTCGCATTGCATATCTTCTATCAGATAAATACAAAAACATTACTGTAGTTGGGGATGATGACCAAAGTATTTACAAGTTTCGTGGGGCCTCCATCTCTAACATTATGGAATTTGTTAAATACTTTCCAAAAACCAAAAAAATTGTATTAAATAAAAATTATCGTTCATCTCAATCAATATTAGATTTAGCCTACACTGTTATTAAAAATAACAATCCTAACCGCCTAGAAGTTAAAGAAAGAATAAATAAAAAACTTGTTGGACAAATAAAAGGAGAAAAACCGCAATACTGGCACTTTGATCACAACTCAAATGAAATTAAAAATATTGTAGAATATATTCAAAATCAAATATCTAAAGACCAAAAACTAAAAAGAGGTCCTTCGACAAAACTAAGGACAGA
Source organism: uncultured Candidatus Saccharibacteria bacterium (assembly GCA_964481135.1). Classification (GTDB taxonomy): domain Bacteria; phylum Patescibacteriota; class UBA1384; order JAMDBS01; family DAOVQR01; genus CAYZSW01. The sequence continues at coordinate 16,663 of CAYZSW010000011.1, forward strand.
AAAATTTTCTAACAAAAATTTTTCTGACTTTGCAATCCTTGTTCGTTCCAATAAAGATGCAAATGATTTTATCGAAGAATTAAAGCATAAAAAAATACCGTTTAAATTTATTGGTAATCGTGGACTTTACGATAGAGAAGAAATACGAGAACTAATTTCTTATTTAAAAGTTTTAGCTAACCCAGACGATAACTTATCTTTATTTCATCTAGCATTTTCAAATAAATATCATATAGATAAAATACTTTTACGCCGTCTCAGTAACTACTCAAAACAAAAAAATAAATCTCTTTTTGATATAATCGAAAATCTTAAATCAAATATTAATAATAAACAATTAAATCTTTTTAATATTAAAGAGCAAAATGAAACATCACTTAAAAAAATTGTAGAACTTGTAAAATATCATCTTGAAGTTGCAAAAATCTGGCCTACATCAAAAATTTTAGTTGACTATATTTTTAAATCAGGAATGTATAAAGAAATATCAAAAATTGAAAACTACGAATCTCAAGAAAAAGTAGAAAATATTCGACTTTTTTTTAGAAAAATATCTGAATTCGAAAAAATATCCGACGACAAAAGTTTATTTAGTTTTATTGAATATTTAAAACTAATTATAGAGGCAGGGGATAATCCACCAGTTTTTGAATCAGACAAGTTTGAAAACGCATTAAGTATTATGACAATTCATGGCGCCAAAGGCCTTGAATTTGACACAATATTTATACCATATTTAACAAATAAAAAATTTCCTTCGACTGAACGCAAAGAACAAATCGAAATGCCAGAAAAATTATTAAATGAAAAATTACCAAAAGGAGATATTCATCTAGAAGAAGAAAGAAGACTTTTTTATGTTGCGGCAACGCGTGCTAAAAATAAATTAATTATATCTAGTTCAAATTTATACAATAATTCTACACAAATTAAAAAAGTTTCTTTGTTTGTTTTGGAAGCAAAAGACACTTTAATAAAACAAGTTTTTGATCAAAAAGAAAATTTGGATTTTCTTAAAATAAATAAAGACAATAATAAGTCTATTCAAATATCATCTGACGAAATTCTCAAACTTTCTCCATCAAATTTATAAAATTTTGCAGATTGTCCAAAAAAGTTTGAATACAGTTTTATTTATCGAATTAAAACCGACTCTTCTCAGGCCACAAGCTTTGGCGACTCAGTTCATAACACATTACGAGATTGCTATACATTAATTATGAACAATCAAAAATTATCCGACAACACAATAAAAAGTATCTATAAAAAATGTTGGAAAGAGGATGGTTTTACATCTAAACAAGAAGAAAATCGTTGCTACAATACAGGTCTTGATGCGATTATAAATTACATTCAGAATGATAAAATCGTTCCAGAATTTATCGAAGAACGCTTTAAATATAAAATTAATACACATTGTGAAATCAATGGAAGAATTGATAGAATTAACAAAGACGGATTAAAGTTTGAAATAATTGACTATAAAACAAGCGATGGTCGCAAAAAAGAAAAAGCAGAAATAACAAAAAATCTACCGCTATGGATTTACACACTCTGGACTAAAGAAAAATTTAAAGCAGATGAAATTTTACTTTCACTAAATTACATTATAAATAATAAGGTTTTAACTAGTACTGTAAAACCAAAAACTTTGGAAAGTAAAAGAGAAAAAATTATTGAAATTTGTGACAATATTAAAAATGCAATCCAAAAAAACGATTTTCCAGCCAAACCAACAGAGCAAAAATGCAAATGGTGCAATTACAAAACAGTTTGTCCTCACAAAGCAAAAAACGCATAAAATAATTAAATTAATTTAATAAAATATTTTATGAACGAAAAACATAATTACAATCAAACAGAAATTGCAGATAAATCAGAAAAAATTACACCTTTTAAAAAAGAAGGGATGTATGAAATTTCTTCCTTTCCAAAATTAATTTTTAAACCTGAAACTGAGCGCACACCAAACGAACTGGCATCTTATGAAATTGCAAAATTGCTGAAATTACCATATATTGTCAAAACTGGAAAAAAAGAAATCAAACTTGATGGAAAAAAGATTTCTGGCATAGTAACAGAAAAAATTAACGGTACTTCATTTGACGAACTTTCTGATTATGCAAAACTTGAACTTAAAAAAGGATTTATTTTAAGCCAAATCAAAGAAATTATGATCTTTGATAAGCTTATAGACAATTACGACCGCAATACAAATAATATTTTTCTTGAAGAAAATCGCAACAATTTGAAAATCATTGACAATGAATACTCTCTTGGCGCAAAAGAACCTGGAAAATTTAGATATACTAATCAAAATCCTTTACATGAAGCATTAAAAGTATATACGGACAACCCAGATATTATGAAAAAAATTCAAGTAACCAGCGATTTTTTAAATAATTTTGAAAATCTTTTACAAAACAGAAATAAAGTATATCAAATTCTCAAAGAATATAATCTTCTGGGTAAAAAAGAAATTGAATATAAAAATTTCATCGAACGAGCAGTAAAAATTTATGACAGATTAAAACAAGAAAAAACTTCACTAACTTAGAATTTTGATATTTTGTGATTCAAGACATATTTATTATTTTTCATTGATAATTAATAAAATATCGTATACAATTTAAAGCTATTATTTAATAGTAATTTTAATAATGAGGTGAGACAAAGTGTTAAAAAAAATTGGATGGGCGTTATTTTTTTTTAGGTATTTTTATTACTGCATTTTTTCTCTACGATTCTTTGGAATTAAAAAAAACATCATAACTTTCGTCATATTTATATGCGTAATAATTCACGGTTCTGTGTTTATAGGAAAAACCAGAATCAATAAAAAGGAGGCTGAATAAAAATGAATTTTTTTCTAGAACTTTGGAAAACGGACATAACTGGCTTTATCTTGGTAGTAACTTCTTTATTTATTGGTTTAATTCTGACTTTGCCAGTCATAATTATAAAAACAATCTCCCTATTTAAAAAAATTAATGCTCTTTTCTACATATTTGGCACAATGTTTATTGCTGCAACTTATTGCCATATAAATATTGACTCGCCTTACAAAGAATTAATCATAATATTCATCATAATGGCAGTATTATGTGTAATTTTGAAAATTAAAGACATAGAATAACCGTATTAATAAAAATTTAACGGTTATTTTTTTCGAGTATCATAATTCAGATGCAAATAATTATGATATAATATTATTACAATATTAAATAATTTAAAAAAGGTTATCATGCAAGAAAAATTTTATCCAAATCCAAATGAAATATTAAATCAAGCAAGAAAAATTGTAAAAAATAAAAAAGAAGAAACCAACACAAAAGAAAATCAAGAAATAATCAAAGATGCAAAAAAGCATATGAAAATCGTCCTCCTTCAAAATATGAAATAGATAAAGCTCAAAAAGCATATCGAGAATTTAATCCTAAAAATAATAAAAAAGAAGATAAAGATAAGGAAAAAAACGAAGAATAAATATTTAGCTAAAAACAACAAGGAACAATAATGAACAAAATGTATTTAGATATCGAAACAATTCCAGCATCCGGCAAAGATTTGCCAAAACTCAAAGAAATTTTCGAATCAAAAAAGAAAAAATATCAAGGAAATGGTAAAAAATTTACTATGAAATTTGATGAATTTATTGGCATTACAAATTTTACTGGCTCATTTGGCAGAATTTTATGTATTGCATATGCAATGAACGAAAACGAAACTCAAATTTTAACTGGAGATGAAGAAAAAATTTTAAAAGATTTTTGGGAAATTGCTAAAAAAGCTGATCTATTTATTGGACATAATGTTATGGATTTTGATTTAAGATTTATCATACAAAGATCAATAATCTATAAAGTCAAACCAACTAAATATATAAGTTTTGCAAGATATCGAAGAGATCCGATTTTTGACACATTGCGCGAATGGCAAAATTGGGGTGGGGGAAGTAATTTTGATTCACTCGATTCACTTGCTAAAGCATTTGACTACGAAACCAGTAAAAAGGGCATAGATGGCTCACAAGTGTATAAATTTTACCAAGAAGGAAAACTAGAAGAAATTTATCAATACTGCAAAGACGATGTAGATCTTACAAGAAAAGTATATAAAAGAATTAGCTTTAATGAATAGTTTAAATAGATAGATAAATTATAATATAAAAAAGAATTTTAGATAAAGTTGCCAGTGCATGAAAAAATAATTACCTAAATGCCAACACATTTATTGTATTTTTCTACTTCTTTATTGTATTTATCAATAAGAATTTTGATTTCCGAATACAAGTCAGAAAGCTTATTAATCTCAGTAATTATTTGATTAGATTGTTCAATTTTTTCTTTACCTAAATTATAAAGATTTTCACCTTCATCCCAATAAGGTTGTGCCAAAGAACTATTTTTGGTTTCTTTAAATATTTTATTACCTTGCTTAATTTTATCATTACCTTCTTGTATTAATTTATTGCCTTCATTTCTCAAACTTTCAACCTGCGCATTCAGCATATCTATTTTTTCATATTCGATTTGTTTTTTTTCAATTTCATTTTTTAAACTAGTATTTGGCAGTTGGCAATTACTAGAAGGACTAGCAAAAATCTGAACCGCAAGCCAAGTATTGCGTCCATTAATATTATTTTTTTTTGCTGCTGCACCTATCTGTGTATAACTTTTATTTAAAATATTTTCTCTATGACCAGGACTGTCCATCCATGCCTGAACTAACTCTGCTTCTGAATTAAAGTCACCTAAAGCTAAATTCTCACCAACGGTTATGTAAGAATATTTAACATCACCAACCCAATAAGAAACATCATTGCCATCATAAGGAGAAACATGCTCAAAATATTGGTTTTTAAACATATCATCAACTTTATTCTCAGCCGCAACAGTTAATTTATCATCTTTTTGCAAAGATTTTAAACCATGCTCATTTCTTTTATAATTTGTTGATTCAATAATTTTATCACTATTTAAGTAATCGGTTGAACTGTTTCTGATCGGACCACTCAAAGGATCAGGTGTCAAAACGATTTGCTTTATATTTTTTAATAAATCTCTGCTATAATAACTTTTTAAAAACTTATAAGCAAAGAAAAATCCTACACAAAACAAAACTAAACCAATTATGCCAATAACAATTTTATAGTTTCTATTTATATTCATAAGCTATTTAATTAATTTGATTTAATTATACTATTATTATATTATAAAGATGATAATAAATAAATTGCCCAAGCAATACATGTTATTAGCTATGGGACAAGGAGGCAAAATGTCAAAAGTTAAAGAAGTATTAGTTAACACAATTAAAGGAACTGGCGATACTGGCGAAGCCGCAGTTGAAGCCAGCAAAGACCTAATAAAAACAGGAGCAACTAGTGTTGGAGATCTAGTTAAAACAGCATTTGAAGTAGTTAAAGATACTTCAGAAGACACAATTGATTTTGTAAAATTTGTTGTTGTTGGGGCTGTAGAAGCTACTAAAGAAGCTGGCGGACACACAGCTGAAGGTGTAGGAAAAGTTATAACAGAAGCAGAAAAAGCAGCTGGTGATATAGTTGTTGAAGGGGGAGAACAAGCCAGAAAAGGTGTAGCAAAAGCTAAAGAAATTGTAATGCAACCTTTTAAATAATATCTCAATATTTATTTGAACTAACAAAAAGAGCAAGAATGCTCTTTTTGTTTAGGATAAATTAATGTATTATAAATATAAACTTGCTATTCCCTGTGGTCTCTGCCACAGGGTAACCTTTAAGGAAAGTTTG
>CAYZSW010000012.1:0-18147 GCA_964481135.1 uncultured Candidatus Saccharibacteria bacterium
TTACGACTTTTTGATCTTTGATACCCTGCGGTCTCTGCCGCAGGGTAATTCATTATTAAAAATGTTACAAGTTTAGTAATTTATAATAGTGATTTAGTTTTAAAATTTGATGAAAATGCCACTAAATATTTAATTCACGAACTTTTTTACGATTTAAGTAGTAGAAAGGATGCGTCTTATTCATCAAAAGTTATTCCGATTATAAGAAATATGAAAATAAAAAATCTTGATGTAAATTTTTTGAAATCTATATATAATGCAAATAAAGAAATAAATATAAATCTTTTTGCAGAAATTTTTAAAAAAGAGGAAAATTTTCAAGAAAAAGATCGTGAAGATGCAAAAAATATTTTTTCAGAAATACGTAAAAGAATCCTTGTTGCTGAATATAGAAATATTATTCGTTCACCAGAAGATACACAATATAATAGAATAGAAGAAATTTTTAGTTTTTTAAAAAACAGAGATAAGCTTGTTATAACAGACAAATACTTTACTAAATTTATAAAAAAAATGATTGTTGATTTTGTAATTTTTGACAATGTTAAAGACCTTATTTTAATTAAAAAAAATCAAGCAGAGTTAATGATTTCTGACGAGATGTTTCAAGATGCTATCAAGCGGGGATTACAGAAATTGGCTGAAAAGAAAAATCCTAATGCAACTAAAATTATTGAAAATATTGATAACTTAGAAATTTTAGATGAGACTATTATATTACCAGAAATTCAAAATCTTATTAAGAATATATTGATAAGATGTCTTAGATGTGGATGGGTTGATAAGTCTGCGAACATTATTAAAAATAAAAAAAAGCTTATGCTTTCGGATGAAGCTATTCAAGATGCTGTCAAGCAAGGACTTATTTATTGTATTAAAAATCAAGATATAAACTTTGCAATTAAAATTATTGAAAATAAAAATAAACTTATGCTTTCTGAAGAAATGATTTTAACCACAGATGTTTTGGATGCTGTAGAGAAACTATTAATAGATTTTGCAATAAATGGAAGGATTGAAACAGTTATTAAAATAATTAATAATAAAGATAAACTAAATATTTCAGATAATAAGATTGCGTCATTAGAATTTAAGAATGCTGTCAAACAAGGATTCATAAATTTATTTTCAAATAGTGAATTTGATAATGCTTTTCAGGTTAGATATAATTTTTTGAAAGATATTGACATTGGTTCGGAAATTATTCAAAGTGTTGATAGTATTTTGCAAAATAATGATAGATTTGAAAAATTGATGCAAAGTATTGATAGATTTCCGAATTATTTGAAAGAGTTTATTGATAATAAATATCATATACTAAAATATAAAAATGAATTAGGAATTTTTTCTATAGAGATATTTAAGCAATACATGGAGGTTTTTGACAAACCAAGTGAAAAAGAACAATTTCTTGAACAAATTAGAGGTTATTTAAATATTTTAAATATTGGATCAAAACCTGCGTCTAAAGAAATGAGAGAAAATCAATATTACATTGATTTATTGAAACATATCTATCCTAAAGGGAATTATTCTTCAGTAGAAAACAATATCAAAAATTGTGAAGATAGGATGGGAGATTTAACCGAATATTCTTTTCCAGAACTAAAAGAAGATAATAATGAGAGTGGATATAAAATGAAATTAACTGGTACATTGGGATATAAATTAAAAGAAGGTAGGGTAGAAAATCCAGATCTAATTAATAATTATTCAAAAAGAATTGAAGATATAAAAAATTTTATTGAACAGTACGGACCAGAACAAGAAAAATTATCCATGAATTTTGAAAGAGTTATAACCGAAGAATTATTAAAAGATAAATCAAAAAAAATATCATTTGAAGATTTGTCAGAATTTAATTTGGAGGAAAAATTTGCAGTTTATTTAATTGATAAAATTAAAGAATTTAAAATAATTACAGATCTAGATCAAAAAAACAATTTAAGAGAGCAAATTAATGATGAAATATTAAAATACCATTATTGTGTTCATGTCGATTTAATGGCTTACATGGAAGGTACTCGTGATGTTATTAATTCTCAAAAAGATCAAATATCAAAAAACTTTTTTTTACTTTCAGAACTTAATATTTTATATGGTGAAATGACTAAACAAACGCTAACTAATGAATTTTTTGCAAAATTAAATAATTCGCTACATTTTAAAGCAATTGAGGAGAAATTTAATGATATAGTCGGTAAAAAAATTAGTGATAAAGAAGTAAACAAAATAAATAAATCAACAGATAAATTCATTAAAAATATTAGTGGGATTATTAATAACGAAAAAATTATTGATAAGCTGAAAGTAATCAATAACAAAATTTATGATTCTTTATTAAAAAATTCTCAGAAAGAATTTATTGAATTTGTTAAAAATAATTTACCAGAAAAAGTTTTAAGTATTGATGAATATAATAAACTATATCAAGATTTTTTAGAGAAAAAGATTAATTTTAATTTAAATAAAGATATAGCTAGTGGTATAGGTGAAGTTATTTCTAAGGATTATGATATTTTATCTGAAGAATTGGCAAAATATGATCCAATAATTGAAACAGTTACGAAAAAAACAGGTAAAATTGATAAAAAGTCAGATAAAATAAGAGAGGTTAATGCGTTTTTTACTAAAACTAAAGAAACTTCAAATGCTAGAATGGTTGCACATGTATGTATTGCAGGAGATTCAGAAATGTGGAAAAACCCAAATTATTTTGAATTAGTTTTATTTGATAAAGAATCCAAAAAATGTACTGGTACGGTGATGCTTTTGAAAATCGAAGATAGCGGTAAAAAATATCTTTGGATGGGCCCCAATCCTTCGGAAAATTTATTATCAAAAGTATCACGAAAAAGTGTTTATGATAGCATATTAAAAATATTAATAAATTTTGCAAAACAAAATGGATTTTCTGGAATTATCGTGCCTAAAGAAGAACAAATTCATGGAGCATGCACTAATCGTGATAGTGAATTTGTAAAATGTATCACAGATTCAATTATTAAAGATGGAAAAGGAAATAAGCAGATAATGCTTAAAGAAAAACATAAATTATCAGGTAATTATGGTTATCAGGATTGTAGATTAGTCTGGGAAAATAAATAATGCAAAATAAGAGATGGATTTTATATCCAATAAAATCAGATGATATAGTCGATCAATTACTGATAAATAGGGGGATTGATCCAAAATATAAAGATCAATTTTTGAATCCAGAATTTTATTCTGGTACTTTTGGAGTTAAAAATTTTCCTGGCATATCTACGGCCGTAAAAAGAATAAAAAAGTCGATGGAAAACAAAGAAAAAATTGGTGTATTTGCAGATTATGATGCAGACGGTGTGCCAGGGGCGGCAATACTTAAAAAGTTATTTGAATTGCTAAAAATAAAATCTGAAATATATATACCTACCCGCGCGGAGGGATATGGTCTAAATGAAACAGGTATAAGATATTTTAAAGAAAAAGGTTGTAGCTTGATGGTGACTGTGGATTTGGGAATTGTTAATTGTGATGAGGTAAAGCTCGCTAAAGATTTAGGAATAGATGTGATTATTACTGATCATCATGAAATTCAAAAAGATAAATTGCCACTTGACGCACTAGCTATAGTCCATCCAAGGTTAGATAAATCAAAATATCCTAACCCATATCTTTCGGGCGGAGCAGTTGCTTGGAAGTTGGCCTGGGCTTGTTTGAAAGATATTAAAGGTGAAAAATATCTTACTTATGCCAAATGGTGGCTTGATTTGGCAGCTTTAACTCTAGTATGTGATAATATGGTAGTTACTGGAGATGGTAATAACTTGGAAAACAGAGTACTAATTAAGTATGGAATTAATATACTTTCTAAAACAAAAAATATTGGCTTAAAGAAATTATATGATATTGCAAGTATCGATCCTAAATCGATCAATACATATACTATAGGATTTCAAATAGGTCCAAGAATTAATGCTCCTGGTAGGATGGATCATGCCGGTCCATCGTATTATCTTTTGGTAAGCGAGGATCATATAGAGGCCCAAGAAATTGCAAAAAAACTAGATCAATTAAACTCAAGCCGACAGAACGAGCTAAATAAAGTATTAAAAAAATCTAAAGAAATAGTTAAAAGAAAACAACTAGATAAGAAAAAAATTATTTTAATATCTGGAAAAAATTGGAATTCAGGAATAGTGGGACTAGTAGCAGGAAAATTAATGGAGGAGTATACACGACCGGTAATTGTATGTAGAGAAGATGATAAAGTACTACATGGCTCGGCAAGAAGTATTGCCGAATTTGATATTATGAGCGTATTAAAAGAATGTGAGCAATTGCTTTTGGGGTTTGGTGGTCATAAAATGGCAGCTGGATTAACTTTTAGGAAAGAAAATTTTGATAAATTGTATAGTAAATTAGAGCGTATTGCTAATAAAAAAATCAAAGACGAATATCTTGAGCCAAAAATTAAAATAGATGCCCGGATCAATTCAGATATGATTAATTATAAACTGTATAATGTGCTAAACAAATTCGAACCTTTTGGGATAGGTAATCCACGACCGTTGTTTTTACTAAAAAATGTAGAAATACTGTCTATGAGATCTGTTGGCAAGGAAGATAGACACTTAAAGATCAAGGTGTCACAAGCGTCAAATGTGTCAGAAGTATCAAGAAGACAGAAATATGAATTCGATGCTATCGGATTCGGCATGGGGGAATGGAAAAATAAATTGCAACAAAAAGATCTAATTGATATTGTATTTGTATTAGATGAAAATGTTTGGAATGGATCAAGGAAACTACAACTGAAAATTGTTGATATAAAATCTCAATGAAAGTAGGTGTGATCTTTGAAAATTTTTTTAAAAACATCATGGGATATTTTTATTAATATCCCAAATATAATTTTTTATGCAGTTTGTTTTATTATTGCAACAATTATCAATAGATTTTATTTTGGTAAATGGAGGTGAATAATAAGTAAGTGGAAATAAACTGAAAAGAGGTGAAGCTTTTGTCGATCAGGGTTAAACATATTAAAACTGTTTGTCCAACTTGCGGTAAAGTAAAAGTAGTAACTATAGAAGAAAAAAACGGAAAACCAGTTGAATCGGTAAGCATTGATTGCAAAAATTGTGGAACGAATCTTAAAATTGGACATTGAAAGGACTTTATGGTCCTTTTCTTTTTTTGTGTTACAATGGTGAAGAAGGAGCATAGAATTAAGAATTATGAATTAAGAATAAAGAATAAAGAATAGAGAATTAAGAATAAAGAATTAAGAATTATGAATGAAGAATAGAGAATTGAGAATAGAGAATTTTATAAGATATGGAATGATGGAGGAAAATGAGAAAAAATGAAATAATATATGTATGTAATGAATGTGGTAATGAATCACAGAAATGGTCTGGAAAATGTTTGAGTTGTGGAGCATGGAATTCACTTCGTGAGTTTAAATCACAAAAAACAAGTGCCAAATCAAAAAGAAAAGGAATGATTGATAGTAATTCGCAAATTGTTAGTTTGGATAAAATTAAAATGACAGATTTTACTAGAATTTCTACAGGTATTGAAGAAGCAGATAGGGTATTTGGTGGTGGAATCATTCCTGGTTCATTTTTGCTGCTGGGAGGTGATCCGGGTATTGGTAAATCAACTTTAATGCTTAGAATTGCATCAAATATAAAAAATTCCATTTATGTTTCGGGTGAGGAGTCAGCACAGCAGATAAAAAGTCGAGCTCAAAGAATGGATATTGATTTAGAAAAAATAAATATTCTAATTGATACAGACATAGACCAAATAATTTCAAAAATTGCAACTCAAAAACCAAAACTTGTTATTATTGATTCGATACAAACAATGTATGATAATAATTTTCCTTCTACTTCTGGCTCTTTAGTGCAGGTTCGTGAATGTGCCCTAAAGCTTGGTCAATTTGCTAAGGAAAATAATATTGCAATCATTATTGTCGGACATGTGACCAAAGATGGAAATGTAGCTGGCCCTAGGACACTCGAGCACACAGTTGATGCTATGTTTTATTTGGAGGGGGAAAGACATCATCAAAATAGAATTTTAAGAGGGATTAAAAACCGTTTTGGAGCAACAGATGAGATTGGCGTTTTTGAAATGACAGATAAAGGGCTAAAAGAGCAGAAAAATCCTTCAAAATTGTTTTTACACGACCGTAAAGTGAATATTGCTGGTTCTGTTGTAACTTGTGCTGTGGATGGGACACGACCGTTTTTAATTGAAGTCCAGGCGTTAACAACACAAACTAGTTTTGGTTATCCAAAAAGAACTGCTTCGGGTTTTGATTTAAACCGCTTAAATTTGTTAATCGCAGTTTTAATTAAAAGAGCAGGATTAAATATTGCCAATCAGGATGTGTATTTAAATATTGCCGGTGGTTATAAACTTAAAGACCCCGGCGCAGATTTAGCAATTTGTCTAGCAATAGCTTCTTCATTTTTAGGTAAACCATTAAATAAAAATGTTTCTTTGTTTGGTGAAGTAAGCTTATCAGGAGAGGTTAGAGCAGTTTCGTATGCAAATAAAAGAATAAACGAATCAAAGAGGATGGGTTTAAAAATTTTAGATAGTAGTAAAAATATTTATGAAGTTATTAGATATTTAATTTAGACAATTTTTTATATATAATAAAACTATGCAAAAACAAAACAACTTATTATTTAAATTAGCTCAGTTTATTTCTTATATTTTAGACCCAATTTTTTTAGGATTGTTGATTGTAGTTGTTTCTGTTTTTAGATCATCCATGCCTAGTAATTTAACAATGTTTTGGATAATTGCAATTATTGTTTTAAATTTATTTATACCGATATTATTTTATTGGTATTTTACTAAGCAGGGGTTTATATTTGATGCACCTTTAACAAATAAAAGGGCACAAAAAGAAAGAATAATAATTTTTATTGTTTTTCTACTGGCAATTTTAGTTGAAATTTTATTTTTACTGTTAACAAAAATTTATCAACCACTTTTTGCAGTACTTGTTGGCGGAGTAATTACAATTTTTTTCGGATCAATTATTAGTTACTATTGGAAAATTAGTGTACATGCTTCAATGACAACATTTTTTGTAGCAATGTTAATATTATTATTTGGATGGAGTTTTTGGCCAGCGATTTTTTGCTTGCCACTTGTATTTTGGTCTAGATTAGTTTTAAAAAGACACACAATAAGCCAGCTTTTGGCTGGCTTTGTGCTGTCACTTTTTATTGTTATTGTTACTTTCAGCTATTTCGGACTTTTGTAAAATATAAGCGGATTAATGCGGATAGGTATGTAAATTTACGCGGATATTAGGCGTTTTCTCCACCTTTTGCTTCAAATGGTTTCATTGCAAAATCCATAAGTGTTTTAAGTTTTGGACTAACATCTTTTGAGCTGGCAATAGATTGAAAATCAGTAAATGTTGGATATGCTTCTTTATTCATAATTACGCTGACTAGATCATTGGTTTCTTTGGCATCTTTCGTGAATGATTTTGATAAGTAAGTTGTTTCTGATAATGCTTTTTTTATTTCATATTCACCTTTTTCTCTTAATGCAAATAATTCTTGCATTTCATTCATCATCTCGTTTTTTAATTCAGCCTCTTTTCTTTTGTCCTCTCCTTCTTTTTCTGAAACAAATTCTTGCTCATTTGAATTTTGAACCCCTGGTGTTGGTGAATTTTCCATAATTTTCTCCTTTTTTAATAATTGCTTTTGCAATTATTGATTATATTAACTATTTAAAAATAATATTTTGAGTAGCATTAGGAAATTTTTTTCCTTGTTTAATCATATTTTCTGCGATTTTAGTCATTTTGTCTGTATTGTTTCTTGTTTCTTTTCTGAAGGTTTGAGCTTCAAGAGACGAATCAGTTTTCATTTTATTAACAAATTTTGCCACTGCTTCGTCTTTATTTCCCCAAGATCGAAATTCTGATCCCCATTGTTCGAATTTTTTATCATATGATGGCTCAGTGGACGATGTGTTGCTTGGAGTTGTTTGAATATTTGGTTGGGTTGATGGTGGTTGTGACGATGATAGGGGAGATGTACTATCAATCGGTTTCACCGGTTGAGTTGGACCGCTCGTTGCGGCCTTAATTTTATCATTAATCGCGTAAGGGTTGTCTGACATTTTTACCTCCTTTTTTAATTATTATATTAGACGACTTATATATTTACTTATTTTTAAATAGAGATATAAGTTGAGTGTATTGTTATTATTAGTATTTCATTTTTTCAATAATATTGTCAATTATTTTATCCATTTCTTGTTTATAAACTTTGCCATTTTCTGCTTGTTTTTCAAATTCTGTTTGCTTAAATTTTGATTGCTCGCTAATATATTCGGCGATTTCTCGACGCTTAAGTTTGCTTGTTTTATCGCGTAAAAATTTGTATTCTGATGTATTTTCAAATATTTGCATTAATTCATTTTCGATTTCATCAATATCTTTGAATGCATTGTTTCTTGATTTAATAATTAGTTCTTTTAAATTATCTTTAAGTTTTTTAGTTTGTTTTTTTTCTTCTTCTAATTCTTTGTGGTTTTTTTCAGCTTTTTTATTAAAATTATCCATCGCGTTTTTCTCCGAAGCTAAAAATTTTTCACCTTGTTCTAGTTCATTATTAACAACACCTTGATTAGCCATAAACTCCTTTATTTTTTATATTTAGTTTATAATTTTTTTTACAATGGCGTTGAACTATATTGAGTTGCGGATTGATTTTCATTGCCAGAAGAATCAACAGGGCGAATAGTGAAATAATATTTTGTTCCTGAAATTAATCCTGTAATAGTATGAGATCCCATACTATTTGGAGATGCCGATACTTCTGTTGCGTGAAGATTCCCAAGAGTTCCTAAAACAGTTGATACATAAAATCTAATTTTTGCTAAATCTGAATCAGAAGGATTGCGCCATGATAATTTCATATTACCAGATCCGGGATTTAATGAAACATTGGTTGCATTTGCCGGCGGAGTAGTATCGCCAGAAGTGTAAAATGTAATTGTATTTTCTGCGGTTAATCCCTTGTTGTCAATGACTTTTGCTTTTAGTTGATGCGAGCCAGGATTTAAATTGTTAGTGTTATAGGAAATAGTATAAGGTTCAGTTGAATCTGTTCCAATTTTTGTTCCGTTTATATAAAATTCAACATAATTTACTCCAAAATATGAAGTTGCTTTTGCTGAACAGTCAAAATTTCCAGAAACACTTTGATTTGTTGAGGGGCTTGTTATGTTGATAGTAGGTCTTTCATTGCTGATTTCACAATTGTCTCTAGGTGGCCTACTTGTAAAAAATCCATTTGCACGAAGCCAAGCTTGTACAGGTTGCTCCCAGTTTGGGTTATCCGGCATTTCTGAACGAATATTGGTGTAAGTTCTTTGTTCTCTAAATTGTTCTGGGCAATCGTCTGTTGCTAGTTTTTCGCCATCACAGAGAGTGCAAATAGTAACAATTGCGTTAGCATCGTCTTTTTCTGTAGGCACTTGCCAACTAGCAAAAATATCAGTAATAGTTTGAGCAGAGCGACTACTTGGTAGTTTATTTGAAAATTTTTCTACGGTGACTTCTTTTATTCCATCTGGTCTGTGAAATTCTTCTTTAGTTGTTCCAGATAATACATTTGTCATATAATCATTCCAAATAGGAGCTGCTAAAACTGAACCATCGGCTCCTGATTTCATTGGGCTGTTGTCGTTATTGCCTGTCCAAACGCCAGTAACAACATTTGGTGAATATCCAATCATCCAAGCATCGTGAAAGTTTTGAGTAGTTCCTGTTTTTGAGGCTACTTTATAATCTCCAACGCGAAAATATGGATTGTTACCAAATACAGCTTTCCTGGTTTCAAGGTCTGATAAAACATCATTAATTAAATATGCAACCTGCGGATCTAGTACATCTTTTTTACCTTTGTTCTCATTAAATTCATATAGTATTTTTCCGTCCCTGTCTTCAACTTTTAAGATTGGGTTTGTTTGATGCATTATTCCATTATTTGCAAAACCTCCATATGCTGCTGTAAGTTCTGTTAGTTTTACTTCTCCGCCACCTAATACTAAAGCTAGTCCATATCTTTTGGGATCGTTTAAGGTAGTTATCCCCATATCATGTGCCAAATCCAAAGAACTATTTATACCAACTAAAGCAAGTGTTTTAACAGCAGGAATATTCAAAGAGTTTGCGAGCGCATAACGCATACTCACAGGTCCACTTGTTCTTCCATTGTAGTTGTCTGGTGAATAACCTCCTCCGAAATCAGTTTTTAAATCAAACAAAGTGTACCCAGGGTTATATTTTTCTTTGAATGCTGCTGCATAAACTATTGGTTTAAATGCAGATCCGGGCTGTCTATTGGCTATCGCAACATTTACTTGACCGTCGTGTTCTGTATTAAAAAAATCTTTTGATCCAATCATGCTGAGTATTTGTCCTGTTTTTGGATCAATTGAAACTAAAGCAGCATTTGTACCGCCATAATTTGAAACTTTTGACATTCCTTTATTGATAGCTTCTTGAGCAAGGGCTTGCTTTTTAGAGTCGAGCGTAGTAGTAACCCTAAGACCTCCTTCGTTTACCATTTGTTCGCCATACTCTTCAATTAGTTTTTCTTTTACATAAAAAACAAAATGAGGTGCTTTTATATTGTCTTTTCTAGCCTGGTAGGTTAGTTTTTCTGCTTTTGCTTGTTCTGCTTCTTCTTCTGGTATAAAACCCAAATTTGCCATTCTTCCTAAGATATAATTTTTTCTTTCTTCGAGCTTGTCTGGTCTTTGGCCATAAGGTGAATAGTATGTTGGAGCTTTTGGTAAAGATGCTAACACTGCGGATTCAGATAGGTTTAGATCTTTAGCATCTTTATTGAAGTAGATTTCGCTAGCAGCTTGAATTCCGTAAGCATTTGATCCGTAGGGGATTTGGTTTAAATACATTTCTAAAATCTGATCTTTAGAATAAATAATTTCAATTTCAATTGTTAGGATTAATTCTTTTAATTTTCTTGTATATGTTTTTTTGGGTGAAAGTAAGGCATTTTTCACAAATTGTTGAGTGATTGTTGATCCACCAGAAGTGTATCCTTTTTTTCCAGTTAGGTTATTAAGTAATGCCCTGCCAATTCCGGTAAAACTAATACCGTGATGTTTGTAGAAATCTTTGTCTTCTGCTGCTAAAGTTGCTAGTTTAATATTTTCAGGCATATCTTCAAAAGGGATAACTGTTCGTTTAATGTCACCAGAAATATTATATAAGATATTTCCGTCTCTATCATAAATATGTGAAGATTCAATCGGGTGCCAGGCCTTAATTTTATCTGGTGTAGGTAAATCTTTAGCGTACCAAATAAAAAGAAGAACTATAATTAAAGCGAAAACACCTATTACTTTAAAAAATAGTTTAACAAATTCTTTTTTATTAATTTTTCCATTTGGAAAATAAACCTGTTTTAAATATTTAAAGTCAAAAGATTTTTGAATTCTTTCTTTTAATTTCATAATAAAAAATTCCTTTTTTCCCTACTTTACATTATATCACATTGGGCTTATAATTAAATCAATATTGTTTTAAATTAATATTTAAATCGGGGAAATTATACCTTATGCAAAGCAAAAAGTCAATAAAAAACGACCCAATTTTCACTAGAGGAGTAGAGGAGTTTATTGGTGAAGATGAAATTGTTAAGATTCTAAAATCAAATAAAAAATTGCGCGTTAAATTTGGAATTGATCCAACTGCATCAGAATTACATCTTGGTCATTTATCATGTTTACATAAATTAAATGAATTTCAGGAAATGGGACATACAATATTGTTTATTATCGGTGATTATACTGCACAAATTGGTGATCCAAGTGGCAGAGATAAGTCAAGAGAATTTTTGACTGACAATCAAATAAAAGTAAACATGAAAGATTATTTAAAACAAGCAGGTTTAATTATTAATACAAAGAAAATTGAAATTTATTACAATAGTCAGTGGTATCAAAAAAGTAAAATTGATTTGCTTATGAAACTAGCATCTTTGCAAACACTTGCAAGAGTTATTGAAAGAGATGATTTTCAAAAAAGAATGAAATCTAATAAAGATATATCTTTACAAGAAATTTTTTATCCACTTCTGCAAGCATATGATTCTGTTATGGTTAAATCTGATTTAGAAATTGGTGGAACCGATCAGAAATTTAATCTTTTAATGGGTAGGGAAATTCAAAGAAAATTTAATCAAAAACCACAAGCAGTTATGACTTTACCTCTTTTAGTAGGCATAGATGGTAAAAAGAAAATGAGTAAAAGCTTTGGTAATTATATTGGTTTGTTAGAAGATTATAATAGTCAGTTTGGTAAAATTATGTCTATACCAGATGATTTAATTTTATCTTATTTTGAAATTGCTGCTAGAACATCCGGCAAAGAACTAGCAAAAATTAAGAGATTATTAAAAAATTCTAAAAATAGAAAAGATCTTAAGCAATCTTTAGCAAGAGATATTGTTGCAATTTTGCATGGTTCAGAGGCATCTTCTTTGGCCCAAGAAAATTTTAATAGAATTTTTAGAGATAAACAAAATCCTATTGATATGCCAATATATAAAATTAAATCTAATAAAAAAGATAAACTTGTAAATTTATTAGTAGAATTTGATTTAGTTGATTCAAAGAGTAAAGCTAGAAGATTAATAGAGCAGGGTGGAATAAAAATCGATGATGCAGTTATTACCGATGTAAATAGCGAAATTACTTTGTATAATGGTATGATTATTAGAGCTGGTAAGATGAAATTTTTGAAAATTCAAAAATAATATTTTTTTTAATTGATGCGGAGGGTAAGTGTGAAAAAGCAAACTTCAATAACTTTATATGTTATTTTAATAATTGCAGTTTTTGCAACAATATTTATTGTATGGGCTATTGATACTGGAAGGTTGGGGACAAAGGCAGATGTGGTTGGTCCAAGTATTGAATCTGCAAGTGAGCTTAAGCAATTGCCAAATCCAGATCAGTCCACTTTCTCCAAAATTTTTGGTGCAATATTAAGACCTTTTACAAAATAACTTGTTATTATTAATCTACGCTTGACACAAGAGTAGATTTTTAGTATACTTTTTAATTCATCTATTGTAATAAAACAAATATATTTACTATGGATGAATTAGGATGTTTTTTAAAAATTATTTTAGGAGGTAATTGTGATGATTAATCCAGAGGATCTCGTGACTGTGGTTACGAGAGATGATGTTTGGAAGTCTCATGAGGTTGCGAAGATCAAAGAATTGCTGACTCCCGAGGTGTGGGAATACGAGAATTCAAAATGTAAGAATGCCCTAGTTTTATTAGGTGAATATTGCAAGGAAGAAATCCAGTCAATTTTTGATAATATAATTTCAGGACTTCGTGTATGCGTCGATAAATCACAAAGTCCTAAGGTTTTATCCGGAGGAAATTACGACTAATTGATTTTTGAACCTTAACCGTTGTTTTAAAAACAGGCAAACAACGGTTTTTTTATTTAAAAAGAACGCTAAAAAACGTTCTTTTCAAAATGGAGCGTAGCGACATTTTGGATAATGTATGCGGATATGCGAAGTCCCCGAAGGGGATTTGGGCGTCGCCGTATATCTGCTGTTGTGCGAAGTTTCACTTCGCTTACATTAATTATAAAATGTTTTTTAATTTATAAATAGCCCATGAGTATATCCGCATACATTGTGACAAAGAGAAATTTCACAAGCAAGGCGAAGTGAAATTTCGTCACAACTAGTTATTATGCGAATAAAAGTTGTGATAATCGACCTAAATGTGTTATTATGCGAATTACTATATATTTGTTTTTAGTGTTTTGGAGGTAATAATTAGTCTATCATTAACAAGAGATTCTAGATATTTTATGTTAAATTTTTTAACTAGATAATTAAGTAGGTTATTAATTACTAAATAAGAAACAACAATTCCGATTGCAAAAGTTAAGCGTTCTACTGGAACTATTGTCATTAAACTTTTCCACACAGATGCGGGAAGTGCGAAAGCATATAAAAATATTGTTGAGCCAACCGCATGAGCAGTAAAAGTGGCACCAAGTGCATTTAAAGTTAATCTGAATTTTCCAAACGAGCATAAAACAGGAACAAACCAAAAGGCAATAGGGTAGTACCAAACAGTTCTGCCTATTGGGTGAACAATGAATAACGCTATGCAAAGTAGGGGAATAAGATTAACATATTTTGATTTGGTTCCAAAATAAATTGCAGCACAAATAGCAGGTAGGAATCTTAAAAATGTTATTGCTTCGATTGGCGCTTTTTTAATGATAGTATTTATTATTTGTACAATGGCAACTGCAATAGCTCCAATCCAGCTTCCTAAAAATCCGCCCGTGATAGGGGATATAAAGTCAAAGCCAGTGAATTTTGAATTAGAACCAATTATATGTGTAAATGGAATTTGAAACGCTATAATTCCTAAAATTACAAATAAAATTAAAAATAGTGTTTTTTTCTTATCAAATTTTTTTAACATATTTAATCCTTTTTATATCTCAAATTTTTTATCTCCAATCATCTAGAGATAATGAGAGAAAAATAAATTTGTGAAAAAATTTACTTATTATTAATATAATTTATTAAACAAATCTTTGTTTTTGTTAATTAGTAATTTGTTTGTTAAAACTTTTGCAGATTTGCCTGAAAGTGTGATATTAGCTTTTTTTATTAAAACAGCTGGAATTTTTTGATTTGACTCCCCCATTAAAAAATTTGCTGTGCAAGCTAATTCATCTGCAAGATTATGATATGTGATTTTTATTGGTTTGTCAAAAAGATCCAACTCCCCTATTTCGGATTTTACTGGTTCAAATCCTGCTACTGCTATTGCTAATGCAGTTGTCCCTAGGCGCGCGGGTGAGCAGTGGGAGTCGGAAATAATGATTCCTACGGATTTATTAAATTCTTTTTTAATGGTTTTTTTAATTTTCTCAGCACTATTTGTGGGTGATTTAGGCCAAAGATAGGCATGTTTTTTTGGTGCATTGGAAAGATCAATACCTGCATTAGCAATTAGAATATTATTTTTAAATGTTAATATTGCATTTGTTGTACCACTAATAATTTTATCAGATTCATTAATTATTAATTGGCAAAATTTTTTATCGATCTTATATTTTTTTGAAAAATCTATGGCCTTTTTACTTGGTTTAATTTTATTTAATTCAACTAATCTTTTTTCTTGTTGTGATATAATTTTTGAAGTAAAAACTAAAACATCCCCATTTTCTATTGGGATGCCTTCCTTTTTTATTTGATGCAAAATGTTTTTAATAGGTTCTTTTTGCAAGAATTTTGTTTTAATTGGAATTATGTTCATTGATTGGCTTTCAGTTTTTGGCTGTTCGCTGTTGGCTTTCGGCTGTCTGATTAATAATTTATTTCATAAATTTTATTTGAATCTAATATGAAGAATTTATTATTTTCATAGGAAATAATAAAATCATCAATGTTGTTTAGATTGTTGAATATATATTGTTTAATAAAATTTCCTTTTTTATCAAATTCAATAATTCTATGATTATCTAAAATCCAAATAGATTTTGCTTCAGTGTCTGTATAAATTTTTTTTGGATTTGTAATTTTTGATTGAGGATTAGGAATTTCTTCAATATTAAATTCCACTTTTTTACCTCTTGATAGTTTTTCTACTTTTCCGTTTTGTTTTAATAAATATACACTTCCGTCAATTGCAAATGACACCGCATCAATAATATCTGTGTTATCTGAAATATAATTGGTAGGTTTTTCGTATCCTTCGGTTGATTTGGTAAATCTAATTATTTGGTTTTGATTTTTATCTAAAGCGTATATACTACCGAAATAAGTGATGAATTTATCTATTGTTGGCCACTGACCCCTTATTGGGTAAATTTTTTCTACTTTGTCATTTTCTTGGGTTTTGTACATTTGGTTTTCTGCAGTATATACAATAATATTTTTATTATCTCCCAAATAGGTAATTGATTCTATAGAATCAGTTTTGTCTGGTAATAATATCTCTTTAGTATTAGAATTTGACGATATAGGATAGTATAAAATTTTGTTTGAATTTTGTTCAAAAGAGTAAATAATATCATTTGCTATTGTGAATTGATTTGAATTATTAAAGTTAGTAATTTCTTCGAAAGTATTAATTCTTGTAGTTTTGGTTAATTTGTCTAATTCTCCCCGAGCTTCCAATAAAAGTTCATTAGCCTTTTCTTTTAAAGAGGGGTTATCTTGAAATTTTTCGCAGGTAATAATTATTTCACTTAGTAGCTCAGTTGCTTTTTCATTTTCGTTGTATAAAATTGCAAGTTTAGCTTCGTCTTGAAATTTTGCCTTCGCTTCGTTAAGTTCGATTGAAGCTTGTTCAATTTCTTTGTTTAGGTTTTGTTTTTTTCTAAGTTGTATCATGCTAAAAATTAACGCAGAAGCCAAAATCACCACGACAATTATATATATGACATAGTGATTTTTTTTACTTGTAATTTTTTCTAAAGTACAAACAATAAAATTTTTAATATCAGAAAATAATTTTTCTAAATAAGTTACAAATTTTGATTTTCTCTTTTTATGAGAATAATCATGAACTTGGTATTTTTTTTCTGTTTTTAATTCTAAAGGTGTTTTCACTGAATTGTTAAATTTTTCTTCCGGTTTTTTCTTATCTTTAATTTTATCTAAATTATCCTTACTTGCTTTTTTTACTTTTGACCAATTTTCTTTTAGAAAAGGAGTAACCTTTTCTTTTGAGAAATGAGCAGTTTTGTTATAAGCTCCATTTATCTTTTTCTTAAAATTTTCCCAATAGGGTTTTATATTATTTAAGTATTGTTTTATTTGTGGCCAAAATGAAGAAAAATCTTCTTTATCTAAGTAAATAATTTCTTTTGCATCTTCAATAATTCTTGAACCGAATTCTTCTTTAGTGTTAAATTCAAAAAGTATTAAACTTACATCGGTTATTTTTTCTTTTTTTAAAATTATTGCAATATTTTCAATTGCATGATAAATGTTTGAGCTAGCAATTATTTGTTTTAGCCGTTCTTTTGAAAAATAATCGAACAATTTTGGAGAAGTCAGTAAGATTTTATCTCCTGGTTTTATTTGACCGCTGATAATATTTGAAAATGTTTTTAAAGGATGAGGTTCTAAATTTTTAGTTGTCGTTTCAGTGATATGCTCTAGTTTTTCAGATCTGAATAAATATGCTTCTGCCTTGCCAGTTTGTGTTAAATATAACTTATCATCATTTGCCAGTACAATTACTGAGTTTAAATTACCTATCCAACTTGTTTCTCCATTTCTTGTAATTTTACCCAGTGTGTCATTGACGCCCTTAATTGTAATTTCAAAATTTACAGAGTCGGACACATTATTTGATTTGGAATATGTTTGATCAATACAATTAATAATTCTATTGGCAATTGGGGAACTAATATTGATTGGGTTGGTTATTTCGATTACATTAAAAAGAATTCCTTTAGAAATTTTATCATTGATATTATATTGCTTAATTTGAGAAGTAAGAAATCTGTCATTTAAGCGATAGAAATTGATTATACTTGAGTGTTTTATTAAATATTCCATAATAATTAATTTATTGTCGGTTGATAGTTTTTTAGGAAGTATATTTAATTTAACAATTTATTATAATTAAATTTATGTCAAGAAAACTAAATTTTTATATAAACAATCAACGATAGTTACTGTTACTTGGTCGGAGCGGGGAGATTCGAACTCCCGATCTCAGGACCCCCAGCCCTGCGCATTAGACCAACTATGCTACACCCCGATAGTTAATCTTATCGATCCTAGTGCGCAATTGGTCAGTGAGTGCGCTGGTGGGAGATCGCATTTCTTAATAAAAATATTAAGAAAGATATAGATCAAAATATTAAAATTTACAAATTTTAGAAGTTAAAACCTCTAATATTGTAATTTATTTAATATTCCCAAGGTGTATAAATGTTAGCCCAATTGGATTGGATCGATAAGATTAATTTAATTATACCAAATAAAATACTAAAAGTTAAACAATTTTTCTTAAACTTGCTATTCCCTGTGGTCTCTGCCACAGGGTAACCTTTAAGGAAAGTTT
>CAYZSW010000013.1:0-17047 GCA_964481135.1 uncultured Candidatus Saccharibacteria bacterium
CAGAATTTCTACTAAAGAAAATCCTTGACTTTTTGAATATATTTTTTTTAAATAATAACTTTTCATTTTTTAAATGTTAGATTATGGACTTACAACTCTATAAAAAGAATCTTGACCTATCTGATAAACACCAGAGCCGGTAGTAGGATCTTGACAATGGTCAGTAACGACAAAATCTGCATTATCTTTCCTTTCAAGCTTGGTATAAATAATAAATTTTTTGCCATTATCAAGAGCACCACAATACTCATATGCAAATCCACTTTGCGAAGAAGGATCTTCTGGCATTGCATTAATATAACCCTCGCGCGTTAAAGTTCCGGATAATCCACTCCAATTTGAATCTGCCGGGTATTCCCTGTTTTGTGCATAATAAATTTCTAAAGCTCCGGCAACAATTTCTAAATCTGCTTTTCTTTTTGAATCGCGACCTTGTCTTTTAGCACCAGACATAGAAACTGTTGTAACGCCCGCTAAAAGACCAATTATTGCGATAACAACCAGTAATTCGGTTAAAGTAAAACCTCGACAATTTGTAGTAAATTTTTTTATTTTATTGAACATAATTTCTCCTTATTTGTTCTAATGTTCTAGCTGTTGTAAATGTTCTATCGCTTCGCTCGCTTAAAACACTTAATATATTTTAACAATTACAACAATTCCAACATTTTTAACATTTTGAACTATTATATTTTAAGATACCAATTTAATATATTTTGTCCCCAAAAAAGTGTAATATAAAAACCAATTATTAAAAATGGTCCAAAAGCAATTGCATCTTTTAACTTATTTTTGCCGGCAATAATTGCAATAATTCCATAAATTGCGCCAACAACAAAAGCAACAAATAATGCTATCAAAATATTCGGATATCCAAGAACCAAACCTAAAACAGCCGATAATTTAATATCCCCTATGCCCATACCTTTACCTTTTGATAAAAATACAATAGCTCCAGTTAATAAAATAGGAATAAAAATTGCAATTAGAATATTTGTAAAGTCAAAAAATTTATATTGGCTTATATAATAGATTATTGTTACAAAAACTATTGCTAATAACATTTCATCTGGAATTAATTGTCTTTGTGCATCATACACAAATACGACAATTAGACAGCAAGATACAATAATTTGAAACACTGAATAAAAAGTTAATCCAAACTGCAAATACAATGCAACAAATAATAATGCAGTTGCGATTTCCACCAAAGGATATTGCCAAGAAATATTTTTTCTACAATATTTACAATGCCCTGATAATAGTAAAAAAGAAAAAACTGGAATCATATCCACATAAGAAAGAGAGTGTTTACATTGTGGGCAATATGAACGAGTGGAAGCAATTGACTTTAAATCCGGAAGTCGGCAAATTAGGACATTCAAAAATGAACCAATAATTAATCCTAAAATAAAAATAATTATAATGTATGTCATAATGTTTAATTCTCTGAAACTAGAAACTATTTTCTAATTTCAGAGAATTAGGAGACAAAAATCGTCTCCTAATTTAAAATTAGTTGCAAGGTTGAGATCCATCTGTTGTTTGTCCAGTTGCTCCGTTTCTAGCATAATAATATTCATTGTCAGATAGTTGACCAGACATGCAGTAAGAATCTCCTGATACTACGAATGTATAACTACCTCCATCGGGCATTGTTGGAACTTGCTGAATTAAATTGCTTGTCACTAAATCATTTAAGCTTGCGGGAGGGGCATCGTTATTATCATTTTTGTAAAGTTCTATCGCGCTCATAGCATTTCTTACATCTTGTTGAACTCGTGAATCACGAGCTTTTCTTCTAGCTGAATTAAGTGAAACTAAAACTACTGCAGCCAAAATACCAATAATTGCAATAACAACCAAAAGCTCAATAAGTGTAAAACCTCTTGATTTATTTAAGAATTTGCCTTTTTGTATATCCATATTGCATCCTTTATTAATTAATATTAATTTATTAAATCGCGATTTAATATATTTTTTTGCTTGATCGACCACAAGCAGTGTTCGTATGTTGTAGTTGTTGTAGTTGTTGTAGTTGTTGTAGTTGTTGTAATTGTTCTAGTTGTTGTAGTTGTTGTAATTGTTCTAGTTGTATTTAACAAATATAACAAAATTTTCTTTGCAAATTATCCTAATTCCGCTATCTGATATATCGGAACAATAATTGAAAATACAATAAATGCAACTCCTAATCCAATTAAAATAATAATCATTGGCTCAAATAAACTTGTTAATGCTCTGACTTTAGCGTCTGATTCTCTTTCATAATATTTTGCCAGGTTTCCTAAAACCTGTTCTAATTTTCCAGTCCGTTCACCAACAGAAATCATCTGGGGAATTAAAATTGGAAACTTATCGCTCTTTTCAAGCTGAACCGACATAGGAATTCCTTTTTCTATTTGCTTTATTGTTCTTGCTAAAACAGCTTGATAAACTAAATTATTCATTACTTCACCTGTAATTGATATTGCTTCAATAATAGGTGTACCGGCCTGAATAAGCATGCTCATTGTTCTAGCAAAACGAGCCATATAAACATCTTTACCTAATCCCATTGTATAATTTATCATAAAATTATCAAATATTATTTTACCTTGCTTGGTACGGAAAAAATAATATATAATTACTGCTAAAACAAAAACTGTCACAAAAATTAAAACCCAGTATTTTGCAAGAAAATCAGATAATCCGATTAAAGCTTGAGTGGTCCAGGGAAGTTGAGTACCAAATTCATCAAAAACATCTTTAAGCGGGGGAATAACATTAATCATCATAATTATCATAATTATTCCCATGGTGACTATAATAAACACCGGATAATATAGTGCTCCTTGAATTTTTGTCATAAAGGCAGATTGTTGCTCTAGCTGATCTGCAAGACGAACCAAAACTTCTGCAAGTTTACCAACTGCTTCTCCTGAAATAACAACATTTACAAATATTTTATCAAATACCTTGGGATGTTTTTTTAAGGCCTCGGAAAAAGTTTTCCCCATCTCAAGACTTTTCGCTACATCTTCCAAAGTTTTTTTTAAAAATGGTTTTTGCATTTGGGATTTTAATATACCCAGCGCTTTGTCCAAAGTTAAACCACTAGAAAGCATAGTAGCAAGTTGCCTTGCAATAAACGCTTTGTCTTTAATTGTAACTCTATCAAATATTGTTATTTCCATATAAAAATGAGCTTTCAGTTTTCAGCTTTTTTAAGTTATGATATTATTTTGATACCCAGATACCCAACAGCTGACAACAATTAATAAATCGACATTTTCAAATCTTTTGGATCAATTGCCCAAGTAAGGGCATTTTCAATTGTTATTTCTCCTTTTGCAACTAATTCTGCCAATACCTTATCTAAAGTTACCATTCCTTCTGATGCAGATGTCTGGATTATGTTTGCCATTTGATGAGTTTTACTATCGCGAATTAAATTTTTAATTGCACTATTGGCTATCATAATTTCACACGCAGAAATTCTTCCACCTGATATTCTAGGAATCAATCTCTGTGAAACAACTCCTAAAAGAACATTGGCTAGCTGTGATTTGACTTGTGCTTGTTGATGAGGTGGGAAAACATCAATAATTCTATCTGTGGTTTGGGATGCAGAATTTGTATGCAAAGTGGTAAAAACTAAATGACCAGTTTCTGCAAGCGTAATAGTTGCCTCAATACTTTCTAAATCCCTCATTTCTCCTACCAATAAAACATCGGGGTCTTCTCTTAAAGATGATTTCAAAGCATTAGAAAAAGAATGGGTGTCATTACCAACTTCTCTTTGAGAAACTATACTTTTTTTGTGTTCAAAAACATATTCTATTGGATCTTCAATAGTAATAATATGTTTTGATTGATTATAATTAATTAAATTAATCAATGAAGCAAGTGTGGTAGATTTACCATGACCAGTTGGGCCGCAAATAATTACTAATCCTTGTGAATGATTGGTAAATTTTTCTAATATTGGCGGTAAAGCTAATTCTTTTAAGGTTTTGATTTGTTTTGGAATTAATCTAAGGGATGCTTCCAATTCTCCCCTTTGATAAAAAACATTAGTTCTAAATCTGGTGTCCTCATAACTAAAAGAAAAATCTAATTCTTTATCTTTTTTAAGTTTTTCGATTTGCTCATCTGTCATTAAACTTTTAATAAGATGAGTCGCGGCCCTAGAATCTAAAACTTTTTCATTTGGTACTACAGCTAATTTTCCATCAATTCTTAAAACTGGCTTTACCCCAACTGCTAAGTGTAAATCACTTGCTTTATATTCAATAGCTGCTGCAAGTAGTTGTTCTATTTTTCCATTAATTTCTTCTGCCATATTTTTCCTTAATCATTTGTTTCTTTTAATACTTCGTCTAGTGAAGTTAAACCTTGAAGTGATTTTATTATTCCATCTTGCCTTATTGTTATCATACCCTCATCAATAGCTTGTTTTTGAATAACATCAGCAGAACTTTTATGTACTGACAAATCTTCGATTTTGGCACTCATTGAAAGAACTTCATATATTCCAATCCTACCTTTATATCCATTTTTACAATAAGCGCATCCTTTTGGTTTCCAAAATTCCAATTTTTTATCTTTAAAAACTGTAATTTCGGGATTTTTACTAGATGATATTTCAAGTTTTATTTTTTCTAAAATTGGAGCAGGAGGGGTAAATTTAATTCGACATTTAGGACATAATTTTCTAACTAATCTTTGCGCAATAACACAATTCACAGAAGAAGTAATTAAAAACGGCTCTATTCCCATATTAATTAATCTTGGCATAGCGCCTGCAGCTGTATTGGTATGCAATGTAGAAAGCACAATGTGTCCTGTTAGTGCCGCATGAACTGACATTGCTGCCGTTTCAGAATCCCTAACTTCTCCAACCATAATAACATTTGGATCTTGCCTTAAAACACTTCTTAAACCTTCGGCGAATGTAAAACCAATTTTTGGTTTTACATTGCACTGGTTAACACCCTGGATTTCATATTCAACAGGATCTTCAAAGGTCACAATATTGACATTGGGCTTATTTAATTCTTTTAGAATAGAATAAAGTGTGGTTGTTTTTCCACAACCAGTAGGACCGGTAGTAAAAATAATTCCATATGGTTTTTGAATATTTTCCATTACTCGTTTTAAATTAGTTCCTTGAAAACCAAGTTCTTTGATATCTTTTAATCCTGCACTTTTATCCAAAAGACGCATCACAATTTTTTCACCAAACACTGTTGGCATGGTTGATACTCTAATATCAATTTCTTTACCACCAACTTGCACAGAAATTCTTCCATCTTGTGGAATTCTCTGCTCATCAATTCTCATACCAGACATAATTTTTATTCTTGAGGTAGTCGGAGGATCTAGCTGTATTGGCATTTTAACAATATCTTGTAAAACACCGTCTAATCTATATCTTAAGCGTAAATCTTCAGCATTAGGTTCCAAATGTATATCGCTAGCATCCTGTTCAACAGCATAGTAAATAATTGACGCCACAATTTTTGGTACCATTCCACCTTTAATTATTTCTGTAAGATTTTGGCTTGTTTTAACTCCATTTGGAATAAGCACATCTAAATTGTTTTCCTGGGATTGATCCTGAGCTAAACCTGTCGAGGTTTCAATAATGCCCTTAACATCTTGCTGGTTTACTGTCTGGACTTTATCTTCTTTTACTACGGGTTTCAAATCTTCTTTGTCGGCTTGATTTTGTTTAATGTCATTTTCTAAAGGTTGAGGTCTAAACTTTTTTAAAGGGGGCAATTTCCTTTTATTTATGTTTGGCAAAGGACTTACAGATGGTATTGATGTTTCATCTTTTAAAACTGGTTTTGCCTGCCCTTTATTGTACATATTAAAAACATAATCAAAATCTTCTTGAGAAATTTTATAAACCTCAATATTTATGTTATTTTTCTTTTTTATAAAATCTAGTATTCTTTTATTAACTTCATTTTCTGGAGCAACTGCACCTACTCTAATAATATTTTTTCCAATAGGTGAAGAGAAAACAACCATTTGATGTTTTTTGGCAACTTCTTGTGGAAACTTTGATAAAACAGCAAAAGGAATAGCTCGACCCTTTAAGCTTATATTGGAATATTGTGTTTGAGTTTTATTTATAACCGGCGCTGTTTTTGTACTTGTAACTTGATTGTCGATTGGTTTATTTATCTCTTTTGTAGGATTAGCCGACTGTTGAACAATTTTTTTAGTTGGTTGTGGTTTGTCAGGTGAGCTTGGTGTCACTGATTTATTTACATCTAAGGGCTTTTCAAGATGAGTGGGTAGAGGTCTTAAATTCATAGTTTTTATAGTCCCCGGTGCCTGTACTGATTGTTGTGATTTTACTGGAATTTCTTTTTTTAAGACATTTTCTTTTACCGGTTCGTAAAAACTCATAGCCCAATTAAAATCTTCTTCTGTGACAATTGCAAGCTGAATATTAATTCCTTTTTTCTTTTTTAAATCAATTACAATATCTGGGGCTTTTTGCTTTAATCGTTCCGGATTAGCAACTGCAATTTTTAAATTCTTTTGTGGTGTTTCTTGATATTCATAAGCGACAATCTTAAAATCAAGCGCTACATTTTTTGGAATAATATTAATTACACTAGAAGGAATATTCTTACCTTTTAATTCTATAAAAGGCAATCCAAAATTTTTTGCATATGCTTGAAATTTAGTTTTATTCGAATTTTGTTGTGCATTATCTATTTGCATATTAATTTTTAATCAAAAGGATTATTTATTCCTAGGGTCTGAGCATTAAGATCAATTGGTAAATTGCCGTTAATATTCATTTGACCAATTTTTTCTAAACTTTTATCAGACAAAATATTTCTATTTGGTATTGAAATTTCCTTTGTAGCACTTTCTATTTCAGCTTTCGAAGGAATGCTTAAACTAAACCAATAAACCAATCCAACAATAACTAAAATTGTAATCACTATACCGACAATAATAGAATTTTTTCTTCCCATACAAACCTTTAAAAAAATTAATTATTATAATTCTGATTCTGATTTTTCTTGGTCGGGTGTTTTAGAATCTTTACTGCCAACTTCAATTGCTCCGATTTGAAGTTTTGCATTAACATATCCGTTTATTTGTTCTGTTGAAGATTTCATAGATTCGATATTAACACTTTTAACACTTAAAAGACGATTATTTTTTTCCATAAAACCAATAAGTAATATTAGGTTTTCATAATAGCCACTAACCGATAAATCAATTAATAATTCATTATCTACCTTTTTTTTCTGTGGAACAATTGATTCTAAATTTAAGCTTGCAGAAGTAACCATATTGCTAATCTGAATTATAAAATTCTCCATTGAACTATCTGGAGGCAAAGCTACAGATAAAAAATTAATTTCATTTTGCGATTCTTCAAACTTGCCTTTTAAAAACTTAAGATCAGAAATCTTTTTTTCCATATTAATAATCTCTTCTTTTTTTGCATCGATATCGATATTTAATTTTTTAATTTCTTGAATATTTGGACCTATAAGCAAATAGCCCAAAGCCAAACAGATAATAAAAACTAAAAGTGGGAAAAGTGGAGAAAAACTATTTTTAATATCTTTTTCTGGCATATATTAAACCTTAAAAATTACTGATTATTTTCTGGTGATTTTAAATTTTTTTCTATACTAGATGCGGTAAAATTTTTCGAAACAACTTCAAATTCTAATTCATATCTGATTTCTTTACCTATCGTTTCTAAACTGCTACCAGATTCACTGTGTCTTAAAGACAATAAGCTTTCTGATTTGTAATTTGGCGACTGCTTAACCGAATCGATAAAAACAGCTACTTCCTGATCGGAATTTGCTGTACCAATTAACTTTGCTTTAAATTTTTCATCGATTATTAAATTCGAAAATTTCAAACCTTGTGGAACCAAACTAGCTAAATTATTCAATAAGTCATTGTATACAATCCTAGATGTATCCAGTTTTTTAAAAATATCTAAACCATCTGAAAGGGTTTGCGCTTGCACATCTACATCTTTGAGTTCTCTGCTATTGAGTTGGGTTTCCAAACGACTAGCTTCTTCCTGCTTGTTTTTGTAAGTTGATGTTTTACTTAATTTAACAGTAAAAATAAAAACAGACATGGCAATAAATAATATCAAAATAACTACTGAAAAAATATTCAATAAATTAGGGCTCTTTTCTTGACTAAGTCCTGTAATTTCTGCTTTAGAATCTGATTGTATATTATTTGACTGAGCGAAATTATTTGAAATATCTTTTTCGTCAATCAACGGCCTACCCATATCTTGCATGCCCCTCCAAAATTATATTTAATACCAACATCAGTTATTTTAATACATTGTTATATTTATTATAACATCAAATAGTTTTAGATTATATAATACATTCTTGTGGAAAATTTCTAAGGAAGTAATTCAAACCAACTAGGACGAAGCAAATCCGCAAATCCAGGCGGAGGATTATTCACTACAAACGGATCGTAAGATATTATCAACTCACTATCAGTATTTTCAAAATCAATTTGTTTAGAAATGAAAATCCCAGAAAATTCTCTGTCAGATAGTATTTGACATTGATTAAGATAAACATTATTACTAGTAACACTTGTGTAACCGCTTTTCGTTGCAAGCAAAATATACCTATAACCTACTTTTTTATCAATAGATGTATCGATATAAGAGTTTGTATTACCACTTACTATAGTAGGAGATCCAGCGAGTGTTTCGCCCGTATCAGATCTAATAAATTTATAAATCATAATATTATCAGGCCTTGTTCCACTAATTGTCCAACTTAATGTATTCGATGGTATGTCACAATTTTGATTCACAGACAAATTTATTGCTCCTAAACTACAAGGACAAGTAATTGGTCCAGCATTCCAATAGTTTGGATTAGAACTAGTGCATCCCTGAGGATTACAAGCTTCAACTAAATAAGAGTAACTTCCACTTTCAGGTAAGTTATAATCTACATAAGAACCATATGAGTTACCAACATGTTGCCAACCATAATTAGTTCCATGGGTCCATCTAAAAATTTTATAATATGTTGCATTTGTTGCCCAAGAATTTACTGTTACATTCTTTTGATTGCAATTGGAGCTACAAGATTGAATAACAGATGCGCTCGGTGCAGAAGGTAAGGGTTGCGGAGGTGCAGGCGCGCCACAAACTAGACGATAAGAAGAAGTTATATCGTTCATCCATAACGGCACTAAAGTTTGTGAGGTATTGGTTGTATAACTCGTCCCTTGACAATTAGCATGATCAAACAAAGTAACATACCAACCATTTGCTACCTTTAACGATGAAACTTTATCGTTAAACCAACCTGGTAAATTCGCACAATTAGTAGCATAATTTCCAATTGAATACTCTTGTCCTAAATAATTTGAATGTTCATATAAAAATGATGATTGAGTACAGTTACTTGGTGTTACTGCGCACTGACAAGTAACTGCACTACTTAAACCACTACAACCCTGTGTATTACATGCTCTAACCTGATATGGAAGATTTGAACAATTTATTGCAAAAGAGGTTGTATAAGTAGTCCCAAAATATGTGTTATTTCGATATATTTCATAATATGTTGCTAATGTGGAGCCGGTAAAGAAAATTGCAGTATTGTTGTTTGCACAATATAAACCACTTGGTGTAGGAGGGATAGACGGCTGAGGCTGACTAGCTTTATACATTTTAAAAATTGCCAAAACCCCCCATTTTGAGCCATTGGGGTCACCAGCCCAATCATTTTTAACATCAGTCGCTCTAAATGTATTTGAAGAATTCTTATTATAACCAGGTACAGATGTTTCTTGCTGATTCCAAGGACTATTTGGACTATCAAAAGGGCATATCGGACCATCACACCACTTAACACCGATTCTAGTAAATCGATTTCCGTTTAAAGAATGATTACCTTCGTCATCATTTTGATACCAATCACCACATAAATTTTCACCACCCACTGGCACAATCCTATCATAATTTTTAGATATGTCAGCAGGTAGAGTGCCAGAAACAAGCAAACTACTGCCATTTACGGATCTAAAATATTTAACAACCCAATAATCATACTGAGAATTAACAGGATAAATTTTGTTAATTATATTCGAACTAGTACATTGTCCTCCAGTTCCGTATGGCACAGTATAAGAAACAGTTTGTGCATAAGCTTTATTTTCTATAAAACAAAAAAAAGTCATAACTATAAAAATAAATAATAATGATAATTTAACTAAATTAATATTTTTTATATTTAATAATTGATTATTCATAAAATTAGCTTTGATTATTAATTACTTGGACTTAAAGTGGGCGTTGGATAAGATTGTGTGTCTGTTCCAGCAATAAGCATAATTGATGTCGCTAATGAATTATCAGCTTCATCAAATATTATCCAAACTTCTTCATCTATTGTAATTTTTGTTATATCAGAATCTACAAATTCTTGTGAACCATCTTCGTTTCGATTACCTAATTGCTTAATATATGTATTTTCATTGATATTGAAATCATATTCTTTCTTATCATCATTATTTAAAATTTTTATTTTGTCACCACTAATTTCTATAACTTTGCCATAAACACTCACTGATCTTAAAAAATCATTATACTGATTCCATTGTTCTTCTTCAGATATTTTACTAGTATTATTTGTATCATTTATATTTGCTACAAAAAGATAAATTCCAAGACCTATTACTACAAAAGCAAAGATTATTATAAGTACCTTCCATGTTTTATTCATTTGTCCTCCTAAAAATTATTTAAAAATTGTTTTACCATTTGGGGCATAATAAGCACCCCTTAAAGCATTTACTCTACTATCGATTATAATATCCCCATTAACAATAAATCCTATAGAAGAAAAATTATTTGCATAACTAATATTATTATTTATTAATAAATTACCTTCAACAATATATGTTCCTTTACCGTTTACTGTTAATTCATTGTTGACACCCCCTATTGATAAATCCCCTTGCACTAGCCAAGCATCGCCCTCTGGCTTACCACTCGGATTAATATTTTGATTACCCGACAAAGTTCTTGATCCACTTTTGTTTGAAGATCTAATTTTTTCTTTATTTAAACGACTAATATTTCTATCCATTTGCTTAGTGACACTATTCCAATTTAATTTATTTGATAGAGTATATTGTGGTATTCTCCAAAAAGCTGCTCCATCCTTACCTTCTATCGTTACTGACTGTCCAGAAGTGATAATTACACTATTTTGTGACGCTTTTATATTCTGATTATTCCCTATTTCGCTATAATACATATCACCATATAAAACGGTAGAAGCCGATGCGCTATAATGCTCATTATAAAAAAACACAATAATTACCACCACTAAAAATAAAACACTAATAATAGTAAATATTGCAAATTTTGTGGATACTTGCCTTTTCAAATTAATTTTACCCTCCTAAAAGTAATTTAATATAATTATACTATAAAACAAAAATTTATAAAATTCAATGTGGATAAATAATTCTTTTTCGACATCTTTCATTCACAAGTTCTTAAGTTCTTTCGTTCTTTCGTTCTTAGGTTCTTAAGCTCATAAGTTCTTCCGTTCTTCGGTTCTTCGGTTCTTCAGTTATCCATTGGCAGGGGTGGTAGGAATCGAACCCACATTGCCGGTTTTGGAGACCGGTGTTCTACCATTGAACTACACCCCCATCATTTTTACAAAGATATTATTTTAATTTTAATCTTTTTAATAACGCATAATAAGCTGATCCAAAATTTTTTAATTGTTTCTCTCTATCTAAAGCTAACTCTTTATTATTATAGCATTCAAAGTATAACAATTTAACAGGTAAATATTTTTTTGTATACAAACAGTCACCTTTCTTATGTTTCAAAATACGTCTAACAACATTTGGCGTAGAACCAATATAATATTGTTTAATAGTATTATTGAGTTTTAATAAATAAACATAATACATATTTTTAAGTTTTGGAGATCCCTCCCTTTGAAAAGGGAGGGAAGACCGGTGTTCTACCATTGAACTACACCCCCATCAAAATAAATAATGTAAAACTAAAAACGAAAAATTTAATACAGTATCTTAAAGCCTAAAAAATAATTATATCATTATAGTTTTGAATTTTACGCTGTTATTTTACATTTTGCTTTTTACATTTTACGCTTGTGAGGTTTATGTTTTCTTGTGTGGAGGCATTTTTGCTTCTTTGTGCAAAGTCGTTTTTTTACAGGTTTTACAAAATTTTTTAATTTCTAATTTGTCTTTTGTATTAATTACATTTCTTGATGTTATGTAATTTCTTGTAGTCTTACCATTTTTTTTGCATTCTTGACAAACCAGTGGAAAAGATGGTCGTTTGCCTTTTTTTGCCATACTATCTCCTTTCAGGAGTAAATTTTAAATCTCAAGCACCAAATCTCAAAAAATAAATTTTGAAATTTTGAAACTTATTTATAATTTATTATTTGTTATTTGAAGTTTTATATTCTGGAGCCGATGAGCGGAATTGAACCGCTGACCTACTCCTTACCATGGAGTTGCTCTACCCCTGAGCTACATCGGCAATTTTAAATTAATCTTTTATTACGAAAAGCAAACCCAGAAGAAGTTTTTAAATATTTTTCAAAGTTTAATGCTTTTTCTTTATTCATAAAAGCAGCATAAAATAACATTTTCTTAAAACCAACTTTTTTGGTAGTTAAAACTAATTTATTCTTATGATAATTAATTCGATTTTTTAACTGTAATATATATACATAAAACATACTTGTCCCACTCCGCGCAAGGCTACGCGGGACACTATTCTAATACTTGTGGCTTGCCACTTCGTAGTTCGCCTAAAGGCGAACGAAGAGTGGTGGGGAGAGCAGGATTCGAACCTGCGGAGCCATAAAGGCGACAGTTTTACAGACTGCTGCAATTGACCACTCTGCCATCTCCCCTTTATCTCGAGCACAGTCGAGAGACTAAATCTCGTAGTTAATTGATTAATAGTGATTTCTAATTATCAACCTATTAATCAATTTCTTCTTTTTCTCTTGTCTCCAATCTTTCAAAATTACTTCTTCTTTTCTTGCGTCATTTTGTGAATATCCACCCAAATAATACACTAATTTAATTGGCAATCTTTTTGCAGTATATTGCGCAGCTTTTCCTTGAGAATGTTTCTTAACCCTAGCCGATAAATCATTTGTTATACCAACATAATAAGTATTATCGCAACATTTTAATATATATACAAACCAATTATTAATATCCCCCTTCTCGATTCGCATTCACTCACTCGAAGTAAATGGAGCCACCTGTCGGATTCGAACCGACGACCTACTGTTTACAAAACAGTTGCTCTACCGCTGAGCTAAGGTGGCCTAAATCCTAATTATTTTAACAGATATCTACAATAATCTCAACTATTAAATAATTTTAATCAATATTATTTATCTTTTTGGATTGGTTTAACTTTTTTAAGTCGTTGTCTAACATCTTTTAAAGTATCTAGATATTTCTGATTTTTGTTTTCAAGCTTTATAGCTGTAACTAAAGAATTAATTGCGCTTCGATACTCTTTTAAACTTATTTGAGCTAGGGCTAGATTATACCAACGACTACCAACCTTATCATCAATTTTTATAGCTTCTCTAAAGGCCTCTTTGGCATCAACATCATTCCCCTGCTCTAAATACAAAATACCAATTCTGTTATAAATTTTTGCGTTTTTTGGATCAGTACTGACTAATTTTAAATAAATTTCCTCCGCCTGCTCAAATTTTTTTTCTGATAATTTTTTATCAGCTTCTTTTAATTTTTCTTCGACAGGATCTTTTGGAGCAAAAAAACTATTTTTTTTATTTTCAATCTTTTTATCAATCTTACTTTCTTTCTTTGGGATTTCTTTACTAGCATTGCTAAAATTATGCTCATAATCCTTAAGTTTTTCTTTAATATTAGGTAAATGACGAGCAAAAATAATAAACACAGCAACAATTGAAAAAATAATTATCAGCTCTAAAATCATAATTTAACCTCTATCCTTCTTTTATCCTTAACAATTTCTACCATAACTGACTCGTTAAAAATATTATGTCCAATAACATAAGCCAGTCCAGAACTAGTTTTAAGCTTAGAACCTATTTTGGGAAATTTATCTTTTAATCTCTTATATTCTTCTAACTCATAATTCAAACAACACATTAGTTTACCACAACACCCGGAAATTTTTCCAACATTATTAGACAAATCTTGAATCTTTGCACAATCTAAAGTAATTAGGTCTGGACTATTTAAAAATTTTTTACAGCAAAGTTCTCTACCACACGCCCCATAGCCACCCACAATTTTTGCTTGATCTCTAGTTGCAATTTGCTGAAGACGAATCATTTTTTTAAAATCCTTAATAAAATCAAGAACTAATTTTCTAAAATCAATCCTGCTGGTAGCCCCAAAATATATAGTAAGTTTTTTTTCGTCGAAACTTAAATCTGCATCAAATATTTTCATATTCAAATTATGGATCTTAACTTTTTGTATGCATTTTGGAATATATTCCTTTGCTTTTAGCTTTAATTCGTTAATTTTCAACAAATCATTTTCGTCACAAACCCTAAGGAAATTTCCTACAGGATCATCTTCTTTTTTAGAACTTTCTTTATTCTTACCAATTTTTTGCAAATCAGCAATATTGCCAACCTCTAAAAACTTATCGTTTTCTATTAAAACTTTTTTTGTTTTTCTTAATTTTTTTATTTGATCTTCGTCCAAAAAAACCTGATAAGAAAATATTTTCTCATTACCAAAAAATGTTATTTTTATATCATACATATTTTTGTCTTCCTTATATAATTATAAATTCAATATATAAAATTTTTTATTTTTGATATTAATTAATATAAACTAACAAACTACAAAGCGCTGTTTCAAAATTTGCATTTGTTTTCAAAATTTTTTGAAATTTAATTATTTTTTTTAAAATTGCACGATTTTTTTTATCTTCAAGATTATTTTTTAAATCACTCACAATCTCTTTTATCCAATTTGTAATTTGATCTTTTTCTACTAATTCTTTAGCTAAAAAAAATCTTTCGTAAAGCTTCATTTTTCTAATATTGGCTATTGAATAATTTGAAAAAATTTTCTTTTCGTCTGGCGAATTTAAATCAGTTGATTTTAATTTAATAATTCTGCACCTAGAAGTAATTGTTGGTAAAAGTTTATCTTTTGAACTGGCAGAAAGAACAATCACAGAATGCGACGGTGGTTCTTCTAATGTTTTTAACAGTGAATTAGCTGATTCTTTACGCAAATTATCAGCATTGTGAATAAAAAATAACTTATACTTGGAAGAATGTGGCTTTAATAATAAATTTGTTTGTATTTTTCTAATTTGTTCTATTTTTATCTGTTTATCTTCGTCGATTATACATATATCAACTAAGTTAATATTTAGCCGATCTTTAAGATTATTAAACCAGTCTAAATTATTTTCTTTTTTTTCAGAAATTAAAAGATAGCTGTGAGCGATTTTTTCTACAAAAAAATTATTTGAAGTTGTATTATTCACAAATTAAATTTAACATAATTAATTGACAAAATAAAGGGTTAGATTATAATATATACAAATAATAATTATTCTTTTTATATCAAATAATACTTAAGATTGAATATTAATCAAATGGCTTAAAATTTATGGATTTTAAAGACAGAACAATAAAATGTAGAGATTGTAATAAGGATTTTATTTTTTCTGCTGGGGAACAGGAATTTTTTGCGCAAAAAGGATTTGATAGAGATCCGATTCGCTGTTCTGAATGTCGTAAAGCAAAAAAAACTAAATTCTCTTCTCCTAAACAAAGTCAACCAGCCCAAAGCAATGAAACACATACAATAAAATGTAAAAAATGTGGCAAAACTACAGAAGTACCATTTAAACCAAAATTTCCTGATGACATTTTGTGCTCTACCTGTTTTGAAGAAAAATAAATTTCCCTGTGGCTTAAGACCACAGGGTTTTCCCCGGCCTCGCTCCGCGAAGCGGGGCGGGCTGGCGAAGGATGATAAAAAATAAAAAAATCTTTAAAAAAATTAAAGATGTTTTTTAATTTGATTAATTATTTAATATTTTTTAGGCAAGAAGTACAAACTAATTTATTTTGATATTTCTGCAAATTAGGTTTTACAATTCTTTTTGTCTTATGCAAAGAATTAGGACGATTATATCCAGAAACTACTTTTTTACCGCAAACCGAACAACAAATGTTTATTGTTTTAATTTTACTTGTAACTGTTCCCATATTTATTTCCTAAATTAATTATTTATATCTTAAAAATTTTGTTTAGTTGTGATAATTATGATAGCATAACAATAAGGAGAATGCAAACCTATGTTATTTTTAGGATTAGCAAATCCATTACAATTTTTATATTTCGTTATTGGCTTACTGGCCGCGATCACAGTGCACGAAGCAGCCCATGCTTATGTAGCATACAAATTGGGAGACAGTACCGCAAAAGAAGCCGGAAGAGTATCAATAAACCCTTTTGTACATCTAGATCCTTTAGGTACAATATTTTTATTTTTGGCTGGTTTTGGCTGGGGAAAACCTGTACCAGTAGATCCAAGAAATTTATCTAATCCGAAACTAGATGAACTAAAAATCGCACTTGCCGGGCCCTTAAGTAATTTTATATTAATGGCTTTAATTCTTATTTTTGTAAGATTTTTCAATCCTTCAGAAGATTTATTCACAGCTTTAATTATTATTGCTCAAATAAATATTATTCTAATGGTTTTTAATCTCATCCCTATTCCTCCACTCGATGGTGGAAACATTTTAAAAATTATATTACCCGATGAAAGTTTTGAAGCTATTCAACGACTAGGCGTACCACTTTTATTTGCATTTATAATTTTTTCCAGAACAACAAATTTTTTATCAACTCTTTTCGAATCAGTTTCTAAATTCTTTTTTAATCTTTTTCTTCAATAAATGAATTACCCTGCGGCAGAGACCGCAGGGTATCAAAGATCAAAAAGTCGTAA
>CAYZSW010000014.1:0-16470 GCA_964481135.1 uncultured Candidatus Saccharibacteria bacterium
TTTCTAAAACATCTTAATTTATCATTTTAGTGGTGCATTGGGAATAGAATCCGGCCTCTGCATATTCATTTCTTGACAAATTTTCATATTTGTGATATAGTATTTTGTCAGGTTAAAAATAAATAATAATTGTAATAGACGGTGTTCTTGCAAGAAGTGATTAGTTTCTTGAAACTACTAGAAACTAAGAAGAGGTTCCCCTCCTGCCTCGTTTTCTTGCAAGAACACTCTCTGTTACACCACCTGATCACAGCCTAATTATTAAAATTAAGGGCTTAGTTTCTCAGGGAGGATAATAGAGGGGCTAAACAAAAAACCACCGAAAGGTGGTTTTTTGTTTTATAATTATTAATTTTAAATTTTATTAGCAATTTTTAAAGTTATAATTTGTAATTGATCGACATCCCTATTTTACATTTTTCGTTTTACATTTTACACTTTTTTAACCTCTACACCCATACTCCTTGCAGTACCTGCAATAATCTTTTCTGCTGCTTCTACAGAATCTGCATTTAAGTCAGATATCTTTTTTTCAGCAATTTGCCTTAGTTGAGCTTTAGTAATTTTTCCAACCTTATTTTTCAATGAATTGTCAGAACCCTTTTGAATTTTTGCAGCTTCTCTTATTAATACAGATGCTGGTGGTTGCTTTAAAACAAAACTAAATGTTCTATCTTCATAAACTGTAATAACTACTGGAATTATTGTATTTCCCATAGCTTTAGTAGAATTATTGAATTTTGTACAAAAATCCATAATATTAAGCCCGTGTTGACCAAGCGCTGGACCAACAGGAGGAGCTGGATTTGCTTTACCAGCAGGACATTGAAGCTTCACAATTGTTTTTACTTTTTTTGCCATAATATCTCACTAATTTTATCGTCTCTAATTACCACAAATAATTTGAGATGATTCGCGAAATAAAGATTCGCG
This sequence comes from uncultured Candidatus Saccharibacteria bacterium, assembly GCA_964481135.1. Lineage (GTDB taxonomy): Bacteria > Patescibacteriota > UBA1384 > JAMDBS01 > DAOVQR01 > CAYZSW01. Next base: position 934 of record CAYZSW010000014.1, read on the forward strand.
AAATTATAATAACTTATATTTATATTTTCTTAACTTGTAATGAATCTAATTTAACTGGTGTTTCGCGACCAAACATTGTCATTAAAACTTTTATTTTACCTCTTTGTTCATCGATTTCTGTAACCTTAGCTTCAAATCCCTTTAGTGGTCCATCAACAATTCTTACAAGATCACCAACTTCTGACTCTATTTTAAATTTAGGCTCCTCCACACCCATTCTTTTCTTGATTCTGTCAACTTCTTCAGGATTCATAGCTGTCGGCTGCACGCCCATTCCAATAAAACCAGTTACATTAGGGGTATTCCTAACAACATACCAGGAATCGTCTGTTACAATCATGTCCACAATCACATATCCTGGAAATATTTTCTTTTCTACTGTTTTTCTTTTTCCATTTTTTATTTCAATTCTTTTTTCAACTGGCACAATAACATCGAAAATTTTTTCACCCATGTCCAGCGACTCAACTCTTTGCTTCAAGCTATCACCTACCTGATCTTCGTAACCAGTGTAAGTATGCACAACATACCAACCTCTTCGACCAGTTTGTTTTTGGGTTTTAGAATTAGCAACTATTTGTTGAAGCTTTTTTTTCTCTTTATCTACTTCTTCTTTTGTCATTTTATTTTCAATCGATGTCATTATAGAATCCTTTATTTTTATTGTTTTTACAAAAATTCATTATAAAACACTAACTACATATTCTAGTAATTTAGTTAGACCAAAATCAATTGAGCCAAAAAAAATCATAATTGCACCTACCGCAACAATTACTACAACAGTATAGTCAATAACTTGTTTTTTAGTTGGCCAGGTTACTTTTTTGGTTTCGCTTACTACTCCCTGAAAATATTTATTAATCTTAACAATTACACTCATTTAATTTCCTTGATTTCGATTTTGCTATAATTTTGTCTGTGACCCCTAGTTCTCATATATCTTTTTTTAGGACGGAATTTAATAACTGTTATTTTTTTATCTTTTCCTTCTTTTATAACCTCTGCTTTAACTTTTTTACCATTTAAAATATCATCAAGTTCAATAATGTGATTATCGCTTTTAGTTGACTTTTTATTTTTTAAATCTTTAGTCGAAGTTTCTTTTTTAATTAAAATTTTTTCAACATCAATCTTGTCACCAACTTTGACTTTATATTGTTTACCACCAGTTTTAATTATTGCAATAGTCATATAACCTCTTTTATATAAAATTTTACTCCACTAATTTAAATGGGTATTTCTTAAATTCTAATTAAGTTTATACTAACACTTAAATCCATTTAAGTCAACATTCCGACCTAAAAAGTAATCTTTTTATGCCTTAAATATATACTTTGTAAAATTCCGATACAACATAAGTTTAAAATCATTGAACTTCCACCATATGAAACAAATGGTAATGTTATGCCTGTAACTGGCATTATACCCAAATTCATACCAATATTAATAAACACTTGAAAAATCAGCATTGCAGCAATTCCAACTGCAACCAACATCCCGAAATGATCTTTGGAAATTTTTGCAACATTTATCACCCTATAAATTAAAATTGCAAAAATTATTATTAAAACTATAGAACCCAAAAAACCTACAGCTTCGGCAAAACCAGAAAAAATAAAATCAGTATGCGCAACCGGCAAAAAATTAAGCTGACTTTGTGGACCATGACCAAACCCCTTGCCAAATAATCCTCCACTTCCCACCGTAATTGTTGATTGGATCACATTATAACCAGCGCCGAATCTGTCTTTAGTTGGATTTAAAAAAGTAAACAATCTCTCTTTTTGATAATCTTTAAGTACAAACCAAGTAAGTGGTAATAAGGTTACAAGTATTAATATAATTGAAACTATTTGTTTTGTAGATAACTTAGAATAAAGTATTATTGCAAAACCAATAACCATTAAAATAATTGCACTTCCAAGGTCTGGTTGCCTTAATACTAAAAAAACTGGAATAAAAATTAAAATAAATCCAAAAATAATCCTTTGTAAGCTCACATCCCCTACTTTATCTGCAAACAGCGAAGACAACACAAATATTAAAAAAATCTTCATAAATTCTGAAGGCTGTAGGTCAAAAATTATCAAATCTATCCATCTCTTTGAACCAAAAATCGTTTTTCCCCAAAAAAGTACAATTATTAGTAAAATAATTCCTATTAAATAAAATATCCATGATAAATTTTTATAATTTCTATAATCCACGAAAGTCAAAACAACCATTAAAACTATTCCGATTAATGAAAAAAGAATTTGATTATGAAACAAATAAATTTGATTATTATAATATGTTAAACTATAAATAACACTTACGCTTATCAATATTAAGAGAACTGGAATAATAAACAACATCCAATCAAATGTTTTAGGTAATTTAAAATTAATTTTATTCATTAAAATTATGAAATGCCAATAGTAACTTGATTTTTAGTAATAGTTTTTTTAGTATTTTCAGGAATATTATCGGTAATTGAGTTTGCAATAGTTTGAGATAGGATTTCTTTTTGATACAAACTGATTACATCGTTAATTTTACGATCGTTTGTTTTATAAAAAATGTTTACTTTATCGGACGGAGACAAATTACACTGTTTTCTTAATATTTGGACATTTCTGACAAAATCTCTCATCAATCCCTCGTTTATAAGTTCATCTGTTAATTGAATATCTAAAAATATCTGCATATGATTTATTGTTAATTTTTTGAATCCTTTTGTGTCTTTATCGTTTTCTGAAACAGACTTTACATTAACTTCTTCAGAAATGATTTGTAAAAGCTGATTATTTGTTAAGTCGGCTTTATTAATTACTAGTTTAGCCAAAGGCTGTCTAACTTTAATTTCATATCTTTTTCGTAAACTATGCACACCTTCCACAACTTGCCTTACTTTTCGCATTTTTTCAATTAAGTTATTATCAGTTTCTTTTTTATCGAATTCTGGCCAATTATTTAAATGAACAGATTTGGAAAATTTAGACTTTTTAACATTTAAATTTTGATATACTTCTTCGGTGATAAAAGGCATAAATGGCGACATAATAATTGTTAATTTTAATAAAACATTATATATTGTGCTATAAAATTCTCTATCTCTTCTTTTTCTAGATCTTCGCAAATACCATGTCGAAAAATCTGTAATAAAGCTTTCTATTTCTCTTAAACCTTTTGCTAAATGATAATTATCAAAATGTTCAGTAGTGTTTGTCAAGGTTTGATTAAAATACGATAATATCCACTTATCTAAAATATTTTTTGATTTAACGCTTTTTTTATAATCCCAAGCATCTACGATCGCATAGTTAATAAAAAATGTATAAATATTCCAATAAATTAAAATTACTCTCCTTACAGTGTCTGCTACCATATCATCTGAAAATCTAACATCTTCAGCAGCTGCTGCCGGTGAAGAAAGTAAAAACCATCTTAAAGCATCAGCTCCTTGTTTATCAAAAACTTCTGAAGGTTCGGGATAGTTTCTTAATTTTTTTGATAGTTTTTTACCATCTTTTGCTAGAACTATTCCATTAACTATACAATTTTTAAAAGCAGGTTTATCGAATAAAATTGTTGAAATAACATGTAAAGTATAAAACCATCCTCTAGTCTGATCTAATCCTTCTGCGATAAAATCCGCAGGGAACCTTTTATCAAAGTCAACTTTTTCGTTAAAAGGCCAATGATATTGCGCATAAGGCATAGATCCTGACTCAAACCAGCAATCAAATACTTCTTCTACTCTAGTCATTTTACCACCACATTCACAATTTAACTCTATTTTGTCTATTTCTGGTTTATGAAAATCAATCTTTTTATTTAATTTACGAACGGATAATTTATCTAAATCATTTCTACTGCCAATACATTTATATTGCTCACATTTCTGGCATTTCCAAATAGGAACTGGTGCACCCCAGTACCGATTTCTCGTAACAGCCCAATCTTTAGCTTCTTTAAGCCATCTTCCAAACCTTCCTTTTTGAATATGTTCTGGAACCCAATGAATTTTAGAATTATTATTTACAAGTTGGTTTCTAATTTTACTAGCACTAATAAACCATGTAGAAATCGCGTAATAAATTAACGGACTATCACACCTCCAGCAAAATGGATATGTATGTTTTATACGACCGTGTTTATACATCAATCCTCTGTCAACCAGATCTTTGATAATTTTAGGATCAGCATCTTTAACAAATAATCCTGGCCATTTTTTCACCTCTGATTTCATATTACCATCTGTGTCAACATGCTGAATTAAAGGTAGATTGTGTTTTTTGCCAAAAAATAAATCATCTTCACCAAATGCAGGTGCTATATGAACTATTCCAGTACCGTCTTCCGTAGAAACAAGGTTAGCATCTTTGACATAGTATGCTTTTTGACTAAATTCAAAATAATTATACAACGGCTCGTATTCCAAACCTATTAATTTTTTACCGATTATACGCTCGGTTACAGTATATTTATCTTCTATGACTTCTTTTCTAGATTCTGCTAAAATCAAATATTCATTTCCTAGTTTGATTTTTATATAGTCAATATCCTTACCTACAGCTAGAGCTGCATTTCCAGGTAATGTCCAAGGAGTAGTTGTCCAAACTAAAAAATAAGTGTTTTTTTGATTTTTTAACTTAAATTTAACAAATATTGAAGGATCGACTGTATTTTCTTTATATCCTAAGTTTGTTTCAAAATTCGAAAGAGGTGTTCCACATCTAGGACAATATGGCATACTTTTAAAACCTTTATAAACTAAATCTTTTTCCCAAATTTTTTTAAAAACATGCCAAATACTTTCAATATAGTCATTATCCATTGTTATATAAACATTGTCTAGATCCCCCCATCTTCCCATTCTATCTATGGTTTTTCTCCACTCATTAGTATATTTTAAGACACTTTTCCTACAAGCATTATTAAATTTACCAACGCCCATTTTTTCAATATCAGGCTTACCTGAGATTTTAAGTTCTTTTTCAATTAAGTTTTCAACTGGAAGACCATGACAATCCCAGCCAAATTTTCTAGGCACATAATATCCTCTCATAGTTTTATACCTCACGACCGCATCTTTAATAGCCATTGCTAAAATATGCCCATAATGAGGAAGACCTGTTGCAAATGGCGGACCATCATAAAAATTAAATAGTTTTTCATCTTTTCTTAGCTGAAGGGATTTTTCAAAAATCTTGTTTTTTTTCCAAAAATTTAACACTTTTTCTTCTAATTCAGGAAAATTTTGTTTATTGTCAACTTTTTTAAAACTCATATCTTTTTTAACTCCTATTTGCTTATTTTCAAATCAATAGCTTCGTTAACCAACTTGTCTGCCTCTTTATTTTTTTCTCTTGGAATATGTTTAAACTTAATCGGAATGCCCAATAACTTAACAATATCTTGCAATTCCCAATACAAAGGTTTAATATTTTCACTTTTCACTTTATAAACACCGTTTGCTTGCTCGACTATTAGTTTCGAATCTAAATTTACAAGTACTTTTGTTGGATGATTGTCTGTTTCATATAATTTTATTAGAGCAGCAATAACACCCTTATACTCTGCCTGGTTGTTTGTTGCATTGCCAATATATTTTTTTCCGCTTGCAACTGGTCTTTTATTATTTTTTTTGTAAATTAAAAAACCAAAACCCGCTGGTCCCGGATTTCCTCTTGCTCCACCATCTGAATATATAATATATTCCATGATTTAATAATATCATTATAAAAAAAATTGAGCAAATATATTTGCTCAAAAAGGTGATGTTTTTAATAATTCTTCTACTAGCCCGTACAACCATTTAATGAAATTAAGTATTTGAGTGCAAACCCATTTGCTAATATCAAATGGTGGTTTTTTGCGAATAGTATATGAGTAAGAAAAGTCTTTTTTTAGTTCAACACCGGATTTAGATTTTATTCCTTTGTTGACAAAAATTTCATACTTTGATTTATAATTCCAATTCTGATTACAAAGTACATAAATTTTTTTTTCTTTAGCCCATATTTTATATGATTCTTCGCGCGGCCAGTCCCATCCAAGTCGCTTTACGGTCACATAAGATTCAATATTATCTATGCAATCAGGATGTATATCTAAATCAAACCTTACGCTTGCAGTTATGCGCTCGTCGACTTTATCCGATCCCCCAGTGGGATATTCAGAGACGAGATTGAATTCATAATCGCGGTTATTTCGAATAAATTTCGAAGGATCATGATACTGAGCGATAACTTTAGGATCAATAGAATATCCACTTCCAACATCATTTATTTTTTTAATTTCAAAATGCAAATGTGGTCCTGTTCCCATATTACCACTTAATCCAATTATTTCTCGTCGTTTTACAATATGTCCGACCAACACTTTAATTGAACTTAAATGTGCATATTGTGAATATATGATTTCTCTACTCGGTAATATATGTTCTACAATCACAATATTACCCCACCCCTTACCACCATATCCTGCAAAAATAACTTTACCTTCGGAAATCGATAAAACTTCAGTTCCAACCTTGCAGCGCCAGTCATCACCTAAATGACCTGGTAAATAGTATAATTTTGGGTCATCTTCCTGAAATTTTTGAGAAATGGTATAAGGGCTGCAATCATCTGCATTTCCCATAGGAAAATCGAATCCAGAAGAAGTTAAGCGCTCATCAGCAAATAGAAAAGTAGTTGTCAAAAAAACCAACAAAATCAAGATTAACAACTTTTTCATCCATATCAGTCCTTTCAAATTTTTAAATTACTTCACTTACAATTAGTGAAATTGGGTAAATTGTAGCAGAATATAATTTTTTTAGCAATAAAAAAAATCCTGTCAATCTTTTTTTGACAGGATGATCACAAACTTAATAAAATTTTATTGAACTCACATAAGTATCTTTAAAACTAAATATTTTCCAACCAAGTTTATTTATATTCTTTACATCTTCGCTAGAATATTTCATTGTAAAATCTATTGTATATGATTTTCCTCCTTGGCTTACTAACCTCCACCCTTCTTTTTCTTTTGCAAAAAGAAAATAAAAAGGCTGATTAGACATGTCTGAGCATATGACTGTAAGCGAACACCATTTTCCGACTATCGCCTTATTTGATATCTTATGTTGAGCATTTTGACTAGTACTATATTTACTAATGATAAAATTGTATGCAAAATATTCAACAGTCCCCTGCTCATATTTATTATTATTTTTCAGATTTTTTTCTTTATTCAAAATATCACCGGATATGATTTCATTAACCGAGGCGTTCATAATTGGTTCGGCTAATCCACTTACTATCTGCTGGTAAGTATTGTCTAGAAACAATGTATTAACATGTTTCATCGAATTCGTTTTTGGAGAATATTTCAGAATCTGTCCTATGTATCTACTATTTTCGTAAAAACTTTCTCGGGTAAATCTGATCAATATATCTTCAAATAAATGATATCCATCTCTACTAATCAAAATATACTTTGCAATACATTTATTATCATTATACAATTCGAGAATCCAATATCCACTCTTATGTTGGGGGTCAAATAATTTATGTATTAATTTTGTTGATAGTTTCGGCTTTATATTTTTTACATCAAACACGATCGGTGAAGTAATCATTCTGCCTGGAATATGGACATAAACAACATTTATTCCATCTTTAGCATCAATAACGCAATCTAAATTATAAGCAATTTGTTGTTGATATATCTTTGCTGGCACTTGCTCACTTAAATGTTCATTGCCATTTAAGTATATTTTTATTTCATCATATGCTACAGCAGATAATCTAGGAATGGTTATTTTTGCTTTCAAATGAATCTTGTCGACTAAATATCTATCTTTTTGTGGATGATAATTCAGTTCATTTATTTTCACCACATAGCCTGGTAAACCAGTAGATATTGCGTAGGTTTTACCTTGACAAATTGCATTTAAAACTTCGTCAATATCACCTTTAGTAGCCCTAATATAAGTATGCCCAAAAAAAATTTCATCTAAGTGAAAATGGGCATCACTACCACCAACTATTGCAGGTAATTTTTTTCTATCAATCAAATAATTCTTTATTGCTTGATTATAAATCTGTAAGTTAATTTCTTCTGCTTCTTTGTAACGACTTATAAGATGAATAGGATCAGAAATAGCATAACCCTTGGTATTAAAAAATTCAATTGCATCAAATCTATTCAGACAACTTTCATCATAACCATCATGAGGATGAGCTAAAATGCTAATAAATTTATTTTCTTCGACAAAACTAAGAATTTCTGAAGCAGTGGCGCGACTTAATGATTTTATTTTTCCTTGGAAATTTTGAAAATTTTTGCCTAATATCAAAATATGTGCACCGTCTTTCTTGGTAAATATTTCAAAACACCTTATTTGATTAATCGGCAGGTTTTTTTCAAAATATTTTTGAAAAAAATCATTGTGCTTTCTTTTTTGATGTGGTAAATGAGTTTGTGCATCAATAAACATATGCTCACAAATACCGAGTAAACATTCGACATGATTGGTAATAATTACAAATTTGCATCCCGCCAGCTGAGCAGTTTTCACAACAGCAGATTCAGGCATAGTTCCATCTGAATCCGTATCATGTAAATGAATCACGCCTCTGATATAATCCTGACAATAAACTGGATTTGTAAAAAAAATACAAATCAACACAACAAAAATTAACAACTTTTTCATCCATATCAGTCCTTTCAAGTTTTAAATTACTTCACTTACAATATAGTGAAATTGGGTAAATTGTAGCAGAATATAATTTTTTTAGCAATAAATTTAAAATTATTTTTGAGTCCTAATTTATTAACCCTATTTACTAACCTCCGGGGTTTGCAAAAAATTTGCAGGTTCAAGGTATTTACTAACCTCCGAGGTTAGTAAAAACGGTAGGATTATCCGGAATAATTATCAATTAATAAATTTTTGATTTGAGATATTTTTTGTTGATAATCTTTTCTATTCTCGACGAACTTTTTATATTGATTTAGCTCAAAATTAATTACGTCTTTAAAACCACACATTCTATTATCAGACTCATTAATATATTCCTTATAAGACGAATATTCCCAGTGCTCAGGTCTGTTAACTATGTTAGCCGAACACGGATTCAAATGTATATACCTAGTTAAATGCAAAAGTTGATCATCGTCAGTTACTTTTAGATTTTTAAATCTACCAGACCACAAAGGACCAACTCTATTATGGATAGCATTAAAATATTTTGAATAACTATTTAATAACTTAGCCATATATTTAGCAATTCCAAAATCTGTATTTTGTTTTAAAATCAAATGAAAGTGTGTGGGCATAATACAATATGCAATAATTTCTACAAAAGTTTTATTTTGCTTTTTTAACTTATTAATTATTGATAATTGCTGATCAGATTTTAATATAATAAATCTAGAAAAACTATAATCAAAATCCACATATTTTAATAAACTTATTAAATTGATAATTCTTGAATATTCTTGATCGTTATTAAAAATTACATATTTAGCAATACTACGACTAAATATATGATAATAATTATCATTAATTAATAAATCTTTCCGATATTGTGTCATACAAATATTATAACATATTTTGACCGATTTAAAGTAACCTCGTAGGTTACTTAATAAATTAATAGGTTTGGAGTTCTAAGTAACCTACGAGGTTACATTGTAGTTCCTCCTTGATTTTATTATATGAAATTTTAAGCAATCAAGAATGATAAATTAATTAATTTGATAACAATTTCAGTTACTTTTTTAAATGACTTAACAACATACTCATAGTTACATTTTAGATGATTTTGATGTGTGGGGTTGACAGAGGGTGGGGAGGTGTGGTAAGGTGGGATGTTTAAGTTTTTTCATACATAGTATTTTTATGTAATACAAAGTATGATAAAATTAAATAAATTGGTCGCTATAGCGACCTAGAAAATTAAAAACAAGGAGGTGTCGTCAATGACGACAAGAAGAAACCTGAGGGCATTGGCTCTCATTGTAATGGTGATTATGCTTTCCGTCTTCTGGATGATCGGATGTTCCGGTGGCGGCGGAGGTGGAGGCGGCGGCGGATATGATCCGGCCCCGACACACACTGACCCGACTCCTTACCCGACTGTTATCCCGACAACAGAACCTCTGCCCGACCCTCCAAGCGGTTCGGGAACAGTAGGATTCACCTCCAATCAATCTGGGTTACAAGTTTATGTCTATGATAGATTGATTGGGATAACTGAAATTGGACAGTATTTGGTGGAATACCTCTCTCCCGGCACATACGACATTTATTACACAGATGCCGGAGGAAGGGCAATAGTATTCTATTCAAATATCTCTGTCAACATGGGAGATAAAATCCCCATTGACGGAGTAAATCCTAGTCCAACTCCAACCCAATCCCCCACACCAACACCAACAGCCACTCCCACTCCCAGCCCAACTCCCACACCAACAACTAGCCCGGTAGAAACTGGCAGTGTTGGAGGAACCGTTAGTGACACAACGGGAAATCCAATAAGTGGGGCTAAAGTAACCATTGCAACTGTGCATAATTACACAGAAGCAAGTGGAAACTTTTTTCTCCACCCTGTACCAGTAGGCTACCACAGAGTGCTAATATCAAAACAAGGTTTCAAAGATACTGAAACCTTCGTGAATGTGGAAAAGGGCAAAATCGCAGTCATTCCGGAAAATCAAACAATAATGATTCCGGAAAGCAGTCCCAGCCCAACGCCCACTTACAGCCCAACTCCGAGTCCCAGCCCAACTCCCACACCAACAACTAGCCCGGTAGAAACTGGCAGTGTTGGAGGAACCGTTAGTGACACAACGGGAAATCCAATAAGTGGGGCTAAAGTAACCATTGCAACTGTGCATAATTACACAGAAGCAAGTGGAAACTTTTTTCTCCACCCTGTACCAGTAGGCTACCACAGAGTGCTAATATCAAAACAAGGTTTCAAAGATACTGAAACCTTCGTGAATGTGGAAAAGGGCAAAATCGCAGTCATTCCGGAAAATCAAACAATAATGATTCCGGAAAGCAGTCCCAGCCCAACGCCCACTTACAGCCCAACTCCGAGTCCCAGCCCCACGCCTCAGACGATTGTGAATATTACTGTTTATAATGAAACAGAAGATTATCAAATAGGTACTCCGGAACCAGGCGTAACTGTTCAATTCTACCAGTATGGTTTGCCATACGGTACCGCACAAATTACTGATAGTAATGGTTTTACTCGATATACAAATATACCGACACAGAAATTTAGTATAAAACTGACAAAATCAGGGTTCACCCCAACATGGTACGACAAAACTATTTCTTTGGGTGAAAATAATTTTGATCTGATTATTGCCAAACCTACTGGAAGAAAATAACCTTAATTTACAAATTTCAGACTGGAGATAAATGAATGCACAAATACTACCAAGAAACTCTTTAAAAAAATATATAAAAAGAGTTTCTTTTTTATTTGGCTTGATAAATAACCATATCGTAAGGCCCAAGTATGGTTCTTGAGGTCCTGTTGATTTTAATTTGAAGTCGTCTTTTAGCATTGCCAAAATACCCGGTTGATTCAATAATGGTATAGCCAGATGACATTTTTACATCATCACTGCTGGTGGCTTGTTTAGAAATACGGTATTCTTTTAAACCATTGCCAAAAACACGAAAACGAACTGTTTGTATGTTGTCAATAGGATAACTTAATTCAAATTTATCATCATATGTAAAAATATTTTTTTGTTCCCAATCCATATCGCCTTGCTCATTAATAGGAATAAATTCAAGCATACAAATACTATTGGAATAATTTGCATTACACGAAGTGGGACTACCATCTACACCCCTGCAATTGGTACGACAATAACTATCATCTTCGAATTCCCAGCTAAGCCAAATTCTATCTATACCTTGTAGGTTGTATTGAATTGCAGAATCCTTGGCAAGAGCAGGTTCTGTGCCAGTTCTGGTAATTGGCTGGTTTTCTTCTGGGTTAGTACAATAAGAGCTGGTAGCGTTTTCGGAGCAAACAATTTCATCTGACCATCCATTTATAATTGGATTTTTATACCAAATTCGCAAATCGTAGTAAGGAATGTTTGATACATTTGGCTCTGGCTGGCTGATATTGGCATCTTTGGTTGACATATCGTTCATAAAAACACGCATAGTTTGTGGGTCGTCTTGACTTAGATTTTCTTTTGGAACTTCTACATTGTGGTTGTAGCGCCACATTAAAAGACCTTGTTCGATACCTGACTCTGCAGCATAATATGCCTTTACAGAATCTTCGAGTTGAGTTGTTTGACGCATTTGTGAGATTGTAAGCCGACTTACAGAAAAACCAATTGCAGAAACAACTGCGATGACGAGGATTGTGATTATCAAGGCGGAGCCTTGATAAGAATTATGAATCAAGAAGTAAGAATTAAGCTTTCTTTTAAACTGAATTAAAGGAGAAAAGATATGAATTAAGAAGAAAGAATAAAGAATCAAGAATAAAGAATTAAGAAATAAGAAGAAGGAATTAAGGAAAAAGGAGAAAAGGGTAAGTTGTTTAATTTTTTTTATAATATTAGACATTTTATTTTTTTATTTGATATATTTTTTTGAACCTTTTATTAAACCATTTATAATTTTATGAACAATAATCGATTGAGCAAAAATTTTTGAGAATTTTATTTTATCTAGATAATCAATATCTTTGGATATCATCAACTGACTTTGCAACTCTGTAAGTGAACCGAGTGAAATTACATAAAATTGCAATTTTTCTTTATATGAACTTCTAGAAAAACCTTCTGCTAGATTGGATGCAACTGAAACTGCAGCTCTTCGCATTTGACTTACTAAACCAAAAACTTCTTGTTTAGGAAAATCTTTAGTAATTAAATAAATTGTTAAAACTAATTTATGTGCTTCCTGCCAAGCTTTTAAATCTGTGAAATCTTTCATATTATTTTTATTTAATTCTTCATTCATAATTCTTGATTCTTATTCTTCAACATTATTAATTAAATCCTGGATAGCTGCGGGTGGTGACTGAAGTTTCAAAAGCTTCTGAAATTGTTTCCGAAGCTCTACCGTCGCGAAAGGTTGAAATATTAAATTTAATTTTTAATGTTGGCTGTATTTCTCCTAATGATTCACTTGGATTGTAAATATTTTGTTCAAAAACCGGGTCATCCCCTACTTGCTCAATACTATATTCTTCGTGAGTTAAACTGTAACCATCGTACATAATTTTACCTGGTTCTTCACCCTGAGGAGGAATGTATTCGTAAACTACTGTTTTACGATTACCACTTTGATCGAATGTGTTAATTGTAAGTTCGTTCCCGACAACCTCAAAAGCATCATAGTCAGAATATCTTATGTCGGCATTAGCTAGTTTAACATCTCTTGAAATATTTTCGATAATGTATCGGCCGTTTTGCGCAACCTCACGGATAACTTGATTTTTCATTTGAACAGTAGTTGAACTTGAAAAACTTGCAATAGCGATTCCAATAGTTAAAGCAAAAATTATGCCGGCGACTAACACCTCGATAAGAGTAAAACCTCTCTGCGTAAGCAGAGAATGTTCGATCGTTGCACTTGTTGGAATTGATCGATCGCCCTTTTTAGGGCTTGTTCTAATTGTTGGAGATGTTGGGTTGTTCATAATGTTTGTTCTATCGCCACTGAGTGGCTTGTTTAATTGTTGTAATTGTTGAAGATGTTGAAGTTGTTCTAATTGTTGGAGATGTTGGAGATGTTGGAGATGTTGGAGATGTTGAAGATGTTGGAGATGTTGTAGTTGTTGGAATTGTTCAAGATGTTGAAAATGTTCTAATTGTTCTAATTGTTGGAGATGTTGGAGATGTTGGGGATGTTGTAATTGTTATAATTGTTGAAGTTGTTCTAATTGTTGTAATTGTTGGAAATGTTGGAATTGTTGGGAAAGATTTTAATTTCATTTTTTAATTGATTTTTCTAATGCTATTAATTTATAATAAATTTCTTGAAATAGTTGATTTAATTCGTCTAAGCTTTTTGCGTCAGAATAATGTAAATTTAAAGCTATTTTACACGCAGTATTTGTTTCAAGTAGCGAACCAATTGCAGTCCTAATGAATTGTGAAAATTCTTTTGACGATTTCTTGGCACTACCTTCTGCAATATTTAGAGGAATCGAAATTGCTGATCTGCGAATTTGAGAGGTTAATCCATACATTTCATTTTTTGGAAAGTTACTGGTTATTTTATATATTTTATTGACAATTTGCATAGCAAGTTGCCAAACTTCTAAATTTTCATATTTAAATTTCATATAAATCTCTCCGATATCTTGAACAATTACAACAATTACAACAATTCTAACTAATCTAAAATCATGGTTTCCAGTCGGTTAAAATAAATGAAATTTCTTCTTGATATTCTTTGCCTCCTGAACTCCAAGTAACTACAGAAATAAGTTCTGTTAAAATTCTATTATCGTTATTATTCATATCGTAAATTGGGGTTCCAGAACCGTAAGGAACAACATTTCCAGCAGAATCAATTTCAGTAACTTTTGTTTTATCTTTTAATGTTTGATTGAATGTATTTGGAATTCTTTTAACTTGTATTTGTCTAGAAAAATCTGTTTTACTAACTTTAATATTTTCTTTTTGACCAGATGAAGCAGGAAACAAATCACAATCCCTTGCGCAATCAATAACAAAATATGCAATTTCTTGGTTTTCTCCTAAATCAAACTTTTCGTTCCAGTCATTTACTTTCTCATCTATCCACTTGGTATCTCGATTGGCTCTAACCAACTCAACTCCTTCGCGCGAAAGATTAAAGGCCTGGGTTTTTTCCTGAGATAAAATATTACTTTTGATGGCTGATCTTTCCAAGGCAAGCACTCCACCTATTACAATAATTAATATTCCAGCAGAAATTAATACTTCTAAAATCCCAAAACCTTTTTTTGAAAAGTTGCTTTTAGAATAATATTTTGTAGTTTTTAAAATTTTTTTTTGCATAATTATTTATTTTGTAATAGTTATAAAACCGGTTACGAGGTTGAGCGAAATTATTCTTTGAGATGATCCAAAAGTATTAATTTTACTATGGTCAAGAATAATTTTTACATCTGTTGGGGGAACTGTTGGATAAATTATTTTACCCTGGTCTAAAATACTATAACAAACAATTTTTCTATTTTGGCTTTCTTGGAAATTTTCTGTAGCAATTGAAATATCGTTTGAAATTTTATATTTCTTAACTAAATCATTTTGACTTAACTCCTCGATCAAGCCCTCATCTGAACAAATCCCCCTATAAATACCTACTTCGTTATCAATAACATTAATTGAAAAAATATAACTATTATCTAATGCGTCTTTCATAAATTCGGGAGCAAGTGCATAGTTTTGAGTAGTAATAAGCATATCCTTAATATTTTCGGCATCGGAAATTAGCTCATTTTGTTTTTGATAATTACGAAATGCTGGAATCCCTGTTCCCAAAAGTAGCACACTAATTGCGATAGTAGCCAGAAT
>CAYZSW010000015.1:0-10591 GCA_964481135.1 uncultured Candidatus Saccharibacteria bacterium
GTCAAACTACCCACCAGACACTGTCTCCCGCCTTAAGCGGGGTTAGAATCATACATTCAGAAGCGAGGTGTTTCATTGTCGTCCCGAAGGACTCCCTCGTACGCTAAACATCTAAAAATATAACCCAATATCAAGTTGTAGTAAAGCTCCACGGGGTCTTTCCGTCTTGCCATGGGTAACCGGCATCTTTACCGGTAGTGTAATTTCACCGAGATTCTCTCAGAGACAGTAGCCAGACCGTTATGCCATTCGTGCGGGTCGGAACTTCAATAACATATTATTTATTTTATGCTTTATAGACTATCTTTTCATTTTGCTATTTTCTTTAGGAGAAATGATTTTTGATATTTTCTTTTACCACAATTAATTTGATAAGCCAGATCAATTATTTTTTCTAATTGATCTTTATTCTTGTGCAAGTTAGATTTCATCATTTTACAAATTAATGTAAAATTTTCAAAATCATGTTTTTTGCTTCCTATTAATGGGTAATTCTGAAAATGAATATTCACAGTTTTCATAAGATTATCAAGATTTCTAATTTCATATTTATAACATCTGTCATGCTTAGAATATCTTATTGCGCCACAACCAAAGAAATTTTTAATTAATTTAATTAATTCTAGGTTTTTTTGATTTTGACTTATTGAAAAGCTAGGTCTTACTTCAATATTAGTATTTAGTTTTGTTCGTAAATTAAACGAGATACAAAAACAACCTTCGCCTTCAACTAAGCCTGTGACATAGGAATTCATATCCATATTTATCCTTTCCTACCTAATCTCCATGGAAAATTTTATTTAGCAAAAGCCGGCGTATTATTCGAACTAGTCGAATCTCATCTTTCGAATCAGTCGTTACGGGGTCTGATATAAAATCAGACTTCCCACGGGATTGCCATTTTAAAAAATGGTTTCCCCGTTATTAGCCGGTTTACTTATAGAATCTTGCGATTCTATTCGGGCAAATTCCGTATTTTACCCGACAAGGAATTTCGCTACCATAGAACGATTATAGTTATCGCTGCCGTTCACTAGGGCTTAAGTTCGAACCTGATAAACTAAAAGCTTATTTCAGTTCTCCCCATAACCTTCTAGCACTGGGCAGGCATCAGCCCCTATACTTCCCCTAATGGGTTTGCAGAGACCTAAGTTTTTGGTAAACAGTCGCCTGGCAAACTTTCGCTGCGTCCCGCCTACGATTATAAATAAATATAATGATTGGCGGGAAGACCTTATCCCTAAGTTACGATCGTTTTTTTGCCGAGTTCCTTTGAGAGAATTCTCTCGATCACCTGAGGCTACTCGCCTCGTCCACCTGCGTCGGTTTCCGGTACGGTTTACATAAACAATTGACTTTATCCTTTTCTCGTCTCTAACTTTTCTACTGTTACATAACCATAGGTAACAGCAAATCCGCCAAAGTGTCAGATAAAGGTAAATTTATGCAAGTACAGGAATATCAACCTGTTGTCCATCTCCCTCCCTCTATTGCTATACATTAACATAGAAACAGAGGGAGGGATTAGGACCGACTAACCCCGGGTCGATTAACGTTGCCCGGGAAACCTTGGACATACGGTGCCCCGATTTCTCGTCGGGGTAATTCGTTACTCATGCCAACATTCTCACTTATATATCATCCACCAAATTTCACAATTTGACTTCAACTAATATAAAACGCTCCCCTACCGCACCACTACACAGCAGTGGAAATTCCAAAACCTAAATTCTAAATCCTAAATAAATAATAAATACAAAATCCTAATTTTCAAATTTATTTTGAATTTTGATCATTTGAAATTTAAATCTATTTAGAAATTAGAAATTGGAAATTAGAAATTCCCAATGCTATGTATTGGTACCCGTGTCTTCGGTATTTAGCTTGAGCCCCGTTAAATTTTCGGTGCAACAAACCTAGACTAGTGAGCTGTTACGCTTTCTTTAAAGGAATGGCTGCTTCTAAGCCAACCTCCTAGTTGTTTTAGATTTATCACATCCTTTACCACTTAGCTAAAATTAGGGACCTTAGACGACGGTCTGGACTGTTTTCCTCTTGCACCATGAAGCTTATCCCTCACGTGCTGACTCTTATACTTAAAACTCTGGTATTCGGAGTTTGATTGGTCATGATGGCCGAAACCACCAAAAAACCATCCAGTGCTCTACCTCCAGAATATAGATATAAGGCTATACCTAAATATATTTCGGGGAGAACCAGCTATTTCCGAGTTCGATTGGAATTTCTCCTCTATCCACAGTTCATCTCCCCCATTTGTCGCTGAGGTGAGTTCGGGCCTCCCACTGATTTTACTCAGAGTTCACCCTGACCATGGATAGGTCACTCGGTTTCGGGTCTAGTTTCATATCTCATAATCGCGCTATTAACACTCGGTTTCCCTATGCCTACCCCGCCTTAGGCGGGTTAAACAAAGATATGTAAACTAACTCGTTGGCTCATTCTACAAAAGGCACGCAGTTACCGCGCACAGCGCGGAAATCCCAAATAACAAGCACCAAATATCAAATAACTTTCAATATCCAATTTTCAAAAAATTTTGATGTTTGAAATTTTGGTAATTGTTATTTATTTGAGATTTAGAATTTGAGATTTGGAATTTCCGTGCTACGCACGGCTCCTACTCCTTGTAAGCATATAGTTTCAGGTACTATTTCACTCCCCGTGCCGGGGTACTTTTCACCTTTCCCTCGCGGTACTTGTTCACTATCGGTCAGATAAAGTATTTAGTCTTGGATGATGATCCACCCATCTTCCTACTGGATTTCACGTGTCCAGTATTACTTGTCCCGCGAAATAAATCACAGGAGATTATTTAATCAATAACAAAATTTTCATTTACAGGGCTTTCACCTTCTCTGGCAGTCCTTTCCAGGATCTTTCAATTAATTAAATCATCTTTCAATAATCTAGACTAATTCGCTTTCGCTCGCCGCTACTTACGAAATCACAATGTTTCGCATTCTTAAAACTCAAAAATTAAAATTTAAAAATATTTTAAATTCATTGTTTGAGAGTAAGATGCGAAACACTATCCATAAAAATGGATTTTTGTTTTCTTTTCCTCAACTTACTAAGATGTTTCAGTTCAGTTGGTTCCCTATTAGCAGCCAAATATCAGACATCAGAATACTAAATAACCATTTTGTCCCAATTTAATCGGACTGGTTTAGTTTATGATGTCTGAAAATTGACTACTAATTGACTGCTTCTTCAGCAGACGGGTTTCCCCATTCGGAAATCCCCGGATCAAAGTTATTTTGGCAACTCCCCGAGGCTTATCGCAGCCTAATACGTCCTTCTTCGGCTTTATCCACCAAGGCATCCTCTATATGCTCTTATGTTTGATAAGTTTATTTTTGGTTGATCGAGATAACCACAAAAATACTAAATTTCCTCTATTTATGTTTTAAAGATAAATAGTGGTGTTTACACATTATATTTTTGTTGGTTTATGTAATTTTCAATTTACAAAAACAGTTTTTATTACTATTTTATTATTATTAACTAATTTCTCATTAGTTATTATTAACAAAATACTAATTTGTAAAAAAAATCCGCTTAAGATTAGCGGCAAATAATCGAATGCTACAAACTTTAGCAAATAAGTTATGCCACTACCTCCTCTCCTAATTGTGATTTCTTTTGCATTTTTTATCTCCAAAAATGATTATAACAAAGCCATTTTTTTTGTCAAGCGTTCGCGATATCTAACAATGTCGGTTCTGATTTTTGCTTATAACTATCTTCGCTCGACACCATAATTCGGTTTGTTGGTTTCTCTAATTCTAATTTAATATCATCAACTATAACTTTTTTATTAACAACAATAATTGGCTGACTTTGAAATTTTTTATAATTTTGTTTCTTACTAGTTAAATAATAATCGCCTTTATCTACCAGGAATCTGAACCTGCCACTACTATCACTAACTTTTGTAGATACTAATTTATTACTCATTGAATTAAATACTCTAACAATTGCTAAATTTATAGATTCTCTAGTCTCTGAATCAAAAACCTTTCCGAATGTTTTTGATTTACTAAGCAATGCATAAATTTCCCAAATCCAAAGCAAGATGTAAACAACCAAAACAATTATATCAATAACCCTGAAATATGTAACCATAAACGCTATCGCTATAAATGTACCCACTACAAGCAAAGGAATTCTAAAAAATTCTAAAAAATTTGTTACTTTAGTTAAAACATTTAATTTATATGACAATTTATCAATATTAGAATCTAGTGGAATATCGACTAAAATTGCTTGTTCTTTTTTAACTTCAAGTGCTTGTCCGTGATAATCTTTATGAATAACTTTTGATGGAAAAACAAAATCTTTTTTTAATACTTTAATATAATATTTTCCCGAATTAACTAAAAATCCAAATCTACCTTCGTTGTCAGTCATTTCAGTTTTGACAAGTCGATTGTAGTCTTTATCAAATAATCTAACAGCAACTAAAGGAATACCAACCCCTGTTTCTGAATCATAAACTCTACCCCATGGCTTTTTTTTCTTTTTAAAAATCGCTAAAAACCAAGCAAATAAATTTGCAAAAGGAGAAGCCATAGGCAAATTCATAATCATAGGTACCAAGCTCGCCCACAGTGTCAAAGCAGCAACAGCTACTGTCAAAGGTGTTTTAATTGCCTGAACAAATGGATTTTCAGCGATTGAATTAAAAAAACCAGCAATTCTTTCAACTATTGTTTGATCTTGCAAAGAAACAATCTCTAGATCTTCTTTATAATCTGCTGTGGGTGAGGATAATGGTTTTATTGGACTTTCAGTAGTTTTTGGTTGCGGTGTAATGTCTGGTTCTGAACTTGGATCTTGTCCCCAAAATACATCGGAGTTACCAACATTATCAACTAATTGGTAATTTTCTGAGCTTGAAAAATTACCACCATAATTAATTATTTCCGTGCTTTGATAGTTTTCTGAACTATTTGCTAAAACAATAACCGGTGTTAATAAAACAAAAATTATTGCTAGAAATTTGTTTTTTAATTTATTATTCACTACCCTCCCAATTCAATTATGTAAAAAATATTTTAACAAAAAATTAAAAGCCCATAAAACTCAATTTACCAAGTAAAATTAAAAGTCCTACAAGCATTACAATCATACCAATTAAAACCCACATATTATATGTTCCACCTGCCCCGAGATATTTTTCAGCTACGCTATTTTTTCCAAAAACTCTAACAATCTTTTCACGATAATAAACAATAAAAATTCCTGCCCCAAAAAATAAAACCAATAGCAAAAATCTTTTTAAAAACATGTATCTCCTAAAAATCTAATTATCTTTTTTGTAAATTTTTTAAATACAATAATTATCTAAGCATCAAATAATACAAACACAGAATTATAACTGTAAATTGAGTTAAAACACCCCAAAACCAATATTTTGGTTTTATATAAAAATGTACTTTGGTATGAATATTGTGGATAATTTTTCCTATGCTTGTTTTTCTAAGATAATGCTTCCAAAAAGGAACATTATCAATTAAATCGATCAACACAGCACTAAAAATTCCAACTCCTATATAAATATTATAACTCCATTTTGTCCAAATCCAAAATAATAAAATCATCAGCACAATAACATCAACACTAAGCAAGGTATAATCTTTTTTTTCTAATTTGAAATTCGGTTCATAATTATGCCAAGTTCCCCAATCAAAATGCGGAATTGCATCAAGAAAGTAATGTGAAGCAATTCCTAAAATAATTATTAATGGTATATTTTCAGTTGATGCGCCGATTGACGCACCTACTAGTGCGTGAGGTGTTAAAAGCATAATGAATATTCTAACTTATAATTTACTCTTAACAATTATAGCACAAAATAAAAATATCCAAAAAAGGATATTTTGGTGGACCCGAGGAGATTCGAACTCCTGACCCCCACATTGCAAATGTGGTGCTCTACCAGCTAAGCTACGGGCCCATAAATTTATTTTTAAGCCATTTTCCTACCTGAATGACTTTTCAAATACTTCTCTCTTTTAACCACAACTTCTCTACTATTGAATTCTTCTTTATAAACTAATTTCCATGGTTTAAATCTTTTTGTTGATTTTACTTTACCAAGATTATGTAATTTTAATCTATCTTTAATATTTTTTGTTTGACCGATATAATAATGATTATAATTAATACTTTTTAAAATATAAAGTGTAAAATTCATATAAAAATGTGCTCTATCCGTCAGGCTTCGGCTCGGCCTGCCGAGACGGGACAGCTAAGCTACGGGCACTTAACTGCCAAAGACAGTAAATTTCAAACTACAAGCAACAATAACCAAATAATTATCAATATTCAATTTTCAAAAATTTTAGGATTTGGAATTTAGTTGAGTTTGATATTTATTTTAAATTTGGCATTTGGAATTTGTAATTTTGTTTTTTGTTAATTCTCGAACTTTCAGTTCGAGCATGGTGGGCATGAGAGGACTTTCACATCGCTTTGCTCTCTAAAAACCCTCGGTTTTTAGTATATTCCTCTGACGGGAAAACAAATGTTTTCCCGACCCCTTTCGTGGTTCAAGTCCTTCTTGAACTAAATGGTGGGCATGAGAGGACTTGAACCTCTGACCTCTTCATTATCAGTGAAGTGCTCTAACCAGCTGAGCTACATGCCCTTATAAATAAAATCTCAAATAACAAATTTTAAATCACAAAATCATAAGAGCAAATAGTAAAGCTAGTTTTAACTGCCTGTCAGCTGAAGCTTTAGCGTAATTAAAAACTATGTGCACTTGTAATCAAAATCTATCATATAGTAACAAATAATAATTATTTAATCAATAATTAAGAATTGATAATTATAAAAAGACACAAAATTATTATTTTATATCTTTTTCATCTATTAAAACTTTTTGTTTATTTTTAATTGAGCCTTCTAGCATTTTTGTTGCTAACATATTTTCAACTTTATCCTGGATAACACGAGCCATTGGTCTTGCACCTAAAGTTGGCTCATAACCAAGTTTAGCCAACTTTAAAATTGCATTTGGAGTAAATTCCAAAGCAATATCCTTTTCTTTTAACTTGCCTTGCAATTTTTTAAGCATCAATTTTGCTACTTCTAATATATCATCTTGAGACAATGGTTTATAGCAAACAACAGAATCAAAACGATTTAGAAACTCGGGTCTAAACAAATTTTCTTTCTGCAGATAATCAAGTATTATCGAACTTAATTTATCAAGCGGTTTATCGGTTTTTAAATATTGTCTAATTTGTTCTGCTCCTGCGTTCGAAGTACAAATAATAATTGCATTTGTAAAATTCAATTTTCTACCTGTAGCATCAGTTAAAGTACCTTCGTCGAGCATCTGTAAAAATAGATTTAAAATATTCGGATGCGCCTTTTCAATTTCATCAAAAAGCAAAACAGTATATGGATTTTCTCTTATCGCAACAGACAACAAACCTTGTTCTTTTTGCTTACCAACACCAGAACCAATTAATCGGGATATTGAACTAATTTCCTGGAATTCACTCATATCAAACCTGATCATATTTTTTTCTGAGCCAAAATATATATCAGCCAAAGCTTTTGCTGTTTCTGTCTTACCAACTCCAGTAGGACCGACAAATAAAAAGGATCCGATTGGCTTATTTTTTTTGGATAATCCCGCTCGAGCACGACGCAATGAATTTGCAATTAAATTCACTGCTTCCTGCTGATCTATTAACCTTTTATGTAATTCTGACTCTAGATTAAGTAGTTTTTCTTTTTCTTTTTCACTTGCTTCTTTAGCTGGTACTTTAAACCTATCGGCAATATATTGCTGAACATCATCATCGTTGATTATCTTTAATTGACCCAGAGAGGCAAACTTAACTGAAATCGCCTGAACCAAATCAATAGCTTTTTGAGGAAATACTTCGTCGTGAACATATCTATCGGCAAGAGCAATGACAGACTTTAAAGCATTGTATGTGAAAAAAACTTTATTCTTGTATTCAAACTCACCAACTGCATCTTGAAGTACTGGCAACATTTCTGCATTATTTGGTTCTATAACATTAATTTTTGTAAAAGAATTTGCAATAGTTTGGTTTACTTCAATTTTTCTATGCCAGCTGTCGTAATTTGCAGTTGCAATTATCTGCAACCTATCTGATTTTAGATAAGGTATCAAAAACTGAGAAGCATCAATAGTACCAACCTGCTCAACTTCTGGGTTAACTAAATTATCAAAATTATTAACAAATAAAATTATATTACCAGCATTTTGAGTTTCTCCTAAAATTCTAATAAATCTTTGTTGCAATTCTGCTTCATTTGCGCCAGCTAAAAGCTGACCAGTATCAAGCTCGATAACATGCTTGTATCTTAAAAACGGCAAAACCTGACCTCTAATAACTTTTTGAGCAAAAGCATTAACCAATGTCCTTTTCCCAACACCTTCCTCTCCAAGAAGCATCACATTATTTTGTCCAGATTTTACCAACACTTCTTGTATTCTATCTATTACTGGCTTGTGGCCTGTCGCAATAGCCTGTAATTTAGCATCCAATAAATACTCGGAGATATTTTTGGAAAAATAATTTAGAACTGGAGTATAGCCAGATGCCCACTCTTGCCCTATGCCTCCACCATAATATTTTTTTTGCCAAAAATAATTAGTTTTTGAATTTGCGATCATTCTCCGATACCAAATCACAATATTTTGAATGTCTTCTTTTTTTAAACCTTTTTCTTCAAAAGCTTTGTTAACCTGAACATTTTGCGTTAAAGACAAAAACAAATCTCCGAGATCAGCGAAATTTTCCTTACGAATATTTGCATTTTGCAAAGAATCTATTAGTATACGATTTGATGCTTCTGAGAAAACTAATTTTTTTTGATTTTGAGCTTCTGCTTCTTTTTTGGCAATATCTATTAGTTTTTTTTCTGATTCATTATTAAAAAATAAACTACATCTTAACATCATCTGACTTCCAAACGAAGATTTTTGAAAAGCTAGCAAAATTATTAATGGATCTACTAAGTTAACTTTATTTTTCTTTGCAATTTCTATTGCATTACACAAAATCTCACCAATATCATCTGTATCTAAATATTCTGCCAAATTGATTTTATCATCTTGCAAATTTATTGCATCTGAAAGCTTAACCTTGAGTTTATCATCTTTATGGAAACTGATATAAATATCAATCATTAAAATAAACAAAACTACTGATACAAAAATATTCATTATGCTATTAATCCAATTTGCCATATTAAGATCTATCAACAAATTAATGATTAAAATTACAACAATAAAAAATCCAAGCAAATACAAAATATAACGCAGGTATTTTACCAAACTGCTATCAATAGATTTTTTTACCTGTGCTGTTTTGTATGTATCAGAACTTAAAAAATCAATTTTCATATTATTTTGCATAATTTATTTAAACCCAATATATAAACCGTTAATAAAAAATATAACTATTAAAACAGGAAATAGTGTCCAAATTAAAATTAATAGAACAAGTAGAACAAAAACGGATATCAGTATAAATAAACCAGCAAAAATTGTCATGATTCGGACAATAAAACCCACAAACCTTGCGATCAAATTATCAATAAATGCTTGGAACATTTGTTGAATATTTGGGTTAACTGGGCTACTAATATCCCTTTTCCATGGAGCAAATAGCGTTTGAATAAGATAAGGAATCGAAAAAAAATGATAAATATATTTTATTGTACCAATACAAAAAACATAAATTTTTTGTATCGATTTTGCGTACCACCAATAAAACAAATCCACAACACTTATCAAACCAACCTCCATAAATAAATACTTATAACAAAATTATAACATATTTATTTTATTAATTAAATAAAAACTGCCTTTTAAAAAGCAGTTTTTATAATATGAATTTAACTTCTTGGCGGTTGTAAGAATTTATCACATAAGTGATAAACGACCTTCTTTAATATAAATATCAAAGATTTAATCTAACATTCCGTTAGAAAGGAGGTGATCCATCCGCTGATTCCCCAACGGATACCTTGTTACGACTTCGTGCTCCTTACCGACCCTACCGTCCCCCGCACTTTATACACAAGCATAAAGAAAACTTGAAGTTCTAATATCGAAATTTAAAACAATTTTTATAATAAATAAACAAGTTTTGAACATTTGAATTTGTTTCGCATTTCGAATTTCTTACTTCTTATTTCTTTGTTCGCTTGTGAACAAAGTGCGAGGTTCGGGTATTGCCGACTCGGCTCACGTGACGGGCGGTGTGTACAAGGCTCGAGAACGTATTCACTGTAACATGCTGATTTACAGTTACTAGCGATTCCAGCTTCATGAAGGCGAATTTCAGCCTTCAATCCGAACTTGGGTTGCTTTTATAGGATTAGCTCCACCTTACGGTTTGGCAAACCTTTTGTAGCAACCATTGTAGCACGTGTGTAGCCCAGAACGTAAGAGCCATGCTGATTTGACGTCATCCCCACCTTCCTCCCCGTTAACCGAGGCAGTCCCCCGTGACATATATAACACAGGGTAAGGGTTTCGCTCGTTAGCCCACTTAAGGGTACATCTCAC
>CAYZSW010000016.1:0-9203 GCA_964481135.1 uncultured Candidatus Saccharibacteria bacterium
TATTTTATTAGCTTTCTAAATACAACCTCGTAGGTTGGTAAGAGATTTTAACCTGTAAGTAGGTTTATTAACCTACGAGGTTGTATTTTGATTGGTTTATTTTGTATAAAATAAACTAGTTTTTGTTTGATTGTTGTTTAGATCTACAAGTTTTAAATTAATTTTAATTGATTGAGTTTCGTAATTTAATTTTACTGGTAAGGTATGGGTTAAACTAAATTGTGAATGATTTGGTATGGAAATTTGATTATGAGATATTTTTGTTGTTTTATCGATTAAATTGTGTTGGATAGACTCAATCCATGCGAAACTTGGATTATTTGTTGAAAAAGCAATGTAAAAGTGTTTTCCTGCAACACGAGAATTATTAATTGGAGCTAAAGTTACTATTTGAAGTTGAGGAATTACAGGTTCAGTCGTATAAATTGGATTTTCTACAATAGGTGTTTTATAATCTGATTTTGTCGGTGTGCCAGTGCTAGGCATTTCTTGTATAGTAGAATTTTGCTTTTCTTCTGTTTTTTCTTTAAATCCATTGTCATTTTCATTATTTGAATCATCGTCTTTTTTGGGTTCCTGGGCGTCGGCTGGCTGTGGCAATAATGCTAATATTTGATTATCTTTTAAATCAACAGGATTTTCTTTTTTTAATGAATATTTTGTTTTAAATATTGTTGAGAAAATCGAAGTTAATAATATAATAAATAAAATAGCAAAACTTATGGTAAGCTTATGTTTGTTTAGAAAATTTGCAATATTTTGGTTTAATGTATGTTTTTTTTCTGGTAAAATTGTGTTCATATGTATTTTTATTAACAATTAATGATACGATTAATTTTAATAAAAGTCAATTAATTGTTAAGATTATTAATAATTAGAGAGATTTAGTATTATTTAACTATTGTTTTTAGGTTTAATTATGCAAAAAGATATTAAATATTGGTTGGCTTTAGCCTCGAATGGTCAAATTGGAGCAAAAACATTTGCAAAACTTTTGGCTCGTTTTAATTCAATGGAGGAAGTTTGGTGTGCTTCGATAAAAAAACTAAAAAATATGCAAATTCCAGATAATGTGATTAAACTTGTTTTAGAAATAAAATCAAATACAAATCCCGATGCCGAACTAAATAAAATTAATAAATTAGGAATTAAAGTTGTTACCATAAAAGATGAAAATTATCCTAAGCTTTTAAAACAAATTCCAGACGCACCGGCAGTTTTGTATTATAAGGGCGAGTTTTGTGATAGTGATGAATTTTCTGTAGCTGTCGTAGGATCTAGGAAATATTCTGATTACGGAAGGCGTACCACAATAGATATAACTGAAAAACTAGCAAATGAAGGAATAACAATTATTTCAGGATTGGCGCTGGGTATCGATAGTTTTGCACATCAAGCAACATTAAAGATGAAAAAAAGAACTATTGGTGTTTTAGCAAATGGGCTCGATACTATTTACCCGTTGTCAAATCAAGGACTTGCTAGATTAGTACTCAATAACAATGGCGCAATTGTTTCTGAATTTCCTCCAGGAATGCCGGCCTTAAAACATAATTTTCCTGTGCGAAATAGAATTATTGCGGGTTTATCTTTGGGCACTTTAGTTGTTGAAGGAGAATTAAAATCCGGATCTTTAATTACTGCACAATGTGCGTTGGATTATAATAGAGAAGTGTTTGCAGTCCCTGGCAGTATATATTCTTCAGTATCCGATGGCCCTAATTTTTTAATTAAATCGGGCGCCAAGCTTGTTACAAGTTATAATGATATATTGGAGGAATTAAATTTTGATGTTAAAATGAGAATATCTGAAGCAAAAAAAATTATTCCTGATTCGCGCGAAGAGGCCATAATATTAAAATTTGTAAATTATGATAATCCAATACATATTGATAAATTAATTAAACTAACAAAATTGGATATTATAACTTTAAGTTCAAAATTGAGTTTAATGGAAATTAAAGGTAAAATAAAAAATATAGGTGCGAGTAATTATTTGCTGGGTCACTAAAGAAATTTATAATTTACAATTTTTAATCAATAACTAATTAATTTTAAAATAGCTAAAGGTAAATAGCCAATAGTTAAAATTTCAATATGAATTTAGTAATTGTAGAGAGTCCTGCTAAGGGGAAGACAATTGAAAAATATTTAGGCAAAGATTATAGGGTTTTGGCTAGTTTTGGTCATGTTAGAGATTTGCCAAAAAGTGAATTGGGTGTTGATGTGGAAAAAGATTTTCAACCAAAATATGTTATTCCTAGGAAATCTTCAAAAGTAATTAAAATGTTAAAAGATGAGATTGCAAAAGCAGATAAAGTATTGCTGGCGACTGATTACGATAGAGAAGGTGAGGCGATTGCATATCATATTGAACAGGCAATATTAGCTCAACCTAAAAAAGAAAAATTAAAAAATAAAGATTATGAAAGAATTACTTTTGCTGAAATTACAAAAGATGCACTTGTGAATGCTGTTAAAAATCCAAGAAAAATAGATATGAACTTAGTGGACGCGCAACAAGCCCGTAGGGTTTTAGATAGATTGGTGGGTTATAAGCTTTCTCCGTTTTTGTGGAAAAAAGTATTTAAAGGTTTGTCTGCTGGTCGTGTTCAATCTGTAGCTGTGCGTTTAATTGTTGAAAAAGAAAAAGAGATAAAAAAGTTTAAACCAGAAGAATATTGGGTTTTAGGCTCAAAGCTAAAATATGCCAATAAAGAATTTGATGCATATTTAAAACAAATTGATGAAAATAAAATTGAAAAATTATCAATTAAAAATAAAAGTGAAGCTGAAAAAATATCAAATGATTTAGAAAAAGGTAAATACGAAGTTGTTTCTTATGAAAAAACTACAGAAAACAAATGGCCATTTCCTCCATTTACAACTTCAACTTTACAACAAGAGGCATCTAAACGACTTGGATTTTCAGCAAAACAAACCATGATGCTTGCCCAAAATTTATACGAAGCTGGTAAGATTACATATATGAGAACTGACTCGGTTAATTTATCATGGTCAGCTATTAATTCTACAAGAAAATTTATTGAACTTGGTTTTGGAAAAAACTATTTGCCAGAAAAAGCAAAAGTATATAAAACAAAATCTAAAGGAGCACAAGAAGCCCATGAGGCAATTAGACCTACATATATTAAAATAAAACCAGAGGAACTAGAAGATAAAAGATTTACAGAGAATCATAAAAGACTGTACGAGTTAATTCGCAATAGAACACTTGCGTGTCAGATGAATCCTGCAAAAATTGAAAAAGATACAGCTAAAATAAAATGTGATAAGTATTTATTGCAAACTATAGGATCAAGAGTAGTTTTTGATGGTTATATGAAAGCGTGGAAAACTAAGCTAGAAGAAAAAGAAATTCCACTTATGAAAAAAGGCGATAATTGTGATTTTGTTAAAATTATTTCTGAACAGCATTTTACCAAACCGCCAGCAAGATACAATGAAGCAAGTTTAATTAAGGCACTTGAAGAAAATGGAATTGGTAGGCCATCGACCTACGCTCCAATTATTTCTACCATACAATTAAGAGGTTATGTTTCTAAAGATAAGGGTAAATTTATTCCAAATGATTCTGCATATATTGTTATTGATTTATTAGTTGAAAATTTTCCAGAAATTGTAGATATCGAGTTTACTGCCCAGATGGAAAATAAATTAGACGATATTGCTGAAAATAAGCTGAGCTATTTAAAAATGATAAAAGATTTTTATGATCCATTTGAAAAAAATTTAAATGAAAAAATTGAAAGTGTGAAAAAAATTAATACCGAAGAGAAGACAGATAAAAAATGTGATAAATGTGGAAAACCAATGGTAATTAAAATGGGAAGATTTGGCAAGTTTTTAGCTTGCAGTGGTTTTCCAGATTGTAAAAATACTCAGCAAATTGTAAATAAGATCGGTATTAAATGTCCGGATTGTAAAGAAGGGGATATTATAGAAAGAAAAACCCGTCGTGGTAAAACTTTTTGGGGGTGTAGTAGTTATCCCACATGCAAGTGGGCAAGTTGGAATGATCCTAGAAAAGAAAATTCCAAATCAGAAGAACCAAGTATTGGAAAAAATTTAAAAGGAGATGAATGAATCTTGAAAAAGCAAAAATTATTGTAGCGTCAGGGCCGGTCATTATTGAAAATAATAAGGTTCTTTTGAATCGTCATGGAACAAACAAAAAAGCTAAAAAATATTGGAAATTTGTGGGTGGTAGAGTTTCTGAAATTGACAAGATAGATGAAAATACTTTGGAAAATGTTTGTAAGCGAGAGGTAATGGAAGAAATGGGGATAAATGTAGAAATAATAAGACCATTAAAACCAATGATGATTAATCATCCTGATAAAAAAGATACAATAGTAATTTTGATTCATTATTTGGCAAAAAAAATAGGAGAGATTAAGCCAGGAAAAGATATCGAAGAATATAAGTGGTGGGAAATAAATAGTTTGCCAAAAAACTTATCTCCAAATATAAGACCAGTGATTGAGGAATATATTAATCAAGTTAACAATTTAACAATGTAACAAATTAACAAACAAATCTATCTCACCCCGTAGGTGGCCCCGCTAGGGACTCCTGCGGGGTGTGCCTATGGTTATCTTTTGTCCAATTTTAACAATTAATATCAATAAAAAATTAAATCACTAATTTATTTAAAATTCATTTCAAATTTCAAATTTAAAATTAAAAATTAACCTTGGGATTCCCGATTTTTTCTTGCGGAAAATCGAAGCACTTTGTTTTCGATTCAGGAATGATAGAATAAAGAATTAGATAACAATATAACCACTATTAACTATCATTAACCTTTATTAACCAATTTTAATTTAAAACCATGCTTCCAAAATCTATCCAAAATACAATTGATGAATTTTCTAAATTACCTGGCGTAGGACCAAAAACCGCAGCTCGGCTTACTTTTTATTTACTTACAAAGTCCAGCGAAGATATAAAAAATTTAGGTAATACTATTAGTGGGTTAAAAGATAATTTAGTTTTTTGTGATATTTGTTATAATGTATCAGAAACAAATCCTTGTGGTATTTGCCAAAATGAAAAAAGAGATAAGAGTATTTTATTAATTGTAGAAGAGCCTTTAGATGTTTTAGCAATAGGAAAAACCGATTTTAATGGATTATTTCATGTTTTAGGAGGTGTAATTTCTCCTGTTGATGGAATAGGTCCAGAAAATATTAGAATTCCACAGCTTATTGAAAGATTAAAATTAGATAATAGTATCAAAGAAATTATTCTTGCAACCGATCCTTCTTTAGAAGGCGAAGCAACTGCAATGTATATTCAAAAAAATATTGCAGATTTGCAAAATAATGGTAAAATAAATAAAAATATAAAAATATCTCGTTTGGCAAGGGGATTACCAGTAGGTGGAGATCTTGAGTATGCAGATGATATGACCTTAAAAAGAGCATTAGAAGGAAGAGAAAATATAATTTAATAATTAAAATCGAATATCAAATATTGAAATCCGAAACAATATCAAATTATCCAAATTCAAATAACAAAAACATTAATTTAGGATTTTGAAAATTTAGATTTAGAATTTGTTTCGTATTTCTAATTTCGTATTTCGAAATTTTGACTTGAAGGAGGTTTTTATGCCAAATTATTTATGTCCTGATTGTGGTAATTCATCAGAAGAACCAATTTGTCCAATTTGTAATAGTCCAACCGAAAGAATTGACGATGTTGATGATGTAACAGGTGAATCACACGAAAAAAAACAAGATGAAAAATATCCTGAAGATGAATTGGAAAAAGTTGCAAATGAGCAGGAATTAGAGCTAGATGATATTAATGAAGACAATAAAGAATTATAGTTAACAAGTATACAAATTATATTAATATTACAAATTTTTAAGTTAAAATCGTTAGCAAACTGCTATAAAGATTTAGAATACTAAAATTATTATGAATTTATATAATACATTGACTGGCAAAAAAGAAGAATTCAACCCTTTAGAAAAAGGCCATGTTAAGATTTATGTTTGTGGTCCAACGGTTTATAATTATGCTCATATTGGCAATCTTTCTAGTTATATTCGTTGGGATATTTTAAGAAGAATTTTTGAATATAATGGTTATAAAATTAATGAAGTGATGAATTTAACTGATGTTGATGATAAAACTATTCGTGATTCACAAAAACACAAAACTACACTAAAAGAATTTACACAGAAGTACACAAAACTATTTTTTAAAGATTTACAAAAATTAAATATCAAAAAAGCAGAAGTATATCCTAAAGCCACAGATCATATTCAAGAAATGGTTGAAATAGTACAAAAACTCATGAAAAAAGGTATCGCATATAAAGCTCAAGACGGAATCTATTTTGATATTTCTAAATTTTCTAGTTATGGAAAATTAGCAAAGCTTGATAAAAAAGGATTAAAGGTAGGAGCAAGTAATAGAGTAAAGCTAGATGAATATGATAAGGAAAATGCTCAGGATTTTGTTTTATGGAAGTTTTGGGATAAATCAGATGGAGATGTTTTTTGGGACCCATCGACTTGGCTCGGGACAAATACAGAAATTGAAAAAGGCCGACCTGGTTGGCACATTGAGTGTTCAGCAATGAGTAGTAAGTATTTAGGCCAACCGTTTGATATACATACGGGTGGAGTAGATTTAATTTTTCCTCACCATGAAAATGAAATAGCTCAGTCGGAAGGAGCTTACGGGAAAAAATTTGTAAATTATTGGATACATGCCGAACATCTTTTAGTAGATAGTGCCAAAATGAGCAAATCTAAACATAATTTTTATATTTTATCTGATATTATAAAAAAAGGTTTCGATCCAATTTCTTTTAGATATTTGGTTTTTTCTTCTCATTATAAAAGTAAATTAAATTTTACCTGGAAATCTTTGGAGTCAGCAGAGAATGCACTAACAAAACTTCGGGACCAAGTTTTGCACTTAAGAACTAAAAAACATAAGAATGGAAAAACAATAAAAATATATCAGAAAAAGTTTTTATCAGCAATAAATAATGACATGAATACGCCCGAGGCTTTAGCAGTAGTTTGGGAACTAATTAAATCAGATGAAAGGGATTCGGATAAATACGCAACATTAATTGATTTTGATAAGGTTTTAGGATTTAAACTAGATGGGATAAAATCAGAAAAAGTGTCTGAAGATATTTTAAATAAACTTTCTAAGATGGATAAAGCAAGAAGTGTAAAAGATTTTAATACAGCAGATAAACTAAGAGCAGAAATAGAAAAAAATGGATATAAAGTTTTAAATACTAAAGATGGTTCTAGAGTAGAAAAAATATAATTATTGTGCTAAAATTATAAACTATGAAAAATTTTTGGCAAGAGTTGCATAAGCCGTTTTTTGTATTAGCTCCAATGGCAGGGGTGACAGATCAGCCATTTCGTTTGATGTGTAAAAAATTTACAGCAGATGTTTTGTATTCGGAAATGGTTTCCAGTGAGGCAATTTGGCATAATAGGTTAAATTCTAAATTCAAAACTCTAAACCCTAAACAAATTAGAAATTATAATTACCAAAATAATAAACAATTATTAAAAACATTGGAACTTATAAGATTTTCAAAAATTGAACGGCCGTTTGTGGTGCAAATTTTTGGCAGTAATCCCGAGCATATGGCTTATGCAGCAGAATACATTGCAACAGGAGAATGGTATAAAGATTATCAGAAAATTAGAAATTTGAATTTCGAAACTCGAAATAATATCAAAAATATAATTTCAAATGACAAAAAATATTTCGGATTTTGTGCTTCGGATTTCGAAATTTTATCTATTCCCAACGGAATAGATATAAATATGGGTTGTCCGGCAAGAGATGTGGTTAAAACAGGAGCTGGTTCAGCGTTAATAAAAAATCAAGAAAATGCTATTAAGATAATTAAAGCTATCAAGAAAAAAGTTAAAAATATACCAGTTAGTGTAAAAACAAGATTAGGCTGGAGTAATCCAGATGAAATTTTAGAATTTTCGAAAAAGCTAGAGAATGCTGGTGTAAATGCAATTGCAATTCACGGTCGAACTTATAAACAAAAATTTTCTGGTAAAGCCGACTGGTCAAATATTTACAAGGTGAAGAAAATGCTTAAAATTCCAGTTATTGGGAACGGAGGAATTGTGAACTTTGAAGATGTTGGAAATGTTCGATATGTTCAAATTGTCCAAAAATTGCAATTACAACAAGTGAAGCGATTGAACAATTTCAACAATTTGAACATTCCACTTGATGGAATAATGATAGGTCAAGGAGCTTTAGGAAAACCATGGCTTTTTGAGGAACTCAAAAAGCAATTTCTAATTTCTAAATCAGAAATCCTAAATAATGATTTAAATTCAAACAATAATAAAAACAAAATAATTAATAATCCAAAAGCTAAAATTCAAAAGCTAAAAACAATTATTTTACAGCATGCAAAATTAGTAGATAAATTTAAAGGCCAGGAAGGATTTAAAGAGTTTAGAAAACATTTTGCGTGGTATTTTAAAGATCAACCAAATTCAAAAAAAATTAGATCTAAATTAAATCAAATAAATTCTTTAGATGATGTAAAAGATATCCTCAAAAATTAATATTTGGATATTGTGTTAGGTTGTGTTAGGTTGTGTTAAGTTGTATTTAAATTCTTCTGAATATGAACCAGATTCGGAAGGGTTATATTTTGAAAACTAAGGAAAGGATGGTACGAGTTGATGCCTAATGTTCCCATAAGTAAACAACCCGATAAGATGAAGGAAAAACAGGAAAAAGAAAAAAAAGACCTCAAAGAAAGGAGAAAAAGATATTTTTTTCTGTCGGGTGGTCATGAATTGCCCGATAAAATCAAACCCTCTGGTGTCATGATGAAATCCCCCAAGTGGATACTGGATTATATAAAGAGTTGTTCTTGTGGACAACAAATGACAACTTTTCAGTCTATTTGTTTTGCTGAAGGAGATCAGGAAATAAAAAATGGGTATAATGCCAAAAAGTACGATGTGATAATCGTTACTTATGGCAGGAGCCCATTGGTTTTCATCATAGATCGTCTTTAAAAAATTCCATATTATTTTTTATGAGCCATTAATAGATATATTATTTTGGCTCCTTTTTATTTTCAAAAAATACAACCTCGTAGGTTAATAATGACACTTACAGGTTAAAATGAATTAGTAACCTACGAG
>CAYZSW010000017.1:0-8069 GCA_964481135.1 uncultured Candidatus Saccharibacteria bacterium
GGAGAGCGAAGTGCAACGAGCGAACCCTTTAAGCCCTGTTAAATGAGGGTGAGCGAAGCGAAAGTGCAACGTCCCCTTGAGTAATCTTTTGGGCGTTCTATCAAATGAGCGAATGCGATACATTAAGAACAAGAATTAAAGGGCAGTTTTTTATTTTTTTAATAAAACATCTAAATTTTCAAATTCTTTTTTGGAAACGATTTCTTCTTTGAAATATTTTCCACCGTTCCAAAAAATCTTATATGCTTTTGCATTAGGTTTACTTTTTATAATTCTAAAGTTATTATCGATAACTTCAATAGCACAGCAATTTTCAAGAGCAATTGAAACTATTTTTGAAGTTGTTTTCATCATTCTTTTTAAGTCAGTTTGACGATGTTTTTCTTCATCATAATGAGGACAATGTAAAGCATCAATTAATCCTAATCCTGTTACTTTGATTAATTTATTACTTCCACTCGTAAATTTTCGAGAGTCCGAATTTCCATATTTAAACCAACAAATTGAACCTGCACTCAATCCTGATAACACAATACCTTTCTTATGTGCTTTTTTTAAAATATCATCAACACCTATTTTTCTCCAAAGAGTCATCATTTTAAGTGTATTTCCACCACCTACATAAATTATATCTGTTGATAATATTTTATTTTCAATTTGTTTTTTTGATAATTTATCTTTGATTAAATATAGAACATCAACTTTACAACCTAATTTTGAAAAGTGTTTTTGTACAACTTGAAAGTATCCTTCTGAATCATTGCTTGCTGTTGGAATGAAAAGTAATTTAGGATTTGATTTTCCTGTTTGTTTTATTATTTCTTTATCTATTGAAGTTGTTTCAACAGGATAAAAACCTCCATTTTCGTGAGGTCTTCCAATTTCTCCTCCACCTAATGCAATAATTTTCCCCATAAAAAGAATTTGAATTATAAAATTTATAAATGTTTGCTTAAAAAACTGCCCTCTTCTATTCTCTAGCCCAAAAGATTATTTCATTTAATGGGCGGCGGCTATGCGATCGTGGCGGGATGATGACAAAGTCATCAGACCGACATGTCGTATAGCCGTCAGTTGTGCGATAGTCGCGAGTTGTGCGAGCGACGAGCCAACTGACGGGAACCGTCGCCCATTGTGCAAAATAGTGAGCGAGCGTAGCGAGCGATTTTGCACAACTCGTTATTATGCGAATAAAAGTTGTAATAATCGACCCAAATGTGTTATTATACGAATAAGACATTATTATTACAAAATTTATTTCATTATTTAATATTAGTATAACACTTGAGCTACTTTATGCAACAATTTTTAGATAAAACAACTAGAGAATTAAAATATCGAAATTATAGTCGAAAAACTATTAATACATATTCAAATTGCCTAAGAGAATATTTTAATTTTATTAAGCCAAATTATAAATTTGTTAATGAGGAAAAAATTAAAGATTTTTTGTTGCAAAAACAAAATAATGGATATTCGTCACAGACAGTTAATTTATATCTAAATTCTATCAAGTTTTTTTATCGTGATGTTTTAAAAAATTCGTATAAGATTAATCTTAAATTTGCTAAAAGAAGTAAAAAATTACCAATAGTTTTATCAAAACAAGAGATTACAATCATAATTAAAACTATTAATAACCCGAAACATAAATTAATATTATCTCTCGCTTATGGCGCAGGTTTAAGAGTGAGCGAAGTAATAAGTTTGCGTATTTGTGATATTGATTTAGATAATCTAACAATTCATCTAAAAGATGCAAAAGGTAAAAAAGATAGAATAACTGTTTTTCCTAAAAAACTAGTTGATGATTTTCGTAACTTAATAGCTGGAAAATTAGCAAATGATCTGGTCTTTGAAAGCTCTCTTGGTGGTAAATTAACTGATAGATCTATTCAGGCTGTTTTTTATAAAGCATTAAAATCTTCTGGTATCAGCAAAAATGCTAGTTTTCATTCACTAAGACATAGTTTTGCAACACATCTGATTGAGAATGGGACAGATATTAGGTATATTCAAGAGCTTCTAGGTCATGCGAATATTCGTACCACACAAATTTATACAAAAGTTACTAACCCAAATATTAGAAATATAAAGAGTCCGTTATGAAAAAAAATGTCAGAGTGCAACCTGAAAGTGATGTTGAGAAAAAGGCGTGTATTGATATTGTCGAAACTGCGATCAAGGAAAATGTCAAAACTGCGTCAGGTCTTTTGGTACTCAAAAAAAATGCATGTGAAAAATATAAGATTGATTTTGTCTCTAATCCCCTGCTTTTAAACACTTATAGACAGTTAATCGTTGATAAAAAAATAAAATCAAGTGATGCATTGTTTCAGATATTAAGAAAAAGAAGGATAAGAACTAGCTCTGGCATTGCATCAGTTGCAGTTCTTACTAAGCCCTACCCTTGTCCGGGTAAGTGTATTTATTGTCCAACACAAGAGGGCTCCCCTAAGAGTTATATTGATAACGAGCCGGCAGTTATGCGAGCAGTTTTAGCCAAATATGATCCAGTAAAACAAATTCAAATTCGTCTTCGGGGTTTTGAAATTGCCGGAAATCCAGCTGATAAAATCGAATTGATTGTGATGGGAGGAACATGGAGTTACTTGCCTACTATTTATCAGCTCAAGTTTATTATTGGATGTTTTTGGGCTTGCAATAACTACAAAGCGCAAAATGAAAAGTGCAAAACGAAAAATAACAATTCAAAACTTAAAACATATTCAATTAAAGATTTAAATTTAAAAAATAAAACAATATCAGAGCTTAAATTTATACTTACAAAAGAGCAGAAGAAGAATGAAAAAGCTAAATATAGAATTATTGGTCTTACGCTTGAGACACGGCCGGATTTTATTAATCAAAAAGAAATTAAGTTTATGCGTGAGCTTGGTTGTACCAGAGTTGAAATGGGAGTGCAATCGATTTATGACGATATTTTAATTAAAAATAGTCGTGGACATTTAGTCAATAAAACTATTAAAGCAACAAAACTTTTAAAAGACGCAGGATTTAAGATTTGTTATCATATGATGCCAAATTTGCATAGTTCAAATTATAAAAATGATGTAAAAATGTTTAAAGAACTATTTACCAATCAAGATTTTCAGCCAGATATGATAAAAATATATCCTTGTGTAGTAACTAAATATGCTAAATTAGAAAAATTATACAAACAGAAAAAATATATTCCATATACGGACGGTGAACTTATAAAACTATTAACTGAAATTAAAAAAGATTTACCTGAATATGTAAGAGTGCAAAGATGTATTCGTGATATACCAAAGGAAAATATTATTGGTGGCTCTACGATTTCTAACTTGCGACAAATATTGCAAGCTCGTGGCGTAAAATGTAATTGTATTCGTTGTCGAGAAATTAGAGAAGCAAAAAAAATAGATGTAAAGTTAAAACGAATTGATTATGATGCATCTGGTGGCAAAGAAATATTCCTGCAATATGTAGATAAAAACAATCGATTGTATGCGTTATTGAGATTGAGAATTCCATCGCAGATTTTATCTGCTAAATTTAAAAATCAAAATGCAAAACACAAAATTAATGAGTCGCTTTGCGACGATTATAACCATTGGATATCGGAGTTAAATAATTGCGCGATTATTCGTGAAGTGCATACTTATGGTCCAATGATAGAAGTTGGAACTCGTTCTTTAAAAGATCCACAGCACAGTGGACTTGGTAAAAAATTAATCAAAGAAGCAGAAAAAATTTTAAAAGAAGAGTTTGGTATTTCAAAAATAGCAGTTATTTCTGGAATCGGAGTGCGAGATTATTATCGAAATTTAGGATATAGATTAAAAGATACCTATTTAGTGAAAAATTTATAATCTAATTTGTTTCTATAAATTCACCTTCTAGCTCACCATCTACAAGAAATTCACCACTAACTTTTATTATGTCAAAAGTATTTTCAGTATAGCCAGCTTCTTGTTCTTGCAAATTTTGATATACTTTCACTTTTGTTTTATAGATATAATCGTTTGGTGAGTATTCAATTGAAGCTATTTTATATCTACCAATTTGTGGACTAGAAGGACCAGCAAATTTTTCTTGGTTGGTTGAATTGTAATATTCTACAGACATATATATTTTTGCTTTTTCAAGATTTCTTGTTTTTTTAGCTAGTATGTAATTTTCAATTAGTTTTTCAATCTTTTGAGCATCTGCTTTGGAGATATTATCTGAAATAATTGGTGATTCTTTACAATTTGTAAATGTCTGTTTATTGTTTTCCTCTATGAAAGATTCATCGCCTTTTTCCCAAAAAACAATGCTTTCATTTTCGTTTGCATAACGAGCTCCGGAAGCAGATACTGCTTGCATTAATGTTAGATTACGGTTATCACTTAAGACAAGCTCAACTTTGTCGCTAAAAAAGCTAGCAATGATTGATTTGTCTTGATCGCATAAATAGTTAACAGTAGTAATTAATTCTGTTGGTGGCTGTGTAGAAACTTCTGCTTGTTTTGGTTTTTTTGTCCACCAAATAATAATTGCAATTGCAACTAACACTACTATTAGTAAAATTATCAATACATTTCCTTTTTGATTTTTCATAAATCTCCTATTAATTTATTTTTAATATTTATATTTTATCATAAATATTGGATTATGCGTTAATTAATTTTATAAATTACATTTTTTCTTTCAACAACAATTTCCCATTTTTTCTTTTTAGCATGTTCGTAAAGATCTAAATCAGGATTAAATGCAGTTGGGTTATCTACAAGCTCTAGCATACCAATATCTGCATCAGTATCCCCTATGCCAATCGAATCTTTTAGAGTTAAGTTGTTATTTTTTACAAAAAGTTCAATAAATGATTTTTTATCTTTTACTGGCTCATCTAAAATTATTCCAGTATAAAGACCGTTTTTAACTTCAAAGTGAGTGCCAAAAATATAATCGAATTTTAAGTATTTATTAAGTTCTTCTAATGTTTCTGTTAAGGATCCTGAAACTGCAACTAAAATATAATCTTTTTTTATTTTTTTAATTATTTTGTGAGTATAATTAAAATAAATACTTTTTTGAAGTTTAACCAATTGTTTGGAATATTTTTTAATAGTTGACTGTTTGATGCCTGCAATATTATTTTTCAAAACTTCAACTAATTTATTTTGATATTGTTCATAACTAATTTTTTTATTAAACCACTCGGATCTTATTTGCATAATATCTTTATGAACTTTTCTAGAACATACTTTTTGAAATGCCAAAATATCCAGTAATCTAATTAGTAGACTGCTTCTAAAAACAGTGCCGTCGATGTCCAAAATTGCAATTTTTTTCTTCATTTTTAATTCTTTTTTTATTTTATATTTCAGTATAAGGAATAAAATTATCTAGAATATTGATTAGATCTTGTGTGAGAGGTGAGGAGAAAACTTTATTAATATCTTTTTCTATTTCGAACTCTAATTTTTTTGAATGTAAAAATTGACGCGATAATTTTAAATCTTTTGATATTTTTTTACTTAATTTATTTGTATATATTTGATCTCCGATAATCGGCCAGTTTTTATGTTTTAGATGAGCTCTAATTTGATGAGTTCTTCCAGTTTTGATTTCTAGTTCAAGCAATGAAATTATGTAATTTTTATATTTATAATAATTTAAAACTTTATAATTTGTTTGTGCTTCTTTCCCTTTTTCCCAGCTTAAATTAAAATTTGAAATTTTTTGTTTTACGGATTTACCTTTTTTATCACGCAAAATTTGTGTTATGATTTTGCCACATTTTGGTTCAACTTTACCAGCCACAAGAGCATAATAAACTTTTTTAATTTTGTGATTTTTAAATTTTTCCTGTAATTGTTCTAATTTTTTAGGATTTTTTGCAATTATAATTAATCCAGATGTATCTTTGTCTAATCGGTGCACAATTCCTGCACGAGATGGGTTTTGCCAATTATGTTTTTTTATTTCGGGCCATTTTTCTGAAATTTGATGCATTAATGTATCTTTTTCATTTTTATCTGTAGGGTGAACTAATAAACCTGCAGGTTTATCTATTACAACTAAATTTTTATTTTCGTAAATAATTCTCATAGTTTTTTTATTGTAAAATTTTTTCTAGATTTGTATTATTTGTTATTCTAATTCTTGGAAGTTCAAAAAGATCCGAATTCTGCGAGGCAATGCCATTTTTTACTGTTGTTGCTGTTTTGAAATTTTGTTCTTTTAATGTTGCAATAACTTTTTCGTTGTATTTACCTGCTGGATAGCAAAAATCAACTGTTTCTGAGCCAATATTGTTTTTAATATCTATTTTATTGTTTATAATTTCTTGAGTTAATT
This sequence comes from uncultured Candidatus Saccharibacteria bacterium, assembly GCA_964481135.1. Lineage (GTDB taxonomy): Bacteria > Patescibacteriota > UBA1384 > JAMDBS01 > DAOVQR01 > CAYZSW01. Next base: position 6,331 of record CAYZSW010000017.1, read on the forward strand.
TTTCTTGATTTAGTTCAGCTAAGTTTAAATGACTTACAGTATGTGCAGCTATGACCATATTTTCTTTGCTCATTTTTTTAGCATCTTCCCATGATAAATAATTATCTTTATCCATAAATTTTGAAACTATATAAAAAATTCCCTTAAAATCATATTTTTTTAAAATTGGAAATGCATTTTCAAAAGCATCTTTGTAGCCATCGTCAAAAGTAATGATGATTGGTTTTTTGTTGTTTTCTAGTTTATGTGGTTCAAAAAAATAATCAAAATTTACAGTTTCATAATTATTATCTTTTAGCCATACTATTTGTTTTTCAAAATTGTTTGGACTTACTGAAAGGTTGGTTCCAATTTCATCGTTTGGGTCGTTGTAATCGCGTATATAATGATACATTAAAATTGGTACTTCATATTCTGAAATTACTTCTCTTGGAGTTTGTGTTATTTGTGGGATACTTTCTTCTTTTTCTTTATAGTCATTTATAACGTCAGTTTTTTGACATCCTGTAAAAAATAAACATAGAATAATTAATAATATTTTATATTTCATTATTCATCCTCGAATTTTTGTGGAGATTCAATCAATAGTTCTTCATTTTTCCCACCTGATTTTCCTTCTGTGATTTTATATATATCCTTATCTACTTTATTGTATTCTTTACTGGCTTTATTGTATGCGTTCACAGTAGTTCCTAAATGTATACCAACCTTATCCATATTTTCTTTATAAGCATTAAGATGTTTGTCTAATTGTCCAATTCTTTTAATGATTATTTTAACATTTTCTTCCATTTTCATTGATTTAAGCCCATTTAATATAGTTTGTAAGTATGCAAAAAAAGAATTAGGAGAAGTAATCATTACTTTTTTTGATAATGCATATTCGTGCAAATCTTGAGTGTTTAGTTTGATTGTTCCAACTTTATAAACCAGCAAGTTTGAAAATATGCCTTCTGCAGGTATAAACATAATTGCAAAATCTGTGGTTCCTTCGTCGGGCCTTATGTATTTTGCAGTTTCGTCAATTCTATTTTTAATATCCATTTTGAATTGTTTTTCTAATTTTTCACGATTTTCTTTGCTACTTTCTTCCATTATTTTATTGTATGTTTCAAGTGAAAATTTTGAATCAATTGGAATAATTGTGTCTCGGATAAATATTGCCGCATCAACGATATTTCCATTTTTGAATTTGTATTGCATTTTGTAGCTATTTGGTGGCAGTACCCTAGAAAGTAATGTATCTAAAAAATATTCTCCTAGCACACCACGATGTTTTGGATTTTTTAAAATATTTTCTAAGCTTTCTAATTGTTCAGAAAAATTTAATACTTGCTTGTTGGTCTCATCAAGTTGTGAGAGTCGTTTGGTTACTTCTTGAATTATTTGAGCACTTTGTTTGAATTGTTGTTGTAGCGTATTTGAAGATTGAGAAATTCCTTTGGTTACCTTGTCATCAATTCTATCTAATCTGTCTTGTAGTTCTTTTCTGTTTTTAAGACCACTATTTTGGACTTCTTCTCTTAAATCTTTAATAACTTCTAACATCAATTTTTGACTTTGCTCGTCTTCTGGCTTATTATTAACAATTTTTTTTATATACGAAATAATTATTCCGACAGCAATACCTAAAGCCACTACAATAACCAGAATTACTATAAAGATATTTGTATCCATAAAATCCTTAATGAATTACCCTGCGGCAGAGACCGCAGGGTATCAAAGATCAAAAAGTCGTA
>CAYZSW010000018.1:0-7601 GCA_964481135.1 uncultured Candidatus Saccharibacteria bacterium
ATTTTTCAAAAATTCTTGGTAAAATAAGTTCGAGCTTGGTTGAATAAACGCACCAGAATTTGACTTTCGGAAAATTGACCGACTTTTTCGTGGGCGGCACGCAGTGCCGCCCATTGATTTTGTGGCTCGCCGCGCACGGCGCGGCTCGCCAAGCGCAGGTTCGAAATCCCTTGCGATTTTTGTATTTGCTTTGCCCGAAAAAGAATTTTTGCTATAATAAACTTGCGACAAACTGAAGTGGAAAAGCCTTTTTTAATGGCCGTCTCGAAACCAATCAAGGTTTTTCCTTGGTTTGTCGCACCGGGACGGCCATTTAAGTTTTAATAAATTTTCAAAACTATGAACAACATTATTCCGTCGCAAAAATTCTTTTTATACGCCCGCAAGTCCACGGATGTGGAAGATAAACAAGTGCGCTCGATTGAAGACCAGATCGCGGAATTGCGCGCCTATGCCAAGCAGGAAAATTTGAATGTGGTTGATATTTTCATTGAGAAGCAATCCGCCAAAATTCCGGGCAGGCCGATTTTTAATGAAATGTTAAACAAAATTGAGCAAGGTGAGGCAAATGGAATTTTGGCTTGGCACGCAGACAGATTGGCGCGCAATTCCGTGGACGGCGGGCGTATTATCTACTTGCTTGATACTGGCAAGCTCGCCTCTCTCAAATTTCCTACACTGTGGTTTGAAAACACACCGCAAGGAAAATTTATGTTGAACATTGTATTTGGGCAAAGCAAATACTATGTGGATTCTCTTTCCGAAAACACGAAGCGTGGTTTGCGCCAAAAAGTAAAGCGAGGTGAATATCCTGGCCCCGCGCCAATCGGCTATATCAATGACAGCCGCACAAAATCTGTAGTGGTTGATAGAAAGAAAGCAAAAATTATTCGCGGGGCTTTTGAGCTTTATGCAGAGGGCAATTCGCGACTTGAGGATATTTCTAATTTTTTGGCGCAACGCGGGATTTTATCCCACGGCGGAAAGAGAATCCACAAGACGAGAGCGACTTTTATCCTTTCCAATCCGTTCTATTGCGGACTATTCAAATATGGCGGTGAACTCCACGAGGGAAAATACGAGCCAATCATCACAAAGAAAATTTTTGATAAGGTCCAAGAAGTTTTGAAGCAGAGAGGACGACCGCATCATAAAACAAAGTATGAACCGCAAGATTTTTGCGGATTATTGAAGTGCGGCTCTTGTGGAATGTCCATAACGGGCGAATACAGGGTTAAACATCAAAAGAATGGCAATACTCACGATTATATTTATTACCACTGCACCAAGAAAAATAAATCAATCAAATGTCCCGAACCCTGTATTCGCCAAGAAGAATTGGACAAACAAATTTCCTCTCTGCTTCAAAAATTTTCTTTGCGTGCGGATTGGGCGGAAAAACTTTTGGAAATGGCAGAAGCGGATAAAAATAAATCCGCCCAATCCGTTTCTGCTTTTGTTTCGGAAAGCCAGAACACAATCCGCGCCATAAAAGAAAAACTCCAGCGACTTTTGGACGGCTATTTAGAGCAGGATATTGAAAGAGAAATTTACCGAGATGAAAAAGCAAAATTATTGAGCGAGAAAAAGTCGCTGGAGGAGAAAGTGGCGCGGATTGAACAAAAGCAGAATGATTGGCTCGAACCGATGAAAGAATGGATAAAAGTCGCTTCAACCCTCGTCAAAATCGCAAGGGATAGCAACCTTTTAGAGAAAAAGGTTGCTGCCAAAGAAATCTTTGGCTCGAACCTGCGCTTGGCGAGCCGCGCCGTGCGCGGCGAGCCACAAAATCAATGGGCGGCACTGCGTGCCGCCCACGAAAAAGTCGGTCAATTTTCCGAAAGTCAAATTCTGGTGGGCGGTACAGGACTCGAACCTGTGACCCTCTCGGTGTAAACGAGATGCTCTACCAACTGAGCTAACCGCCCATAATTTTATTATTTATTATCATTACTCATCTTTTCAACAATCAACTTTTTATTTTTATTACCAAATCCTGTCTTATAAAAATTTTCTCTAGCATATGCATCTTTTTTACAATAATACCTCTCATAATATATCAACTTAAAAGGTTTATTGTGTTGTGTCCAACAATTAGATCCGTCATTATGCTCCTTGACTCTTATTTTTGGATCTTTATTGGTTACACCAACATAAACTTTATTATTCTTTAAGCTTTTTGCAAAATATACATAATACATATTTATTGTATATTTGTACTTTAATAGATTAATTTTTGATTAATTTTGGTGCCAAGGGGGAGAATCGAACTCCCGACACCATGATTTTCCATGATTTGGACTATCTCATCTTCCATAAAGGAAGTTGGGCGCTATTTACAAGATTATTGTTGGGACTCACTTGTTAGTCTCTACACCTGCCTTCGCTAAAACTACGGCAGGCAAGCCTTTATAATTAAAGAAGCTTGCTTTCAATCCGTAGCTTCCCGGCGAAGGATTGGCTCGGGATTGTTCTATGATATCTAGAATTTCCCCGAATTCACCCAATTTGCAACTCGATGTTACCACCTAGTGGACCGAAAATTCAGTCATGTGCTCTAACCACTGAGCTACCTTGGCTTATTTATTTGTTTTTTAAATCCAATTATCCAACCCTGTATCTTTTTTACTAATTTACTATCAGTAATATTAATATGCAATGTACCAAAAGGTAATTTGTGATATTTATTATTCTCTATTTTACTTTTTTGAATTTGTGATTTCCAAAATTGTTTTCTTTGAATACCAGTTATTTTTAACCAGTAATTGATGGTTTTTTCCTCATCCATATCCGAATATAAATATACTCTTAATCTAATTTTATTATCTTTAACATTACATATTTTTCGGAAAAATTTCAAAATTATTTTTATCATATCTGGATCAGAATTCACAAATCTTACATTCCATTTTTCTTTTTTACCGCCTTCTGCCCAAAAAAGTGACAATCCAATCCAAAATAAATTATTTTTATTAAATGATGGAACTTTTTCTGAATAATTTTTTAACAATTTTTGTAATTCTTTTTTATATTTCTTTGATCTAATTTTATTATAATGAGAAATATTTTTAGACCACTTTATTTTAGCTTTACTAATATTTTGCTTTTTAATAATCTTTGATAAAGGTAAATCCTTAAGCCATAATGATAGGGTGCTTTTTGAAATATTCAAAATTTGATTTATTTCATTGTAGCTTTTACCTTTTTTTCTGTAAAAAATAGCTAATTTTCTTTTTGAACCAATGATACTATTCATATTTTTATTATATCATAAGTTCATCATTACGAATAGTGGTGCCGCGGAGAGGACTTGAACCTCCACGAGATTGCTCCCACAGCCACCTCAAGGCTGCGTGTATACCAATTTCACCACCGCGGCATTCCCGCATCGTAGTTATTATATCTAACCTATTAACATTTATCAAGAGATTGTAAATATTATCAAATGTATTTAATATTTTCTTAATATTAATTAAAATAAATATAAATTACAAAATAAAATTAAAAACACTATGAATGATTACAATAAAAAAAAGAAAATTGCTATTCAAGCTGTCCTAGAAGCCGAAAAAATTATTCGTAATGGTTTTTTAAAACTCAATAACATATCTTTTAAAGACAAAAATGAAAAAGATTATGTCACGAATATTGACAAAGAAGCAGAAAAAGTAATTATTTCGTTAATCAAAAAAGAATTCCCTAATCATAATATTATTTCTGAAGAAGCTGGCAAAGATTTAAAAAAATCAGAATATACTTGGTATATTGACCCAGTTGATGGAACTACAAATTTTGTTAAAAGAATACCCTTATCTACTACTTGTATAGCATTGGTAAAAAACAATCAAACTATTTTATCTGTTGTTAATGTACCCATGACAAAAGAGTGCTATTGGGCAATTAAAAATCAAGGAGCTTATAGAAATAATCAAAAAATCACAGTTGGAGGAAAAACCGAAATAGAAAAATCATTTGCTTGTGTTGAATGGTGGTCAAGAGACGAAGAACATCAAAAAAGAGGATTAGAAGTTTTTAATATTGTAGCCAAAAAAGCTAAAAAAATTAGATATTTAAGTTCTACTGCTTGGGATATTTGCCATGTCGCCTCAGGCGAACTTGATTTTCATATTTGTGATACAACATTTTTAGATCTTGTTGCGCCCAAACTTATTTTAGAAGAAGCAGGAGGTATATTAACTGATGAAAATAATAACAATGTTACAATAAATAATAAAAATATTATTAAAATAATATCATCTAATAAAAATTTGAGTAAAAAAATATATACTTTAATTAAATAATTACAAGTGTTTTTTTCTAAAATATATCTTTAAAGATTCTATAAAACCTGCAGACATGGTTTCCGGCTTATTAAGTATTATTTGCTTAATTTTTGGTACAGATAAATATTCTACAGATTTTACTTCTTCTGGATCAATATTTATATCACTTATTTTATAATCACCTTTAACTTCCCAAAGTGTAATAAATCTTTTATTTGTATGTTTGGCTGTATAATCAATTCTATGTTTTGATATTTTCAAAAATTTTGATTTCGGAATATTCATACCAAGCTCCTCTTGAACTTCTCTAATTGCACCCTCAAGATAACCCTCATTAAAGGGAAAATGACCTGAAGCAGAATAATCTAAAAGATTGTTATTAGATCTCCTTTGAATTAAAATTTCATTTTTCGAATTAATAATCAACACAGAAGTTTCTCTATGTAATCTGCCTTCTGCATGATTTTTTCTTGGATATTTGCCAATAATATTATCATTACCATCGACAATAGCAATCAATTCATTTGGATTATGTGCAATAATCATAAATAAAAATTATTTTATATGAATTTCCCTGTGGCTTAACCCCGGCCTCGCTCCGCGAAGCGGGGCGGGCTGGCGAAGGGTGATAAATTTAATATGTACTATTCAGATATTACTATAAAAAACAAAATATCAAAAATTTGTTTAAATATTTTCATAATATAAAAATAACCCGCAAAAATCTGCGGGTTGAGTGATTGGGTTTAAAATTTTATAGAACTGCTCGTTCGAGCAAAGGTTTTAAATCCGGTCGAACAGTACCTTGTTTCAAATTTCTATTAGCTTTTTCTTGAACCATAACTTTAAGCAGACCCGAATTAGCCAATTGACACATTTCTTTTTTCGCTGCTAAAAATTTTTCCATAGCAGTCATTTCTGAACTGACTAAATTTAATTTTACTTGCATTGAGCAATCTACATTTTCACAAATTGCCCAAAAATTACAATCATCAGCCCAAAGTTGAAAATCGCCATCTAGTCCTAGAATTCCGCAACAAAACGGACACTGACATAGATATTTTTCAGAAATCCTTGTTTGAGACATTGTTTTTCCTCCTTAAAAAAGATTTTAAAGGTCAATAATATTATTGACCCATTATTAAATCACAAAAAAAATAATTTGTAAAGATGTTAGCAATTGTTATAATAAAAAAATGAAAACTATAATTTTTGATTTTGATTATACTTTATTTGACGCAGGAAAGTTTAAAATTGATTTAGCAAACTCGCTAAAAAATTTTAATATATCTCAAAAACAATTTTTAGAAACATATAAAAAATTACGCGATAACCACCAAAAAGAATATAAGCCACTTGAACATATTAAAATACTTTCTAATATAACTGGTAAAAAAGAATCTGAAATTAAAAAAGCTTATTTTAAAGTAATAGAAAATTGCAAAAAATATTTATATTCTGACTCTCTCCCTTTTCTTAAGAAACTACAAGCTACAGGCTACAAGCTAATTCTTCTTACTTTTGGCAATATTGAATTTCAAAAACTAAAAGTTGGATACTCGGGAACTTGCGAATATTTTGACGAAATGTATTTTACAGACAAAAACAAAGCACATTTAAAAGATAAAATTCCTGATAATAAGAATACAATTTTTATAAACGACAATCCTCATGAAATAGAAGCTCTTATGAAAATTTATAAAAATGCAGAATTTATACTTATTAAAAGAACTGGTGGGAAAAAATATGATTTGAAGTTAATGAATATCCAATCAATCAATAATTTCAAGCTAGTAAAATTGACCTAAAACAGCGGTTATAATATAATAAAATCAGTAAGGATTAAATTATGACTAAACTAACTGAGAAAAAAATTATCAATGAAATTTCCAGTTTAAAAAAAGACATGCAGGAAATAAAACATTTCTTCTATTTAATATTTAATGATGAAGATTTTTGGCTTTATGACCCAAAAGTAGTAAAACTTATCAAAAAACGGATCACAGAGGCAGAAAAGGAATATAAAACAGGTAAAATCCAACCAATTGAAAAACTCTGGCAAAAATTAGGAGTGTAAATGTTCAAAGTTTTTTATACCTCTGGTTTTGAAAAAGATATTAAAAAATTAGATAGAAAAACTATTCTAAAAATAAAACCAATAATTGCAAAAATTGCCCAATCACCTTATGATGGGCAATTTTTACGTGGCAAGTTTAAAAACTATCGCAAATGGAAAATAAAATTCAAAAATATTTCTTATCGCATTTTTTATCGAATTTATCCAAAAGATAAAAAAATACTTCTGATTTTAGTAGGTACTCGTGAAAATATTTATAAAGAATTAAGAAAAAGAACAAAATAAAAAGACCTCACTTAGAAGGTCTTTATATAAATAATTTTATTCGCGTCTTATTTCTGGCGCAGGGTCTTGCGTTCTTTAATGAACGCTAAAGTTTTTTCCTCCGATGTATTTAATATGTAATCAATAGGAAATTTTTGTATTAGCAAAAACTCGTATATTTTTTCAAAACAACCAATTTCATGCCAAGTATGTCCGTCGGAATTGGCTACTAATCGACAACCGTATGCCTTAACCAACTTTAACATAAGTTTAAGTTGATTTAGGTCAGTTTTACCTAATCTGAGATTAGTATTATTAATCTCTAGTGCGATCCCTTTTTCTACACATGCATTTACAATTTTTTCAATATTAAGAGGAAAAGCAAGTGTACAAGGGTGAGTTAGGATATCAACGGGATAATTTTCAATACATTGTAACATTTTCTTTGTATTGAATATTTCACATTGTTTTCTTGGAAAACCTGTATTATCGCCATGAATGCCTAAACTAATAAGATCAAATCTTGAAGGATGAATTTTTTTCAGCTCAAAAAGATCGTAAGTACCATCAACTAATAAATTTGCCTCAATTCCCTTAATGATTTGAATGCCTCCATAAAAATCGGGATTGGGAGGGAATCTTTCATTAAAAATAAAATTAGAAGAAATTTTATTAGTATGCTTTTGAGCAGGACCATGATCTGAAATATTAACTCCTATCAAACCTCTTGACCGTGCGATGTCAATAATTTCAAATACTGTGTGTAACCCATCGCTAGCTATTGAATGCACATGCAAATCATAAATAACCTTCGAAAAATCAGGTAATGGTTCAATTCCCATTTCTAACACTTCCTTATTGTTAAAATACGCTATTAAATAGCTTAAAATATTAACATAAAATAAAAATTTATACAATACTCTGTACTTGATGACACCCTTTTGGACAATAGTTTGTGTTTTTGTGAATAGGTAAAT
>CAYZSW010000019.1:0-1128 GCA_964481135.1 uncultured Candidatus Saccharibacteria bacterium
TTTTTTATCACTTAAAAACTTCAAAGTGTCCAAGAAGCTAGTCATCATTTCCAGGGGAAGAAATGCCGGATGTACGGGGTAAACAGGCCTCCCGGCAATGGGGAATGGTCAAAACAGCTTGAAGGGCTCCGATGCTAATATCGGAGTAAGATTCTTCAAATCTTTAAGCTTTCTAGACCATTGCGCTGGCATAAAAGACCTAAAACCAGCGTTAACAAAAGGGTGTACATAAAATAATTCTCCGCCCTTTGTTGTAAAATAATGGAGAATAAGAAATAAAAGGAGAGTAAAATATAATAAACAATGCTTTTTACTCTCCTTTCCTAAATTCTGTTATTAATTTAGATATTGATAATAGAAATGTAGGAAAATTAGAAAATAATTTTTAATTAACCTAATTATTCTAATTGTCTAATAGCTAAAAGCTAATTACTAATAGCTAATTGGCTAACAACTAAACATTGTGGTTTTAGTGGAGTAAAACAGGGCTTTCGTCGCTGTTTGCTTTGTTTTTCTCCATCAAGACCACAATATCCGCCCAAAGCGGATTAATATATATCAATTAATTTTATAACAGCGACAAAAAAAGGATTAATATACAAAAATGTAAACAAAAAAAGATTCTTCATCCGCCAGCTGGCGGACTCAGAATGACGAGTACAAACAGCGACAAAAAACAGCGGCTTGATTTACGATTTTTATAATCGTTTATCAATAAGTCGCTGTTTTTTTGTTGGAAAAAGTTAAATAAATAATTATTGTTCGAGTGTTCCTGATTAATATCAGGAAATCGAGAACTATTTAAATTTCTCGACTCACAAAGATTCGCTCGAAGAATAAAGTTATTTTATTTAATAAAGTAATCTTAAACAGCGACGCAAATATGCGTCGTTTTTTTATTGTTTTATTGCTTTAAGTTTAGCAACTTTAATTTGCAGTTTTTTAAGCTCTTTTTTAATTAGTTCAATATCTTCGTAACAAACACCTACATCTTCTGATTCCATTTCAAATAATCTATCAAGTTTTTCATGAATAGGATGAAGCTTTGCATCAATAATTGATTTAGTGTCTTTACTTATTTCAAAACGCTGAACAGATAACTTCTTATCTATTTTCTTGTCATACGAC
>CAYZSW010000019.1:1228-7050 GCA_964481135.1 uncultured Candidatus Saccharibacteria bacterium
AAAAACTTTTGATCCATTTTCTTGTCATACGACAAAAACTTTTGATCCATTTTCTTGTCATACGACAAAAACTTTTGATCCATTTTCTGATCAATCACTTCTCCAAAATCTTTAAAAAGTTTTTCTAATTGTTTTACTTCCCCTTTATCAAAAGCCATTATTCCTCCCTATACGCCTTAGGCGTCGGGCGGTCCGAATTAATTCGGACATAGCCTTAATTTAATTATATATTAACAATTTTAATTGTCAAAATTTCTGCCAACAATAGATTGAGTTTCCCAAGCTCGATGAGTCGTTATTAGAATGGACTAAACCACTCGAGTAGCATACGGAATGCGCTTTGAGCAATCAAAGAGATGCTAGTTCGACTCCAGCCATGAGTTATATTTTTTTAATCACTTTTACCCGCACACAAGTGCTTTCAGGTTTTCAGTCGCTCCTGCTCTTTTATGCTATGTGCATTTAAGAGGACTGAATTCGTCGTCCAATTTCGCTTTATAGCGTGATTACATGGACTAGTCTTGTGTGTGGATATAAACTAAAAAACCGTCCAAGAAATTGGACGGTTTTTTAGTTGAGTAAATTAATTTGATCATATATCAACAATTTAAATCATCAGAAACTTGTTAATTTATTAACTGGTTATTTTGTTATATTGTTAAATTGTTAAATTGTTAATTTGTTAACTTGTTAGTTTGTTATTTTGATTCCTGCTCTTCATCCGCCTCAGCATCATAATCAGCAGAAGAAGATTTGTGGTTTGAGTTATTAGTTTTCAAATTATCTCTAGAATGAATATAAATTTTTTCTTCTCCATCAGCATCTTTCATATCAATTATCGGTTCTTTTTTCTGTTCTTCGTATTTTTTATTTCCAGATGCTTCAGTTTGTGAAGGTCCTGCCTTGATTCTTGACTCATCTCCTTGTACTAAGGAGCTATTAGCTTTTTGCTCTTGGCCGCTAGACATCAGATTACTATCTTGATTGTTATTTGTCGCATACTGCATATTACTAGTTTGCTTCATTTCTCTTTCCATTTCCAAAGTTTCAGGGCCAATTAAAACATCTCTTGGTTTTGCACCTTTTCCAGGACCGATAACACCATTAGATTCTAATATATCTAAAAGCCTTGCAGCGCGCGCATAACCAACTTTCAAACGACGCTGGAGTAAACTTGCAGATGCTTTGCCAGCTCGCACTACGGTTTCTTTAGCTTCGTTATACATAGGGTCTTCTGCATCCCCACCGTTGGCATTAGAAATGCCTGCGGTTGCCGGTTGGTAATGTAAAATTGATTCATCGTATTGAGCATGACCACTGTGTTTTAAGAAATTTGTTAAAGCAGATACTTCTTTATCTTGAATAAATACACCTTGAACTCTTTTTGGCTTACCAACATCTGAACCAAGATAAAGCATATCTCCATTACCTAACAATTTTTCGGCTCCAGATAAATCTAAAATTGTTCTTGAATCTACCTGACTTGCAGTTGCAAAAGCAACTCTCGATGTAATATTAGCTTTAATAAGACCGGTTATTACATTCACGCTCGGTCTTTGTGTAGCAACAATCAAATGTATTCCAACTGCTCTTGCCATTTGCGCCAAACGAACAATCGCTGCTTCAACTTCCCGCGCAGATTGCGCCATTAGGTCTGCTAACTCATCAATAATAATAACAATGTAAGGAATCTTACCTTCTTCGGCAGGCTCCTTATTATAACTTGAAATATCTCTTTTGCCGGCTCGCTGAAACAATTTAAAACGCCTATCCATTTCTGCAACAGACCATTTAAGCATACTAATTGTTTCGCCAACATCTGTAATTACTGGTGTTAATAGATGAGGAATATTATTATACCTGGTAAATTCTACTCTTTTTGGATCAACTAATAACAATCTCAAATCATTTGGGGAATTTTGATATACAAGAGAGGAAATTACCCCATTAATACAAATTGATTTACCTGAACCAGTAGAACCTGCAATAAGTAAATGTGGCATTTTTTGAAGATCTGCAATAAATGGATTTCCTGCTACATCCCGCCCCAAAGCTAAAGTTAAATTTGATTTTTTCGCTTTATATTCTGGTGATTCAAATACTTCTCTTAAAGTGACGATTGCTGGAGTTTTATTGGGAATCTCAATTCCTACTGCTGCCTTACCAGGGATTGGTGCTTCAACTCTAATAGGATGTGCCGCAAGCGCAAGAGCCAAATCATTGCCACGAGCTGTGATTTGGTTTAGTTTAATGCCCTGTTTTGGTTTAAAAGTATACTGAGTCACGGTAGGGCCAATATTTACATCACCCATTGCGACCTCTATACTAAAATCTTTTAATGTCTTTTCAATAATTTCTACATTTTTTGCAATATTTCCAGCAGATGCTTTACTGTTTGAAATTTCCAGTAAATCAAGTGGAGGATATTCCCAGTTAGTATCTGTGTTGGCAGACAACACTTTTTGTTCCACTGCTTTTAATTCTTGAACAGGAACTTTCTGATCTTGTTGAGAACTTTTGCCAATACCAATTTTTTGTTTAATTAAATCAAAAAAAGAAACACCTTGATTTTCTTGTCCATTATTAACCTTAACTTTTTGATCTTCGGCAACTGGAGTTAGTTTATCTTTTAAATTTTTAATTGAAGTGTTAAGAGCAAGTAAGAAAGCAACTAAAACCAGACAAACAATAATAATATATGCTGTCACCTGACCAAGTAAAGATACTAATAAATTTTGTACAAAACTTCCAATAATGCCTCCTGAAGAACCTAAAAGAGCTGGGAAAAAAATAAATCCTAAAATAATCCCTATTACAGAACTACCCTTTAAATCGTAGTTTTCTGGTTTCCACAAATATACTCCCAAACCAATCATTGTAATTGGAACAAAAAAAGCAACTAATCCAAACAAATAAGTTAAACCATAATCTATCCATCCCCCTAGTTTACCAGCACCGTTAAACAAGGAAAGGATAAATAAAATACCTAGTGCAATAAAAATTACTGCACCAACTTCACGCATTGTATCTGGGTTTGTTTCCCAATTTAAATTAGCAAGAGCACCTTCGGATTTTTTCTTATATTTTCTTTTTCTTCCCACCTATCCTCCTTATAGTCGGCAAATATCGAAATTTAAACATCAAATAACAAACAACATTCAAATATCAATTTATTTCATCTCAAATTAATGATATTTTTGAATTTTACTCATTTGAAATTCATTTGATATCCTACCTGTCGGCAGACATGTTTGTCATTTGCTTTTTGTAATTCTAATACATATTATAGCATATTCGAGGTAAAAATTCAATTTTATATCTTGTAACAAATAATTTACAACATTATATTCGATTATTAGTTTTACACTTCAATAATAACGGGAATTACCATTGGCCGTCTTTGGGTTTCTTTAAACAAAAATTCTCCCATTTCATCGCGAAGTGTTCGTTTAATATAATCCCAATTCGCAGGATATTTTTCATTGTGATGAGAAAACATTCTTCGAACCTCTTGTCTTGCTTTATAAATTAATTCTTCCGAAGCACGCATATAAACAAATCCACGAGAAATAATATCAGGACTTGTAACTACTTTACCTGTTTTATGGTCAATAGTTAAAATTATTACAAAAATACCATCTTTAGCCATTGCTTGTCTATCTCGAAGAACAATATTTCCAATATCTCCAACTCCAAGACCATCTACTAAAACATAACCTGCTGGAACTTTTTTATCTGTTAATTTACCTTCTTCTTTAGAGAATTCTGCAATTTCCCCATTATCCATAACAAATATTTTCTTATTATCAACTCCAAGTGAATGAGCAATTTGGGCATGTCGCATAAGATGTCTATATTCTCCGTGAATAGGAATAAAATATTCAGGTCTAATAATTGAAATCATAATTTTAAGCTCTTCAGCTTTAGCATGACCTGACGCATGTAATTCAGATGCTTCACCTCCATAAATTACATTTGCACCAGTTTTAAACAAATTATTAATTGTATTTGCAACTGATCTTTCATTGCCAGGCACAATCGAAGAAGATAAAATTATCGTATCTCCAGGTTTAATTTTAATTTGTTTGTGTTCCCCAGAGGACATTCTTACAAGCGCTGCGTATTCTTCACCTTGTGAACCAGTACATAAAATTATTACATCTTTATCGGCCATATTATTAATTTGTCTTATGTTTACGATTAATCCTTGTGGTACTTTAAGATAACCAATTCTTTTGGCTATTTCGATTGCTTGAATCATACTTCTACCAGAAACTGCAACTTGTCTATGAGAAGATTTAGCAGCATCCAAAACCGATTGGATTCTTTCGATATTCGAAGCAAAAGATGTAACTACAACTCTGCCTTTTGCCTCCCTAACTAAAGCATCAATACTATTTTTTACATGTACTTCAGAAACAGACTGTCCTTCCTGCTCAGCATTGGTAGAGTCTAAAAATAAACATCTCACATCGCTTTTACCAATTTCTGAAAGTTTTTGAAATACCTTCCTTTCTTCTGATTTTTGAAAATCAAATTTAAAATCAACTACATACACAAACTTACCAACAGGTGTATTAATAATTAATCCAAGTTCATCAGGCATACTATGTGAAAGTGCCAATGTTTCAATCTCAAAAACACCAAAGCTAAATTTTTTTTCACTGCCAACAACTTTAATTGGCACATTATTAAGATTAAATTCTTTTAAACGATCTTCTAGCATTGCAGCTGTGAGTTTTCCGGTGTAAACTGGACATCTTAGCTTAGGCCAAATATATGGCAGAGCTCCTGCATGATCCAAGTGACCATGAGTTATAAACATTGCCCGAATTCTATCTTTATTTTCCTCTAAATATTTTGTTTGAGGAATTACCGAATCAACTCCAAGCATTTGATCGTTTGGAAACATAAGGCCACAATCAATAACCAAAATATCATTTTCATATTCTAGTGCAGTCATGTTTTTGCCAATTTCACCTAATCCACCTAAAGGAATAATCTTTAGTTTTCCTTTTTCTATCCGATTATAGGTTTTTTGAGCATGATTATTTTTTAAATTTGTATTTAATTTGTTCTGATGAGTCATCAGTTCCTTTCTTAAATTCATTCTTACTTTTAAATTTTTATATTTTCTAATATTTTTAATTCTAATTTATTTTGATCTATATCATAAATAGCAAATGATGGTTTGTAAAATATCCCACAAAGATTGCCTGGATTGGCTAATATTATATCTTTATTTTGCATTTTTAATTTTGCGTTTTTAATTATTTGAATTTCTGGTTTATGAGAGTGGCCATAAAATACTAAATCATAATTACCGGATTTTGCTAAAAGATGTGCTTCTTTTGGCCAATGAGTAATTGCAATTTTTTTGTCTTTAAGCTTAATTATTCCAGATGTAGTTCCCAGAAAACTAAAATTTTTGTTATTATTAATTTTTTTGTTTGGATATAAATCAATTTCTGTATTTCCAAATATATAATAAATTTTACCTAGAAAATGATTTTTTAACCTATCCAAAGTATCTGAATTTGCCAGGTCTCCCAAACAAATTATTGTTTTGATTTTTTTATTGTGTATATATTTGAGCACTTTGTCTAAATTCGCCCAATTATCATGGACATCTGCAATAATTGCAATTTTCATAATATAAATTAAATCAGCAAGTTAGCCAGTAACTACATTAACGATCATCTAATTTATTGAGATCTTTTTAAATCCTAAATACAATATAACATATTTCTTGACCGATGTCAAAAAAATGTACTTGATGACACCCTTTTGGACAATAGTTTGTGTTTTTGTGAATAGGTAAA
>CAYZSW010000020.1:0-6696 GCA_964481135.1 uncultured Candidatus Saccharibacteria bacterium
AGGGTTGACAAAAGTGGATTTTTGTGATACAATTCTTTGTTGAGAATGAAAAATAGTAGAATTTTTGGGTTTGATTTTAGGAGGGCTAAAAACTTATTCCTCTTAAAATAAACCTCAAAAAGGTTTATTTTAAACAGCGAACAAATCGCTGTTTTTATTTGTTCATTAAAAAATATCCATCCTAGTAGTAGTCCGCCAATGGCAAGACACTACGTGATAACTTAATTCACGAATTGAATGGATTATATTATTTTTCCTCCATAAACTTCATGCGAAGCAAATTGGGTGTTATTGTCATTCTAAACTCGTTTCAGAATCTCTAATTCCCATCTTGCTTCGCAAGAAGCAATATTTCTCCAATATCTCAGTCAAGGCAACGCAACTGAGAATAAAGGCGTTAAGCTCGCCATGCATTTATATGCAAAATAAGATTTTTCTGAAAGTACATATAAATATAAAGTATTATTAAGAATTTTCTGAGTTATGCGCGAAGACAACAAAAAATTTTACCGACCTCGGGCAGAATCGGAGGTTACTCACTTCAGTGTGAGGAAGGAGAGAAAAATGAATTTGGAAAAATTTTTCAATATGAATGAAATCGAAAAGTACAATATTCTTTATAAAATGGGGTATTGTCTCAGTTCATCGATAGATGGGCATGTTCACATTCCCATCTATGAGATAAATGAGCTCATAGGTGTATACAAAAGTGGAACGGTTGAATTTTCAATGCTTTTGTACACATCGGAAAACCCCCGTCAGTGTACCAACGATGAATACATTGGCGGAAAATTTTACAACAGGAATATTTTGATTTCCCACCTGAAACGGGGGTATCTGGAGCAAACTGGGAAAAAAATCCAGTTCCCCGAAAATATCAAGAGGGAAATCAAAAGAAAACAAGAGAATTTTCATACTGATCAGGATGATCGGCGATGGAAGCTTCTCTGGAGCGGGGTCGTAGGTTCTGTCAAGATCCATACTCCTTCGGAGTATGTGGGTCGCGTAAGAATCCACGACCAGCGGAATCCTCTTCCACCAAAGGGAAAATATGAGAATCTTAGCTATTGCTGGCATGAAGCCGGAAAAGCAATGGTTAAAATTTTTCGCGGAAAAACCCGCAGTGGAAGACCAACGATTGAAATTAAGATTTTCAATTGCAAGGTAGAACAAAATTCCAACCTGCAGTTGGAGATCATGGAAGACAAATATTCCAGTGATTTCAATCACCCGTCAGAGCCCCGGAAAACTGACGGCGAATACTCCCAAATTATCTTTGCCGACGGTATCGGCACCCACCGCTCCAATAACCCATGCAGGGAAGAGTGGTGCGAGGTGACTGTCGGCATCCCCGTCACCAAATAATACACACCTTTATAACCCAGCCAGCGCAATGCGCACCAACGGCTGGGTTTTTTAATTTTAAGATTTATATTAATATATTATATATTTCACGAACGTGGTATAACTATTGACATTTTGGTTAAAATGTGCTATTATATAGTGTTGTTTCCCAGAAAGGGCGAATCAAGATATGGTATGCTCTTTTTTTAATTAAAAAGAGATATCAGTTCAAGATTCATATCCCAGGACGGGAAAATGACAAAGGTTATAATACATGGACATAAAAGAAATTTTATGGAGTGTAAAACAAAAATCAAAAATCTTTAAAAATTTAGCAATAGGTGGAATTGAAAAATATTCTAAATTAGCGATAAAGTTCGTAGTTGTTTTGTTGATTATTGCTATGTCACCTATTAATATCTTATACGCTGAAGATGTTGTAGAAACATCGACAAGCGGAGAGCTAGAAAAGTTCGAAAACACCTTACATTTAGATGTACAAAATCCTATGCCTGTTCAATTTAACAAATTACAAGCCCCTGAGATCGTTCATGGTGAATCAGAGATTCAAAGAAAAGAAAGAGAAGAGTCTGAGAGAAAAAGTGCTCAGGAAGCTTCTAGAGCTGTAATATCGCGTGAATCAAGCTCGACTAGGTCAGTCTCTTATAGTTCTGATCCTGGTTTAGCTGAAAAGCGTGCTTTAGCCAAAAGAGCAGCTGCTGCTTACGGTATTGATTGGAAAATCTTAGAAGCTGTATGGCAAGTTGAATCTGGTAAATCATGGAATATTTCTGTGAAATCATATGCTGGTGCTCAGGGTCCTATGCAATTTATGCCTGGTACTTGGAGAGCATATGGTCAGGATGGTAACGGAGATGGTGTTAAAGATGTGAATAATGCCGAAGATGCGCTTTATGGTGCTGCTAACTATCTTGCAGCTTCAGGTGCAGCTTCAGGCAATATCGATAGAGCTTTATTTGCCTATAACCGTGCTCAATGGTATGTAGATAAAGTTAAAAGAATTGCTAACAGTATAGTTGACTAAAAACTATATTGTCTAAGCGCAAAAATCCCCTGTGTGTTACAGGGGATTTTTGTTTAAGATTCAGTAATTGTTACAGTTGACTCAGGTGGAATTATCTCATACCAAAAGTTACCCGGATTGAATTTGATTTGTTTTCCTTGTTCATCATAAAATAATGTTCTAGATTTTTGATTTGTTTTTTTCCATGTTCCATGAATTTCAGTTCCATCTAAAAATATTTTTGCCTTACCTTCTCCTACTGTCTTCATGTTGTATCCAGATTCATTGATTCTAGTGGTTGTTGGAGTTCTTTCTACTGTTTGGACAATAATGTTTTTAGTTTTTATTTGTTCACCAGATAATTCGTCTTTGTGTGCAGTAGAACCCATAGATCTTAAATAATTATTAGATTCTCGATCGTATTTCCATGTCACATTATAAGGATCAGTAGAAAAGTTAATTTTGATAATTTGCGATTCTGGTCTTTCGTCTTGAACTAATTCTTGTTTAAATTCTAACGAAGTAAGGTTGAATTTTTCTGTTTCCCACCCTTTCTTTTTTGCTACTTCGTAAAGTTTTTGTGGATTGGTATACATAGTGTGTTCTGTTGCTCTACCACCTCTTGATTCTCTCCAATAAGCTTCTTTTCCTATACTGAACTGATCTAAATCTTTAATACCAATATTTGGAATTTGATCAAGTGCGTCCATATTTCCTCCAACATGTGCAAAAAAAGCGTCGTATTCTAGTGTCCAGTCAAGATAATATGTCCTAGCAGATCTGACAGGACCAACCTTATCGGGTACTTTTGGACCATAAATAGCTAGAAATCTTGTTATACCACCTTCTGCTATTGCTTCATAAACTATTGTTGCGTCGTTTAATCCTGTATGAGGTCTTGATTGCGTATGATTTTCAACAATTATTGCTAAGGGGTGTCTGTTGGCATCTTCTGGTTCGTACATTAATCCATCTAAAGCACATTTTTCTTTTTTTTCTTCTTTTCCGACAAAAACTTCTTTTTGTTCTTCTTGGGGTATATCTTTTTTAAAGTATCTGGAATAAATAGTGTAACCAAGAAATCCCAATACAACTAATACAATAAGTATGATCGGAATAGTTTTTTTCCCTTGAGGAGATTTTAGCCAGCTTTTAAATTTTTGCCATTTTGATTCTTTTTCCAACTTTTCCTCCTTATTTTTTTGTATTTAATTGTTGAGTTGCTAGATAAAATGCACCAAAACCAACTATTACTACAATGAAATTAGCAATTCCGCCGATAATTGGAATTAATCCAATTAAATAAAGTAAAAATAAACCAAATGTCATTGCCCAGATTGGTTTCATTTTATTTTTACTTAAGTGCATCCCTAAACATAATCCTACAAATATTTTTGCAAGGTAGATTAACAACCAATAAACTCCTAGTAGTATTAGCGAAAGAGGTGCTCCTACTATTAATATGAGGGCAATAATCATGACAATTGGTAACACAATTACAAAGAGTAATCCCCAGCCGGCACTAGGCCAAAACTTATTTTGTATAGTGCTACTAACTTTTTCAGAGAATTTAGGGAAAAGTGTAAGTAAAATAATACCGACTATTAATGCAGAAATTAGTGAAATTAATGTTGCAGTTACTTTACCAGCAAATCCGGCAGAAACTCCAAAAGCACTAAACTTTTGTTTTTCTTGTTTTTCTGCTTCCTTGTCAACAATTTTTTCATCTATGTTACCAGTAATTGATGCATTGGAATCGACAGTCATTTTTTCTGGTGCAGTGTATTTGATATCGCCTAAAATCTGTGATTTATCTTTTAATTCTATTGAGCCACTATTAGCAGAGAATCCCCTTTTTATTATACCATCAATAACTAGAGAACCTGTCCCAGCGTACAGCTTACCTTCAATCTGATTATTTATAATTGAATTTCCGGCTGCCAAAAATACATCTCCGTCAATTTTTGATGAATTTAGAAATTCGACTTGACCAAATGCCGCATAAACATTTTTAGTTACTTCTCCGTTGATTTTCGCTTGTCCGGCTCCCATAATTAGATTACCGTAAACATTCGCATTAATTGAGGCATTGGCAGCAAAAATAATTAAATCCCCATGGATATCAGCATCAATAATTACTTCCCCGCCTACCGCAATGTAATTGTCAAACACCTCTGTTGATAAAGTAAGTTTACCGTCGTCTCCTGCAATACCAAATTGTGCCGCAGAAACAGGTTTAAAGACAAACAAGCTTGCAATTACAATCATTGCAAGTACTAATAAATTTTTTTTCATCAATCCCTCCTTTAAAATTAGTTTTTTTACTAATTATTTTTTATATATTTATATGCAGAAAGAGCTGAAATTGCTCCTTCTGCTGATGCAGTAATTATTTGAGCAAAACCATTAGAATTAGTTGTAATATCACCTGCTGCAAAAACACCATCTATGTTTGTTTTTTGTGTGTTATCTACGATCATATATTTTTTATCATTGGTTTTTATACCTAAATTTGCAATTAAATGATCGTTTGGAATACTTCCTATTTCTACAAAAACTCCATCAATTTCAAGTAAATCATTGTTATTAAAATTTTCTTTTAATTGTATTTTTTCAACAAATTTGTTACCAATAATTTTTACAACAGTGTTTTTTGGAATAATTGTTACATTTTTTTTTGCAGTAACTCTTTGGACCCAAGAAGGCATTGCGAGCGGTTTTTCATCTATATAAATCAGATAAACAGTTTTTGCAATATCTGATAATTGGTTAGCTGCCATAAATGCAGAATTTCCTCCTCCTATTATAGCAACTTTTTTATTTTTAAAAAATGCTCCATCACAAGTAGAACAGTAACTTACACCTTTGCCCAGGAATTCTTTTTCTCCTTCAATGTTAAGATTTCTATGTTTTGTTCCAACAGCTAATATAATACTTTTAGCAATAATTTCGTTATTATTTAAATAAATTGTAAATGTGTTATTGTTTTTAGTGATTTTTTTTACTTGAGAATCAATAATTTCAACATTAAAATTTTTTACATGAGATTTAAATTTTTCCATTAAGTCAGATCCGGAAATTGAAATTTCACCTGGCCAGTTTTCTACCTTATGTGCTGTTGCTGCCATTCCTCCAGGTTCTTTGCCGATAATGGCAGTTTTTAAATTGTATCTCGAGCAATAAATTGCCGCTGTATAACCAGCTGGTCCTGTGCCTATTATAATAACATCGTATTGCATATATATTCCTTTTTACAATATTTTTACACTCATTATAACAAAAAATCAATTTATTGTAAAAACATAAATTGATTTTTTGCAGATTGCGTTCAGTTGAGTTTACATAATACTATTATCTATTTAATATATAAATCCCTTAATTTTGGCGGAATTTCTATCTATAGTTCTTGTATTTACTTTACCCCATCCATTGTAATTCATTTCTGTGATTGTAATTGTGTTTTCATTTACTGATTCAACATAACCTACATGGCCAACCCAAGATTCGTTAGTAACAATTACAGCTCCAGTTTTGGCTTCTTGGCCAGTTGGGAGCCCGTTTCTTTGAGCATTGTTGTACCATGAGCCACCATTACCAAGACGATTAGGAATATCAGGTCTTTTTTGTGCTGCATACCATGTGCAATAGCCATATGAGTATGTGTTCGAAGATCGAGCGCTGTCAATATTTGTCGTTCTGGCGTAAGTTGCGGTATTCCGAGGTCTTTCTCTGGTATATACATTTCTTCTTGTAGCTGCAATTTGCCTTTCTCTTTCCAGTCTATCTCTTTCTTCTCTGCTTTCTGTTGAAGTAATATCTGGTTTTATTGCATAGTCATTCTTTACTTCTTTAAAAATATCGTTTGTTGTAATATTTTTTTCTTCTATAATCGGTGTGTAAGAGTCAATTTGGTGTAGGTATTTAATAATATCTTCTTTTTCTCCTAATAATGCTTTCTCTTTTTTTGCTTGAGTTATTGCATGAGAAGTTGGTATTGTTACTAGACACACGAGTATTAGAGATAATGATTTTATTAATACTGGTGATTGTTTTTTATTCAATAATTTTTTGAACTGTTTTTTTATCAATCTAGTTAAAGAGAATATTGTTTTTTTAATGTTTTTTATTTTTTTAGTTAGAAATTTTTTATTTTTAATTTTTATTTTTTTGATAAGCGGAGGTTCATCATCGGAAACTATTTGATTTTGTGTTTCTTGATGATTTGATTTTTTGAGTAAAAAAATAATAACTCCTTATTTTAATTAGTATTTTGGTTTTAGAGTTACTCAAATTGGTATGATATCAAAGTGTAATAATTTGTCAAGTGC
>CAYZSW010000021.1:0-2222 GCA_964481135.1 uncultured Candidatus Saccharibacteria bacterium
ACGGCTGCGATTTTTGCTTTTTACTCAGCGACTGCGTTTAAGTCTTATTTGTTAGGCGTATGTGCTTCTTTTCACGTCATTCCGCTTTCTACTTTTCTGTCTGCGTTTCAAGGTAATTTATGTTAAATTTTCTAATCCAAATGTTATAAGTGTGTCAGCTATGGGTAAGGTCTTTAATCCAAGTTCTGTCAACGTATATTCTACTCTTGGAGGAATTTCTGGGTATGCTTTTTTAGTAACAAATTTATGCTCAACTAAAAAATTGAGTTCTTGGATTAACATTTTTTCACTAATTCCGGGTATTGCTTTTTTTAGTTCTCCGTATCTTATAACTCTTTCATTGATTTGAAATAATATTAACAGTGTCCACTTACCACCTAAAAGTGTTAATGTACGCCTTACGGGACAATTTTCGTCAGAGATAAAAATATTTTTTTGACTTTTTTCCATTTTTTTTGCTTGATAATATAGAATTCTAACATTTTGGTTAGTACCTTACTATTATGTAGGTACTTGTACAAAGGTAGGAAATGATTTAGTTTTGCACAATAAATAATTAATTAAAAAGCAACTTATGACACAATTAGAAAAAAATAAGCAATTAGTTACTACTGCATACCAAAGAATTTTTGGTGATTTAGATGCAACTAGTGTAGATGAATTTTTAAGTAAAGATTTTTTACAACATAACCCAACAGCTCCCGCTGGTCAAGATGGTGTAAAAGGATTTGTACAAATGTTAATATCACAAGGTGTGCCGAAACAAAAAATTGAGTTCAAACACATTGTAGCAGAAGGTGATATTGTTTTTCTTCATTCTCGTTTTGAAATGGCAGGTAAGGAATGGAGGTTTATAGATATTTATCGTATTGAAAATGACAAATTAGCTGAACACTGGGATGCTATGATGCAAATGCCTGATGCTCCGGCAAATAATAACTCAATGTTCTAAATCATTGAATTTTAAAATTTCAAATAAAAATAATGGAAATAGTAAACATTAGTACTTTATTTAAAACGCTTAATCCTGTTAATGGTTGTACTGCAGGCTGTACTTATTGCTATGCAAAAAAAATAAATGATAGGTTTAAAATTACCCCAAGTTTTGAAGTTCCTGAATTTTTTGAACAGAGGCTTACACAAATAAAAAATGGCAAACCACAGAAATACTTTATGACAAGTATGAGTGATTTTTCTGATTGGGAAAACGAATGGCGTTCAAAAGTTTTTAATCATATTTCTCAATTTTCCAAACACGATTATTTATTCCTTACTAAATTTCCTGAAAAATTCAAATTTGAAACCGAGTTAAATAATGTTTGGATTGGTGCTACAATTACTGCGAAAAATGATGTTAGAAGAATTAATTTTTTGCGAAATAATGTCAAAGCAAAAAAATACTTCTTAACCTTTGAACCCTTATTTAGCGATTTAGGAGAGCTTGACTTAACTAGTATCAATTGGATAGTTATTGGTACAGAAACAGGAAATCGAAAAGGGAAAATAACAGCAGAAAAGGATTGGGTTTTAAATATAGTGAAACAAGCAAAAAAAAGTAATATCCCTGTTTTTATGAAAGACAGCTTACTTCCAATAGTTGGTGAAGCAAACATGTTACAACAATTACCTTTTTAAAAATAAAAAATTATAAACAATTTAAAAACAAAAAAAATGACAGCAAAAGAAGTAGTAGAGGCTTACTCAATAGCCCTTTCACAAGGAGACATCCCAACAGCGTTTTCTCATTTTAGTCCAAATGCAAAATGGCATCAACCTGGCAACCATCAATTTGCTGGTACAAAAACAGGGCTTGAAGCCATAGGTAAAATGCTTGGCGATATGATGGGAGCAACTCAGGGTTCATTAGTTATTAAACCTGCAGGAGCAATGATGGTTAATGGAAATTTAGTTTCATTCCCCGTACATTTTAGTGGCAAAATTGGCGATAAAACCGTTGATATGAATGGCAACGATTTATTTGAAGTTGTTGAGGGTAAAATTGTCCAAGTTTGGTTATTTTCAGAAGACCAAATTGCCGAAGATTTGTTTTGGAATTAATTTTTAGTCAAGTTGCAAAATGCAAAAGAGAGATTATTCTGATTAGGGTAATCTCTTTTTTGTTTAAAGAACACTGTTGATGTCTATTACGGTCGCCATAGCATTACGCCTAACGGGAGTCTGCGCAAAAACCTCTCCGGTTATTCAAATATCCGAAATTTATT
>CAYZSW010000022.1:0-1770 GCA_964481135.1 uncultured Candidatus Saccharibacteria bacterium
AGGAGTTTGAAACGGTTCATTGTCCCACGCTACGAAGCTACGAAAAAGCGAGAATGTTTCCTAATCCGCTGAAAACCTGCATTTTATTAACCCCTTGTTGGGTGCAGTATTTATTTAAAGAAATCCATTAACCTTTTAATCTTTTCCGATGTTTTATTATTTAAATTGTCAGGATACCAGTCTTTTATTGGAACTAAATCCAACGCATCTTGTACGGAAGATTTACTATATGAATCTTTTTTCCTATCAAAAAACTCATTCTTTGCACTAATGTTAAGGTTCCATTCTAAAGGTATCAAATTGCCTAAGGCATTAATATTTATTTCCCAAGTATCTTGAGACCAATTATCATAATTATTCCATTTTTTTGGCAATATATGTTCAATATGGTAATTATTTGTAATAACTCTTTCAAATTCAGATTTACTTTGATTGGGATTTAAGTATGCTGAAAGTAAGATAATGCCCTTTAAATACCTTCCAAACTGATTATTATTTAAACGCTTCTCAAATTCTTCGAGGTCATTTGATAAATTCTTTTTATATTCCCCTAAGTAATCTGATTTTTTTTCAATTAAAGAACAAACTCTAAAAACGGTATCTTTTACGGCATTCACAGAGTTATAAACGACACCTTTTATGAAAAAATAAATAAGAGTCTCTTTTAAAAGAATTGTAAAATCACTCATTAAATTTTCTGGTAAAACATAATTACCGTCTTCCATTTTTCCGTACTTATTTAAAAACACAAAAAGTGGATAATTCCAATAGTAGTTTGGGTAGGTTTCCAAAATATACCATAAAATCACAACATCATTTGATGGAGTCCAATTAGTCTGAATATCATATATTAGACTTAATGTTTCCATAACAGGCTTCCATTCGCTGAGCCTGTTTTTTGTTGTAAAATATGACCTTAAAGCAATTTCTTTTCCATAATCCCCATCTTTTGCTCTACATATATGCATATAAATTCTGAAAAGCCATTCGTGCCTGTCAATTTCATTCCACTTTTTAATGAATATATCTTTTTCATTTTTTGCTGATTGATGTAGTTTTGCTTTAAAAATATCTGCATCAGATAAAGACATTCCACGATTGTTAATGGTTTCAAAAATTGTTAAAGCATCATCTTCAGAACCACAATGTATTGGTAGAATAACAACTTGGTCTAAAAGTGTTAATATTAAATCATTGAGTTTGTCTGGGCTTTGATGTTCTTTCAGCCACCACTCATTAATTTTTTCGTTAAAAAACTTGTAATTAATTTTAATGTTAGAAGTGTCAGGCGTACGGTTTCCTTCATTAAAAATTATATCATAAAGATATTCTTTGTCTTTTTCCAAAACATTTGAATTAACTCTAAGTTCATCTGTCAATTCAGATGTCAAAGGATTTTTGATTTTGATACATTCTTCTAATGCTCTAACAATTCCTGCTCTGTTATGAAGTGCTTTAATTAATAATAGCAAAGAAGTAAGTCTTTGTTGACCATCAATAACTACAAAACCATCACCATTTTGATGAATAACAATATTGCCAAGAAAATACTTATCATCTCTTGAT
This sequence comes from uncultured Candidatus Saccharibacteria bacterium, assembly GCA_964481135.1. GTDB lineage: Bacteria > Patescibacteriota > UBA1384 > JAMDBS01 > DAOVQR01 > CAYZSW01. The sequence goes on from CAYZSW010000022.1 coordinate 1,567, forward strand.
TCTTTTTCTGAAATAAAGTTTATTAAATCATCCCAAAATTTATCACAATGTTCAATTTCCCAAGAATAAGGTCTTTGAAAATCTGGGATAACATATTTTTCAGCAAAAATTTTTCTAATTTCTTTGGGGTCTGCGTGAATAGCTTTCATAGTTTATGGATTATATGGTTAATGTGTAGATTTCTTCTAATATTGCACCCAACGG
>CAYZSW010000023.1:0-1598 GCA_964481135.1 uncultured Candidatus Saccharibacteria bacterium
GGATAGTCCTTTGCCAGCTTGATCATTGAAAGTTTAGAAAGGTATCCTACATCTTTTCCTTGTGCAAAACTAATAAGATTATTTAAATCATCATCATCCATATTGTCCAGAGCGTTCCGGTATTTAAGAGATCTTTTTATGCTTTTACCTACTTTCTCTTTCCATAGTTTTTCATATCTTACCAGGAAATCAGATGATGTATCTTCTTTTTGAATTGCTTCTGCAGCTACTTCGCCAGCAATTTTGCCACACGCTGAGGCTATATGAATTCCTCCGCCGGTTATTGGATCAACCTGGCGTGCAGCGTCTCCAACAACAAGTAAACCATCTGTGAAAGTTTTTTCGATAGGCCCTGATACAGGCACTCCTCCAATGTTAAGTTCAACTGGTTTAGCATTTAAATTAACTATAAATTTATTGAGGTAATAATATGCAGATTGTTTTGGACTCCTAATACCTATTCCCACATTAGCAACCCTATCCCCTTTGGGAAAGATCCATACATATCCTCCAGGAGCTATTTTTTCGCCAAAATAGAATTTTAAATAGTTAGGGTTAATATCCAAACCTACCATTTCATATTGGGCACAAGAACAAATTTCAAAGGGTCTAGCTGTGGTATTAAGTCCAGATTTTTTTGCAATTTGTGATTCCAAACCATCAGCCGCAATAACTAAATCTGCAGTTATTTCCATTGTTTTTCCAAGATGTTTGGCAATAACTCCTTTAACCTTTTTATCCTTAATAAGTAAATCTTTCACAGTAGTTTTTAACATGATGTCGGTGCCGGCTTTTGCAGATTTAATTGCTAATTCTTTATCAAATATTTTTCTCTCTAATATCAATCCTTCAGCAACAGGTCCTCTTAATGTTGCAAAACTACCGTCTGGTGAGTATAGGTCTGCACCGTAAACTTTGCTTCTAACATATTTTTTTGACGGTTTCATCTCCAAAGTTTCGAATGTTTTGTAGCTTGTAGCTCCAGCACATTGAACTGGAGTTCCAATTTCTTGCCTTTTTTCAATCATTAATACATTAATATCATTTTTAGAAGCAAACAGAGATGAAACTGAACCTGCAACCCGACCCCCAACAACAATAACGTCATATTTCATATTAATCTCCTTTTAATCACTCAAAGCGCCTAAAGGGCAAACAAAGATACAATTATTACATTTTTCGCATGTTCCTTTAATTTTTATACAGTTCTCTAGGAGTTCAAAAACATTATTGGGACAAACACCAACACAAGCGCCACAGATTCCACATTTTTCTAAATCGATATTCATTTAACCACCAATAAGCGGATTATTGTCTTTATTTTCTCAGAATTCTTTTAAACTTTAATCATTATAACTTGGTGTAAGTGGATTTTAGTCATTTTTTGTGATAATATTCATTTAGATTTTTAGATAAAATAAGTTTAATAGATAAAATAAATATTTAATTGATTAACATATATATTCATTAATGAAACTTTTTTTGTAAAAATAACCGTTAACTTAATATATAACCTCTACCAATTTCTAACAAGTTTGTCATTTGCAGGGGTGCCCGAGCTGGCCAAAGGGGGTGGACTTAAGATCCTCTGGCGTAGG